>NZ_JAJQKY010000001.1:0-814671 GCF_021213715.1 Pseudomonas sp. CP-1
CCCTGGTCAGCGATGACCAGGGGTTTTGCTTTTGCGCGCGGAAAAAGGCGTGCTTCCTGTTCACCTTGCCGAACCCCTCCTGGCATGTCCTCTTTCGCGTCTAGCGTAGCGAGAGTCCGGGCGGATCCGCATGGCGCTGGCGCTCTTGCGTTCGCCGTACCGATCCCGATCCGCGAGTTAGAGCCTCGCTTCGAGGAGAAAGACAAAAGGTGGCTTCCGATGAAGGGAATCGCTTGATTTACTGTATGAATAAACAGTATCTTGAGCGCTCCCCCCTTCGTGGCCATCCCTGTTGGCCATCCCAAGGCAGCTCGTCTCTCGAGCTGCCTTTTTCTTTGTCTCAATGGAAATCCCGGCTGCGGACGTCCAGGCCGGTGAGTAGAGGGCTCAGGTCATGCAGGCGCCCGGCGATGACGTGGCGCACCTCGCCGGAGGACTCCAGGATGCCCTCCACCTGCAGCAGCCGGGACTCGAGGAATGGCCGCCTCTGCCGTTCGGCAAGGTCGTGTCGGACCACCACGTTGACCATGCCGAACTCGTCTTCCAGGGTGATGAAGGTGATGCCGCTGGCGGTCTGTGGGCGCTGCCGGCCGACCACCAGGCCGGCGACCCGTATCGGTCGCCCATGTCCCAGTTTCGCCAGTTCGCGGGAGTCGCGGCAGCGGCGGGCCTTGAGCTGTCCACGCAAGAGTTTCAGCGGATGCGGGCCGAGGGTGGTGCCGAGGAGAGCGTAATCGCTCAGCAGTTCCTCGCCGCGCGAAGGCAGTGGCAGGCTGACCGTGCTCTCTTCGATGACGGTCCCTTCGGCGAACAGCGGCAATTGCGGCTCGACGCTGGCGACGGCCCAGCGCGCCTTGTGCCGGTGTCCGGCGAGACCGCGCAGGGCGCCGGCATCGGCCAGCAACTCCAGGGCCCGGGCGTCGAGCCTGACGCGTCGGCCGAGATCGTGCACGTCGAGGAACGGCTCGGCCTCCCGGACCTGCTCGATACGCCTGGCATCCTCCTCGCGAAAGCCTCGGATCATCCGCAGGCCAAGGCGTATGGCCGGTTGCGCCTGGCCAAACGACTCCAGGCTGCAATCCCAACCGCTGTGGCGGACATCCACCGGGCGTGTCTGCAGGGCGTGACGGCGGGCGTCCTGGAGCAACTGGTCGGGGCTGTAGAAGCCCATCGGCCAACTGTTGATCAAGGCGCAGGCGAAGGCCGCCGGCTCGTGACGTTTCAACCAACTGCTGGCGTAGGTGAGCAGGGCGAAGCTGGCGGCGTGGGATTCAGGGAAACCGTAGCTGCCGAAGCCTTTGATCTGCTCGAAGATGCGCGCTGCGAAGTCGGCCTCGTAGCCGTTGGCGAGCATGCCTCGGGTCAGCCGCTCGCGGTGGTGTTCCAGGCCGCCATGACGCTTCCAGGCGGCCATCGAGCGACGCAGTTCGTCCGCCTCGCCCGGTGTGTAGTCGGCGGCGACGATCGCCAGTTCCATGACCTGTTCCTGGAACAACGGGACGCCCAGGGTTCGTTCGAAGACTTCCTCCAGTTCGGCTGACGGATAGGCCACCGGCTCTTCTCCGTTTCGCCGGCGCAGGTAAGGATGCACCATGTCGCCCTGGATCGGCCCTGGGCGGACGATGGCGACCTGGATCACCAGGTCGTAGAACTTCTGCGGGCGCAGGCGTGGCAGCATGGCCATCTGGGCGCGCGACTCGATCTGGAACACGCCGATGGTATCGGCGCGGCTGATCATTTCGTAGGTAGCCGGGTCTTCGCTCGGGATACTGGCGATGCTCAACCGCTTGCCGCCGCGCAGCGCGTGGATCAGGTCGAAGCTGCGGCGCAGGGCGCTGAGCATGCCCAGGGCGAGGACGTCGACCTTGAGCAGGCCGACCGCGTCGAGATCGTCCTTGTCCCACTGGATCACCGTGCGTTCGGCCATGCTCGCATTCTCCACCGGGACCAGGGTGTCCAATGGCTGCTCGGAGATGACGAAGCCGCCGGGGTGCTGCGAGAGGTGGCGCGGAAAACCGATCAACTCGCCGGTCAGGGCCAGCACCCGGCGCAGGATCGGACTCTGCGGATCGAAGCCGGCCTCTTCCAGGCGTTCGGCGCTGGGGGCCTGGTCGCTCCAGCGGCCGCAGCAGTTGGCCAGGACGTTGACCTGCTCGGGCGGCAGACCCAGGGCCTTGGCTACGTCGCGCACCGCGCCGGCGCCGTGGTAGGTGCTGACCACCGCGGTCAGCGCCGCGCGCTGGCGTCCGTAGCGTGTGAAAACGTACTGGATGACCTCCTCGCGGCGCTCGTGTTCGAAATCCACGTCGATGTCCGGTGGTTCGTTGCGCTCGCGGGAAAGGAAGCGCTCGAACAGCAGGTTGGTCCGGTCCGGGTCCAACTCAGTGATGCCGAGGGCGAAGCACACTGCTGAATTGGCCGCCGAGCCGCGGCCCTGGCAAAGGATTTCCCGGCCCCGGGCGAAGGCGACGATGTCCTGCACGGTGAGGAAATAGCTTTCATAGCCCAGTTCGGCGATCAGCTCGAGTTCTCTCTCGATCTGCTTGCGGACCTTGGCGCTCGCGCCGTTCGGCCAGCGCCTGGCGATGCCCTGTTCGGTGAGATGGCGGAGCCATGACGCCGGGTCGTGTCCGGCCGGTACCAATTCGCGTGGATACTGGTATTTCAGCTGTTCCAGATCGAACCGGCAGCGTTCGGCGATCTTCAGGGTTTCCGCCAGCAGGGCTTGCGGGTAGATCCCCTGCAGGGCCTCCAGGGTGCGCAGGTGGCGTTCCCCGTTGGGGAAGAGATAGGCGCCGGCCTCGCTGACCGGCAGATGGTTGCGGATCGCTGTCATGCAGTCCCGCAGGGCTCGCCTGCCGCGGGCGTGCATGTGGACGTCGCCGCAGGCCACGGGCGGTAGCCGGAGATGCGAGGCGAGCGCGAGCAGTTTGTCCAGGCGGGCATCGTCATCGGCGCCGCGATGCAACTCGACGCCCAGCCAAAGGCGCTGGGGGAAGCGTTCGCGGAGCCAGGCAGCCTGCTCGTCCCCATGGTCGTTCGGCAACCAGATCGCCAACAGGCCGGCGAGCGGCTGTTGCAGGTCTTCGCGCAGCAGCCGGTAGTGGCCCTTGTCGGCTTGTCGCCGGCCGCGGGTGATGAGGCGACAGAGGTTCTGGTAGCCCTCCAGGTCCTCCGCCAGGAGGACCAGCTTGGGCCCCTGTTCGAGGCGGATTTCGCTGCCGACGATCAGTTGTACATGGTGCTCCCGCGCCGCCTGCCAGGCCCGCACGATACCGGCCAGGCTGCATTCGTCGGTGATCGCCAGGGCCCGATAGCCCAGGCGCGCTGCACGGGCGAAGAGTTCCGTGGCGCTGGAGGCGCCGCGCTGGAAGCTGAAGTTGGACAGGCAATGCAGTTCGGCGTAGGCGCTCATGCGAACCAGCCATGCAGCCACAGCGGCCCCTCGCTACCGACCTCGCGATAGACCCAGGCACGTTGTCCGCTGCGGGTTTCCACCAGGTAATAGTCGCGGCGGATGTCTTCGCCATCCCACCAGCCCGACTCGATCCGCTCCGGGCCGGTCAGCACGGTGGGCAAGGCCTCGCCGAGGAGGCGTGGCTCCGCCAGCAGCCAGCCGGGTCGGAGGCCGCAGGCTGCCGGCGATTGCGCCCTGTCGCAGCTGTGCGGCCGCCAGCTTCGCTCCGGACGGTGTTCGGCGACGGCGCTCAGGCCCTGTACCGCCTCGTCGCCCAGTCGTGCGCGCAGGCGTTCCCGCAACTGTTCCCAGCCGAGATACTGCTGTGGGCGCTCGTCGAACAGTTCGCGGTGCTGCGGCGTGAAAGGAGGCAGCTCGCGGGCCTCCAGGCGCACGGCATGCACGGGGGCGGGCAGTTGCAGCTGTTCGAGACGGCCGCGGGTCAGTTCGAAGAGCATCGCCGCCTCGCGTTCGGCGCTGAGCAGGCCGACCGTGACCTGGCTGTCGGCGCGCCCGTGATGCTCTAGATGCAGGGTGAAGCGCTGCACGCCGCTGTCGCGTCCGGCGAGAAAGGCGGCGAGATCGGCGCTCAGCCGTCGCAGGGGGAAGAGCAGGGCCTGGTGCGATTCCACGTCGAAATTGAGTTCGATGCGCAGGTCGAAGGTGTCCGGCGGCCGGTAGTGCTCCAGCGCCAGTGGGCTGCGGCCGCAGAGGCGGTCGATGTGCAACAGCAGTTCGGCCGGGAAGCGACGGGCCAGGGCGGCGCGCGGCAACTCGAGGACCTGGCGCAGATGGCGCAGTCCCATGCGTCCGAGGGCGACGGCCAGCTCCCGCGAGAGTCCCATGCGGTCCAGCGGAAGGGCGGACAACTGGCGTTGCAGCGCTGTCTCGTCCTCGATGGCCAGGCCGTCGTGGCTGTTCGCCAGGACCCTCGCCGCCACCGGGTTCGGCGCCAGGCACAGGCGATGGCGGAAGCCCAGCGCCGTGAGTTCCTTGCGCAAGCGGGCCTCGAAGCGTGGCCAGGGGCCGAACAGGGCAAGGCTGGACTGCACTTCCAGCAGCAGCGCGCGCGGATAGTGCAGGCTGACCTGCGAGCTGAAACCGTAGGCCCAGGCGGCGAGGAAGGCCTGCCAGCGCTCCACGGCGGCGAGGTCGTATTCCGCCGTGGCGAAGTCCCGGCTCAGGGCCTGGGCGGCTATCAGCGATTGACCGGGCCTCAGGCCGAGCGCGCGTGCCGCTGGGTTGACCGCCTGCAACTGCCGGCGCTGCGCTGGGCCGCCGAGCAGCGCCAGCGGTGCGTCGGGATTGTTCCGTTGACGCAGCGCGCTGTCCATGGCCAGTTGCGGCAGGAGAATGCAAGCCCAGAGCATGGCCGCCTCATTGCCAGGCGCTGGCTGGCAGGGCGGTCGCCGGCGCGAGGCCGCCCCGGCACTTGAGGATGCGCAGGCGTGGGGGGCGGGTTTCGATGCACAGGCGTAGCGCTGCCGGCGAAGGGTTGACCGCTTCGCGCAGGGGACGATAGGCGAAACCCAGGGCCTGGCCGCTTTCGGCGGCGACCTGGAGGCGGCGCAGGGCGCGGTCGTCGGCCTGTTGCGGCCAACACAGCACAGCGGCGCAACTGCCCGAGCGCAGGCACTGTTCGGCAGCCCACAAGGCGTCGCGTCCGCTGGCCTGCAAGAGGACCAGGTGGCGCAGGTCGACCGCGGCGGCCAGCCAGGCCTGCGGATAGGGTACGTAGGGTGCGCCGACCAGGACGACGCGACGTTGCGCCTGGGTCAGGCGAGCGAGGGTCGGCATCAGTAGTTGCAGTTCGCCGACACCGTCGCGGGCATGGAGGATTTCGCTCAGGGCATGCTCCGGCCAACCGCCGCCGGGCAGCAGTGCGTCCAGGCGCGCATGCCCGGTGGGCAGGGAAGCGCCGGCCGGCACGGCGGACTGGCCTTTCCAGATCCTACGTGCGTCGAGCAGCGCACTCAGCGCTATGCCATTGCCTCGTCCGGCGACGGCTGCGGGTGGGGTGATGTCGGCTACGGATGAAAGGGAGGCCAAGGAAATAACTCGAATACTGTATGTAAATACAGTATTTGCTGTAGTCCTTTTCTGGTCAATGGCAGTCGGTCGGCATCCTTTCCTGTGACATTGAGATTCAATAACGAATATAATTGAGAATCGTTATTAATCCTGGGCACGCTATGTCGGCCCAGTGCGTTCCGTCCCTCGAAAGGAATTCCCTATGGATACCCTGGCCCCTGAATCCACTCGGCAAAACCTGCGTTCGCAACGCCTCAACCTGCTGACCAACGAGCCGCACCAGCGCCTGGAGAGCCTGGTGAAGAGCAAGGAACCCTTCGCCAGCCGGGACAATTTCGCCCGCTTCGTCGCCGCCCAGTACCTCTTCCAGCATGACCTGGAGCCGCTTTATCGCAACGAAGCGCTGGCCCGCCTGTTCCCCGGCCTGGCTTCCCGCGCCCGCGACGACGCCGCTCGTGCAGACCTGGCGGACCTCGGCCATCCGGTGCCGGAGGGCGACCAGAGCGTGCGCGAGGCCGACCTGAGCCTGGCCGAGGCACTGGGCTGGCTGTTCGTTTCCGAAGGTTCGAAGCTGGGCGCTGCGTTCCTGTTCAAGAAAGCCGCCGCGCTCGAACTCGACGAGAACTTCGGCGCCCGCCATCTGGCCGAGCCGGAAGGCGGCCGCGCGCAAGGCTGGAAGAGCTTCGTGGCGATCCTCGACGGCATCGAGCTGAACGAGGAGGAAGAGCGCCTGGCCGCCAAGGGCGCCAGCGATGCCTTCAATCGTTTCGGCGACCTGCTGGAGCGTACCTTCGCCTGAGGGGCGTTCCTTGTCCTTTGATCGGCGGCCAACCTCGCCGACGACGATTGCCCCGGCCTGGTTGCCGGGGTTTTCTGTCTTGCGCCGCCGGCCAGGAACGCGGACCTGCGGAGGCCCTTAGCGAGGCGGCCGCTGCGCTTCCACTGAGTTGCCGAACGAGGTGCCCAGGCGAATGCGCGTCGCCGATTGGTTGTACAGGCCGAGCTGGTTTGGCGGACGCCGGACGATGGCGGCGGAATCCAGCTCCTGTTCGCGGCGGGCCCTGGCCGCGCTGTCAGGATCGGCCATCTGCTGGCTCAGGCATTCATAGGACAAAGCCTGGTAGCCGTTGACCTCGGTGTTGATGCAGTTCGCCGGCGGCGTCGGCTCGTCGGCCAGGGTGGCGTTCATGGCCAGGCCCAGGATCAGGGCCGGCAGAACCTGCGATGAACGGTGCATGGCGATTCTCCCGCGCTGGGATGGTGGTTTCCCGCTTATACGGCAATCGGTGAAAACATGTCACCGCAGGTACCGTCACACCACAGTCACACAGTGCCATCAGGATGTCCCTCCTGGGTGATGGCCATCTGGCCTGAACCGGGTAGTTCGGACTGGAATCCGTTGATGTCGATCCTCGGGGTGGCAAGGTCGTGCGCAGTGTCGTTGCTCGGTCTCGGCATGCTGCTGCCGGCGTCCGGCGCCGTGCCGGGCGATGGCGGCAGGCCGCCGTTGCGCCTGGCGGTGCACGCGTTCGATATTCCTCCGCAGAGCCTGGCATCGGCGCTGGTGACCTACAGCGGGGTGACGGGAATGGCGGTTCTGGTGGATGGCGAACTGGCCCGTGGACGGCGCTCGGCCCGCTTGCAGGGGCGCTTCACCGCCAGCGACGCCCTGACCCGACTGCTCGGCGGAACCGGCCTGATGGCGCGCTACACCAGCCAGGAAGCGTTCACCCTGCTGCCGGCGCAGGCCGTCAGGAACGCTGCGCCGCTGCCGGCAGAGATGCCGAAGGTCGAGCAGCCGCTGGATCGGCGCTACGCGGGAGCGGTCCAGGCGGCGCTGGAAGAACAGTTGTGCCGGTCGCCGCGCACTCGTCCGGGTACCTATCGCGCGGTGCTGCAACTCTGGATCGGTCGCTTCGGCGAGGTTCGCCACAGTCGCCTGCTCGGCTCGACCGGCGACCCGCAGCGGGACAGCGCCTTGGTGGAAAGCCTGCGCGGCGTGCGGGTGATGCAGGCGACGCCCGCTACGCTGGCCCAGCCGCTGACCATCCTGTTGCTGCCGAAGACGACGGGCAAGGCCATGGAATGCAAGCTGACGGAGGGAGTGGGAGGGTCATGAGCGATTCGCGGCAAAGCGCGATGGTGAGGCTGTTCCTCGCCTCCTACGACGACTTCAAGGCGCGCCTGAAACGGCGCCTGGGCTCCGAGGACCTGGCGTGCGACGTGCTGCACGAAACCTACCTGAGAGTCGACCGGCTGGATGATGCCCTGGAGGTCAAGAAGCCCCAGGCCTACCTGTTCCGCATTGCCCTGAACATTGCCGCCGACCGCCGCGAGGGCGACGCCCGCCTGCTCACCGGGGAGGAGGTGGCGGAACTGTTGCAGGTGGCCGACGAAGGCCTCGACCCGGAGCGCATCGTCGGCGGTCACGCCGAGATCCGTCGCCTGCTGGAGGCGCTCTGCGAACTGCCGGCGCGGCGTCGGCAGATTCTCATCGCCTCGCGCCTGGAAGAGACGCCGCATGCGGAAATCTCCCGTCGCTTCGGCATTTCCACCCGCACCGTGGAGAAGGAACTCAAGGCCGCCCTGTGGTTCTGCGCGGAGCGCCTGGAAAGAAAAGTCATCCAGAGGTTCGGTCCCGGGGCCGGAAAACCGTCATAAGCATAAGCAGGTGGAAAACCGCCGCCATATCCATCCCATGAGCCATTCCGGTGTCCGTACAGCACAGTCATGACAGCCTCAGACTCCGCCGCCGATGAAACCGGCGACCTTCGCCACGAAGCGCACGCCTGGGTGATCAGCCTGACCTCCGGACGCGTCACCCAGGGCGACGCGCGGGCCTTCCGCCAGTGGTGTGCGCGCAGCCCGCAACACCTGCGAGCGTTCGTCGAGGCGCGCGATCTCTGGCAGGCACTCGGCAGTGCCGCCGCTCTGCCGCTGGAGTCGCCGGCCGTGGCGCAGATCGCGCCGAGGCGTTTCGGTCGTCGCTGGTTCGTCGGCGGTGCGCTGGCCGCCTCGGTGGCGTTGTTCGTCTTGCGCCCGTCGCTGCTCGACCATGGCCTGGGCGGCGCCGACTACGTCACGGCGGTCGGCGAGCAACGCCAGGTGCAGGTGAGCGGCGAGACGCGGATCGAGATGAACACCCGCACCCGCCTGAACGTGCGGCGCAATCAAGAGCAGCAGGAAACCATCGAACTGCTCGGCGGCGAGGCCGAGATCATCGCCAGCCACCCGCCGCAGAGCAGCCTGCGGGTGATGGCCGGGAGCGCCTGGCTGAGCGCCAGCCGGGCCCGCTTCAACGTGCGCAGCAGCGGTGACGTCTGCGTGGTGACCTGCCTGGAGGGCAGCGTGCGGCTCGAACACCTCGGCCAGCGCCTGGACCTCCAGGCCGGCCAGCAGCTGACCTTCGACGAGCGACGCAACGGTCCGCCGGTGCCTTTCGACGTTGCCGAGGTGATGGCCTGGCGCGAGCGCATGCTGGTGTTCAACGACGTACCGTTGGCCACGGTGATCGACGAAATCAACCGCTACCGTCCCGGCATGCTCCTGCTGCTGGACAAGGCCCTTGGCCGACGCCGGGTCCAGGCCCGTTTCAGCCTCGATCAACTGGCCGACGTGGCGACCCTGATCCGCGATGCCTATGGCATCGAGGTCACCCGCCTGCCGGGCGGGGTGGTGCTGCTCGGCTGAGCCACCGCTTCATTGTAGGGCCACCACCCGTCGATAGCGCTCCACGCCGTTGCGGGTGACCCGCGCCAGGCTGATCTCCAGTCCGCTGGCGCGGACTTTGCTGCGTGCCGGCAGGCGCGTCCAGCCCTTTCCCGGCACCCAGGCACGGATCTCGAACCGACTCACGTCGTCCAGCACAGCCACCCGCTCCGCCAGCGGCGGCAACGGCAGGCGGTCGCCGCTGGGCGAGGCGGCGCGGTAGAGGATCTTGCCCTGTCGCCACCAGCGCACGCGCTGCAGCGGCGCGCCTGGCTCGGTACTGGCGCGGACGATGTCCAGGCGCAATGGAATCTCGCTCAGGCGCTTCAGTGCGAGTCCGGGCGGCAGGCTGTCGCCGGCCCGGATCGGCTCGTCGCCGCTGGGCAGGCCGGTCTCCTCCCGGATGGCGCTGTGCAGGGCGATGTCGCGCTCCAGCTGGTTCAGCGCGCGCAGTAGCGCGGCGCCCTGCTCGGTGCTGTCCTCCAGGTGCGCGCTGGCCCGGGCGATGCTGTCCAGGCCGCGCCAGGCCATCAGGTTGACGATGGCCATGAGCATGATCGCGACCATCACCTCGATCAGGGTGAAGCCGGCTTGCCGGCGCCGCGTCGTCGCGCGTTCAGTGTACCCGGACATGGCCGTTCGCCTCGCGCAGCACGGTGACGCTGTGTTGGCCGTCGGAGAGCGTTATCCGCAACGGCGCGCCGATCCATTCGGCGTCCAGCAACACCGGTCGCGGCGGGCGCACGCTGACCCGCAGCGGCGCGGCCTGCCAATCGCGCGCGCGCAATTCGGTGTCGGCGGCGAAGGCGTCGGTCTTGCCGCGATAGGCCTGCGGGCTGAAGCGATAGCCCTTGGCGCTGGGCTGCCAGAGGATCGGCGTACCGCGTACCCGCGCTTCGCCCTGGGCTATTTCCAGCAACCGCGCCAGGCGCGCGGCATCCTGGCGCAGCAGACCCGTCGGGTCGGGGCGGGCGCTCAGGCTGATGGCCGCCGTGGCGATGCCGACGATTACCAGCACCACCATCAGTTCGATCAGGGTGAAACCGCCTTGCCGGGGTCGCCTCACCGGATGCCGCTCCGCGAAGAGAGAGGTTTCCAGAGTGCCCGACGAAGATGATCGGCGTGTGAAACATAACGGAGAGAATTCCGCGCTAGGCTGGTGCCGGGGCGCCGTTCGTGGCGCCCGTCGCCCATACGCCAGGAGAGCCCCGCCATGCCGGCCATGCCCCGTATCGATCCGCCCCGCCTGGTCCAGTTCGCCGCCGTGCTGGCGATCCTCGCCGGCCTGCTGTTCTGGGGCTATCTGTTGCTGGCGCCGATTCCCGGCGTGGTCCAGGCCGAGGTCGCCGACGTTCCGCCGCCCAGCGGCGAGGACGCCGCTCAACGCTGGTTCGCGGCGCCTTCCGGTGAGGTCGAGGTGCAACTGGCGGGATTGATCAGCGGTGGTCCCGCGGCGATCGCCATCCTCTCGGTGAACGGCGCGCCGGCCCAGGCCTATCGCGAGGGCGAGGTCCTGGCACGTGCGGCGAAGGTGCGGCGGATCGAGGCCGACGCGGTGCTCATCGAGCAGAACGGCGAGGTTCGCCGGGTGCCCATGCAGCGGCTCGCCGAACCGCCGCCGCTGGCTACCCTCAAGCGCGGTTGAGATCACCGGGAGCGGCTCAGCAGGGTGTTCAGGCGCGCCAGCGGCACCGCCTGTTCGCGCTGCGTGCGCACACGGATTTCCACCCAGAGTAGCGCGGGGTCGTCGGTGGCCTCGACGCGTTGTTCGCAGTACAACCGCAGGCGGCCCTGGGAGCATTCGAAATCGCTGTTTCCCGGAGCCGCGCCGACGCCCAGGCGTAGCTCGGCGAGCCGGCTCTCCGCTGCCAGCAGGGCCAGCGACTTGTCGCGCA
Organism: Pseudomonas sp. CP-1; assembly: GCF_021213715.1. NCBI lineage: Bacteria > Pseudomonadati > Pseudomonadota > Gammaproteobacteria > Pseudomonadales > Pseudomonadaceae > Pseudomonas > Pseudomonas sp. CP-1. The sequence continues at coordinate 11,092 of NZ_JAJQKY010000001.1, forward strand.
ACAGACCATTGCCGTCGGTCATCAGGCCCACCGCGCGGATCGCCGCGGCCAGGGCGATGGCGACGATGGCCAGCGCGACCAGCACTTCGATCAGGGTGAAACCGCGGGAAGACAGGCGCGTGGACATCGCGGGAAGGTCGGCGAAAGGGGACCTCCAGGCTAGCCGGGAAATCTGACCGATCCCTGACAAAAGCTCGGGAGGGCGCTCCCGCGAGCCATCCCCGGCGCCTGCCGGAAAGCCCGGCTCCAGGGCCTTGCGGGCGCCTCCGGAAGAGCGGCGCACCCGAGGATTTTCAATATCGTTGACATATCTTCCTGAAACAATCCGCGGCGAATCGAACCATGCCGAGGAGTGTCGAGATGGATGTCGTGCAGTTCAGCTCCAGCCCGAAAGGACATCGGGGACAGCGGGGCTTCACCCTGATCGAGATCATGGTGGTGGTGGTGATCCTCGGCATCCTCGCCGCGATGGTGGTGCCCAAGGTGCTCGACCGTCCCGACCAGGCCCGCGCCACCGCGGCGCGCCAGGACATCTCCGGGCTGATGCAGGCGCTCAAGCTCTATCGCCTCGACCAGGGCCGCTATCCGAGCCAGGCGCAGGGCTTGAAGGTGCTCGCGGAGCGCCCTGCCGATGCCTCGGCGAGCAACTGGCGCTCGTACCTGGAGCGCCTGCCCAACGATCCCTGGGGCAAGCCCTACCAGTACCTGAATCCCGGCGTGAACGGCGAGATCGACGTGTTCTCCCTCGGCGCCGACGGGCAGCCGGGCGGCGAGGGTATCAACGCCGACATCGGCTCCTGGCAGCTCTGAGCGCGCCATGAACGGTCATCGCCAGCGCGGCATGGCGATCATCAGCGCGCTGCTGATCGTCACCGTGGTCGCGGTCATAGCCGCCGGCCTGATCGCCCGCCAGAGCGCATTCATCCGCGCCCTGGAAAGCGAGCAGCTACGCATCCAGGCCGGCTGGATGCTGCGCGGCGGCCTGGAATGGAGCCGCCAGTTGCTGCTCGAGGACAGCCGCCGCGACCCGCTGACCCGCCTCGACCAGCGCTGGGCGCAACCGATGCGTGGCTTGCGTCTGAGCAGCGCCGAATTGCCGTTCAACGGCCAACTGGAAGACGAGCAGGGCAAGTTCAACCTGCGCAACCTGTTGGTCGACCAGCGCCCCGATCTCCAGGAGCGAGCGAACTTCGAACGCCTCGCCGGTCTGCTCGGCGTGCGCCCGAAGGAGACGCGGCTGATCGTCGAGCGGGTACTCGATTCCTATGCACGGCTGCCCGCCGAAGCGCCGCCGGCCGAGACGCAACCCGCAGGCTTCGACAGCGGCCGCGAGACTTCGCCGGGCGCCGTGTTGCGTGCGCTTCCGGCGCGCATGCCGGCGCTTAGGCGTCTCGACGACCTGGCCCGGCTGGGCATTCCGCCGGCGACCCTGGAGCGCCTGCGGCCCTACGTCACCATCCTGCCCGAAACCACCTGGATCAACGGCAACACCGCGCGCGCCGAAGTGCTCGCCGCCTGTGTCCCCGGCCTCGGGCTGGACCAGGCGCGGCGGGTGCTCGGCGAGCGCGACCGGGGCCGCTGGTTCCTCAATCGCGGCGACTTCGTCAACCGCCTGAACATGCCGCAATTGCAGGCGCAGTCGGTGAAGGTCGGGATCACCAGCGACTGGTTCCTGCTCACCGCCTATGCTCGGCGCGACCGGCAAGAGGTGCGCCTGCAAGCCCTGGTGCAGCGCAAGGCCGGTGAAAGCACGGCGGTCAACTGGGTGAGGGTGGGCTCATGAAAGCCACCTGGCGTTGCCTGCTGCCGCCGCTGAGCGAGTTCGCCGAGGCGGCGCCGCTGCATTGCCTGCGCCTGGATGCGCGCGGCGCGGTGCAGGAACGAATCGAGGCCTCGCTCGCGGAACTGGCGCGGCGACGCCAGGGGTTGCCGGTGGCGCTGTTCCTGCATCCGCGCGATTGCCGCCTGGTCAGTCTCGAACTGCCGGCGCTGCCTGCGGCGAAGCTCGCCGCCGCGGTGAACTGCGCGGCCGAGGCGCTGGTCCTCGGCGATCCGGCGCAGCTACGCCTGGCCCACGGCCCGCGCGGCGCCGACGGGCGCCTGACCTTGGGGTGGTTGGAGGCGTCGGCGCTGGCCTCGCTGGAGCAGGCCGTGCAGCGGCTGCGGCTCGACGTGCGGGAGGTGCAGGCCGCGCCGTTCCTCCTGCCGTTGCGCGATGACGCTTGGGTGGCCGGCGAGTGGGACGGCCATCTGCTGTTGCGCCGCTCGCTGAGCGACGCTGCGGTCCATCCCTTGCCGGAGCAGGGCCTCGCTGAGGTCCCGCAGGAGTTGCGACTGTTCTGGCTGGGCGAGCGACCGGCGTGGCGCTCCGCAGCCCTGGAGCGGGCCGAGGCGCTGGACGAAGCGCTGCGCTGGAGCGGGCCCGCCAGTCCGTGGGGATTGGCGCTGAAAGCGCCGGCGACGAGCGCCGGCAACGGCACCTGGAAGATGCCCCTGGTCTGCGCAGCCCTGGCCTTGCTGGTGTGGGTCGCCGGCCTGAACCTGTACGCTGGGCAATTGGCCGGGCAGGGCCAGTCCTTGCAACGGCAGAGCAGTCAACGCGTGCAGCAGGCCTTCCCGGAACTGCCGGTGGTGCTCGATCCGCTGCGCCAGGCTCGCGAGCGACGCGACGCCTATCTGGCCGGCAAGGCCGATGGCGATGCCGTACCGGGGCTGGCCGCGCTGCTGCATGGCGCCGGCGAGGCGATGCCGTTCCTCGCCGGACGCCTGCAACGACTGGATTACCACGCCGGCGAACTGGACCTGGAGCTGCTGCCGGGACCGCCAGGCGGCGATGCCGCTGCCTGGCAGGGCGAGTTGGGCAAGCACGGGTTGCAGGCCGATGCCTCCGACAAGGGCTGGCAGGTGCGCGCAATGGAAGCGCCGCCAGCGCCGGCCGCTGGCGCGGCAGACAGTGGCACTGCCGAGGCGGCTGCCGATGAAGATGAATAAGCGCCTGGCGGGCCTGCTGAATACCCCGGCGCAGCGCTGGAGTCCCCTGCTGCTGCGGCTGCAGGCCTACTGGCGGCAACTGGCGCCGCGCGAGCGCAAGATTCTCGCCGGCGGTGGCCTGGCGCTATGCCTGGCGCTGACCTGGCAAGTGTTCATCGATCCGCCGCTGGCGCGGATCGAGCATTGGCAAGCCGAGCTGCCGCGCCTGCGTGCGCAGGCCGCGGCGGTGGACGGCGTGTTGCGCGAGGTCGAGGCGTTGCGCGGTCCGACCCTGAGCGGTACGGCGGACGCCGAGGCGATCCGTCGCAGCCTGCGCGATCAGGGACTCGACGGTTTCCAACTGGACGCCCCGCAACCGGGCCAATGGCAACTGGACTTCGCCAGCGTGTCCGGCGAGGCCTTACTGCGCTGGCTGGCGCGCAGTCCGGCGGCGTTGCGCCTGAGCGTCAGCGAGGCGCAGGTGACGCGTCTTGACGCTCCTTCCGAGGAGCGCTCTGGCTCTTCGAGCGAGCCGTCCGGCGGGCTGGTGTCCGCCTCGATCCATTTGCAGTCGACTTCCGCTCCCAAGGATTCCCCATGAGGCAATCAGCTTTCCACCATGCCCGGCGTCGTTGGCCTGTACTGGGCGTGGCGCTGGGCGCGCTGCTGGTCGCGGCGTGTAGCGAGACGCCGAAGGTCCCCGGCGTGCCCCCGGCCGACGAGGAAGTCGGCCGGCCGCTGAGCAGTGTCCGCTCCGGTGCGCCGTTGCGCAGCGCCGACGTCCGCGAGCGGCCCCAGGCCGAGCAGGCCCGCCGCGCGCTGAGTGCCGGACGCGGCGTGGCGCGCTCCGGTGGCGTGGCTCCGGTCTCAGCGACAGCGGCCGAACTCGGCGAGCAGCCGGTCAGCCTGAATTTCGTCGATACCGAGGTGGAAGCGGTGGTGCGCGCGCTGTCGCGCGCCACCGGCCGGCAGTTCCTGGTCGACCCGCGGGTGAAGGGCAAGCTGACCCTGGTTTCCGAAGGCCAGGTGCCGGCGCGCACCGCCTACCGCATGCTCACCAGCGCCCTGCGCATGCAGGGCTTCAGCGTGGTCGACGTCGACGGGGTCAGCCAGGTGGTGCCGGAGGCCGACGCCAAGCTGCTCGGCGGGCCGGTCTACGGCGCCGACCGGCCGGCGGCCAACGGCATGGTCACGCGGACCTTCCGCCTGCGCTACGAGAACGCGGTGAACCTGATCCCGGTGCTGCGCCCGATCGTCGCGCAGAACAACCCGATCAATGCCTATCCGGGGAACAACACCGTGGTGGTCACCGATTACGCGGAAAACCTCGACCGGGTCGCCGGGATCATCGCCAGCATCGACATCCCCAGCGCCAGCGACACCGACGTGGTGCCGATCCAGAACGGTATCGCGGTGGACATCGCCAGCACCGTCTCCGAACTGCTCGACAGCCAGGGCAGCGGCGGCGCCGAGCAGGGCCAGAAGACCGTGGTGCTCGCCGACCCACGCTCCAACAGCATCGTGATCCGCTCGCCGAGCCCCGAGCGCACGCAATTGGCGCGCGACCTGATCGGCAAGCTGGACAGCGTGCAAAGCAATCCCGGCAACCTCCATGTGGTCTACTTGCGCAACGCCCAGGCGACCCGCCTGGCCCAGGCCCTGCGCGGACTGATCACCGGCGACAGCGGCGGCGAGGGCAACGAGGGCGACCAGCAGCGCGCGCGCCTGAGCGGCGGCGGCATGCTCGGTGGCGGCAACAGCGGTACTGGTAGCCAGGGCCTGGGAACCAGCGGCAATACCACGGGCAGCGGTTCCAGCGGGTTGGGCGGCAGCAACCGCAGCGGCGGCGCCTATGGTGCGATGGGCAGCGGCCAGGGCGGCGCCGGACCCGGTGCGATGGGCGAGGAGAACTCGGCGTTCTCCGCCGGCGGGGTCACCGTACAGGCCGACGCCACCACCAACACCCTGCTGATTTCCGCACCCGAGCCGTTGTACCGCAACCTCCGCGAAGTCATCGACCTGCTCGACCAGCGCCGCGCCCAGGTGGTGATCGAAAGCCTGATCGTCGAGGTCAGCGAAGACGACTCCAGCGAGTTCGGCATCCAGTGGCAGGCCGGCAACCTCGGCGGCAACGGCGTGTTCGGCGGGGTCAACTTCGGCCAGTCGGCGCTGAACACGGCCGGCAAGAACACCATCGACGTGTTGCCCAAGGGGCTCAACATCGGCCTGGTGGATGGCACCGTGGACATCCCCGGGATCGGCAAGATCCTCGACCTCAAGGTGCTCGCCCGGGCGCTGAAGAGCCGCGGCGGCACCAACGTCCTGTCGACCCCGAACCTGCTGACCCTGGACAACGAGTCGGCGAGCATCATGGTCGGCCAGACCATACCCTTCGTCAGCGGCCAGTACGTCACCGACGGCGGCGGTACCAGCAACAACCCGTTCCAGACCATCCAGCGCGAGGACGTCGGCCTGAAGCTGAACATCCGTCCGCAGATCTCCGAGGGAGGAACGGTCAAGCTCGACGTCTACCAGGAGGTCAGCAGCGTCGACGAGCGCGCCAGCACCGCCGCCGGGGTGGTCACCAACAAGCGCGCGATCGATACCAGCATCCTCCTCGACGACGGCCAGATCATGGTCCTCGGCGGCCTGTTGCAGGACAACGTGCAGGACAACACCGACGGCGTTCCCGGACTCTCCAGCCTCCCCGGCGTCGGCTCGCTGTTCCGCTACCAGAAGCGCTCGCGGACCAAGACCAACCTGATGGTCTTCCTGCGTCCCTACATCGTCCGCGACGCCGCCGCCGGGCGCAGCATCACCCTCAACCGCTACGACTTCATCCGCCGCGCCCAGCAGCGCGTGCAGCCGCGCCACGACTGGAGCGTCGGCGACATGCAGGCTCCGGTGCTGCCGCCGGCGCAGCAGGGCATCCCGCAGGCCGCCTACGACTTGCGCCCGAGTCCGCGGCCGCTGCGCGCGGTACCGCTGGGCGAGGCGCCGCCGCTATGAGCCTGCTGCCCTACGCCTGGGCCAAGGCGCAGCGCGCCTTGCTGCGGCCGGGCGAGCATGGCGCGACCCTGCTGGTCAGCCCGCGCACGCCCGGCTGGGCGATCAGCGAGGTGCGCCAGCGGCATGCGCTGGCCAGCCTGGAGAGCGTCCGCGACGACGAACTCGACACCCTGCTGGCCAGCGCCTACTCCGATACCGGCAGCGCCGCGGCGGTGGTCGGCGCGGCGGAGAGCGAGGTCGACCTCGACCGCCTGATGGACGATATCCCCGAGGTTACCGACCTGCTCGACACCCAGGATGGCGCGCCAGTGATCCGCATGATCAACGCGCTGCTGACCCAGGCCGCGCGCGATGAGGCCAGCGACATCCACATCGAGCCCTTCGAGACCCATTCGGTGGTGCGCTACCGCGTCGACGGCGCCCTGCGCGACGTGGTCGCGCCGCGCAAGGCGCTGCACGCGGCGCTGGTGTCACGGATCAAGATCATGGCGCAGCTGGATATCGCCGAGAAACGCCTGCCCCAGGATGGCCGCATCGCCTTGCGGGTAGCCGGGCGGCCGATCGACATTCGCGTCTCCACCGTGCCCACCGGCCACGGCGAACGGGTGGTGATGCGCCTGCTCGACAAGCAGGCCGGACGCCTGAGGCTGGAGACTCTGGGCATGGCCCCGGGCGTGCTGGCGCCGCTGGACAACCTGATCCGCCAGCCGCACGGCATCGTGCTGGTCACCGGGCCCACCGGCAGCGGCAAGACCACCACCCTCTACGCCGCCCTGGCGCGGCTCGACGCCAGCACCAGCAACATCCTCACCGTCGAGGACCCGGTGGAGTACGACCTGCCGGGGATCAGCCAGATCCAGGTCAACGCGCGCATCGACATGACCTTCGCCGTAGCCCTGCGGGCGATCCTCCGGCAGGACCCGGACATCATCATGATCGGCGAGATCCGCGACCTGGAAACCGCGCAGATCGCCGTGCAGGCCTCGCTCACCGGGCACCTGGTGCTGGCTACGCTGCACACCAACGACGCGGTGTCGGCGGTGACCCGGCTGGTGGACATGGGTGTCGAGCCGTTCCTGCTCGCCTCGTCGATGCTTGGCGTACTCGCCCAGCGCCTGGTGCGGCGCCTGTGCACGCATTGCCGGGTCGAAGAGGACGGCGGCTGGCGCGCGGTCGGCTGCCCGGCCTGCAACCAGACCGGTTACAGCGGGCGCACCGGCATCCACGAGCTGTTCGTGATCGACGACGAGATCCGCCGCCTGGTCCACCAGGGCCGCGCCGAGCAGGATCTCCGCGAAGCCGCCCGCGCCGCCGGTATGCGCAGCATGCGCGAGGACGGCGAGCGCTGGATCGCCAGCGGCTCCACCACCCTGGAGGAAATCCTCCGCGTGACCCGGGACGCCTGATGCAGACCTTCCGCTACGAAGCCGCCGACGCCCAGGGCCGGATCGAGACCGGCACCCTGGAGGCGGACAGCCAGCGTGGCGCCCTCGGCCAACTGCGCGCCCGCGGCCTGACCCCGCTGGAGGTCCGCGAGCAGGCTGGCGGCGGGGCCGGGCAAGGGGCGGGCGCGCTGTTCGCCCCGCGCCTGTCCGACGGCGACCTGGCCTGGGCCACCCGCCAGCTGGCCAGCCTGCTGGCCGCCAGCCTGCCGCTGGAGGCGGCGCTGAGCGCCACCCTCGACCAGGCCGAGCGCAAGCACATCGCCCAGACCCTGAGCGCCGTGCGCAGCGACGTGCGCGGCGGCATGCGCCTGGCCGACGCCCTTGCCGCACGGCCGCGGGACTTCCCGGAAATCTACCGGGCGCTGGTGGCTGCGGGCGAGGAGTCCGGCGACCTGGCCCAGGTGATGGAGCGCCTGGCCGACTACATCGAGGAACGCAACGCCCTGCGCGGCAAGATCCTCACCGCGTTCATCTACCCGGCGGTGGTCGGCGTGGTCTCCATCGGCATCGTCATTTTCCTCCTCGGCTACGTGGTGCCGCAGGTGGTCAGCGCCTTCTCCCAGGCGCGCCAGGACCTGCCGGCGCTGACCCGGGCGATGCTCCAGGCCAGCGACTTCGTGCGCGCCTGGGGCTGGCTCTGCGCCGGCGCCATCGGTGGCGCTTACTGGGGCTGGCGCTTGTACCTGCGCGACCCGCAGGCGCGGCTCGGCTGGCACCGGCGAGTGCTGCGCCTGCCTCTGCTCGGACGCTTCGTGCTCGGGGTGAATACCGCGCGCTTCGCCTCCACCCTGGCGATCCTCGGCAGCGCTGGCGTACCGCTGCTGCGCGCGCTCGATGCGGCGCGCCAGACGCTGGCCAACGACTGCCTCGCGCAGGCGGTGGAGGAGGCCACCGCGCAGGTTCGCGAAGGTGTCTCGCTGGCCTCGGCGCTGCGCACGCGGCAGGTGTTCCCGCCGATCCTCACCCACCTGATCGCCAGCGGCGAGAAGACCGGTGCGCTGCCACCGATGCTCGACCGCGCGGCGCAGACCCTGTCGCGCGACATCGAGCGCCGCGCCATGGGCATGACCGCGTTGCTCGAGCCGCTGATGATCGTGGTCATGGGCGGGGTGGTGCTGACCATCGTGATGGCGGTGCTGATGCCGATCATAGAGATGAACCAACTGGTCCAGTAGTCCGTGCCTGAACAAGCCCTTCCCGTGCTGGGCGATTAACCGCTCGCGGCTATCCGCCGTGGGGATGGGGCGTCTCAGCAGTCTTCCGAAGAGAGGTATCGGCGGATAACGCCGCTGGCGTAATCCGCCCTAGGGGAGGGGCCTGTGCAAGCAGGCCTTCCTCTCGCTGTCATCAACCCGTGTGGCCTCTCGCCAGGGCTCGGGTGCATGTTTCAGCGAGGTTGCCCCGAGGGCGCGCCATGGCCGTCGCGGGCTGGCCGCCGGGAGGCGCTCGCGGAACCTCGCAGGTCCCGCGAAAAGGCCCGGTGCAGAGCCTGCGAACACCCGAGGAAAGGCTGCGAAAACAATTCGATGCTCCCGAGATTTTTTCCCCGATCTGTCACCGGAACTTGCGAGTTTTATCCCCAGCGGCCCCTTCGACCGGCTAGGGATGCAAAGCCCGGCAAGCACGGCGCCGCCTCATGCAAGACGACTTCCTCAACGTACCAACACCACGATGAAAGGAGATTCTTCATGTTCAAGCGCTCTCTGATCGCTGCCTCGCTGAGCGTGGCCGCCCTCGTATCCGCCCAAGCCATGGCCGTCACCGGCGGTGGCGCTTCCCTGCCGGCCGAGCTGTACAAAGGCTCCGCCGACAGCATCCTGCCGGCCAACTTCAGCTATGCCGTGACCGGCAGCGGCACCGGCAAGAACGCTTTCCTGACCAACAACTCCTCGCTGTTCGGCACCACCGGTACCGTTCACTATGCCGGTAGCGACTCGGTCCTGAGCGGTAGCGAACTGACCACCTACAACAGCAACTACAACGGCACCTACGGTCCGCTGATCCAGATCCCGTCGGTAGCCACCTCGGTCACCGTGCCCTATCGCAAGGACGGCAACACCACGCTCAACCTGACCAGCGCCCAACTCTGCGACGCCTTCTCCGGCGCCAAGACCACCTGGGGTCAACTGCTGGGCACTACCGACAGCACGCCGATCCGCATCGTCTACCGCACCGGTAGCAGCGGCACCACCGAACTGTTCACCCGCCACCTGAACTCGATCTGCCCGACTCGCTTCGCCACCAACTCGACCTTTACCAACGCCCGTCTGCCGGCCGGCGGTACGTTGCCGAGCAACTGGGTTGGCGTCGCCGCCACTTCCACCGTGGTGTCGACCGTCAAGGCAACCAACGGCTCCCTCGGCTATGTCAGCCCGGATGCGGTGAACATCAACAGCAACGCCGAGGTTTCCCGTGTGAACGGCAACCTGCCGACCCAGGCTAACGTTTCCACTGCCCTGGGCAGCGTGGCTCCGCCGGCCAACGCCGCCGACCGTGCCGATCCCAGCAAGTGGGTTCCGGTGTTCGCCAATCCGAGCGCCGGCTACTCCATCGTCGGTTACACCAACTTCGTCTTCGGCCAGTGCTACAAGGACGCCAGCGTTTCCACCGACGTCCGCGCCTTCATCAACAAGCACTACGGTGGCACCACCACCAACGCCGCAGTTGCCGCCCATGGCTTCATCCCGCTGACTCCGGCCTGGAAGAGCGCCATCGTGAGCGCCTTCTACACCGGCACCAGCGAAAACCTGGCCATCGGCAACACCAACGTCTGCAACACCAAAGGCCGCCCGTAAGCGCTTCGCCTAGGCGAATCGATACGAGGACCGGCAGCCCTGTGGCTGCCGGTCTTTTTTCTTGTGGGGAACCCAGGAGGTTTTCATGCTCAAGCCAATGCTTGGCGTCGTTGCACTGACGCTCTTCGCCAGCCAGGCGGCCCTGGCCGTGACCGGTGGTGGCGCCACGCTGCCGGAAGCGCTCTACAAAGGCTCTCCCGACAGCATTCTGCCGGCTACTTTCAGCTATGAGGGGGTGGGGAGCAGTGCCGGCAAGCGGGCCTTCCTGACCAATGACCCGGTGCTGTTCGGCGCGACCGGCAGCGTGCACTACGCCGGAAGTGACTCGGTGCTGCGGAACGTCGAGCTGCTGGACTACCTCGTGCGCTTCAACGAAGAATACGGTCCGCTGATCCAGATTCCCTCGGTGGTCACTCCGGTGGTCGTTCCCTATCGGAAGGCTGGAACCACAGCGCTCAACTTGAGCAGCCTGCAATTGTGCGATGTCTTCTCCGGCGCCAGGACTACCTGGGGGCAACTGCTGGGCAGCGGCGACACCACGCCGATTCGCATCGTCTACCGTGTCGATGGCAGCGGCACCACCGAGTTGCTGGCGCGTCACCTGAACAGTATCTGTCCGACGCGATTCGCCACCGGTCCGCTGTTCGCCAATGCCCGTTTGCCGCTCAACGGCCCGCTGCCCGCCAACTGGACCGGGGTATCGAGCGATGCCGAGGTTCGCTCCGCGATCAATGCAGTGGACGGTTCGATCGGCTATGCCGGACCGGAGGGGCTTCCTCTTTCCGACAATGCGAAGATCGCGCGGGTGAACGGGCTTCTGCCGAGCGCGGCCAATGTCGTGGCGGCCGTGTCCACCGTCGTACCTCCGACTACCACTACCGCTCGCGCCAACCCTCTGGAATGGGTTCCGACATTTGCCAACCCCACCCGTGGCTATGCCATCGTCGGCTATACCAATTTCATCTTCAGCCAGTGCTATCGGGACGCCAACGCGGCCAGTCAGATCCGGGCATTCCTGACCAGGCACTATGGGTCGAGCGTGAACAACGCGGCGACCGTCGCCCATGGCTTCGTCCCCCTGGTTGCGATCTGGAAGAGCGCGGTCATGAACACCTTCGTCAGCGGCAACGGCGAAAACCTGAACATCAACAATCCAAACATCTGCACCAACCGCGGCCGTCCTTAGTTTCCCTGCCCGGCGGCGCTCCACAAAGGATCGCCGTCGATCTCCGCTCCATGAACTTTCCATGACAAGTCTTCGGCCCACCCTCCGCCAGGCCGTCTACCAGTAACGGGCGTCGTTGCGGGCGCCCGACCGACTTCATGCTCAAGGACCCCTTCGCCATGCCGTCCCGTTCGCCGTCGTCCGCCCGTTCCTCCCGCGCGCTTTACGCGCCGCGCCTGAAGCCGCTGGCCCAGGCCATCGCCCTTCTGCTGGTCGCAGGGGGCGCCCAGGCCGCCGGGCAGCCGTTCAGCGCCGCCTGGTTCGCTGCCAAGGGCGCGGCGCAGGGCGGCGCTGCCGGGGCGCCGCGACCGGGAGCGCAGTTGCCGGGGGCGCCGCCGCCGCTGGCGCAGCAGCAGCGGGTCAACCAGCAGTTGCAGCGTTCGATGGCCAACCTGAACAACACCGTCGCCGCCATTGCCGCCCAGCAGGCCGCCCAGGCCGCCGGACGCCAGGCGGCGCTGAACCTTCCGCAGGATGTTCCGGACGGACTCGGCGAGGGCGGCCTCAAGGTCGACGCCTCGCTGCCGTTCGAGCAGGCCTGGCAGAACGCCAAGGGACCGGTGCAGACCCAGGCCGGCGGCAAGACCACGGTGAGCATCGAGCAGACCGCCGACAAGGCGGTGCTCAACTGGGAGACCTTCAACGTCGGCCGCAACACCACCGTGGACTTCCAGCAGCACGCCGACTGGGCGCTGCTCAACCGGGTCAACGACCCCAGCGCGCGGCCCAGCCAGATCCAGGGGCAGATCAAGGCCGACGGCACGGTGATGCTGGTCAACCGCAACGGCGTGGTGTTTTCCGGCAGCAGCCAGGTGGACGTGCGCAACCTGACGGTGGCGGCGGCGAACATCTCGGACGAACAGTTCCGTCAGCGCGGCCTCTACTACGACAACGCCGGCAGCCGTCCGACCTTCACCGACGCGGCCGGCGCCGTGCGCGTGGAGCAGGGCGCACAGTTGCGTACGGCAGCGCCGTCCGGCTCGACCAGGGGCGGCGGCTACGTCCTGCTGCTCGGCAGCGAGGTGGACAACGCCGGCAGCATCGTCACGCCGAAGGGGCAGACGGTCCTGTCCGCCGGCGACAGCTTCGTCATCCGCCGTGGCCAGGGCACCGACGGCAACCTGACCTCCACCACCCGCGGCAACGAGGTGCTGCCGGGCTTCGCCGCCGACAGCAGTGCCGGCCGGGTACGCAACAGCGGCCTGGTGCAGGCCGCCACCGGCGATATCAGCCTCAGCGGCCGCGAGGTGGAGCAGGCCGGCGTATTGCTTTCCAGCAGTTCGGTGGACAGCCGCGGCACCCTGCACCTGAAGGCCAGCGAGCGGATCACCCTGGCCGAAGGCGCCACCAGCGCGATCCTGGTGGATAGCAGCGGCAGCGCCGCCCTCGACAGCCAGCGCGAGGCCTTGCTCAAGCCGTTGAACGGCTCCAGTGCCGCTGTCAGTCGGGGCGACGACGACCGCCGCGACCTGTCGCGGGTGGAGATCGACTCCGCCGGCAGCGTCGATTTCCGCGACGGCTCCATCACCCTCGCCAGCGGCGGCCAGGTGGCGGTCAACGCTGGCCAGCGCGCCCTGCTGCGCGACGGCGCGGTGATCGATGTCTCCGGCGCGCAAGGTGTGCAAGTGGCGATGGAGACCAACAGCATCAAGGTCAACGTGCGCGGCAACGAGCAGCGCGACGCCTCGGTCAACCGCGAGGGCGGCGGTCTGAACAGCCAGGACGTGTGGGTCGACGTGCGCGACCTGGTACGGGTGCCTGCCGGCACCAACGGCTATGCCAGCGACCGCTGGTACACCGCCGGCGGCCTGCTGGAGGTCGGTGGCTACCTGGGCACCCAGGGCCACTCGGCGGGCGAGTGGATGGCCCAGGGCGGCATCGTCAGTTTCACCGGCAACGACGTGGTGACCCAGGCCGGTTCGCAGATCAACCTGTCCGGCGGAACCCTCGATGTGCAGGGCGGCTACATCCGCCAGACCTGGCTGAAGGGCTCGGACGGACGCCTCTACGAACTCGGGTCGGCGCCGGGCGACCTGCTCTACGACGGCATCTACCGCGGCTACGAGGCACACAGCGAGCGCTGGGACCAGACCCGTTATTTCTACAATCCGCTGATCGCGCCGACCCAGCGCTACGAGAACGGCTACATCGTCGGCCGCGACGCCGGCAGTCTGGTGATCGGCAGCGCCAATGCGCGGCTCGACGGCCAGGTGGTCGGTGATACCTATCGCGGCGAGCGGCAGACCGAAGCGCCACAGGCCGGCCTGGACGGCTACAACCAGTCGCAGAATGCCGTGGCGCGCGGCGCACAGCTGGTCGTCGGGCGCTACACCCCCTACTACGTGAAGAGCAGCGGCCTGCTGGAGTACGCTCTCGGCGCCGATGCCGGCAGCCTCAAGCAGGTGGTCATCGGTGCCGGCGAGGCGGCGGCCGAGGAGCCGACCCTGGACGCTCCGGTGGCCGCCGAGCGCCAGGGCCGCCTGAGCCTGGACAGCGAACTGCTCAACGGCTTCCAGCTGGGCGGCCTGAAGGTGGCGGCCGGCGAGAGCATCCGAGTCGACGGCGCGCTGACCCTGGCCAATGGCGGCGAGGCAATCCTGTTCGCCAACGACGTGGCGATCGACGCCGACATCACCGCCCATGGCGGCAGCCTGCAGGCCGGCAACGTGTTGGCGCAGATTTCCCCGAACGGGACGATCGATGGTTTCGTCGATTCCGGCCGCGAAGACGGCATCTTGCGCGTGGGCGACGGCGTACGGCTGGATGCCAGCGGCTTGTGGAGCAACCTGCTGCTGGCGCCGGAGGACAACGATACGTTGGCCTACCGCGACGGCGGACGGATTTCCCTGCGCAGCGGCGGCGACCTGAGCCTGGGACAGGGCAGTCTGCTCGACGTGTCGTCCGGGGCGGCGCTGCTGGCCGACGGCAAACGACTGGGCGGACGCGGCGGCGACATCGCCTTGCACGCCAGTGCCGGGCTGGCGCAGGCCAGCGATGGCCAATTGCAGTTGGGCGGCACATTGAATGGTCTCGGCACGAGTGGCGCCGGCACGCTGTCGCTGCAGAGCGGCAAGGTGCGGATCGGCGGCGACGACCTCGGGGATGGCAGCCTGCAACTGGCCGAAGATTTCTTCCAGCAGGGCTTCGCCAGCTACCGGGTGGTCGGTCGCTCCGGATTGACGGTAGCCGAGGATGCCCAGGTGCGGGTCGCGCGGCCGGTCTACCGTTTCGCCAGCGGGGCCGGCGAGGTCGCGGCTGGCGAGGCGCCGCGAGAGGCGCTGGAGGCCTGGACACCGCCGCTGTACCTGGAGGATGCCTTGGCCGGACGCTTGATCCAACGCGAAGGGGCGGACCTGTACCTGCAGGCAGGCGGCGACGGCAATATCCTCGGGCAGCTCGATCCCGCCAGCCAGACGCTGGAGCTGGGGCGCGGTTCGCTGGTCGAGGTCGATCCGGGGCGCGCCATCGTCCTGCGCGGTCCCGGACAGATCACCTTGGATGGCACTCTGAACGCTTGGGGCGGACGCATCGACGTGCGCCAGCAGCAGTTCGGCGCGCTCGACGTTACCCAGGACAATCAGCCCAAGGCCCAAGGCCAGCCCCATGCACGCTCCATCTGGATTGGAGAGCAGGCATTGCTGGATGTTGCCGGCCGCGCTGTCACTGCCGTGGATGGGCGCGGTCGCCGCTATGGAGAAGTACAGTCCGGCGGCAGCATCGTCATCGGCGGCGAGATCGATCCGGGCAAGGCGATCGCGACCTCGGCGGATGCGTTCGTCATCGTACGCCCCGGTGCACGACTGGAGGCCTCCGGCAGCCAGGCACAGCTGGATGTACCGGGACTGGGAAGGGTTTTGCTGACCGGCGACGGCGGGCGCATCGCTCTCAGTTCCTACAATGGGCTGTATCTTGACGGTTCGTTGCGCGCCGCAGCCGGCGGCTCGGGAGCGGCGGGCGGCAGCCTGGAGATCATTGCGGACGCTCCCCTGTACCAAGGTTTTACTGTCGTGGATGACCGGGTATTGGCCATGCGCGAGCTGATCCTGACGGCAGGGCATGCCGATTCGGGATTACCGACCTTGCTGCAACCGGGAATGGACGATTCGGCTCTGCGCTATGGCCAGAGCCGAGTTGGGACGCAGTCGCTGACGGGCGGCGGATTCGACCAACTTTCGTTGTTCAGCAACGGTCCGCTGTCGTTCGAGGGGAACATCGATCTTGCGATGGGGCGCAGCCTGAATCTGTACGCGGGGACGATAGCCGCCACAGGTGGCGGGCCGAGCGAGGTGAAGTTGCAGGCGCCCTATGTCCGCCTTTCCGGCATCGGGATGTATGGGCAGCAGGCCTCTGGCGAGTTTCGTCCGCGTCTCACGTACGGGCCGACCGCGACAGCGGAGCAGGTTCGCTTGCAGGTTTCTGCCGGGCGTCTGCTGGATATCGCCGGGCGCTTGTCATTCGGTAGCGACGGGGTGATCAATGGGGTCAACGCAGAGGCTGTCCGCTATCAGCGACCAGGTTTCGAGAAGGTAACGCTGCGCAGCGAGGGCGACCTGCGTTTCGCTGGCGACTATCCAGAGAATGGCGATCCGTCGGGGCGCTTGATAACCCACGGCGATCTGCAACTGACTGCGGCCCAACTCTATCCGGTGACGGGAGCGAGTTCGACCCTCTATGCCGGGTATGGACTGGATGAGAGGGGGCAGGCCGTCTTCGATGCCGAACGGCATTTGGCTATCGAACGTAGCGGCGAGTCCTTGCCGGACACTCCGCTGTCGGTATTCGGCAGTCTGGCGTTCATGGCATCGAATATCGAGCAGGGTGGCGTGGTGCGTGCGCCGCTGGGGCTCATCCAGTTCGGCAGCAATCTGGATCGTGCCCCGGGCACGGTAAGGTTGTTGCCGGGTAGCCTGACCTCGGTCAGCGGCGCTGAGCTGGTCATGCCCTATGGAGGCACGACCGATGGGATCAACTATCTGGTCAACCAGGTCCCCATTCAACTGACCGGTGCCGGGGGCGCTCTCGCTGCTGGGACACTGGTTGCGGGAGTCGGCCTTTATGCCAGCGAGGTCGATGTGCAACAGGGGGCGCGGCTGGACCTGTCCGGCGGCGGCGAACTCGCGGGGGCTGGATTCATCTCCGGCAGAGGGGGTTCGACCGATGCGCGTTTTCATCCCCTGGTGCAGCAGGACAATGATGGGTTCCGTCTGCCGGAGCTGTCCAGCAACCCGGTGTATGCCATCGTACCTGGACACCAAGCCGTTAGTGCGCCATTGGGCGGCGAGGCGGGCGCCATCCAGCCGTTGGTCGGGCAACAGGTCACCATCGGGGATGGCGTTCCCGGCCTGGCCGCCGGTACCTACACCTTGCTGCCTTCGACCTATGCCCTGTTGCCGGGCGCTTTCCGCGTCGAGATCAACGGTCTGGCGGGGCAAGGCGCGCCCATGGCGACGCAGGGGTTGCGCAATGGCTCCTGGGCGACGTCCGGGCAGTTGTCGATTGCCGGCACGTCCATCCGCGACAGTCTGAGCCGTCAGGTCATCCTGTCTTCCGCCGATACGCTGCGCCGCTACTCGCAGTACAACGAAATGAGCTATGCGGATTTCATTCGCGCCGATGCCGCGCGCAAGAACATCCCCAGAGCGATGTTGCCAGTGGATGCCAGATCCCTCTACCTGGGATTGCGCGCGGATGAGGAGCTTCGGGAAAACGCCCTGAGCTTCGAGGGGAAGGTCGACTTCACGCCGGAAGAAAGCGGATATGGCGGCAGCCTCATCGTGGATGCCGAGGCGGGCATCGAGATTCTGCCTGAAGGTGGGCTGCCCGACTCCGATTTCGCTGGCGTGTCGTTGGTTGCGGACGATCTGAATGCAATAGGCGCCAGCCGTATCGCCATTGGCACGCTGCCCTACGTCGAATACGGCGAGCAAGGAAACTTCGTCCAGTTCGGCGGGAGCAACCGGCTCTTTCCCGTTGTGCTGCGAAAGGGCGCGCACCTTTCCGCACCGGAGGTGATCATTGGCAGGGATATCACCCTTGAAGGTGGGAGTGGCATCAGCACTCTGGGGAAAGGCAAGACTGCATACGATTCGTCCGATGGTTTCATCTATCAACCCGGCGGCCGTAACCTGCTGCTCTTGTCCAACGGATGGCTGAACCTGCTGGCACCCGCAGCGGATAGCTCGTTACCGGTTCGTCTCGGAGGTTGTGCGGAAGGGGCGGGCTGCGCCGACACCGAACTCTATTCGGAGGGCACTCTGGGTATCGCCACCAATGGTACGGTGACGTTTGGCGACAACGTTCGTTACGGGACACGCAATCTCAGCCTGGCGCTGAGTACGATCAATATCGGCTCCAGCCAGTCGCTGGCCGACGCGGCCGCTCGCGGCGTGTTGCCGAACGGCCTGGCGCTGGACCAGACGGTGCTCCAGCGCCTGCTGCGCGGCGAGCGCGGGGCGGGTATTCCGGCCTTGGAAAACCTGATCCTCAGCGCCCGCGATGCGGTCAACATGTACGGTAGCGTCAGCCTCGACACCTACGACCCGGCCACCGGCAAATCCAGCCTGGCCAACCTGGTGCTGGGCACCCCGGCCATCTACGGCCATGGCACCGGCGAGGATGTCGCCAGCATTCGCACCGCCAGCCTGGTCTGGAGCGGCTCCAGCCAGCCGGCCGCAGCACCGGTCGCCGGCGGCGCCGGTAGCGGTAGCGGAACCCTGCGGGTGGATGCCGAGCGCATCACCCTGGGCTACGGCGCGAATACCCAGCCGGCCGGCGAGACCGACGAGGCGCGCCTGGCGCTGGGCTTCGCCGAGGTGCAACTGAACGCCAGCGAGCGGATCAGCGCCAACCACAAGGGCAGCTTGCGGGTCTACCAGCGCCTGGACGGCTACGTCGCCGGCGAAGGCCTGCGCTACAGTGGCGGCGACCTGCGTCTGAGCACGCCGTTGCTGACCGGCGAGGCCGGCTCGCTGAGTCGGATCAGCAGCGGCGGTAGCCTCAGCCTGGCGGCGCCGGCGGGCGCTGCCGCGGTGACCTTCGACAGCGGCACCGCCGGGCTTGGTGCCGAGTTGTCCCTCAGCGCCCGCGAGATCCGCCTGGATAGCGCGGTCTCGCTACCCAGCGGCAAGCTGAGCCTGAGCGCCGAAGACGACCTGGAGCTGGGCGATGGCGCGCGCATCGACCTGGCCGGACGCAAGGCCAGCTTCAACGATGTGGATAAATACAGTTGGGGTGGCGACCTGCTGCTGAGCAGTCGCGCCGGCGACATTCGCCAGGCCGCCGGTTCGCTGATCGACCTGTCGGCGCGCAACAACCGCGGCGGTACCCTGAGCGCCGTGGCGTTGGCCGAGGACGCCGGGGTGGTGGACCTGCAGGGCCGCATACTGGGTGGCGCCAGCGGCGACTACGATGCCGGCGGCACCCGCGTGCCGTTCCTCGGTGGCGAGCTGGAGATCCGCGCCCAGCGCCTGGGCGACGGCGGCAGCCTGAGCGAGCAGTTCACCGCCTTGAACCAGCGCCTGAACCAGGGCGAGGTCTTCGGCGCGCGGCGCTTCCAGCTCAAGCAAGGCGACCTGCAGATCGGCGACGGCCTGAAGGCGCATCGCATCGAGGTGTCCCTCGACAATGGCCAGCTCGGCGTGAGCGGAACGGTGGACGCCAGCGGCGCGCAGGTCGGCGAGATCCGCCTGGCCGGTGGCCGCGGCCTGAGCCTGGGCGGCAACGCGCTGCTGGATGCGCATGGGAGCCTGCTGCGGCGCGACAGCTACGGGCAGATCATCGACAGCCCGAACCGGGCGATGGTCGAGCTGAGTTCCGGCAGCGGCACCTTGGTCCTGGCCAGCGGCGCGCGCATCGACCTGCGCCATGGCACCGCGGCGCCAGCGGAACAGGTTGATGGCGTCGCCCGTGGCACGTTGGAGTTGAACGCGCCACGCCTGGGCGGGGTCAGCGCCGGCGACATCGCCATCGATGCCAGCGGCGCGCTGGACATCCGCGGCGCCGGCAGCATCGCCCTGAACGCGGTGCAGCGTTACGACGATGCGCCCTGGGGCAACGATCCGGCGGCCGGCGGGCGGCCCTACCAGGTGATCGACCAGGCTTACCTCGATGCGCGGCATGCCGAGAGCAGCGCGTTCATCGCCGCGGCGCTGGCCAACCGCGAGTTGCTCGACGGCAAGCTGGCCGGACTGACCAATGCCACCTACGCGGATGCTTTCCACCTGCGTCCAGGGGTGGAGATCGTCAGCGCAACGGCGGACGGCGACCTGGTGGTGCAGGGCGATCTCGATCTGTCCGGCTACCGCTACGCCAGCCTCAATCCGAACACGCCGCTGACCGAGGTCTACGGTTCCGGCGAGGTCGGCGCGCTGGTGCTGCGCGCCGGCGGTGACCTGAACCTCTACGGCAGTATCAACGACGGCTTCGCGCCGCCGCCGGACTCGCCGGACGACAAGGGCTGGATCCTCACCCCGGGGGTGCAGCCGTTCGGCGGCGACCTGGTGGTTCCCGGCCCGGGCGTGGTGCTCGGCGACGGTACCGCGTTCCTCGGCGGCCGCACCCTCAACTACGACCTGCCGATCAAGGGCACCACCCTGGCCGCCGGCACCCGTCTGGCCACCGAGGCAGTACTCGAACAGCCCTATACCCTGGCCGCCGGCAGCGTGCTGGTAGCGGACATCCACGATGCCGCCGGCAACCTGCTGTACGCCGCGGGCAGCCTGCTGCGCGACGGGGTGACGCTGGAGGTCGGCAGCCGGCTGGGTGCCGGTACCCTGCTGGCTGCACCGGCCAGCGTGCAGGCGATGACCTGGCCTGCGGGCGTGCCCTTGCCGAGCATCCTGCGCGAGGGGCCAAGCAGACCCAATGTCCTGCTGCTCAATGGAGAGCTGGCCTTGGCACGTGGTTCTCTGATCCCTTCGCAGACCGAGGTGGTACTGGCTGGCGATGCGCCTTTCATCGAATTGCGGCCCAGCGACGGTGTCCGCCAGGGACGCAACTGGGCATTGGCCGAGATGCTGCCGGCCGGTAGCCAGTCCTGGTCCATGCGCCTGGTCGCCGGTGCCGATCTCGCGGCTGCCGACAACCGTCTGGTGCGTCCGGACTCCTCGGCCAGCCTGAACCTGGCCGATACGCACTATCAGGCGAAGATCGAACAGAGCTCGGGAGGGCTGGTGTTCACCGATCAGGCTACCGACTGGGGGATCACCCCGGGAACTCCGGTCGACGAGAGCAATGAATGGATCTGCGGGCTGGGGCCGTATTGTGCCGAGCCTCCCCGCTGGACCTGGGCGCCCGGCAATTACCTGGGCATGCCTGCTGGTACGGCGATCGGCGAGGGCGATCTGTGGTGGTGCAGTGTCGATCCGTCCCTGTGTATCGAGAATCTCGGCAAAACCGTGGTCACACCGCAGAACCAGTTGTTCAGTGTGCTGCGCACCGGCACTGGCGATCTTGACCTGGCCAGTGCCGGTAACCTTACGCAATGGTCGCCGTACGGCGTCTATACCGCCGGAACGCAGGCCGCCGATGTCGCGACGGGATTCAATCAGCCTCGCGGTCTGTTCAATGGGTCGGTACTGGGCGCCGGTGGCGCGGATTACGAAGTGCTCTCAACCAGCCAGTACCAGGCCTGGTATCCGGAACATGGCGGCAACCTCGATATCGCCGTTGGCGGTGATGTGGTTGGTGATCAATGGGCCGAGAAACTGACAAGTAGCGATCCCATTCGCCCCTTGCCCCCCAGCGCTGCAGTCGGCAACTGGCTCTGGCGCCAGGGCAGCGCCGACAGGGAAGGAGTGCCGACGGCCTGGTGGGTGAATTTCGGCAGCTATGTGCGTGGCGCGGAGGGAGATGCTCCCTATCTGGTCGGCTTCACCGGTTTCGGCACTCTGGGAGGCGGCAATCTCAGCATGCGAACCGGAGGTGATGCCGGCAATATCGCGCCACGCGGAGATGGTTCGATACCTTCATCCGGTAACCTTAATCCGCGCAGCCAGGGACTGGTCTTGGCGGTTGCCGGCACTGGCCGGCTCACCTCCGACGGCGCGCTGCAACTTGGCGGCGGCGGTGACCTGAATGTGAGAATTGGCGGGGAGGTGAACCCGAGCCGGGAGGCGCGGGCTACCCAGACCTACTCGAGTTCGGGGTTTGACGGTCTTTACAGCGGCGGCACCATTCACGATCTGCAGGGGGCCCTCATCAATCTGCGCGGTTCCGCGAGCTTGTACAGTGGTGCGCTGGGAGGCATCGATCCTCGCTACGACACTCTACTGCGGGACCCCGCCGAAGTGCGCAGCAGGGATGCGTTCAGCCCGACGCTGGCTAGCTCCACGGGTGGCCTCACCCTGGTGGCCGGAGATACTGGCATGCGTCTGGAAACCCGTGGCGACCTGGTCCTGGGTGGGGTGACTGACCCCGGTAGGGTGGGGGTGCCGAATACCGTTGGCTTCACGGCTCCCGATGGCAGCGTCTACCAAGGGGGTGGGATCGGTTGGTTCAGTCTCTGGACTGCACACACCTCGATCGATCTGTTTGCGGCGGGCGGCAACCTGACGCCCAGCACCCAATTGGTCGAGGCAACCAACGCTATTCCCATGGCAGGCCGAAACCTGTCGCCTAGCGATGGGCGATTCATCTATCCATCGATAGTACGTGCGGCTGCCCCGGAAGGAAGTATCTATCTCGGTCCTTCCAGCGGTTACATGGGAGGCGTGAGCCTGAATGTCTCGACCACTCCCTACTCCTTGTTACTGGCACCGTCGCTCAACGGTGAACTGGAGTTGCTGGCTGGAGACTCCATTTATGCCGGTGGCTATTCGGTGCAACGCTCAGGTGCCGATCCTGCGAACCTGCCATCGATCTGGACGCCGGCATTTGCCGGCTACTCCGATGCCGCGCTGCTCAACCCGATAGCCGGCAACGGCAGTCCGGACGGGAATCCGGCCGTCATTGGCGGATTGCCTCTGTTCTACTTCGGCCCCGATAGCGCTGCGAGCCTGGCGCGCGATCTGCAACCGGCGCGTTTCTATGCGTTGACAGGAGATATCGTCGGGCTCAATAGCGGTGCGCAGATTCGTTTCGGCGAGCAGGCGGGGAACCGCGCCGGGCAAACCTGGTATGAAGGCGCCGGTCCCGTCTGGATGCGCGCCGGGCGCGACATCGTTGCCTCCGGAACCCCATTGGGACAGCGTATCAGCGCTCCCAGTCAGATCAGTACGGATGCCTCGTTCACCGGCAACCTCTTCGTCCACGACGACCCCAACGACCTCTCGCTGGTCCAGGCCGGCCGCGACATCCTCTACGGCAACTTCAACGTCGCCGGCCCCGGTACCCTGGAGATCAGCGCCGGGCGCAACATCCTCATGGAGGACCGCGCGGCGATCACCAGTCTCGGTGCGGTGGTGCCGGGCGACAGCCGGCCGGGTGCCGATATCGTGCTCCAGGCCGGCGCGGCGGGGGCCGACTATCAGGCCTTCCTCGAGCGCTACCTGGATCCGGCCAACCTGGCGCAGGCCGGCACCCCGCTGGCCGAGCAGCCGGGCAAGGTGGTCAGGACCTACGAAAGCGAGTTGGCCAAGTGGTTGAACGAGCGCTTCGGCTTCGCCGGCGACGCGGAACAGGCCCAGGCGTTCTTCGCCGGCCTGCCCGCCGAGCAGCAGCGGATCTTCGCCCGCCAGGTGTACTTCGCCGAACTCAGGGCCGGCGGCCGCGAGTACAACGAAGTCGGCGGGGTACGCCAGGGTAGCTACCTGCGCGGGCGCAACGCGATCGCCGCGCTGTTCCCCGAGCGCGATCCGGCGGGCAATCCGATCAGCTACGAAGGCGATATCGTCATGTATGGCGGTGCCGGCGTGCACACCGACTTCGGCGGCGACATCCAGTTGCTCAGCCCCGGCGGGCGCCAGGTGTTCGGTATCGAGGGCGAGGCGCCGCCGTCTACCGCAGGCATCGTCACCCAGGGCCAGGGCGATATCCAGGCCTACTCGCGGGACAGCATCCTGCTCGGCCAGAGCCGCATCATGACCACCTTCGGCGGCAGCATATTGGCCTGGTCGGCGGAAGGCGACATCAACGCCGGTCGCGGTTCCCAGACCACCGTGGTGTACACCCCGCCGCGGCGCATCTACGACGCCTGGGGCAACGTCAGCCTGTCGCCGCAGGTGCCCAGCACCGGCGCCGGTATCGCCACCCTCAACCCGATTCCCGAAGTGGCGCCGGGCGACATCGACCTGATCGCCCCGCTCGGCACCATCGATGCCGGCGAGGCGGGCATCCGGGTCTCCGGCAACGTCAACGTGGCGGCGCTGCAGGTGGTCAACGCGGCGAACATCCAGACCCAGGGCCAGTCCAGCGGCATTCCGCTGGTGGCTTCGGTGAATACCGGTGCGTTGACCTCCGCCAGCGCCGCGGCGAGTTCCGCGACCCAGGCGGCGGAGGACGTCAGTCGCCAGCAGCAGGCCGCCGCGCGGCAGCGCATGCCGTCGGTGATCACGGTGCAGGTGCTCGGGTTCGGCAACGAGCGCCTGGAGCCTTCGCGCGACGGCGCCAGTCGTTCGCCGGGCTACAACCCGGACAGCGCCGTGCAGGTGCTCGGCGCCGGAGCCCTCGGCGAACAGGCGCGCAGCCAATTGACCGATGAAGAGCGCGGCAACCTGATCCTGTAAGGCACCGCCGCGGAGGCACGATACCCGCCAGGCCCTCCCCACGGAGGGCCTTTTTTTCGGCGAACTTCCGAGGTGCTGGTCGATTCTCGGGTGAATGCCCGTTCGTCCCCGCCGGCGGCGCGCGAACGGCCGGTCGCATGAAGTTTTCATGACAAAAGTTCGGTGGTGCGGCGGGGTTGCCGTCAAACAGGTGTGAATAAGGAAAACGGAATTCAGTGGTGAAAGGCAGGGACGGGAACGAAAGGAATCGGCTATTTCCCGGTTGCGCTGACCGGTTGCTGGAAATGAGCGTGTCGTTCGAGCAAGACGCGTTCCGCTCTGAAACAAGAGAACAGTATCCGCTAACGGCCGTGGTCACTCCGGTGAATACGGCGAAGGACGGTGAGTATTGATGGAAAGTTACTCGAAAGTCGGTATGCAGGAACTTGACCAGCGCCTATCGAAGATCGTCGAAGCCGCACGCAAGAAACCGGTATCGGTTTATCGATATGGGGCGCCATGGGTCTGGATAGTGTCCCAGGAAGATTGGCAGGGTGCGCTCAAGGAAGTGTCCAGCTATATACCGCCGGGACATTCCCTGGCGTTGCTGAAACCGCAAATAGAAAGTCTCCTTGGCGAAGAGGCTAAAGTCCTCTCGGCGCTCGCCCGCGAACATGGCATGCAGTTGGCCCCGGAGCCGCTGATCCATGCGCTGCTGCTGCAACTGCTGTACGCGATTCCCAGCGAGCAGCAGTTGTACGAGCAATTGAACTACAACCTGCTGTATCGCTGGTTCGTCGGCCTGGAAATGAAGCAGAAGATCTGGAGTTTTCCGGTTTTCGTCGGCGATATAACCGTCCTGCTGAACAGCGCGGAGGCGGTAAGGATAATAGGCAGGATTATCGGGGAAGTGATTTCTGGGGATCTCATGCAGATGCCGGAGTTCTCCCTGAACTTCGCCTTGTTGCATACATGGCAAGCGCGCCATGGCGGAGCGCGACGGCTGAATATCTAGCGCGAAAGTGAAAATAGAAAAGAACGAAATTTCATAAGGGCGGGGCGCTGTTTTTAACAGGTTGTTCATGCGTCATCGCTAGTTTGTTGTCTTTCATAGAACTGTTCGATGAACGGACTTGTTGCATTAGAACAATAAGTCCCGATGGAACTTCGGGGGACCGTGTGAAGCGTTCGCTGTTCAATTGTGCGCACCCGTTTCGCCAGCGCTGGTCGATCGGTTGCCTGGCTGTCGCATTGTCGTGCGCTTCGCTGGCCGACGAGGCCCCTCCCGCCGCGGCGGGAGCCGAGCCCCAGCGTCTGGTGGACATCAACGAGTACGTGGTACGCGGCAACACCGTGCTGGACAACCGCGCCATCGAGGCGGCGGTGTATCCCTTCCTTGGACCGCAGCGCAGCCTGGGCGACATCGAGGGGGCGCGCGATGCGCTGCAGGCCGCCTACCAGGAGAAGGGCTACCAGTCGGTCTACGTCGAGCTGCCGGAGCAGCAGGTGAGCGGCGGGGTGGTCTACCTGCAGGTCACCGAGACCACTGTCGGTCGCGTTCGGGTGGTCGGCGCCAAGCACTATTCGCCGGTGGAGTTGCGCGAGGAAGTGCCGGCCCTGGAGGAGGGCAAGGTACCCGACTTCGCCCAGGTTCAGCGCGAGCTGGCGCAGGTCAACCGCACCCCCGGCCGCCAGGTGCTGCCGATGGTGCGCGAGGGCCAGCGGCCCGGCACCATGGACGTCGACCTGCAGGTGGAAGACAAGAATCCCTGGCACGCCAGCATCGGCCTGAACAACGACTACAGCGCCGACACCCGTCACTTGCGCTCGGTGGTTTCGCTGGGCTACGACAACCTCTGGCAACTCGGCCACGCCATCTCGCTGACCTATTTCACCGCGCCGCAGGACCAGGACAACGCCAAGGTCTGGTCCGGCTCCTACACCGCGCCGCTGAGCCAGCGCTGGAGCGTGCAGCTGTCCGGCTACCAGTCTGACAGCGACGTGGCCACGGTGGGCAGCATGAATGTGGTCGGCCAGGGCCATTCCTATGGCGTCGCGGCGATCTACAGCCTGCCGGTCACCGGCCTCTGGTCGCACTCGTTCTCCTTCGGCGTCGACTTCAAGGACTTCGAGGAACAGACCCGGATCGGCGGCAACAACGACAGGGTGCCGATCAAGTACGCCCCGCTGACCCTCAGCTACAACGGCTTCCGCTACACCGAACGTTCCCAGTTGGCCCTCGGCCTGAGCCTGGTGGCCGGTACCGGCAGTCTCCTCGGCTACGGCGACGACGACGAGGAATTCGACCGCAAGCGTTATCGCGCCAAGTCCGGCTTCGGTGTGCTCAAGGGCGATCTCAACCACACCCTGACCTTCGGCGGCGACTGGCAGGTGGCGACCAAGGCGGCCTTCCAGCTCGCCTCCGGGCCGCTGATCTCCAACGAACAGTTCGCTGCCGGCGGTGCCACCAGCGTGCGTGGCTACCTGGCGGCGGAGAACACCGCCGACGACGGCTACCTGCTCTCCCAGGAATGGCGTACGCCGTCCCTCGGACGCTTCCTCGGCAAGCGCGCCGGCAGCTATGTCAACGACTGGCGCTTCTACGTGTTCGCCGAGGGCGCGCAACTGCGCCTGCAGGATGCGCTGCCCGAGCAGGACGACGACTTCAGCCTGGCCAGCGTCGGCATCGGCACCCGCGCGCAACTCGCCGACTGGCTGTCCGGCAGCCTCGACTGGGCCTTCCCGCTGCTGGAAGGGACGAACACCGACAAACACGACTCGCGCCTGCATTTCAGCGTGCAGGCGAGCTTCTGACGCTGACCCCGGAGTAACCCCACATGTATCGCTTATTGCTGACATCGCTGATCTGCCTGGGCCTGCTGGCCCCGGCCAGCGCCAGTGCCTGGTGGCAGGACGACTGGCAGTACCGCAAGCAGGTCTCGGTCGATACCACCCCGCAAGGCGCGGCGATCAACGAGAGTCTCGGTCGCCTGCCGTTGCTGGTGCGCCTGCATACCGGCAACTTCACCTTCGACGGGGTCAACGAGAACGGCTCGGACATTCGCTTCGTCGCCGCCGACGACAAGACCGTGTTGCGCCACCAGGTCGAGAGCTTCGACCCACTGATGGGCATGGCCCTGATCTGGGTCGACGTGCCGCGGGTGGAGGGTGGCCAGCGCCAGGACATCTGGATGTACTACGGCAACGCCAAGGCGCCGGAGAGCGGCAACGGCCAGTCGGTGTTCGACCCGGACTACACCCTGGTCTATCACTTCGACGGTGCGCCGGGCACTCCGCCGCGGGACTCCACCGCCTACGCCAACAATGCGCAGACCGCCGCCGGCAGTCCGGTGGAGGGCGTCATCGGTCGCTCCGCGCAACTGCTGGGCCAGCCGCTGCTGCTGCCGGCCAGCCCATCGCTGGCGGTGAGCGCCGGTGGCACCTTCAGCTTCAGCGGCTGGGTGCGTCCCGACCAACTGGCCGGCGAACAGGTCCTGCTGTCGCGCCGCGAAGGCGGCAACGCCCTGTTGGTCGGCCTGGCCCAGGGCGCGCCCTTCGTCGAGCTGAACGGTCAGCGCGCTGCCGCCAGCCAGGCCCTGGCGCAGGGGCAATGGCAGCATCTGGCGCTGGTCGCCGACGGTACCCGGCTGGCGCTGTATCTCGGCGGTCGCGAAGTCGCCAGCCTGGCGGCGGCGCTGCCGGCGTTCAGCGGCGCGATCGCCATCGGCGCGGAAGGCCAGGCCGCGCCTGCGGTCGCCACCGAAGCGGCAAGCGGGGAAGGTGAGGCGAGCGCCGCGGCGCCGACCCTGCAACCCTTCCAGGGCGCCATCGACGAGTTGCGCCTGTCGAAGATCGCCCGCCCGGCGGCGCTGCTCCTCGCCGATGCCACCGCCCAGGGCGCCGAGTCGCGCCTGGTGGCCTACGGGGTCGACGAGAAGCAGTCCGGCTTCGGCTTCGGCAAGCTCGGCTTCCTGCTCAACGCAGTGCCGCTGGATGCCTGGGTGATCATCGCGATCCTGGCGCTGATGATGGTCCAGTCGTGGGTCATCATGTACCGCAAGAACCAGAACGTCGGCCGCGTCAGTCGTGCCAACGGGCTGTTCCGCGAGCGCTTCGCCGAGGTCGGCACGCGCCTGGAACTGCTCGCCGACGACCGCGAGCTGGCCGCCCGCCTGCAACACTCCTCGCTGTGGCGCCTGTACCAGGTGGCGGTGAAGGAGATCCGCACCCGCCGCGAGCAGGGCGCCGACACCTCTTCCGTCTCCGCGGCCACCATCGAGGCGATCCGCGCCTCCATGGACGGCGTGCGCATCAAGGAGAACCAGCAGCTCGGCTCGCGCCTGTCGAGCCTGTCCAACGCCATCGCCGGCGGCCCCTACATCGGCCTGCTCGGCACCGTGCTGGGGATCATGGTGGTGTTCCTCGGCACTGCCATGGCCGGCGACGTCAACATCAATGCCATCGCCCCGGGCATGGCCGCCGCCCTGCTGGCCACGGCCATGGGCCTGTTCGTCGCGATCCCCGCGTTGTTCGGCTACAACCGCCTGGTCACGCGGAACAAGGAAGTCAGCGCGGACATGCGGGTGTTCGTCGACGAGTTCGTCACCCGCCTCGCCGAGGTGCATGGCGAAAGCCAGCTCAGCGAAGTGGCCCATCGTCGCAACGGCCAGCCGTTGCCGGCCTGAGGAGAACGCCATGGCTTCCGTGAACAGCAGCCACGACGATGACGACGACGGCGCCGTCGACAGCATCAACATCACCCCGCTGGTGGACGTGCTGATGGTGGTGCTGGTGATGTTCATCCTCACCGCCACCGCCCAGGTCGCCGGGATCCAGATCAACCTGCCGAAGGCCAGTGCCACCGTGGCGCTGTCGCAGCCCAAGACCAAGGCGATCTCGGTGAACGACGCCGGCCAGGTGTTCCTCGACGCCTACCCGGTGACCCTGCCCGAGCTGGAGGACCGCCTGCGTACGGAGAAGGCCCTCAACCCCGACTTCCCGGTAGTGGTCCGCGGCGACGCCACGGTGCAGTACCAGAAGGTCATCGAGGTCCTCGACCTGCTGCGCCGCCTGGAGCTGTCCCAGGTCGGCCTGGTCACCGGCAAACCGACCTGAGGCCCGGGATGAACATGTCCGCCGATCCCAAGCACACCCCCGAGCCGAAAAATGCCGCGCCGCTGTCCATCGACGGCCGCCCGGCGAACCCGACCCTGCGCTACCTCAAGTGGGGCCTCGGCGCGCTGCTGCTCGCCGGCCTCGCCTGGCTGGTCTGGGAGTGGGCCAACGACATGAGCGGCGTGCGCCGCGAGGCGCCCAAGGTGCCGGCGATCATCCCGCTGCCGCCACCGCCTCCGCCGCCGCCGGAAAAACCGCCGGAACCGGAGCAGCCGGTGGAAGAGGAAAAGATCGTCGAGCCGGAACCGCAACCCGAACTGGAGGAGGTCAAGCCGCAGGAGGAAGCGCCGCCGTCGCCGGCCGACGACCTGGCCGACCCGATGCAGATGGATGGCGACGCCCAGTCCGGCTCCGACGCTTTCAACATCGGCGCCGGCAAGGGCGGCGGGATGGCCGGTTCCGGCGGCGGTCGCGCCGGCAACGCCAGCTATAGCCAGTACCTGGCCTACGCCTTCCAGCGCCTGCTGCGGGACAACCCGGAGCTGCGCAACCTGGCGTTCCGCCTGCAGGCGGAGATCTGGCTGAGTTCCTCGGGGGATATCACCCGGGCCGAACTGACCCGCTCCAGCGGCGACCCCGAGACCGACCAGAAGGTGCTGGCCGCGCTGCGCGCCGCCGGCCGCCTGGAAGAACGCCCGCCGGCTTCGCTGACCCTGCCGGTGCGCATCGCCCTGCAGGGCAAGCGGCCGGGATGAGAAGACGCCAACCCAGAACGATTTCCGGCAGGCGACTGCCTTGAAGGACCTTAGGAGCCGTACACAGATGAACGCGAAAGTGAACCGACTGGCGCTGGGGATGGGCGTCATGCTCGCCGCGCTGGCCGGCCAGGCGCAGGCCCAGCCGCCGGCGCCCTCGGAGAACGCCACGATCAACCTGATCCGCCTGTTGGTACAGCAGGGCGTGTTGAAGAAGGAACAGGCCGATGCGCTGGTCAGGCAGGCCGAGGCCGAGGCGTTGCAGGCCCAGCAGGCGCGCCAGGCCGTGGCGCCCGCGGCGGCCGTCGCCGCGGTCCCCGGGGAGGTCCGCGTACCCTATATCCCGCAGGTGGTGCGCGACCAGATCCGCGACGAAGTGAAGGCCGAGGTAATGACCCAGGCCAAGGCGGAGAACTGGGCGCAGCCCAACGCCTTCCCGGACTGGGCCTCGCGCATCAGTTTCGACGGCGACGTGCGCCTGCGCTACGAGTCGCGCTCCTTCGGCAACGGCAACAGCAACCAGATCACCGACTTCGCCGAACTCAACGACGACGGTCCCTATGACGTCAACCCGAATACCAGCTCGGGCCTGCCGCCGCTGCTCAACACCCGCGAGGACCGCGACAGCCTGCTGCGCCTGCGCGCGCGCTTCGGCCTCAAGGCGGCGCTGTCGGAAAGCTGGAGCGCCGGCATCCGCATCGGCACCGGTTCGGACAACAACCCGGTGTCGACCACCCAGACCCTCGGCGGCGGCTTCGGCAAGAAGGACCTCTGGCTCGACCAGGGCTACCTGACCTGGAAGCCCAGCGAGCGCCTGAGCCTGACCGGCGGGCGGATCGCCAATCCGTTCCTGTCCACCGACCTGTTGTATTCCAACGACCTCAACTTCGACGGCGTGGCGGCGATCTTCAACCAGCCGCTGAGCCGCGATGTCTCGCTGTTCGGCACGGTCGGCGCGTTCCCCGTGGAGTACAGCTCGGACACCGCCTCGTCGAACGGTTTCGACAAGGAAGACAGCGACAACAAGTGGATGTACGGCGCGCAATTGGGCGCCACCTGGAAGATCAACCCGCAGCACAGCCTTACCGGCGCGCTGGCCTACTACCGCTTCGACGATATCGAAGGGCGGCGTTCCAGCCCCTGCCGGCCCTGGGCCGGGGATCCGGAGTGCGACACCGACGGCAGCCGTCCGACCTTCATGCAGAAGGGCAACACGGTGTTCCTCCTGCGCGACATCGTGCCCAACCCGGCCGACCCGGCGAACACGCCGAACCCGCAGTACGTCGGCCTGGCCTCGGAGTTCAACCTGCTCGACCTGAACCTCGGCTGGGATGCCGAGCTGCCCAACGACTTCAAGCTGCGGGTGGCCGGCAACTACGTGCACAACCTGGGCTACGACGAGGGCGACATGCGCAAGCGCGCCGGCGGTGTGGCGCAGATCGCCAACAACCTCGGCTCCGATGGCGACATCAAGAGCGGGGCGAACGCCTGGATGCTCCAGTTCACCCTGGGCAACGCCCTGGACATGCGCGACGCCGGCGACTGGCAGGTCTTCGCCGCCTACAAGTACATCCAGCCGGATGCCCTGCCGGATGGTTTCAACGATTCCACCTTCCACCTTGGCGGGACCAACGCCAAGGGCTACATCCTCGGCGCCAGCTATGGCTTCGACAAGCGCGTCTACGGTACCGCGCGCTGGCTCAGCTCCGACGAGGTCTACGGCGCACCGTTCTCCATCGACGTCCTGCAACTCGAGGTCAACACGCGCTTCTGAGCGCTCCTCGAGGCAGACCATGAAGAGGCAGACCATGAACACGCGACCTTTCTCATTACCGATCTGGGCCCAGGCGCTGCTCGCCGGGGCCGCCTTCGCCGCCTACGCCAGCCAGGCGGCCTATGCCGACAGCCTGGAGGAACGCCTGCGCGCCCAGTTGCGCAGCACCACCCAGCAACTCCAGGCGCTGCAGACCGAACAGGCCCAGGCCACCGCGGCGAAAGCCGCGCTGGAAAGCCAGCGCGATGCGGCGCTGGCCCAGGTCAAGCAACTGAGCGCCGAGCTGGCCCGGGCCAAGGGCCAGGCCGAGCAGCTCTCGGCCCAGCAACAGGGCTTGCACGACCGGGCGCGGCAGATGGTCGAGGCGAGCAACGAGCAACTGGGCAAGTACAAGCAGGCCTACGACGAGTTGCTGGTCATGGCGCGAGCCAAGGAGGCCGAGCGGCAGAAGCTCGACCTGGCGTTCCGCGAGCACGACCAGCAGTTGCAGCAGTGCACCGCGAAGAATCGGGAGATGTATGGCGTGGCCAAGGAGATCCTCGGCGCCTACGAGAACGTCAGCGTCGCCGAGGTGATGAAGATCCGCCAACCGTTCGCCAGCGGTGCGCGGGTGAAATTCGAAGAGATGGCGCAGAAGCTCGGCGACGACCTCTACAAGACCCAGGTCGAGAACCGCCAGGCGGCGCTCGCCCAGTGAAATCCGATAGCAAACCAGGAACCCGGACATGAACGACATCACCCTGATCGAACACCTTTCCGTCGACAGCCTGACCGAGGCCTTGCAGGAGGCCGGCTATCGGGTCAACCGCAGCGAGCAGAACGGCGTCGTGCAACTGCTCAGCGCCAGCCAGGGAATCGGCTACGCGGTGCGCTTCGGCAATCCGGCGGCGACGCCGGCGAGCTACCTCGACTTCACCTTCAGCTGCGCCCTGCGCGTGCAGGGCGAATTGCCCGCCGGGCTGACCGAGCGCTGGAATCTCAGCCGGCGCTTCGGCCGCCTGTCGCAGCAGGGCGAGTTCCTGGTGATGGAAATGGACGTGATCGTCGCCGGCGGCGTCAGCCCGGCCAACCTGCGTAACCATATCGAACTGTGGGATCGCCTGCTGCAGGAGTTCATCGCCTATCTGCGCGACTACAGCCGCCTGGCCGCGGAGCAGCAGGGCATGGCGCAGGATGCCGGTCAACCCGTCGATGGCGAGGCCTGAGCCGATGCGGCCGGCATTTCGTTGCGGCATCCTGGCGTTCGCGCTTGCCGTTCTCGCCGGCTGTGGCCAGCGCGAGGACGGCGGCGCGGGCCAGGCCCAGGCCGCGCTTGCCAAGCCATCTGCCAGCGCCGCCGCGGAACCCGCGGTGGCCCGCCTCGGTGCCTTGCAGGTGGCGCCGGACGAACTGAAGGCGCTGCTGGCCGAGGTGCCGGCGGAAACCCGCGCGCAGTTGAGCGAGAACCGCGACGCGATGGAACGCTGGATGCGTGCGCGACTGGCCGAGAAGGCGCTCTACGAACAGGCCAGCGCCCAGGACTGGCAACAGCGTCCGCAGGTGAAGACGCTGATCGATGCGGCGGCGCGGCAGATCGTCCTGCGTACCTACCTGGAGTCGGTGAGCACGGTGCCCGAGGACTACCCCAGCGATGCCGAACTGCAGGCCGCCTACCAGGCGAACAAGGCGCAACTGGCTGTACCGGCGCTGTACCGGGTCAGCCAGATCTTCATCGCCGCCTCTGCGGCCGGCGGGCTTGCCGAAGCGCGCAAGCGCGCCCAGGAACTCTACCGGCAGGCCGCGGACGGCGACTTCGCCGAACTGGCGCGCAAGCATTCCGACGACCCGCAGACCGCCCGCAACGGCGGCGACATCGGTGGGTTGCTGGCGCAGGCGCAACTGCTGCCGGCGATCCGTCCGGCGCTGGAACGGCTGAAGGTCGGCGCGGTGTCCGAGCCGATCCAGGGCGCCAACGGCTTCCACCTGGTCAAGCTGACCGAGCGTCGCGACGCCCGCCTCGCCACCCTCGACGAGGTCCGTGGTCGCCTGCGCGAAAGCCTGCGCGCGCAACGCCAGGAGCAGATCGCCAAGGCCTACCTGGATGGCCTGGTGAACAACGCTACCCTGAGCATCGACGGCGCGTTGCTCGGCAAGACCCTGGCGGAACTGCACTGATGGACGGCATCCCGGAGGCCAGGCGTGGGCCGCGCGCGAGCCGCTGGCGGCACCTGCGCAGCTGGCTGTTCGGCGAGCCCGAGCGGTTCCGCGACGAACGCCAGCGGCTCTGGGGCGCCTATGCCGCATGGCTCGGCGAGCAGGTCCAGCAGCGCCTGGGCGAAGACGCCGAAACCGCGCCGCGGCTGCTGGCCTTCCTGGAGTCGCGGCGCGCGGCGGGGCAGTTGCCGAATACCGACATCGACCTGCGGGTCTGGCTCGACGAACGCGGCTGGATCGTCCGTCTCGCCTGCCTGCGCAGCGACGCCGAGCCGATCGAGAATGAACTGCGGCGCGCGCTGATGGACCGTTCGTTGCGCCTGCCGCCGCCGGAACACATGCCGCAGCCGATCGAACTGCGGATCCGCCTCATGCCTGGACGCTAGCGAGGAAGCATGGCCCTATCGGAGTCCGCCGGGCAGCGCCCGGCACTGCTCAGGCCCGCGCAGGGACGCGACGACCGTGCCTATTGGCACGAGCTGTTCGGCTCCCTGGAGGTGGTGCATTTCTTCCTGGTCACCGCCCGTTGCGGCTGTTTCATGCAGGCTGCGCGCAGCCTGGACGTCAAGCCGACGCTGCTGCGCAAGACCCTGGCCCGGCTCGAGGAGCGCCTCGGCCTGCATCTGTTCGTGCATGAGGGCAACGCCCTCTCGCTGACCCGCGAGGGCCGCATCGTCCAGGCCGCCGGGCAGCGCCTGGTCGAGGACAGCCAGAGCCACGCCGATCTTCACCGGCAACAGCCGCTGGTGCGCCTGGCGGTGGCCGAAAGCGTCCTGCACGATGTGCTCAGTCGCGAGCTGTGGGGCTACCTGCGCAAGAACGCCAACCTGCGCGTAGCCCTCGCCGAGTTGCGCGAGGGCTGGCCGGAAAGCGCAGGGCCGGCGGAGATCGCCATCTGGATCGCCGATCCGGGGCAGCCGCATCCGCCGATGGAAGGCCACTTCGCCGCACCGGCGCGCATCGCCGAGCTGGAGTACCAGCCGCACATCGGCAAGCGCTATTCGCGCGAGCGCACGCGGCCGGCCAGCGAGGACGAGCTGGACGACTACCTGCTGGCGCAGCTCCACGGCCACGCCGCCAGCGCCGCCCTGGCGCCCTGGAACCGGCGGGTGGCGGCTCGCCAGTCGGGAGTGATCGAGGTACAGAGCCACGACCTGCTGCTACAGGCGATCCTCTGGGGCGCCTGCATCGGCCTGCTGCCGCATTACGCCGGACGCCTGGAGCGCAACCTGGCGGCGTTGCCGCAGGTCTTCGACGAGCCGATGCGGCGGGAAGTCTGGATGAGCGTGCAGCCGGAAGCGGAGAACCGCGTGGAGGTGCGTGCCTTGCTCGATCTGATCGAGCACGCCTTCGACGATCGGCGCGACTGGTTCGGACGCTGACCTTGCGGGCTTGACGGCGGTCGCCATAGCCGACACCGTTTCGCCACGGAACGGTTGACGGAAGGTACGCGATGACGGAGCGGCATTGGCAGGGCGAGGTCTGGCTGGCGCGGGACCACGCGCTGTTCGCCGGGGTCAACGGCGATACCCGCGAGCACGCGCACTATGCCCACCAGTTGCTGCTGGCGGAGACGCCGCTGCGGGTGCGCGTCGCTGGCCAGGTACTGGAGGCCCGGCGCTTGCTGGTGCCCTCGCTGCAAGCCCATCGCGTCGACGCGTCGCAGCCGTTGCTGGCGCTGTACGCCGAGCCGCTGGCGTTCGACAGCGACGACCTGCGTCAGCTTCTCGAGGACGCTCCCGGCGAGCCCGAGGCGTTGCTGGGGCGGCTTGCGCGGCTGCCTCGTCGACGGCTCGACCGCCGCGTCGAAAAGGCCCTGGCGGCGCTCGACGAGCAACTCGCGGCGCGGGTCGAGGCGGAAAGACTGGCGCGCAGCGCCAGTCTTTCGCTGAGCCAACTGGAGCGGCTGTTCGCCGTCCAGGTCGGCCTGTCGGTACGCCGCCTGGTGCTCTGGCGCCGCCTGTACCTGGCCTTCGCCCTGGCCTTGCAGGGGCGCAGCCTGACCGAGGCGGCCCATCACGCCGGCTTCGCCGACGCCGCGCACCTGTCGCGCAGCGTACGCAGCCTGCTCGGTATCCGCGCCGGCCTGTCGCTGCCGCACCTACGCCTGGCCGGCTGAACGCCCCAATCCTTCCGGCGGCTGTGGGACGTGCCTGCTGCGTGGCAGGTCGCGGAATGGCGCGAGCAACTGGCCGGCATAGTCGCGGGGATAGTCAGGCTGGTCGCCGATGCCCATGTCGGTGCTGTCCAGGCGGTAGTCGGGACGATGGAGGGCGGTGCCGAGCAGGCGGTCCCAGACGCTGAAGAACAGCGCGAAGTTGACGTCGCCGGCGCGCCCGTAGCGGATGTGGTGCAGGCGATGCAGCGGTGCCCAGGCGAACACATGGCGTAACCCGCCGATGCGCATGTCGACGTTGCTGTGTTGCAGCAGCAACTGGATGCCGATGGCGAAGGCGAGCAGCGCGGCGACCGTCTGCGGCACGCCGAGCAGCAACAGCGGCAGGGTGCCGCCGAGCGCTTCCAGGCCCAGGTGCAGGGGATGCTTCATCAGCCCGTTGAAACCGTACAGGCGCTGCACGCTATGGTGCACCGCGTGCAGCCGCCAAAGCAGCGCCGAACGGTGGCTGGCGTAGTGCACCAGGGTGATGCCGAGATCGGCCAGGACGATCGCCAGCAGCAGTTGCAGCCACAGCGGCCAGGCCTGCGGCCATACCGGCCAGAAGCCCAGGACTCCGGCCAGCAGTGGCAGGGCGAGGATGCCAAGTGCGTTCAGGCTTTCGTTGACCGACGCGTGCAGGACATCGCGCAGGCGGTCGGCGTGCGGCCGGTTCCAGCGTGGCTGGTAGGGCAGTCGTCGTTCGGCGAGAAAGGACAGGCCGAGCGCCCCGAGGAACAGGGCGACCAGCCAGGCGTGGGAAGCCTGGCGATAGCCGACCTGCCAGGTCGCCAGGCCGATGAAGCCGGACCAGAAGAGGGGCGCGTAGGCGTAGCGCAGGAAGAACTGCATGGTGGGACCTCCGGATGAATGAGGTCCCCAGCGTCGCTCGCGACAGGCCGGCGGCGCTTGAACGAACCGCGCAAGTTCTCAGTCGCGCAGCACCAGCGGCGCGCCTCCCATGTCCCCGCGACCCGGCCAGGTCTCGCGGGCCAGCCAGGCCCCACCCAGGCAGACCAGGTTGGCCAGCAGCAGGTAGCCCAGCGGCGACAGCGGATTGCCGGTGACGCCGATCAGCCAGGTCACCACGACCTGCGCGGTGCCGCCGAACGCGGCGACGCCGGTCGCATAGACCAGGGAAAAACCGGTGGAGCGCAGCGCCCGCGGGAAGCTTTCTACCAGTAGCACGATCAGCGCCGCGCCGCTCATGCCATGCAGGGCCGAGAGCAGGGCGAGGACGGTGAGGAAGACTGCCGGCTCGGGGTGACGGGTCATTGCCTGCAGTGCCGGGAACAGCACCGCGAGCAGCGCCAGGCGCGGCAGGATCAGCACGGCGCGGCGCCCGTAGCGGTCGCAGAGCACGCCGCCGAGCAACGCCGAGAGCGCCAGTGCGGCGCCGGCGACCAGCGTCGAGAGCATCGCGATGCCCGCCGGCAGGTGTAGCTCGGTAAGGGCGAAGGTGGTCATGTAGTTGAGGAAGTACTGGGTGATGGTGCTTCCGGAGAGGATCAGCAGGCCGAGCAGCAGGGCCCGCCGATGATTGCCGAACAACTCGCCGAGCAGGCTCCGGGTGCTGGCCTGGCGGCCGCGTCCGGAAAAGGTCTCGGCCAGGTTGAGGCGGATGTACAGGCCGATCGGCAGGACCAGCAGGCCGGCCGCGAAGGGAATCCGCCAGCCCCATTCCTGCAGTTGGCGCTCGTCGAGCCAGAGGGTGAGCAGGTAGCCCATCAGCCCGGCGGCGACCGCCGCGATGCCTTGCGCCACGACCTGCCAGCAGGCGTAGGTGCCGCGCTTGTGCGGCGGTGCCGCCTCGAGGATGTAGGTGGTCGCCGGCCCGGCCTCGCCGCCCCAGGCCAGGCCTTGCAGCAGGCGGGTCAACACCAGCAGCAGCGGCGCGGCCGGGCCGATGCTGTCGTAGCCGGGGAGCACCGCGATGCCGCCGGTGCCCAGCGCCATCAGGAACAGGGTAAGGAGCATCGCCGGCTTGCGCCCGGCGCGGTCGGCGTAGGCGCCGATAAGGATCGCGCCGAGGGGGCGGATGACGAAGCCGACGCCGAACGCGGTGACCGACAGGAGCAGGCTGACGAAGGCGCTGTCGGAGGGGAAGAAAGTCCGTCCGATCATCACCGCGAAGGTGGCATAGACCCCGAAGTCGAAGAATTCCACGGCGTTGCCGAGGACCACGGCAAAGACGCTGCGGCGGCTGGCCGGATCGGCGGCCGCCGGGGGACGGGTGGGGGAGCGCATGGCGAAGGCCCTCTCGGAGTGACGACTGAAACACTCAGGCCTGGAGCCGAGCGACGAGCGGCTGCCGGCTTCAGTCAGCCGGCGGCCGTGGCCAGCCGTGGATCGGACCGCGCCAGCCTTCGTAGGTCTTGCCGATGCGCAACAGCCAGGTATCGGCGAAGCGCGGCGCGACCAGTTGCAGGCCGATCGGCATGCCGGCGGCCGTGAAGCCGCAGTTTATCGAGAGCGCGGGCTGTTCGCCCATATTCCACGGCACGGTGAAGACGATGTGCTCGAACGGCCGCTGCGGATCGTTCAGCGGCGAGGCCCAGTCGGCGGGGAAGGCCTCGACCTGGTTGGTCGGCGTCAGCAGCAGGTCGATCTCGCCAAACAGCCGGGCGGCGCGCCGGCGCATCTCGAAGGTCTGGTTGAAACCGCGCACCGCATCGACCCCGCTGACCCGTGCGCCGCCCTCGGCCCAGGCGTGGACATAGGGCAGCACCCTGGCCCGCCGCGTCTCGTCGAGGAGCAGCAGTTCGCTCCACAGGCGGGCGCGCCAGAAGTCGTTCAGGCCGTCGAGCAGGCTCCGGTCCATCAGCGGTTCGACGATCCTGAGCTGGGCGCCGTGCTCCTCGAACAGCCGCGCCGCGGCCTCGATCGCGGCGCGGATTTCCGCGTCGGGCTGCAGGCCGCAGCCGGGGTCGAGTTGCAGGCCGACCCTCAGGCCGCGCACCGACAGCGGCTCGGCGCTCCAGTCCAGCACTTCCGGCGGCAGGCTGGTGGCGTCGCGGGCGTCGGGCTGCGCGAGGTAACGCATCAGCAGCAGGCAGTCGTCCATGCAGCGGGTCATCGGACCGGCGCAGCGACCGGTGTAGTAAGGGTCGATGGGGATCCGCCCGAGGCTTGGCTTGAAGCCCACCAGGCCGCACCAGCCCGCCGGCAGTCGCACCGAGCCGCCGATGTCGGTGCCCAGGTGCAGCGGTCCGTAGCCGGCGGCGGCCGCCGCTGCCGCGCCCGAACTGGAGCCGCCGGTATTGTTGGCCAGGTTCCAGGGATTGCGGGTGACTCCGTGGAAGCTGGAGAGGCCGGATGAAAGCATGCCGAAGTCCGGAACCGTAGTCTTGGCCAGGACGATCGCGCCGGCTTCGCGCAGCCGAGCGGCCGGCGGCGCGTCGCAGGGCGCGGGTTGCAGGGCGGTGGCGGCGCTGCCCAATGGGATAGGTTCGCCAGCGGTGGCGATCAGCTCCTTGATGGTTACCGGCAGCCCGTCCAGCGGGCCTTTGGGCTGTCCCTTGCGCCAGCGCTCGGTGGCCGCCGCGGCCTGTTCGCGAACCCGTTGCGGGTCGAAGCGATACAGCGCGTTGAGATGCGGTTCCCAGCGCTGGATGTGGGCCAGCAGATGCTCGTAGTACTCGCCAGGCGAGAGTTCCCGGCGGGCGAACAGTGCCAGCAGGCGGGTTCCCGGAAGGTCGTGCAGCGCGGTCATTCAAGCTCCCTCGAAGAACGGCCGCGGGCGTCAAGCGGCCGGCCTACCCGTTGTCGGGCGGCGATTCGAAACCAAGGTGTATCCGGGAGGTATAGCCCATGCACGACGAATCTTCGCGGTGACGGACTCAGCTCTCGTGATGGAGAAGGAAGCGCTTCAACCGGCGGAAGGTGGTGCGGTTCCACTGCCGCAGCGGCAGCGAGCGGAGCAGTTGCCAGGCATGCCGCTTGTCCGCGACCACGGCGTACTTCAGGGCCTTGTTGACCAGCTCCGTGCGGCCGCGCTCGTAGGCGGGATGCGACTGGTAGGGCGCGATGGTGCGCAGGTCGGCATCGAGCAGCACCTTGTAGCGCCGCGACAGGTTGTCGGGGTGGCGCCGGTAGCGGGTGACCAGCACCGGCAGCTTGTGGATCTGGTAGCCCTGGCTGGCGATGCGCAGGGTCATCTGGAAGTCCTGCACCTTGATCTCGGGATCGTAGAAGCCGGCTGCGCGCAGGGCCTCCATGCGGTACAGGGACACCGGGGCGCCGCAGACGTAGGCGTTGCCGAGCAAGTAGTCGAAGTCCAGCTGGCGGATGCGATTGCCGTTCTGCCGCTTGGTTTCCTGGCCTTCGCTGTCGATGTAGATCACCAGGGCGCCGACGCAGCCGACCTCCGGGTGCTGGTCGAGGTACGCGGCGCGCACGCTCAACGAGTGCGGCAGCATGATGTCGTCCAGGTCCGGCGTGGCTACGTAGTCGCCGCGGGCGTGTTGCAGACCGAAGTTCAGCGCTGCGCTGACGCCCTGGTTCTGCTGGCGGTAGAGCTGGAAACCGTGGACTTTCTGCAACTGCTCCAGCATGGCGTAGCTGTTGTCGGTGGAACCGTCGTCGACGATGATCACTTCGAAATTCGGGTAGTCCTGCTCGTAGATGCTGCGCAGGGCTTCTTCCAGGTACTTTTCCGCGTTGAAGCAGGGCGCTACGACGGATACCAGCGGGGTGTCCGTCGTGCCTGAGTGCTTGCTGGAAGTGGCTTCTTCAATCATGTGTCGTTCTTGTCACTCGTCTTGCCCGGTAGCCGTTCCAGGGGGCCGTCGGTCATGAAGTCCTGCGATCGGTGCGCGGCACGGGCTGGCGGAAATACAGCGTTTCGCTCCGCCGGTACGGTCGCTGGAGTAGCTCTGGCACGCATGCCTGGATGGCCAGGCATCGCGACAGTACACCGTTGGAAGCATAGAGGGTAGGCCATCGGGCCCGAGAAAAATCCTCGACCTCCTTCGTCCAACCGTCAGGCCGTGGCCTGGCGCTGTTTCCAGTGCCGGTACAAGGCGGGGATGTCCCCGGCGCACAGCAGCGGCATGGCTGCCTCGATATCGGCCAGTGGCCAGTCCCACCAGGCGATTTCCAGCAGGTTCTGGATATCGCCATCGGAAAAGCGCT
This sequence comes from Pseudomonas sp. CP-1, assembly GCF_021213715.1. Lineage (NCBI taxonomy): Bacteria > Pseudomonadati > Pseudomonadota > Gammaproteobacteria > Pseudomonadales > Pseudomonadaceae > Pseudomonas > Pseudomonas sp. CP-1. Next base: position 52,302 of record NZ_JAJQKY010000001.1, read on the forward strand.
TACGAATGGTCCGGGCCGGGTTACCGCCGACGATGGCATAGGGCTCGACATCGCCGGTCACCAGCGCGCGGCTGCCGATGATGGCTCCGTGGCCGACCCGTACGCCGGGCATGAACATCGCCTCGGTACCGATCCAGACGTCATGGCCGATCAGCGTGTCGCCGGCTGGCTGGTAGCCGTTCACGGCGTCGGCGAAGGCCGGCTCTTCGTGCATGAAGTGGAAGGGGAAGGTCGATGCCCATTCGGCGCGGTGTCCCTGGTTGCCGGCCATGATGAAGGCGGCGCCACTGCCGATCGAGCAGAAACTGCCGATGACCAGCTTGTCCACGTCGTCGCGGTCCGGCATCAGGTAGCGGGCGCAGTCGTCGAAGGAATGCCCGTGATAGTAGCCGGAGTAGTAGCTGTAGCGCCCCACCCGAATGTTCGGGTTGCTGACCTGTTCCGAGAGCAGCTTGCCCCTGAAGGGGCTCTCGAAATAGTTGCCCATGACCGTCGTCCCTGTCCGTCGAAACCGCCAAGGGTAGCGCCTGGCGGGATAGCGGGCCAGCCTGGCGTGACGGCTGGCAGCCACGTCGGCGTTCAGCAGGCCGGACTGCTGAACGGCCAGGCCTGGAAAGGCTCCGAATAGTGCCTGCCGTGACGGAAGGCGAAGGGGAGTGCGTTGGCTTGTTGGTGCAGTTCCTCATTGTCGACGTTGAGGCAAAGCATCTGGATGTCCTGTGCCACCAGCAGCCGGTTCAGGTACTCGATGCTCTTGCGCTGGCGCAGGTTACGCGTCAGCGGGCCGGGGGCAAGCAGGCGCGCGTCCAGGCCCAGGTAATCGCAGAGGCCGGCGTCGACCTCGGCGAAGCACTGGCGAGCGTCGGTATCGATGCGTTGCGGGTGCAGCGCGATGCGCACGCCGCTGTCGCGTAGCCGGGCGAGGGACGCCAGGTACTCCGCCGAGGCGGGTTCCTGCTCGTCGATGGCCAGCAGCAGGCAGAGTTCGACCTGGTGCTGCTGCAATTGCCTGGCCGAGGCCAGGAGCCGCTCGCAGACCCCGGCGTTGCCCAGGCTGCTGGCATGCAGGGGAATGAAGTTCTTGCCGAGCAGTTCGAGGTCGGTGTTGTGCCGGTGCACGCACAGGAGGCGCGCCAGCAGGTGCTTGACCGCCGCCTCGGCAAGCAGCGGCGGTGCGCCGGAAAGGAAGGCCGACAGGTCGACGCGCTGGCGCCGTTCGCGCAGGGAGAGCTTGCTGCCGACCAACGCGCCGTTCCTCGCATAGATGCCATGGGCGAAGAGCTCGAATCCGTCGTTCGCATCACGGTTGCCGAGGCAGAGCCATTTCAATGGCGGGGGCGTTCTGTCTGTCGCAGTCATAAGTGATGGCTCTATGGGCAAATCTCGCCAAGGCGCTCGGGCATGGAGCCCGCACGCAGGGTTGAGGGGTATCTAGCGGAGACGACCCTACCTCCCACGAATCAAGGTCTTTCGTCGGAAAACCCAGGGGGCAGGGAGGGGATCGGCTCGGCAATCGGCCGCCGAGGGTACTTCCGGTGTCGCCGCCAGGCCTGGTTGGTGGCGGCTTTTTCTCTGGTCTGTGCAGTGGTTCCGCTGTTACCGATTTTTCCGAGTGCGTTTGTGTTGCGGCATCGTTCGTTGGCGTCAGTCGGCGCCGATGCTGTCGATGAAGCCCTGGATCAGCGGCGAGGCTTGCTGTTTGCGCCAGACGAAATGGATATCGCTGGAGTCCAGGCCGGCTACCGGTTCGGCATGGAAATCCCGTCGCGTGGAGGGCATGCGTGCAACGAAGCTCTCCGGCACGCAGGCGAAGCCGAGACCGGCCTCGATGCAGGCGAAGAGGCTCGGGTAGGACTCGATTTCCAGGGTCGCACGCGGCTGGATAGCGCTCTCCGCCAGCCAGCGGTCGACCTGGCGGCGGTAGTGGCAAGTGTGGCCGAACACATAGAGTTCGAGGCCGGCGAGGTCCTCGGGAGTGGGCGCCGGCAGGTCGGCGGGAGTGACCCGCAACAGGCGCTCGCGGAAGGCCAGGCGGCTGGCCAGCAATGGGTGTTCGATGGGGCCGTCGGTGACGATCAGGTCCAGCTCTCCCTCCATCAGCAGGCGCTCGAGCAGCAGCGAATGCTCCGGGCGGATGTGCAGTTCAACGCCCGGCGACTCGCGGCGGTAGCGGGCCAGGCGCTGGGGCAGGTGATTGGCCAGGGCCACGTCCAGCGCGCCGACCCGTAGCGCGCCGTGCGCCTGGTCGCCGGCGAACAGCGCGGCGGTCTCGTCGGCCAGCGCCAGCAGGCGCGTGGCGTGGCGGTACAGCAGGCGGCCCTCGGGGGTGACCAGCAGGCGATTCCTTTCGCGATTGAACAGGGCTACGCCGAGTTGTCCTTCGAGTTCGCGCAAGCGGGTAGTGATGTTCGACGGCACGCAATGCAGTTGTTCGGCCGCGGCTGCGATGGTGCCGCGTTCGACCACCGCGCAGAAGAATCCGAGTTGAGAGAGTTTCACATCATTCTCTTTAAGTGAGTGATTTGCTGATTATTGATTACTTTTAATGAGTGAAAGACCACCCTAGCATGGACCTCGCGATCGCTTCCAACCCATTTCACGAGGAAAGATTCCATGACCTACCACGTACTGGTTCAGTTCGACGTTCCCTCCGACAAGCGCGAAGCGTTCGCCGCGGCAGGCCTGTTCGATGCCAATGGCTCGTTGCAGAACGAACCGGGCACCCTGCGCTTCGAGGTGATCCGCGACGAGAACAACCGCAACCGCTTCTACCTCGACGAGGTGTACGAAGACGAGGCGGCGTTCCTCCAGCATTGCCGCAACGAAACCATCGCGCGCTTCTATGAACTGATCGACAGCTACGCCTTCGGTCCGCTTTTCCTGTTCAAGGGCTACCGCGTCGAGGGTTGATTCCCGCTCCGGCGGCTCGCCGCCGGACTCCACGGAGAATTTTCATGCGAATCCTGCACAGCATGCTCCGCGTGGCCGATCTCGAGGCCGCGCTGGAGTTCTACACCCGGGCCCTGGACATGCGCCTGCTGCGGCGCCGGGACTATCCTGAAGGCCGCTTCACCCTGGCCTTCGTCGGCTATCAGGACGAGCGCGCGGCCGCTGCCCTGGAGTTGACCCACAACTGGGACCGGGACGGCTACACCCAGGGCGATGGCTACGGCCACCTGGCCATCGAAGTCGAGGATGCCGCCGTCACCTGCGCCCGGGCCAGGGCGCTGGGCTATCGGGTCACCCGCGAGGCCGGGCCGATGCAGCACGGACGCAGCGTGATCGCCTTCCTCGAAGACCCGGACGGCTACAAGGTGGAACTGATCCAGAAGGGCACCCAGTTCGATTGAGCCCGCGACCAGGGGGCGACATAGCGGCTGCTATCGTTCCGGCTCAGCCGCTGGCGTCGAATGCGGCGTGGAAGGCCACTATTCCTCGCGCCATGCGCCCGCTGAAGGACTGTGCCTGGAAGTATTCGGCGGGAACGCCGGGCAACGCCAGGCCGCTTTCCACCCGAAAGCCAAAGCGCGAGTAGTAGGTCGGTTCGCCCAGTACCACGCAGCCGCCCGCGGGCAGCATGCGCAGCTCGGCGAGCAGGCGCCGGACCAACTGCGAACCGAGGCCCTGGCGCTGCCGCTCGGGCGCCACCGATAGCGGCGCGAGGCCGTACCAGTCGCCCGCTTCGCCATCGATGGTCACTGGTGAGGCAGCGATATGGCCGATCACCTGGCCGTTCGCTTCGGCCACCAGCGAAAACGTCAGCGCGCCAGCACGGCGCAGGGCATCGACGATGTACTGCTCGGTATGGCTGCTATGCGTTTCGTTGCGGAACGCGGCTTCGGTCAGGCGGGCGATGGCGTCGATGTCGCCGGGCGTTTCCGCACGGATGGAAATATTCATGCAAGCACTCCTCGGAACCCCCGCCTTGTCCCGGCGGGGGCAATGGAAAAGGAAGGGGGTCAGCGATTGTCCGCCTGCGGGCGCACGGCTTTCAGCCCGGCCATGGATATCCGGTAGGGCCTGCCCTGGCGGGAGTGGACCAGGCCCTTGTTCTTCAGCCTGGAGAACACCGCCAGGGTGCAGTCGAGCAGCAGGTGGCCGTCGCGGTTGTAGCACTCGACGCGGGTGATCTTGCCCGAAGCGTCGCGAAGGAAGGCGATATGGCCGCCCTGGGCCAAGGCGTGAAGCGTCCGTTGTTCCGGCTTGGAAACGTTCATGTCGGTAGAACCTGTAATCATCGGTATGACAACGCGGCCGCACGGCGCGAAAAGGCGCGTGCGAGCCATGGCGAAGGCAGATAACCGGCGATACCTCGTGCGGGATGACGAAGTGGCGGTTATCGGATGACTACTATCTCCAACATGCAAGCCTCGGATCGGGGAGGGCGCAGCCACGAAAGCGTGCTGCGATGCGGCAGTCTAACGAAGCTGGCGAAGCGACGGCAAGGAACTGCCTGCGTCGCCATGCCGCTGTGCGACGCTTGCGCCTTTGTGAGGGAGTTCGCCTCGCCCCGCGGCGGTCCGCGCTTTCATTATCGGGGGAGGCGGGAGGTATCCATGTTTCGCACGGCTCTGATGCTGTTCATGTCTTCGTTGGCAATTCCTGCCCTCGCCTCGATGAGATGCGGCACGCATCTGGTGGACGAGGGCGACAGCGTCGAGCAAGTCCTGGAACGGTGCGGGCAACCGCTGAGCAGGATCGTCAACGAGCCTGCCCTGCGCAACAACGGCGTGCCCAAGTTGAATGCTGCACGCACCGAATTCTGGGTGTATGGCCCCAGTGGAGGCGTCTACCGACACTTGCGCTTCATCGATGGCAAGCTGGTCGAGATTCGGCTCGAGCGGAAGTGATACGAGGCTGTTGAGGAGTTATTCCTACAGATAATTACTAATTCGCTGCGGAACACCGTGAAAGAGCGCTGAGCGAGAAGACGAGCCGGGTGCGGGCCCAGGTGGATGCGTCTTCCGTCGTGTAGGAATTGCCCGATATCGGGCGGCGGGGCGGAAGGTTGCGGGCCACCCTGATCGCATACCTGAAAAGTTGGCGGCGTAATCTCCGCGATTTTCAGGCGAGGACGCGTCGTGTTGAAGTTATTGGTCGTGGTTGCTTCCCTGTTCATCGGCGGAGGCATGGCCATGGGAGAGCCCGGGGGGGCGGATGGGTTTTCCGCTGTCGCAGCGGTCGATCCGGGAGCGAACCCCGAAGCGCAACTGGACGGGGAGCCTCAGGAGGTCAGCGAAGCGCCGGCCTATCGCGTGGATGACCTCACCTTCCTGTACCTCACCCATGAGGTCTATCTGGAACCCTACGTTTCCTGCCGTCCGAAAGTCCTGGGCGAACGTTCGTATGTCGCCTGCTGGAACGAAACCTACTCCGGCCGCTCCCCGCTGAACTTCTGGGAATACGACGGGGGTGACTTCCTCGCCCTCAACGACCCGGCACGTGTGTTGGCCGAGGGGAAGTTCGCGAGCGAGCAGCACATCGGCGAAGCGCCCCTGCCGCTGCCTCTGGATATCGATCTGGACCAGTTGGAGCGGGCCTACTCGCTGATGATGTAAGGGAGAGGAACCTTCCGGCTGCGCCTCCACCGAAATCCATGGGGCGCTTCCGATCTTTCCCGGGCTTTAGGCGGGGAAAGCCTGAAAACAGAAAGCCCCTGGCACTGGTTGGTGTCAGGGGCTTTTGCATTGGGATCTGGAGCGGGCGAAGGGAACAGCACCCAATTCCTAACCAGTTGATTAACAACAACTTTCCAACGATGCAAAAACCAAAATGGACTACATCGTGGACTAGATTCTCACACGTCGGTAGCGACCACGTCCAGCCTCGGCTACTAACGTCCAAGCAGATCCAAGCAGGTTCGATGTCATATTGACACCGGGTAGATTGGACGAATCATCATCATCCTTGACCCAAGGCATGAACCCGAACACAGCGCCCTGGTCATCCGTCACCCAGCAACAATCGAATCCGTCTTCAGACTCTTGCACGGCACAACGGCGAGCGACCACATTTTCATTGCTGAAACACCTTACTATCCCGGCAGAACGCCAAGAGCTCCTGATTACTTTTGGCGTTGAGCTTGCGCATCGCGGTCATCTTCTGCGCACTGACTGTCTTGATGCTGCGACGCAGTCGATCCGCGATTTCGGCCAGGCTGTTTCCCTGAACGTAGTAGCGCAAGACCTCGAACTCGCGCGGCGTCAGTGATTCGAAGCGTTCTCGAAGCCCTTGCTCCTGCTGTGAGACGTTCGTCTCCGAGAAAGACGGCGAAGTGTAGGTATTTCCTAGCGACACCAATCGTATGGCCTTGAAGACCTCGGAAGGGTTGTCCTGCTTGAAGACCACGGCTTTGACGCCTGCCTGGTAAAGCGCCTTCACAATCAACGGATTCGACAGCATCGTCAGCACGATGATCTTCAAGCCCACGAACTGCCGCAGCAAATAGCCGATGAACTTAATGCCGTCGCCATACTGCGGATCTGGCATGTGATAGTCGACGATTACAATATCGGGAAGAGACTTCATCAGTTCCGCCACAAGTTCCGTCGAAGAACTGGCAGTGGCGGTCAACGCGACATGGACATCTTGCTTGAGCAGGTCACCGAGCCCCATGAGCACCAGTGGGTGGTCATCCGCCAAGACTATTCGTAGTTTCGTCATGCTTCTCTCAATTTGACCCCAATTCTGCCAACCAAAATCCCGGCTTTTCGAGGCGATTAAAAAAGAGCATCTTGAAGCGCGCTGGCTAACAAATTTTACAACTAGCCAGAACGCGGGCGCCGTCGCGCAAACTTGTGACAAATGTTGCGCTCGCGCGTCCCTTAGTCTCAGAATTTTGTCCTTGCGGTAGGCGACGGGATCAACAACGGCGGAGCTGCAATCATCACTGACGTGCACGCACTCTGAATGGACCGACAAGTCTGATTGATGCCAGTGCGGCCGCTAAACTGCCTGCTCATGACAGTCGAGAATGGAGATTTGTCTGAATGGTAATGGTGATAGAAGCTAGGTTTGCTGATGGACGCGGGGTAGCCAACGCCCTGCGGATGACGTCTGCCCAATGGATGGAGCTTCAAGCGAGCTATCACATGGGTGAATTGCTCATGCCCTGCTGTCCGGCTCCCGCCGTTCCAAAGCTCAGTCCGAACGGCCATCCCTTCTTTGCCCATGCTGGCGGTGCCTGTAGCACCTCCGAAGAGAGCCAATGGCATCTGGCCGCGAAAATCCTGGTACGCAGCGTGCTGGAGAACCTTGGCTGCCGGGCCACCTTGGAGGAGTCTGGAGCCGGAAACTTGGGAGGATGGCAGGCCGACGTTTGGGCGGAGCGCGATGGTGTCAAGCTGGCCGTCGAGATCCAGCGCTCATACCAGTCCTTGCGCGATTATCGCCGTCGTCAGGAACGCTACCGGATCGAGGGTATCAAAGCCTTGTGGTTGATGCGGCGCGACCGCTACATGACCCTGACCAAGAGCATGGCAAAAGAACGCCTGCGCGTAGAGTTTGGAGGCAAATTTCCCCCCGAGGGTGGCATCTGGCCTTGCCTTACGGATCTCCCTGTAGCGCATCTGCAATTGGATCCTGAACCCTGCGTCGGCGGAGCGGGGTTCTTTTCGGCCACCATTCCGCAGTTGCTCGAAGCGGTGCTGACCGACCGCTTCTTGTGCATCGATGGTCTGTGGTGCATCGACAACCTGGACGCCATGCGGCGTATTGCCGAACAATCGCGGGCGCAAGCCGCCACGACGCGTAGCGCGAAGTCCCCGCGGCGTTAGCACCGGCTTCCACGCACGGGCTGTGAGCAGCGCATAAAGAGCCCTACTGGCCTGCTGGGAGTTGCTGCAACCTTGAGTAGCGGAGTGGCGTGGATTGGACCTCTGGCGTCTTGTGCTGATTGCATCCGGCGCAAGTCGTACCCGCCCTGCAGCCCGCCGGCCAGTGATGCTCTTGCCGGTCCAACAAGGAGCTTCTTGCCCCTACGCTGGCGTGGTGCCAGTGGCCCGTGCGTGCGAAAATCCATAGATTCTCAACCGCGAATCGCCGCACTCCAGCCCCGCGCTACGGGCTAGGAACACCCCGCGGCGTGACGACCAAGGAAAGGGACAGGAACGGTGGCACCCAGAGACCCGGTAAAAACGCAGCGCAATCGCCAGATTAACGAACTCACGGCGCAGATAAATGAACTCAAGGAGGACGTCCTTGAAATCACCGGTTATCCCAGCGAGCATTCGTTGAACGCTACTTATGGCGGGAAGCACGCCGAGTACATCGACATCAAGAACGAAGTAATCGATTCGCCCGAGCAGTTCATCGCGCTTTATCTCCGCGGGTTCCTCGAAGTTCTGGAGGGCCTCGGACCTGCCGCACGGCCTGGCAACCCCTATTACGACGCCCACGCGCATATCAAGAACTCCAAGAAGGTGCGTCGTTGGTTCAAGCTTTTCCTCACTCGAACCTACCTGCGTCAGTTCGATGCTCTGGCCCGCAAGCGGCCGGAAGTGGAGGATGCGGAGATATGGATAGGTCAGAAGAATGCGTCCTACGGCATCTTGGTAACCCCCCGGTTCAAGAACGGAGCCTGGGAGAACGACAAGAGTGAAATTCGACATTTCAAACCGAACTACTGGACCATCGGCCACATCCTGCAGACCGGATTCGTGATACCGGATGAGGATGATCGCATGGACTTCCACTCCGTCGACCAATACCTGAAATTTTTCCGCCAGACCTTGGTGCGCAACTCAGGCTCCGAGCATGAAAAGGCGATTGCCAGCCGCTACTGCAATTTCGTGCTCAATAGCGAGAACCCACTGGATGTGCCGCTACTGATTCCAGAGCTGCGCTATGGTGGAAAGGTGGCGCGCCATGAGCATCGCCTCGACTTCACCATCATTGATCCTTTTACCCTGTCAAAGGTCGGATTCGAGCTTTCGCCCTGGTCAACCCATGGCAGGCTGGAGGGCACCCGCGAAAAGACCCAAAAGCAAATCAATGAAGAGGCGCAGGCAAACTTTGAGAAGGAGATGCGCAAGCTCAAGGCCTATTTCCGCAAGCGTGGCATCCCCATCATTGTCTACACAGATACAGACCTGAAGGACCCCGATGCCATCTTTGACGAGATTGCGGCGTACTTGTCTCCCACTCGCAAGGCCAAGCAGTTGGAGTTCCACGCCATGGAGGACTTCCTGGCGTTCAAACCCGGTCGCTAGTGCCCGCACCAGTGTCCTCACCGAACGCGCCACAAGCTGAGGTCCGGCTACTTGCCTTACGGGGTTTCGGCAAATAAGGGCGCTCGCCTTTCGTATGCTTCTCTGACCGCGGAGCAAAGTCCTGTGAAGGCATCGGCTCACTGCACCAGAGAGCCGGCCCAGGCGGCCTTCCTGTCTGTCACAGCGCTTCTGGCGCCGCGCAAAGCGGCTGCAGCACCGCATCCCACGAACGCGGCGGCAGAGGCCGGAGACCGGACATAGTCTGCCTGCCTACGAGAACCTCTGGCTGATACGTCCGGGGCGCTACATGCTCATCGAACCCGTCTTGGTGTCCGAGCCGCTCGACCGCCTGCCCGCTGCCTTTGGCCCATCAACGCCTGGGACCGATATCGAGGGGCACTCTCGCTTCTAACAGGCCAAACCGGCTCTCCCTCGCACCGGTCGGTCCAACGTAAACAATCCGGTCTCTCCAGATTCCTATTGTTTACGGCCGCGGCACGCCTTCTTCCCCACGATCACTCCATTGCTGATCTGACCAGGGGAAGCCTCCCATGCCTGCCACTCGAATCCACTCTACCGCCAGCTGCGTGTGCGTGGTCCTTGCCTCCCTGCTGGCAATGGCGAGCAACGTAGTCGCAGCCCCTCCCGCACAGCGCGAAGACCTGGCAGCCGCCCAACGGCAGCTCGAAGCTCTGGAGCGCATCGTTGAGGATAGTTCGACGGCAGCCTCGGTCGCTCCCGGCGAACGCTATTACTTCGACTACCCCCGTCTGCTCGCTGATCTGGCCCGAGTGCGCGCCGGTATCGAGCAATTCCTCTCTCCCTCCCGTGCCCAACCGCGCGAGCCGGACGAACTGCCCGGTCGGTACCGCGCCGAGTCCCCCTTCCAACCGGAGGAGCGCTCATGACCAACGCACAACTGACCGCATTCCAGGCCAACAGCGGCGTCGCACCTCAGGCCTTGTCGACGGTGTTGCTCGGCGCCGTGCTGGCCGTGCTGCTGCTGTGGGGCGTCTGGGCAATTCGCACCGCCTATGTGGGGTGGGCAGAGAGCCGCATCAATCAACGCCAGTTCCTCGGCGTCATCGTCCGCTTTCTGGCGATGTACGTGGTGCTGACGTACTTCCTGCTGTCTTGATCGAAGGACCTCGTCATGTGGATTCGCCTTTCCCCACGCCAACTCCTGCAGCGCGCTGCAATTGCCGTCAGCCTGACTTCTATGCCGCTGGCATCCGTCGCTCAAGGTCTGCCAGAACTAGAAAACCCTTCGCGTGGCAAGGGCAGCGGCATCATGCAGACGATCCGCAACTACGGGTACGACATCGTGATGCTCGTAGCTCTGCTCGTCGTGGCATCGATGTTCATCGGTGTCTGCTATCACGCCTACGGCACCTACGCAGAGATCCATACGGGCAAGAAGACCTGGGGCCAGTTCGGGCTGACGGTTGCCATCGGCGCCGTATTGCTGGTCATCGGCATCTGGCTGCTGACTGAAGCCACCGGAATCCTGTAAAGGGGGCGTCATGTCCGAACACCACATGGTGCGGGCGGATGGCACCGTGGTCTTCCTGCCCCACCGGCTCAACCGCCAGCCGGTGGTCGTTCGGGGTCTTACTGCGGACGAGCTGTGGATCTGCTGCGGCCTGTCCGGCTCACTCGGGTTGCTGCTCGGCACGCCGCTGTCGCTGCTGTTTTCGACGATTGCCCTCGCACCGACTTTCATCGTGTTGGGCATTGCGCTCGGAATTTTCGTCGGCGGCGGCATTCTGCGCCACCAAAAGCGCGGACGTCCCGATACCTGGCTCTACCGGCAACTGCAATGGCAACTGGCAACGTGGCCGCTGCTGGGAGCCTGGACCGGTGGGACTACCTGCGTACCGAGCTCACCGCGTGGATGAGCGCCACGTCACCCTCTGCCGGAATCAGGCTCTCTGCGGCTACAAGCATCCACTTCGAATTTGGATGGAGCGACAGGGTGAGGCTGCACGAAGCGGCGCTATATCTGCAGATTCAGCATGACAAGCCCTTCCTGGCCCAGTACCGCAAGCAGCGCAAGCGCTCACCACTGATCGACCCGTCCAGCGCAACACCGGGGCAAAACTCGCCACGTCAGTTGCTGCAGGATGCATTGACAAAGGGCATCGAAACCAACAGCCCCCAGTACGCGCGCCTGCCTGCCCCCATCCGCTATCGCGTCACAGGCGCATTAGCCACGTGGCGCTCTTTTCGTCACGGAGCCGGTTCCGACTTAAACCTATCGTCGCTACTTGCCGACGGGGCCATGACAACACTGATCAAGTTCTACGGTGAGATTGTTACCGGGCTGTTCCCAAATGGGGCAGCAGGCTATACCTCGGAAGAATTGGCACTCCAGGGGGTTCATAGCGTCGTGTGGCAGGCGTTCGATGCACGCGGCGGGGTCTTCTACGAACCCAGCGCGTCATTGCACCGATTGCTTGACGCGAGCTACATGGCCGACGACGTCATCATTGGCCAACTTCGGCTACCCGACCAAGCGCTGTGCATCATCCCCGAGCCCAGTCGCTGGACTCAGCCTGGTGGATACGAAGCCATTGTCATTTTCCAAACCGACTCCGCCGTCAATTGCGTGACCTGGACACACGAGAAGAACAAGGAGCGCAGTGTGGTCATGGACATCATCGAACTGTCGCTCGCCAACCCCGAGCGAACAATCCGCGAATTGCTGGACGAGGCCTTCCAAGCGAAGAAGTCCCAGTTCGAACACGTCCTGCAGCACTGGCGGGACGCACTCGACTACGCCATCAAGATGCTGCTCTATCTGGCAGTCCGCGATGCTCATGTCATCCACGATCGAGCCTACAGCGATGCACCCAGAAACTTCGCTGGCCTGGGCAGGCGAAAACGCGAGCAGCGATTGGCGGAGATTGAGGAACTGTATGACCGACATATCGTGGGACCGGCATTGCTGGACGCAATGACGGATCTGTCAGAGCCAGGCACATCTGGGGGGCGTGAGGTATCCAGTCATTGGCGTCGACCGTACTTCAAGATGCAGCACTACGGGCCAGGCTCATCTCAAAGAAGGCTGGTCTTCATCGGCCCCACCATTGTTCGCGCAGACCGGCTCGGCGTGCCGTCGCCGTCACGCGCCTGAAAGGATGCTTCGATGCCCGGCGGTGTGCGCCTATATAGACTTGCCTCCCCGTCGAACTGCCTTGTCAGCCCGGCTCGCTATATTCCTAGCAAGTCCGCCATCAGGACCTCGGGCCCACAGGCATAGCGATCACACCCACTTCCAGTGTGCAACGTTCGCTTTACACATTTCTATCTCTTGGAGCAGAAAACGGACGCTGCTAGTCGGCTACTCTCTTCAATGAGGGCGCATAACAGTTTGTCAAGCTTCCGAGTATCGTAGTTTTCAGACCGTAGTTCTTCTGGAGTTTTATCGAGGAAGGCCTTCGTGTACGTATCCTTGAAATCCAGTGCCCCTTGGTACACCCCTCTTTCCGCTTTGTAATTCGTCCATACGACGGTGGCGGGGCCGTAGTTTTTTAGGTTCAGGTCCAGATAGCACTCAATCGCAGCGGCACGACCATTAATGTCGCATTCTGTAATCCCTTCAGGACCACGAGCGGGAAACTTTCGGAACTCTTCCAAATCGGGCAAGAGTAACGTACGCATATTGTGTGGCAGCTTGAATCGCTGAATTGCTTCGTACGCACCGATCCCCTCGACATCGTTATCAAGGAGGACAATGACTTGATTCTGCACATCAATTTTGGCCAAGCCTTCGGCAAACTTGACCAAGCTGCCAGTACCGGAGAATGGATGGCGTTCACTTACGTCTATGAACCGAAAGAAGTCGGCGACTTCCGGACGCAGCACTTCAATTGCGCGCTTCAATATGTGGACATCGGACGATCCTTCGGTTGCGATTAGGATGGTCTGTTCGCGTCTGGCACAAGGCATGAACTCCGATGCGTCGGCCCAGCCCGCATCAACCAAGTCGCCATAGTTCCAAACCACATTCTGATCCAAGTTGGCAGGATTTTCTGCGAGCAGTCTCAACGCAGCGTAGGGACTTAAAAAGTCGATAAGCCCCCCGAAGTAGCTACGTTCGGAGTAGGCATTCGACGATTGGTCCGGGTTCGCAGGGATGCGCGCGACGCAATCCAAGTCCGCGAATCGCCCTTTTCTCTTTCGCATTCCTCGCTCGTCATATTCGTCAACGAATCGGCCGTCTAGTTCCTGAATCGGAAAGCTGCGCACAAAAGCCAAAAATTCCGAGAAACTTAGAGGCTCCACAATCTCTTGATCTTGATTGTCATAATCGGTCTGGTAGTCTTTCCAGTTCTTTGCCATCTGCTCGTAGATATGGCTGACCGTCTCGATGCGATATCCAAGTAGTTCCAATCTTGGAGCTAGCGTACGCAAAGGTCGCGCAAACACCATTTTTCTATGGCTCGAAGCTGAGTCGGGGTCCTCGTCATCATCGTCGGCCTGCTCAGAATGCAAGCGTTGCCGATCTTGCTCTTGGAACAGAGCGCCATGATCATTGCCTCGGAAGTTCTTGCTCCAATCGACCGAAACATCTCCAACCGTAAGATCAATAATGGTTCCCACTACTGGCTCCTGCGCAATTGCTTGTGTTCATGGCATTCTCAGCATGCCCTAAGGACCGAACTCGGCATACTTACCGACTTCATCCCACGTTCTTGCGAATGACCAGTTCAATCATGGCAAACAATCTGTGATAGAGATAGTCAACCTGTTGGACATCAATGACCGGCTCCTGCCTAACCTCGTGATGGCGAAACAAATGATCGTTTCCAATCCGCGAAAGCTTCTGCGCCTCGTCATCTAACATCGCCCGAAAACGCGGTTCTGTTGCACATTGGTCCAATATCTTGGTGATAGAAGTCAACTTGTCTTTGTCAGCCATGGACTTGATCCGCTCCCACGAGTCGAACAGGCGCTCCAAGGCCTCGCGACGGATCAATGGATTGGGGTCGGAGAATTTCACCCTGCTTTCATTCAGCATGTTGTCTAGCGTCGAATCCCCCGTACGAAAATACGCTCTAGCCAAGGCCTCCCCAATCACGGCAGGTAGCACACGCTGAATCTCGCCATACGCGCTAAGTTTGTAGGCCAGGGCATTTCGCGCAAGGATGAGATTCACTTCCTCGTGAAACTCGGCTCGTCCACTATCTTGGTCAAACATCAAATGATGATGCCGGTAGTAGTCGTGGTACTTTCCGACAGTGATGGGCTTGGCGACCTTTCGCCAGACAAACTCAATGAAGTCGAGCGCAAGCAACGTAGGTGGGCACCAGGGCACCATTTCGCTTCGATAGCTGTTTGGCTCATCCAAGGAGTCCTGCTGGGTCTGCAACGGCCATGAAAGGCCATGAAGCTCGGCCTCAATGGCCCTTTGCAGGCTCTGGACATCGTTGCCACAAACTGCCCCCCCATCTGAGCATTGCTCCGGATAGCTGTGCCCGAAGGCTCCCTTGCTTGCAAGGGCCTCCACCAGCGCAACGATGCCGGCCCATGCTACCGGACACATTTCCTGCTGCGTTCGGGGCCGAGCTCCACGCTCACGGTCACTGAAGTAGTCGGTCATTGGTTCATCCTTGTTCTCGATGGACTTATAGGTCGCACGATCATAGTTCGTGGCAAGTAGCTCGGATATCATCCCGCCATCATAAAAACCGGAGGGAACCGAATTGCCACACCAGATCGCACAATGGACCGAGATTGCCGCTCAGTATCATCGCGGCACGATTCTATTGGGCAATGGAGCAAGCATCGCCGTGTCGCCACGCTTTGCCTACGGCTCATTGCGCGAACACGCCCAGCAAAACGGGCTGCTTACAGAGGATGTGGGCCGCCTTTTTGCTTTCTTCGATACGTCCGATTTCGAGCTCATTCTTCGCCTCGTTTGGCAGGCAACCAACGTCAACAAATCGTTGGACATACCCGACGATCGTACGCATCAAGCCTACTTGCGAGTCAGAGACAGTCTGATTCAGGCCGTTCGAGCGATTCATCCCGAGTACGCCGAGGTGCAAGACTATCTGCCGTCTATGCGTAACTTTCTCAGATCGTTCGACACGGTTTTATCGCTCAATTACGATCTGCTGGTGTATTGGGCGATGACCTATGGGCTAAACCTTCAGGACGGCCATCGCTTCAAGGATTGTTTCGTCGGCAACGCAACATTCGATGATGATTGGCAGAAATTCCGACGCCTCTTGGGAGAGAGAGAACACACTGGTGTTCTATCCGCACGGAAGCTTGGCCCTTTGTCGTGATGCTGTTGAGCAAGAGTTCAAGATCCACGCCGCAGGCGGAAGGCTGTTGCAGACGATCTTGGATAGTTGGCAGAGCGAAGAATACGTACCGTTGTTCGTCAGCGAGGGAACGAAAGCACAGAAAATCGCCTCGATTCGGAGCAGCTACTACCTCTCAACCGTGTATCGGGAAGTGCTGACTTCGGAGCGGCACGCTTTGACGCTTTTTGGCTGGGGTATTGGAGAGCATGACCGGCACTTGCTCCAGCGCATGCGCGACACGGGCATCCAGCGGGTTGCGGTATCGGTGTTCCGCAACGATCAGGTGTACTGCAACTATGCCTACCAGACGATTCAGGATGACCTGCGGCCGATCCAGGATGACCTGGGGCCGATCCAGGTGGACTTCTTCGACTGCGAAAGCCCTGGATGCTGGATTCAACCGATGCCAGAGCAAGGTTGAAGAAGATGGTGCCGCAACCCTTCGACCATGCTTGGTCGAAGGGTTGCCCAGAACGCAGCACGGAAGGTGGCACTAGGAACATACCTTAAGGGAAGGCATTACGAGTGCCCATGCTCAACGAACACGGGTTTCGGCCCATTCGCCCTCTTTGATAGTCGTCGAAACCAGGCTGATCATCCTGTCCAGATTATCGAAGGTCACCGAGTCAATCGCCGAGCGTTTCCGGGAGCCACCACGCGGCGCAACGAGCGCGTGGTAAATGGTCCAGGGCTCTGCGCCCCGATTCACCTTGAGCAATGCCTGGATCAAGGCGTGCTTGGCGGGGTCAAGATGCCAGTCCGGCACGCGCTGCCCACGGTTGCCGATGTTCAATGCCAGCAGGTTGCCCGCTTTGACCTCATAGCTGATCCAGCGGCGGGACTTGCCCGCCAGTTTGGCGAACTCCGCGACGGGGAGATTGTGGGGCGACTCGAAGAGGTCAACCAGCGCCATGCGCTCCCGCTGAACGTCTGAAAGCGCCTCTTCCTGGGCCGCACGTGGCACTGGCACGGCAGGCAGCCTGTGTTCCGATGCCATCACCAACGGCATCGCTTCGGCTGAAGTGCTCACCAGAAGAATCGGGGAGGCATTCGATGACCTGTCCGCAAACGGGCCGGAGTTGGTCCCTGCGGGCTCTGGCACCTGTTCCAGGTGCACGGTAAGCGGAGTGCTGGCAGCTTTGACCTTGTTCTGCTCGAACAGATCGAGCCGGTCAGCCCAGTCCTGCATCATGCGTCGCCGTTGCTCGACGTACTCGGCATGGTTGTAGGTCGCACTGACCTTGTTGGGGTCGACGTGGGATAGCTGTGCATCGACCCACACTTTCGGGTAGCCGATTTCGTTGAGCGCCGTGGACATCGTGGCGCGCATGCCGTGGCCGGTCAGCAGATCCCGATATCCCATGCGTTTCAGCGCACTGTTGAGGGTGTTTTCACTGATGCGGGACTTGATGTCCACGTCACCGTGCAGCAGGTAGCGTTGTGCCGGCTTGAACTCTTCCAACAGGTATCGAACGATTTCGATGGCTTGCACCGACAGGGGCACGATGTATGGCGGGATGTTCTGTGGTAGCTGGCGTTTGCGGCGCATATCGGTCTTGAGCTGCTTGACCACGTTCGCCGGAATGATCCACAAGCCTTGGTCCAAGTCGAACTGGTCGGGAGTCGCCTGCCTCAGTTCGCCTGTGCGCACACCGGTCAGCATCAGGAGCCGAAGCCCCAACTGTGTCCGCAGCCGGCCGCGATACTTACGCACGCGTTGCAGGTACTTCGGTAGCTCGGGCATGCGCAGGAACGGGTTGTGGTTTACCGGCGGCAGCGGCTGGGCCACCACATCCAAGTCAGAGGCAGGGTTCTGCTCAAGGCCGGGCACGACCACCAGCGCGTAGCGGAACATCTGGTTGAACCAGGTCCGGACTTTCTCGGCGACCGACAGCGCCTTGCGCCGCTCGATGTTCCCGATGACTTCGAGCAGGTCTACCCGCCTGATTTCGTAGATGGACCGTTTACCCAGGAGGGGCAGCACATCGTTTGCGAAGATGCGCGGGATCAAGGACTGGGTGGTCTGCCGTCCCTCTTCAAAGGTCAGACCCCGGTGCGCGAGCCATTTTAGGAAGACCGCCTTGAAGGTGTACTCGTTGGTCAGTCGGGCAGTGGCACGCTTGTGCTTGCGATGAGTGTGAGGGTTGGTGCCCTTGGCCAGCAGGGCGCGGGCTTCATCCCGAATGATCCGGGCGTCTCGGAGGGAAAGCTCCGGGTAGGTGCCCAGCGACATTCGCTTCTGCTTGCCAAACCACTGGTAGCGGAAATGCCAGGATTTGCCCCCGCCTGGCGCTACAGCCAGAGAGAGTCCATCAAAATCCGCGAGGGTGTATTCCTTGCCAGTGGCTTTTGCTTTGCGAACGCTGAGGTCGGACAGTGCCATGTTCCAGTTCCTGAATTAGGGTCAGGAACCAGATGCTGATCACGATCGATCCGCACCCCCAGCAACAATCCGAACTCCGCACCGTCCTAAAGATGGACTAAATAATGGACTAAAAAGTCGTGGCTTGGACTGGATTTCTGTGGACGTCACTGGATCGAGTCAGAAGAAAAATTTGTTTATTTTCAACGACTTGAAACGCTCAGTGGACGTTCTTGGAAATCCTTGGATTGATGGAGTGGAGCGGGCGAAGGGAATCGAACCCTCGTCATGAGCTTGGGAAGCTCAGGTAATGCCATTATACGACGCCCGCTCGGACGGCTTTTGCGGCCAGGGCGCCTTTTTACCAGATGCGCGGCGGCAGGTGAAGCCCGGGGCGGGGTTTTTGTTGATTTCGCTGGGTTTTTCCGCCAGGGGAGCGGGGCTCCCCGTGGCGGTGGCGGTTAGCTGGCGAGGGCGGCGAGGGGGACGCTGGCGCCGTTGGGCTGGGGGCGGTAGATCGGGTTGAGCGGCTGCGTGCGCTGCGGGCGGAGGAAGGCCAGCAGGGCGTCCTGGGTCTGTTGCCAGGCGGCCTTGTGCTCGACGTCGATGAAGTGGCCGGCATTGCGGATGGTGTGAAATTCCGCGCCGCGGATCAGTTGGCCGAACTGGCGGGCTTCGTGGGGCGTGGTGTAGATGTCCAGCTCGCCGTTCATGAACAGCACCGGGATCTCGATGCCGGCGAAGCTCTCGGTATAGCTATCGGCGTTCAGGCGCAGCACTTCGCGGATATGGAAGTGCATCTGGTGGTATTCGTGCTCGTCCAGGCTGCTGACGTGGCGGAAGTTGTAGCGCTTGAACAACTGCGGCAGGTAGCGGCCGATGGTTTCGTTGACCAGCTTGCCGACCTGGGTGCGATCGCAGGCGGCGAGGTAGTCGAGGCCGCGATGCAGGTAGTCGAGCATGGCCGGGTTGAGCTGAGGCGAGAATGAGTTGACCACCGCCCTGCGGATCCGTCCGGGACGCTGCGCCAGGGCCAGCAGGGTGGCGACGCCGCCCCACGAGAACGACATCACCACGTCGGCGCGGAAGCGTTCGATCAGTTCCAGCAGGATCCTGGCCTCGCATTCCTTGCTGATCGGCGTGCGGTTTTCGTTATGGGGTTTGGACTGGCCGGCATACGGCTGGTCGTAGAGCACCACGTTGTAATGCGGCTGCAGGTACTTCACGGTCTGGGCGAAGGACGCTGTGGTCGACAGCGAGCCGTTGACCAGGATGATGGTCTG
The DNA here is from genome assembly GCF_021213715.1 of Pseudomonas sp. CP-1. Taxonomy (NCBI): domain Bacteria; kingdom Pseudomonadati; phylum Pseudomonadota; class Gammaproteobacteria; order Pseudomonadales; family Pseudomonadaceae; genus Pseudomonas; species Pseudomonas sp. CP-1. The sequence goes on from NZ_JAJQKY010000001.1 coordinate 71,473, forward strand.
CTGCGCCGAGGGGTTGCCGTAGAACTCGGTGTGAATCCTGTATTGCCCGTGGATCTCGATGATGGCTGTTTCCGGCCTCATGTCGCTTCCTCCTGGAATCGTTCGATGGGAACGCGGCGACCTGCTTGTCGCGGCGAATACAAAATGCTCATGGGCAGATGAAAGCGCCTCCCAATGACAGTTGAATGTCATTCGGATGGATTTAATAAACTTTTAATTTTCAACGACTTACAGGCAAATAGAGTTCGTCCGAAACCCTTTCGGGTCTTGGCGATGCAGCTATTGGCCGGGCAGGAAAGGCCGGCGCCGAAGCGCGGGCAGTCACGCGGGCTTTCTTGGAAGTCGTTTGTGACCGATCGGTCACAACGTGAGCGTCAGTTAAGCAGCCGGCGTGCCGGGCTGCAAGCCCTGTTTCGCTTGTGGATGGGGGAAGAAGGGAAGGAATCCGACGAAATGCCGCCGGGCAAGCGCCGATGCCGCGATTTCGGGGGGCCGGGAAGGAGAGGGGCGGCGCGGCCGCCGCCCCGGCGGTTCACTTGAGCAGGCTGGCGATGACTTCCGGCGTGCGTGCCGCACGTGCCACGGCGCAGCTCTGCGGAGCGAGGAAGCGCGAGGTTTCCAGCCACTTCGGCTGTGGGTAGTAGGCGAACACGTAGCTGCCGCGCTTGAGGGTGTTGATCAGCCGGGCGGCCACGGCCGGGCGTACCGCAGGGCAGCCCTGGCTGCGGCCCAGGCGGCCGAGCCCGGGAACCACCCTGGGATCGGCGTAGGCGGCGGAGTGCATGACGATGGCGCGTTCTTCGCTCTTGTCGTTGAAACCCGGCTCCAGGCCAACCAGGCGCAGCGACTGGCCGTGCTTGCCGGTATAGAGCTGGCCGGTCTGGAACAGCCCGATCGACGACTGGTAGCTGTTCGGCCGGTTGGAGAAGGAGGTGGCAAGGTCATCGCCGCTGTTCTTGCCGTGGGTCACCCACTCTTCGAAGAGCAGCTTGCGGGCCTTCAGGTCGAATACCCAGAGGCGCTTGTCGCGCGACGGCCGCGAGTAGTCGATCACCGTCAGCAGGCCGTTGTCGCCACCCTGGCTCGCACTCGCGCAGGCATAGGCGGTGAGGGCCAGTTCGAGGGTCGGCAGGCTGGCCTGGGGAGCGAGTTTCTGAAGGTCCTTGGCGGAGGGAAGTGACATGGCGAACACCGGCCCGCTGGCCAGTGCGCAAAGGGTGGCGCCCGCCAGGCTCAGCCTGCGCAGGGCGGCACGGAGGAAGGTTGGCATACGAGCAGTATTCCCATCGGTTCAGTGTGGTTTTTACCGGATGAGAGGCATTGTGCTCGATTTTTGAACAACTTGCCGACTACTTTTTAAGCGATTTCGTCGGATTGTTCGGTGTTTCCGTGGCGATCACCGTGAAATCGGAGTCGCTGTGGGTGTCCCGGGTTGAGGCCCAGTCGGTGATCACCAGGGTACTGCCGACGTCCATGGCGCTCAGCATTTCGCGGACGAAGGTCGGGTCCATGCGGATCTTGCCCAGTTGCTCGGAGGGTGTCAGGCCCTGTCCCGGGTTGCTCACCTGGACCACCGACCAGCGCAGGTTCGGCGAGGTCTCGCCGATTTCGTCCAGGGTCGGCTTTTCCAGCAGCGAGAACACTGCCATGCCGGTTTGCGGGCGTGCCGGCAACTGCACCGGTGCGGTGCCTATGCGCAGGCCGCCGCGGTAGACATAGGCGCGCTGGTCGGCGCGGCTGATCAGCACCGACAACGGACCGCGCTCCGCGCCGGGGTCGTTCCAGGCGATCTCTCCGGGCTCTACCGGCAGCGTCACCGGTCGCCCGTCCGCTACCGTCGGCGCCAGCAGGCCGGGGTGGTCGACTTCCTTCGGCGCGCTGCTGGCGTTGGAAATGATTACCGTGGTGGAGCTGAATCCGGTGATGCCGTAGAGCTTCTTGGCGAACGCCATGGGCAGGCGGATGCAGCCGTGGGAGGCGGGATAGCCGGGCAGGTTGCCGGCGTGCAGGGCGATGCCGTCCCAGGTAAGGCGCTGCATGTAGGGCATGGGCGCGCTGTTGTAGAGGTCGGACTTGTGGTCGACGCTCTTTTGCAGGATCGAGAACACTCCGGTCGGGGTCTCCCGGCCCTTCTTGCCGGAGCTGAGGGTGCTGACCCCGATGGCGATACCGTTGCGGTAGATGTAGGCCTTCTGTTCGGTAAGGCTGACCACGATGGTCACCGGTCCCTGCGGGGAAACCTCCGGGTACCAGAGGTACTCGCCGGGCTTCATGCTCTTCAGCCGCGCCTTGATGTCGGCCGGCGGCAAAGGCGCGTTCGCTGGGCTGGCGGGCGCCGCGTGGAGGCTGCCGACGGCGAAGGCCAGCAGCAGTACGGCAAGGGATCTTTTCATCGGCGCTTTCTCTTGCTCCATGCGGGAAAGGCTGTCGCTCCGACAGACGCCATTCAGCTTAGCGTCGCTCGCGACGGCCGGCCAAACCCCTGCGGTCCGGCCTCTTTCGGTGGACAGGCGGCGGGCGGCGGGGTTTCACACCGAACAGATTTCTTCAGCATTCAGGGGGCGCCAGGCACCCGGCGGCAACTGCGGGTCGAGACAAATATCGCCCATGCGCTCGCGGTGCAGGCGCAGCACCTTGTTGTCGAAGTGGCCGAACATGCGCTTGACCTGGTGATAGCGGCCTTCGTGCAGGGTCAGGCGGGCGCAGCGTGGGCCGATCGGTTCGAGCTGCGCGGGGAGGGTGATCAGGTCTTCGAAGCGGAAGTGGAGGCCGGCGGCGAAGGCATCCACGTAGCGTTGGTCGATGGGCGCCTCGGTTTCCACGTAGTAGACCTTGTCGCGCCGGCTGCCCGGCAGGGTCAGGCGGCGCGACCACTGGCCGTCGTTGGTCAGCAGCATCAGGCCGGTGGTGTTGTAGTCGAGACGACCGCCAATGTGCAGGTCGTCGCGCTGGTCTTCCGGGAACAGGTCGAGGACGGTCGGGTGTTGCGGGTCGCGGGTGGCGCTGACGCAGCCCATCGGTTTATGCAGCATGTAGTAGCGCGCCGGCTTGCCAGCCTGGAGCAGCCGCTCGTCCAGTTCCACCCGGCTGAAGACACGCACTTCGTGGGTGCCGTCGCGCACCACCTGGCCGTCCACGCGCAGGCGTCCACCGGCGATCAGCATCTGCGCGTCGCGGCGGCTGAGTTCGGGCAGGTTGGCGAGGAAGCGGTCCAGTCGCATCAGTCGTCGGCGTCGGGCGGCAATAGTTGCGCGCAGCGCGGGCAGAGGCAGGCACGGCGGCGCAGCTCGGCGGGAATCCGCTCCAGCGCGGCCGCATCGATTTCCATGGTGAAGCACCAGCAAGCCTGGGCGGCGCTAGCGGGATCGGCCAGGGTGCAGCGGTTGGATTGCTGGCACAGCGGGCAGCGGCCGGGGTCGATTTCGCTGTTCATGGCGCGGTGGATGGCTGGCGGGTGCCCAGGGTGCAGCGCCCGGCGCGCGGATGCAAGCATCGCGCGCCGGGCGGGGCGTTTCAGCGGCGAACGGCGTTGGTGATCCAGGGCTCCAGGCGCTGGCCGAAGCTGAGGTGCAGTTCCAGCGGCGCTAGCCGGTAGTTTTGTCCGTCGACCTTGGCGAATACCGCGTGCCATTGTCGTGGCACGTTGATTGCGGCGAGGTCGGTACGGCTGATGTAGCCGCCGACCAGCGTCCTGCCTTCGTCGACCGCGGACCAGGGACGCACCCGGCCCTTGACGATGGCGTAGCGCTGGCGCTCGGGGTAGCGCTGGCGCAGGGCGGCCAGGTCGAGGCCAGCGTCGACGATGAACAGTCGGCTGGCCTCTCCCTGCTCATGCTTCAGTTGGTGGCGAGCGGCTTCCATCTGGCTGGACAGCATTTCGTCCTTGGGCAGGGCCTTGCTGCGGGCGCGGGCCTCGGCCAGGCGCTCCTCGGCCAGGCGTACTTCGCGGCGATAGGCCGGGCCGTCGAGCTCCAGGACCAGTAGCACCTGTTTTTCCTGTTGGCGGCGGTAGCGCCGTACGCTCTCTTCGTCGAGCGCGTCCGGGATGCTGAAACCGAGGGCGCGCATCTGCTCGGGCGGCAGCGGGGGCGCGAGGTCATTGGGCGGCTCGCCGTTCGGCGAGCGAAGCTCCAGGCGCAGTTCGACGCCACTGTTCTCTTCGCTCCAGAAGCCGTAGGACCAGTTGCGCTGGAGTTCGCGCTGACTGAGCACCAACTTGCTTTCGGCCTCGCCGGACCGGTTCCAGGCGACGCCACCGAGGGCGGCCAGGTTCGCCGCCAGCAGCAGGAGGCTGCCGGCGACCAGGGCGTTGCGACGGTTGCGATTCATGCGTCAGTCCTCGCGGCGATGCCCAGGGGCGTGCGCAGGCGGCGCAGGACCAGCAGGATCAGCAGGGCGCTGAGGCCGAGCACCAGGAAGAACAGGTACTTCGGCATCGCTTCCCACCACCAGTCGAAGAACTTGGTGTAGAGGAAGATGACGAAGAAGGTGATCCCGGTATTGCTCACGTCGGCCCAGTTGCGTCGCGCGCCGAGCCAGATCACCAGGGCGGCGGCGACGAAGCCGGCGACCTGGTAGAGCCCCTCGATGAGCGCCGACGGTAACGCCAGGTAGCTGCCTGAGCCCCAGTTGGCCAGCACCAGCATCGGCAGGAACAGGCCGAGCAGGGCGAACACCCGGTAGATCACGGCGAAGCCGCTGAAGTTGCGCTGCTCGAAGCACAGCGGCACGGCGAAGATCAGCGCGGCGGCGGGGAAGAAGTTCTCCGGTCGCTCGCCTACGCTCAGCCAGTAGCCGCCGCCCCAGGTGCCGACGCGCGCGGCGATGAAACCCATCACGCAGAGGATCGCCGCCGCCAGCAGCAGGCGGGCGTTGCACAGGTAGGCCAGGAGCAGGGCGTAGAGCGCCCAGGGCACCAGGGCCAGGTCGCTGGGGGTGACGTTGAATATCTGCCCGAGCATGGTCAGGTCGAGGACGAAGCAGGCGAACGCGACCATCGCCGCCAGCTTGCTGAAGTAGCCAGAGGTGTCCTTGGCCTGGACCCAGAGTGTGGCGAAGAACGCGACGAAGGCGCTGCCGACCAGGATCGCCACCTGGGCGACGGTAGGGAACAGGCCCCAGAAGCGATAGAACAGCAGGAACACGCTGGCGGCGAAGGCCAGGGCGCCGAAGAACGAGGCCACCCGCATGCCCAGCGAAAGTTGCTGGCTGCGCAGGTCGTGGTCGATGTCGAAACGGTCGCGGTAGCTGTCCAGCAGGGCCAGGTGATAGTCGGCGAGTTGCCGGGCCTGGGTCGGTTCGAGGCGGAACGCCTGCTCCTGGTCGAGGCGTTGCAGCTCGCGCTGGAACACCAGGATGTCGTTGGCGCGCTGCTGTGCCTGGGCGCGGTCGATGGGTTGCATGCATGCTCCTTGAGCCTTGCCGGCGGTGCCGACAGTCCTTGATCCGCGCACTCTACCGAGAAACGCCGGCGGCGGTCACGCCCTGGAGGGGCCTGTCGTTGGTCGGATTCAGGGAATTTCCGTTTTTCCCTTCGGTCTCTAGTGCAGCCGGGTTGCAACCGCCGCAACCGGCTTCCCGCTCCATCGGGATCTTGTCCAGGCGTGGTTCGGCTGCGTTCTGCGATGAAGGAGAATGCTGATGGTCATGCGATTGATCGGGCTGCTGCCGGCGGCCTTCCTGGGGAGCGGTTGCAGCGGGGGGCCGGGCGCCTGCGTCGAACTGGACTTCGACCAGGGTTACTACGGCTACCATCGCGGCGGCCCGCCCCATTGTCCTCCAGGCCAGGCCAAGAAAGGCTGGTGCTGAGCCCGCTCCCTTTTCCCGAGTCTTCACGTCGTATGCGCGCCTCGTAGCGTCGCCGGTCGTCCGGCTGGCGGCGGGGCCGCAGGAGGCTGCCATGTGGCGCACATTCCTGAGAGTCCCGCTTCTTCTGCTTCTCGCCAGCCTGGGTGGCTGCGCGGTGTATGACTACGACTACGATGACGGCGACTGGCGCCGCTATCGCGGCCAGCCCTACGCCTACGAAGTGCCACGCTATCGCGTCTACGACGATGGCTGGCGTAGCGAACGGCGCTACTACTCGACGCGCTACTACGACCAACGCTACTACCCGGCGCCACGCCGCTACGATGGCCACCGCGACTACCGGCGCGAGCAATATCGCTACCCGCAGCGCCACCACGAATCGCGCCCGGCCCATCGCGGCGAGCGGCATCCGGGCAACTGGCAGCGCGGTGGCCAGCCGCAATGGCGCGGGCATTCTCCGCAACGCTGGCAGCAACACGGTGGGCAGGATCGTCCGCGGCACCGGGGCCAGCAGGGCGGGGCGCCTCGCTGGCGCAACTGAGGTGCGCAAGCAAAGACGGCGCCTGCGGGCGCCGTCGTGCTTTCCAGTCGAAAGTGCGGACCCTCTTGGCGCATTTGCTCGGCACACTCTGCCGATACCGAAACGAGGAGGTTCCCATGAGTCATTTTCTGTCGTTCGCCAAGGGCGCCCTGGCGATGTTCTGGCTCGTCGCGCTGGTCAACCTGGCCTACCCGCTGGGCGAGTTGCATCGACCGATCCTGCTGTTGTCCGGCGTGCTGGTGCTGGTCCATGCCGCCGAGATCCTGCTGCTCAACGGGCGTCTCAAGGCGCGCCCGGCACCTTGGCTGGAGCGCCTCCAGGTGCTGCTGTTCGGCGTCCTGCACCTGCGTAGCCTCGGCTGATTTACCCAGGCTTTACTCTCGCCGCGGGCACCGCCCGCGCGCCGCGCAGTCCGATGTGCAGGTTCCGGAACAGGCAATCCTCCCGCATCCGCAGGAGAGGCCGGAACCGCACAGGAGGCGCCATGCGTCGTTTGCTTTCCCTGCTGATCCTCGTCCTGCCGCTGTCGGCCTGCGTGGTCTACGACCGCGACGACCACCGGCATCGTCCCGACTACCGCTACGAGCGCTATCACGACCGCGACCGTGACAACCGCGGGCGCGACTGGAACCGTTCCTGGCAGGAGCGCCGCGACGACGCTCGCTGGCGCTGAGCCTCAGGTGGCGGCGAAGCGCCGGTCCTGTTCCAGCACCCGCTCGACGAACACTGCCGCGGCCGGCGACAGGCTGCGGCCGGCGCGGCTGACCAGACCGTAGGCGGAGCCCTTGGCGCGGGCGGGCTCGGCGCCGGCGGGCCAGGGCAGCAGCGCCAGGCGGCCGGCCTCGACGTCGGCGGCAACCACGTCCCAGGGCGCCAGGCTGATCAGCTCGCTGGAGCCGACCAGGCCCTTGAGCATCAGCACATCGTCGCACTGTATGCCGAGCGGTTCGTCGCGTTGCAGCAGGCGCGCCAGGTCGCCGCGGACTTCCGCGGGCAGACGCGGGCCGGCCAGCGGGTAATCGGCCAATTGCCCGGCGCTCGGCCGCTCCAGACCCAGCAGCGGATGGCCGGGGCGGCAGAAGAGTACGCCGGGATGCTCGCGTAGCGGGTGGATGCGCAACTGCGGATCGCCTTGCAGCTCGCGGATATCGGCGACGAAGAGTTCGACGGCGTCATCCAGCAGGCGCTGGCGCAGGGTCTGCCAGTCCTCGATGAGCAGTGCGACGCGCACGCGTGGGTGGGCGCTGGAGAAACCGGCCAGTGCCTCGGGCAACAGCCGTGCGGCGGGGAAGGGACCGCCGCCCAGGCGTAGCTCGCCGCTGTCGAGATTGCCCAGTTGGCTTACCGCGTTGTGCAGTGCGCGATGCCCGGCCAGCAGGCGCCGAGCGTGTTCCAGCACCAGCCGGCCGTGGGCCGTGAGGGCCACGCCGCGGCTGCCGCGCTCCACCAGGGTGCAACCCAACTGTCCCTCCAGCGCCTGGATGCTGCGGGACAGCGCCGGCTGGCTGAGATTCACCGCTTCGGCGGCGCGGGCATAGTGGCCGTGCTCGGCGAGGGCGACGAAGTGGCGGAACTGGCGTAGATCGCTCATGCGGACTCCGCATCGAATATCGGCCTGGAATGCATTGGAATTATTGTCGTGCCGCTCGGCATAGTGCCAGCCGAACCTCACAACAATAAAACGGAGCATCCGATGAGCCGTCTGCTCGCACTCCTGGCGCTCGCCCCGCTACTCGCCGGCGCCGCCGAACCCTCCGCGTCCAAGCCGCCCAGCGCCTTCACCGTCGAGGCCCAGCGGCGGGTCGAAGCGGAATTGCCGTTCGCCGACCGTGCCGACTTCGAGCGCGCCGAACGCGGCCTGATCCGGCGCCCGGAGCGGGTGCTCATCCGCAACCCTGACGGCAGCGTCGCCTGGCAGCTCGGTGGCTACGACTTCCTCCTCGACGGCAAGCCTCGCGACAGCATCAATCCCAGCCTGCAACGCCAGGCCCTGCTCAATCTCAAGTACGGCTTGTTCGAGGTTGCCGAGGGTATCTACCAGGTGCGCGGCTTCGACCTGGCCAACATCACCTTCATCCGCGGCGACAGCGGCTGGATCGTGGTCGACACCCTGACCACCCCGGCCACCGCCAGGGCGGCCTACGAGCTGGTCAGCCGCGAGCTGGGCGAGAGGCCGATCCGTACGGTGATCTACAGCCACGCCCACGCCGATCACTTTGGAGGCGTGCGCGGTCTGGTCGAGCCGCAGCAGGTCGCCAGCGGCGCGGTGCAGATCATCGCTCCGGCCGGCTTCATGGAGGCGGCGATCAAGGAGAACGTCCTGGCCGGCAACGCCATGATGCGCCGCGCCACCTACCAGTACGGCACGCAACTGCCCAAGGGGCCGCAGGGGCAGGTCGACATGGCCATCGGCAAGGGATTGGCGCGCGGACCGCTGAGCCTGCTGGCGCCGACCCGCCTGATCGAAGGCGAGGGCGAGGACCTGGTGCTGGACGGCGTGCCGTTCACCTTCCAGAACACGCCGGGCACCGAGTCGCCGGCGGAGATGAACATCTGGCTGCCGCGGCAGAAGGCCCTGCTGATGGCCGAGAACGTGGTCGGCACCCTGCACAACCTGTACACCCTGCGCGGCGCCGAGGTACGCGATGCGCTGGGCTGGAGCAAGTACATCAACCAGGCGCTGCATCGTTTCGGCAGGCAGGCCGAGGTGATGTTCGCGGTGCACAACTGGCCACGCTGGGGCAACGCGGAGATCGTCGAGGTGCTGGAGAAGCAGCGCGACCTGTACGGCTACCTGCACGACCAGACCCTGCACCTGGCCAACCAGGGCGTGACCATCGGCCAGGTGCACAACCGCCTGCGCCTGCCGCCCAGCCTCGACCAGGAATGGTACGACCGCGGCTACCACGGCTCGGTCAGCCATAACGCACGGGCCGTGCTGAACCGCTACCTGGGCTACTACGACGGCAACCCGGCGAGCCTCGACCCGCTCAGCCCGGAGGACTCGGCGGGCCGCTACGTGGAATACATGGGCGGCGCCGAGCGCCTGTTGGAGCAAGCGCGGGCGTCGTACGCCAGGGGCGAATACCGTTGGGTGGTCGAGGTGGTCAACAGGCTGGTCTTCGCCGAGCCGGATAATCGGGCCGCGCGCGAGCTGCAGGCCGACGCCCTGGAGCAGCTCGGCTACCAGGCGGAGAACGCCGGCTGGCGCAACAGCTACCTCAGCGCCGCCTACGAACTGCGCCACGGCGTACCGCGCGACCAGCCGACGATGAAGGCCGGCAGCGCCGATGCCCTGGCGGCGATGGACACCGGCCTGCTGTTCGACTATCTCGGCGTGCGCCTGGACGCCGGCGCTGCGGAAGGCAAGGCGCTGAGCATCAACCTGCGCCTGCCGGACATCGGCGAGAACTACCTGCTGGAACTGAAGAACTCGCACCTGAACAACCTGCGCGGCGTGCAGAGCGAGGACGCCGGGCAGACCGTGAGCATCGACCGCGCCGATCTCAACCGGCTGCTGCTCAAGGAGGTATCGGCGGTACGCCTGGTCTTCGAGGGCAAACTGAAGAGTTCCGGCAATCCGCTGTTGCTGGGGCAACTGTTCGGCATGCTCGGCGACTTCGACTTCTGGTTCGATATCGTCACGCCGGCGGCGAAGTCCGAAGGCTGACGACGAAGGCGCCCGAGAGGGGCGCCTGGTCTTTTCAGTAGGCCACGGTGAAGCGCTGGCGATGATGACGGGGCTGCTCGGCCTCGTCGAGCATGGCTACCGCCAGGTCTTCCAGGGAAATCCGGCTCTCGCCCTTGGCGTCGAACAGGACCTGGTCGCCGCCGAGGCGGAACTTGCCGCTGCGCTGGCCGGGTTCGAGGAGCATCGCCGGGCTGAGGAACACCCAGTCCAGTCGTTGCTCGCCGCGCAGTTGGTCGAGGGCGTCGGCGGCGCCGAGGGCGCCCTGTTTCCACTGCTCGGGGAATTCCGGGCTGTCCACCAGGCGCTGGCCGGGGGCGATCTCCAGGCTCCCGGCGCCGCCGAGAACCAGCAGGCGCGGCACGCCGGAGCGTTTCACGCCGTCGAGAATGGCCTGGCTGCCGGCGGCGTGGCGGGCGCGGAGGTCGGCGCTGCCCCAGCCGCCGTTGAAAGCGCTGATGACCACCTCGTGGCCTGCCACGGCGCTGGCCACCTGGGCCGGGTCGCTGACGTCCGCCTGCACTACGCCGAGGCCGTCGCGCGCCGCCAGCTTGCTCGGGTCGCGGACCAGGGCGGTTACCGCGTGGCCGCGTTGCAGGGCTTCGTTGAGGAAATAGTGGCCGACGTGGCCGGTGGCGCCGATCAGGGCGATTTTCATGCTGCACCTTCCGTTCGAGAAATGCCGCAGAGCGGCGTCGATCAGCATCATCCGCCCTGCGCTTGCCGGGATAAACCGCTGCGAGGGGGATGCACTCGTTAGCCCAGCTTAATAATCAGACCTCCTCGCTGTCGCTCATCAGGGTCAGGCTGCGGGCCACGGCGAGGGCGATGAACAGGACCCCGATCACTCCTTCGCTGCCGGCCAGCAGGCGCGCCAGCGGGTTGATCGCCTGGATGTCGCCGTAGCCCACGGTGGTCAGGGTCACCAGGCTGTAGTAGACGAAGGTATCCAGGCCGAGTGCGCCATGGCTGGCGATGAAGCTGGCCGGCTGCATCTGTTCGACCATGTAGTAGGCGAGAGCGAAGGCCAGCGCCATCTGCAGGTAGAGCGCGCAGAGTCCGTAGAGCAGCTCGTGGGTCACCGGGCGCTCCTGGGTGACGCGGCGGAACAGCGCGGCGAACAGGGTCAGATACAGCAGGATCAGGCTCAGCCCGCGCAGCAGGCCGGGCGGCAGGCTGGAGTAGGGACTGCTGAAGTCCGCAGTGGTGTACAGGGCCAGGCTGAACAGGCCGAAGAAGGCCGTCAGGTAGACCAGCGGACTGCGTCTGCGCAAGGTGTTCATCCCGGCCAGCACCAGCAGCAGGAGGCTGCCGAGCACCCGTGGCTTGGTGCTCGACGGCAGGCCGAGGATCGCCGTGAACAGCACGGTGGAAAAGAACAGCAGGCGGAAACGGTAACGCAGCAGCAGGGCGTTCAAGGCGGGCTCCTCGCATCGTCGAATCGACCAGCCTGGGCGCGGACCCGCCTGCCTGTCTATTGGCCTTGGGTCGGATCGAACAATTTCTGCACCACGGAAAAGTCCCGCTCCGCATAGCCCTGCTTCAGCAACAGGCGGTACAGGCTCAGCGCCAGGCTGCCCATCGGCGTGCTGCTGGCGCTGGCCTGGGCGGCTTCCTGGGCCAGCCCGAGGTCCTTGGCCATCAACTGGGCCATGAAGCCGCCGCTGTAGTCGCGCGACGCCGGAGCGTTCTCCATCACCCCCGGCCAGGGGTTGTAGACTTCCAGCGCCCAGTTGCCGCCGGAGCTGCGGCGCATGATCTCGGCCAGCACCTTCGCCTCGAGGCCGTTGGCCACGCCCAGGGCCATGGCTTCTGCGGTACCGATCATCAGCACCGCGAGGAGCTGGTTGTTGCACACCTTGGCCACCTGGCCGGCGCCGTCGGGGCCGGCATGGAAGATGTTGCGACCCATGGCCTCGAACAGCGGCCGGGCCTTCTCCAGGGCTTCGGCGTCGCCGCCGACCATGAAGGTCAGGGTGCCGGCTGCCGCGCCGGCAGTGCCGCCGGACACCGGCGCGTCGAGCATCGCCAGGCCGCGCTCGCGGGCGGCGGCGTGGACCTTGCGCGCCGAGGTCGGGGCGATGGTCGAGCATTCCAGCACCAGGGTGCCGGGGGCGATGTGCGCGAGCAGGCCATCGTCGTCGAGGTACAGGCCTTCGACGTGCTGGCTGGCCGGCAGCATGCTGATGACCACGTCGGCGCCCTGCACCGCGTCGCGGGCGCTGCGGGCGGCGCTGGCGCCGGCGGCGACCAGGCCGTCGACGGCGCTCTGCACCAGGTCGAAGACGTTCAGCAGGTAGCCGGCCTTGAGCAGGTTGGTGGCCATCGGCGCGCCCATGTGGCCGAGGCCGATGAAGGCGATCTGTTTCATGGAGCTCCTCCTATGGTGGCCGCGAGGCCTCTTGGGGATGCTGTGAAACAGCTTAGACGCTATGGACGTGGCGGGCCCGCGCCCTCCTTCGGCAGAGGGCGGCGCGGCGGATCAGAGCCCCGCCAGCGGATGCTCGCCCTCCCAGGTCGGCTCGAAGTGCGCCTCGATCACCGCCTGCGGGATCGATTCCACCTGCGGCCAATGCCAGTTCGGTGCGTTGTCGCGATCGATCAGCCTTGCGCGTACCCCCTCGGCGAAGTCCGGATGGCGCGTGCAGTTCAGGCTCATGGCGTATTCCAGGCGGAACACCTCGGCCAGCGACAGGTAGCGCGCACGCTCGATCTGCTGCCAGACCAGATGCGCGGTCATCGGGCAGCCCTCGGCCAGGGTCTTCGCGCCACGCGCAAGCAGCGGGTCGGCGTCGTCGCGCAGCGCCACCAGCGCCTGCCAGGCGCTCGCCAGGTCCGGCTGGTCGAGCAGTGCGTCCAGGCGCGGCCGGCGCGGGAGCAACTGGGCCTCCGGCAGTTCGCCGCGGGCCTCGTGTTCGAGGGCGCGAAGCAGGCTGTGAAGTTGCACCTGGGGCGACTCGTTCCAGTTCATCTGCACCAGGCCGGCGAGCAGGGCGTCCTGCTGGTCGTCGAGAAGGAAGCGGTCGGCCAGGTCGAGGTCGAGAGCGTCGCGGGCGTTCATCTGCGCCGCGCTCAGGCCGAGGAACAGGCCGAGCCTGCCGGGCAGGCGGGCGAGGAACCAGCTGGCGCCGACGTCCGGGTACAGGCCGATGCCGATCTCCGGCATCGCCAGGCGGCTGGACGGGGTGACGATGCGAATCCCGGCACCCTGCATCAGCCCCATGCCGCCGCCCATTACATAGCCGTGGGCCCAGCAGATGAAGGGTTTCGGGTAGGTGTGGATGCGGTAGTCGAGGCGGTATTCATCGGCGAAGAAGCGTCGCGCCAGGGCCGGTACCTCGCCGGGTTGCTCACGGCAGGCGTCCACCAGCTTGCGCACGTCGCCGCCGGCGCAAAAGGCCTTGGCGCCGTTGCCGCGCAACAGCACGCAGGCGATGCCGGCGTCTTCGGCCCAGGCGTCGAGTTTCGCCGCCAGGGCCTCGATCATCGGCAGGGACAGGGCGTTCAGGCTCTTTTCCGCATCCAGGGTGGCAATGCCGATGCGGAAGCCATGCAGGCTCGGGCGTTCTTCGAAAAGCACGTTCATGTCGGGGCTCTCGGCTCGGGCGGGCTGTGGCGCAGCCCGCCGGGTTCGATGGGAAGGCTCAGCAGTTGCGCCACTTGGGATCGCGCTTCTCGAGGAAGGCGTTGACCCCTTCGCGGGTGTCCTGGGCGTCGAACAGATCGACGAAGCGCTCGCGCTCCTCCGGCAGCCAGGTGTTCGGCGCGCGTTCGCGGGCACCCTGGATCAGCGGCTTGATGGTGCGGATCGCCACCGGGCTCTGGCGTGCCACCTTGGCCGCCAGCAGCAGGGCGGCGCCGCGCGCCTCGCCGCTGTCCACCACCTGTTCGACCAGGCCGATGCGCAGGGCGGTTTCCGCGTCCACCCGCTCGTTGCAGAGGATCATCCGCTTGGCCCAGCCTTCGCCCACCAGCCAGGGCAGCGCCTGGGTCCCGCCGGCGCAGGGCAGCAGGCCCACCGCGGCCTCCGGGAGGGCCATCTGCGCCTGGCGCTCGGCGATGCGGATGTCGCAGGCGAGGGCGCACTCCAGGCCGCCGCCCATGGCGTAGCCGTTGATCGCCGCGATCGACACCCCGCGGAAATCGCGCAGCGCCTCGAAGGCCTCGCCGAAGCGGCGGGCCATCTCGCGAGCGCGGGCCTTGTCGCCGTCGGCGAACATGTTCAGGTCGGCGCCGGCGGAGAAGAACTTCGGCCCCTGGCCGGTCACTACCAGGGCGTAGATATCGTCGTCGCGGTTGAGGTGCTCGATCAGTTGGCGCAGGCCGATCAGCGAGTCGCGGTCCCAGGTGTTGGCCGGCGGGTGGTTGATGGTGATCAGCGCGGTGTGCCCGTGCTTTTCCACGGTGAGCTTGTGGGTCAGGTCGAAGGAGGAAGCCTTGTAGGGTTCGACGGCAGTGTTCATGAAGTCCCTCACTGGATCATGGGCCGGGGCGTCCCGGCACTATCGGATGCGATGGTTCGCGGCGTTCACAGCAGGCGATCGAGCATGCCGCCCTGCTCCAGCAGGCGGCGGGCGACGATCACCCGCATGATTTCGTTGGTGCCTTCGAGGATCTGGTGCACGCGGGTGTCGCGTACCCAGCGCTCCAGCGGATAATCGTTGAGATAGCCGTAGCCGCCGTGCAGTTGCAAGGCCTCGTTGCAGACATCGAAGCAGCAGTCGGTGGCGAAGCGCTTGGCCATTGCGCAGTACAGGGTCGCCTCGGCGTCGCCGCGGTCCAGCCGATGGGCGCCGAGGCGGACCATCTGGCGGCTGGCGGTGAGTTCGGTGAGCATGTCGGCGAGCTTGAACTGCAAGGCCTGGAAGGTCGCCAGCGGCTTGCCGAACTGCTCGCGCTCCTCGACGTAGCGCATCGACTGCTCCAGCGCCGCCTGGGCGGCGCCCAGGGAACAACTGGCGATGTTCAGGCGGCCGCCGTCGAGGCCTTTCATGGCATAGACGAAGCCCTGGCCCTCCGGGCCGATGCGGTTGCCGGCGGGGATGCGCACGCCTTCGAAGGTGATGGTGCGGGTCGGCTGCGCGCGCCAGCCCATCTTGTCCTCGTTGCGGCCGTAGCGGATGCCGGGCGCGTCGGCCGGCACCAGGAAGCAGGAGATGCCCCTGGCGCCGTCCTCGCCGGTGCGCGCCATGACGATCAGCACCTGGGTGCTACCGGCGCCGGAAATGAAGCACTTGCTGCCGTCCAGCACGTATTCGTCGCCCTCGCGGCGGGCACGGGTGCGCAGACGCGCGGCGTCGGAGCCGGCATCGGGCTCGGTGAGGCAATAGGAAGCGAGCGACTCGCCGCCGATCAGGCCGGGCAGCCAGGCCTCCTTCAGCGCCGCGTCGCCGAACGAGGCGAGCATCCAGGCGGCCATGTTGTGGATGCTGATGTAGGCGGTAGTGGCCACGCAGCCGGCGGCCAGTTGCTCGAAGATCAGCGAGGTGGACAGCCGCGACAGGCCCAGGCCGCCGTCTTCCTCGGCGATGTACAGGCCGAGGTAGCCCTGTTCGGCGGCGGCGCGGATGACTTCCACCGGGAAGTGATGGTCGCGGTCCCAGTCGGCCGCCTTCGGCGCCAGTTCGTGGCGGGCGAAGGCGCGGGCGCTCTCCACCAGCAGGCGTTGTTCTTCGGTGAGGTCGAAATCCATAGGTCCTCGGGTCACTTGAGATGGATGGTCATGTTCGGGCCGGCCGACGATTCGGCGGTCGTCGGTTCATCGTCGAACCAGCGGCTGGTGACGGTCTTGGTCTCGGTATAGAAGCGCACCGCCTGCTTGCCATAGGCGTGCAGGTCGCCGTAGAAGGAGCCCTTCCAGCCGGTGAAGGAGAAGAACGGCAGCGGTACCGGGATCGGCACGTTGATCCCCACCTGGCCGACCTGCACCGCGTGCTGGTAGCGCCGAGCGGCGCCGCCGGAGCGGGTGAACAGGCTGGTGCCGTTGCCATAGGGATTGGCGTTGACCAGGGCGATCGCCTCTTCCAGGGTATCGACCTCCAGGCAAGCCAGCACCGGGCCGAAGATCTCCTCGCGGTACAGGCCCATCTTCGGCGTCACTGCGCGGAACAGGGTGGGACCGAGCCAGTTGCCGTTGGGATAGCCTTCGACCTGGCACTGCGAGCCGTCGAGCAGGCACTCGGCGCCTTCCGCCTTGCCTTCGGCGATCAGGCGCAGCACGCGCTGGCGCGCCTGCGGACTGATCAGCGGACCATAGGCGGCGTCCGGGTCCTGCCAGTGGCCGGGGCGCAGGGCGGCCATCCGCTCGGCCAGCTCGGGAATCCACTCGCGCGCCGCGCCGACGAACACCGCCGCGCTGATCGCCATGCAGCGCTGGCCGGCGGCGCCGCAGCTGGCGCCGACCAGGTTGCCGAGGACCTGGGCCTTGTTCGCGTCGGGGAGGATCACCATGTGGTTCTTCGCCCCGGCGAAGGCCTGCACCCGCTTCAGGTGCGCGGTGCCGGTGCGGTACACGTGCTGGCCGACGGCGACCGAGCCGACGAAGGAAATCGCCCGGATGTCCGGGTGGGTGAGGAGGGCATCGACCTGCTCGCGGCCGCCATGGATCACCTGCAGCACGCCCTTCGGCGCGCCGGCCTCGAGGAACAGCTCGGCGAGGCGGTTGGGTGTCAGCGGATCCTGTTCGGAGGGCTTGAGGACGAAGGTGTTGCCGCAGGCGATGGCCAGTGGGAACATCCACAGCGGGATCATCGCCGGGAAATTGAACGGGGTGATCCCGGCGCACACGCCGAGGGGCTGGATCCAACTGGCGGTGTCGATCTCGCGGGCGACGTTTTCCACCGTCTCGCCCATCATCAGGCTGGCCACGTTGGCGGCGTGTTCGACCACCTCGATGCCGCGCCACACGTCGCCCTTGGCATCGGCGAGGTTCTTGCCGGTCTCCCGGGCCAGCAGTTCGCCGAGTTCGTCGTGGTGTTCCTTGAGCAGGTGCTGGTAGCGCAGCATCAACCGCGCTCGCTCGGGAGCCGGGACTTCGCGCCAGGTCTCGAAGGCGCGCTGGGCGCTGGCGATGGCCTGCTCGATCTCGTCGGCGGTGGCCTTCGGCGCCAGCGCGAGGACGTCCTGGGTCGCCGGATCGGTGACTTCGATCAGTTCGCGGGAACGGCTGCCGCGCCATTCGCCGTCGATCAGCTGGGGGATTGCCTTGGCCATCGTCGCCTCCGCTTCCCGGTGGACCGGGATGTTGTTTTGAGTCGTTATAGCCGGCCGCAAGCCGCCTGTGGATTGACGATCTTGCGCAAGGGATGGACGATCTTGGGATTCAGACTACCGAGTCGCGTCGCCGTGAAGCGTTCCGTACAGACCTCCGCCTGGCCCCTGCCCAACCAGGGGGTGCGTTTCATCACGCCGCCCCGCCTGCGTCGCGCCCTGGCCCGCCATCCGCTCGGCCAGGCCTGCTACCCGCTGGCCCTCGGTTACTACCCGGAGGCACATGGCCACCACATGCAGCGGCGCGCGCCGGACGACCATCTGTTGATCTACTGCCGTGCCGGACGCGGCTGGCTGGAGTGCGCCGACGAGCGCGTCGAGGTCGGCGGCGGTGACCTGCTGGTCCTGCCCAAGGGCCTGGAACATGCCTACGGCGCCGACCCGCAGCGGCCCTGGAGCATCTACTGGGTACATTTCGAAGGCCTCCTGGCGGAGGACTTCCTGCGTCCGCTGGGCAGCGCTCCGCGCCTGCGCCTGGGCATGCAGCCGCGCCTGCTGGCGGAGTTCGACGCGCTGCTGGCGCTGCGCCGCCAGGGCCTCAGCCTGCCGCACTTCATCCATGCCGCGCACCTGTTGCAGGGCCTGCTCACCTCGCTGGCGGTGCGTCCGGCGCGGGCCAGCCTGAAGTCCGGGCGGGTGCTGGACATCGATGCGGTGCAGGCGCTGATGCGCGCGCACCTGCACGACAGCCTCAACCTCGACGAGCTGGCGGCGCAGTTCAAGCTGTCGCGCTTCCATTTCGCCAAGACCTACCGCGCCCTGACCGGCCAGGCGCCGATCCAGGACTTCATCCAGATGAAGATGGCCCACGCCTGCCGCCTGCTCGACGAGGGCGCGCTGGAGGTGCGGCAGATCGCCGAGCAGCTCGGCTACGCCGATCCCTATTACTTCTCGCGGCTGTTCCGCAAGGTGGTGGGCATGGCGCCCAGTCACTACCGGGCGCTGCACCAGGGCTAGTGCTCCGGGCATAATGCTGCCTCCGGCCCGTGGGCCGAGACCGACAAGGATCGTCGATGCGCAAACCCCTATCGCTCTACCACCCCTGGCTCTACTGGCTGCGGGTCTGGCAACGACGTCTCTGGCGGCACTGCCGCTGGCGTCTTGGCGGCCGTCGCTACGTGCGGCTGCCATCGGTCGACGAGCGCCTGCCGTACCGCTACATCAAGCACACCTCGAAGTTGATCCGCCGCCTCGGCGACAGCGACCTCGCCCTGCAACGCAACAAGGTGGTCAACCTGCGCCTGGCGGTGGACTGCATGAACGGCGTGCGCATCGGCCCCGGCGAGTACTTCTCGTTCTGCCGGCTGGTCGGTCGGCCCAGCGCCCGGCGTGGCTTCGTCGAAGGCATGGAGTTGTCCTTCGGCGAGGCGCGCAGCGGAATCGGCGGCGGCATCTGCCAACTGAGCAACCTGATCCACTGGATGGCCCTGCATTCGCCGCTGCGCGTGGTGGAGCGGGCCAACCACAGCTTCGACCCGTTTCCCGACGAGGGACGGATCCTGCCGTTCGGCTCGGGCGCGGCGATCTTCTACAACTTCATCGACCTGGTGCTGCACAATCCGACGGCGGATACCTTCCAGTTGCGCTTCCATATCGCCGCCCACCAACTGGAAGGCGAACTGCTGTGCAGTGCGCCGCGCCCTGTGCGCTACCACGTCTACGAGAGGGCCCAGCGTTTTGTCCGCGACGGCGAGGCAGTGCTGAGGCTCAACGAGATCTGGCGCGACATCCGGGAAAAGGGCCAGGCCGGCACCTTGCTGGCCAGCGAGTGCCTGTACCGCAACCGGGTGCGCGTGAAGTATCCGCTGGAAGAGGCCCGCCTGTCCCGAGATTGACAAGCGCGGCGCGCTTTTCTACGGTTCCGCGGCCACAGGCTGTCGGCGACCTTCTGAAAAAGGCCGGACGACTTTTTCAGTACCGAGACAGGGGGTTCCATGACCGATAACGACGACCGCATCAAGCTCGAGGCGAGCTGGAAGGAAGCGCTGCGCGAGGAATTCGACAAGCCCTACATGAAGCAACTGGGCGAGTTCCTGCGCCAGGAGAAAGCCGCCGGCAAGGCGATCTTCCCGCCCGGGCCGTTGATCTTCAACGCGCTGAACACCACGCCGCTGGAGAACGTCAAGGTGGTGATCATCGGCCAGGATCCCTACCACGGGCCGGGCCAGGCCCACGGCCTGTGCTTCTCGGTGCAGCCCGGCGTGCCGACGCCGCCGTCCTTGCAGAACATCTACAAGGAACTCAACCGCGACCTGAACATCCCGATTCCCAACAACGGCTACCTGCAGCGCTGGGCGGAGCAGGGCGTGCTGTTGCTCAACACCTCGCTGACCGTCGAGCAGGCCAAGGCCGGCTCCCACGCCAATGCCGGCTGGCAGCCGTTCACCGACCGCGTCATCGAGGTGGTCAACGAGCGTTGCGAGCGCCTGGTGTTCCTGCTCTGGGGCAGCCACGCGCAGAGCAAGCAGAAGCTGATCGACCCACAGCGTCACCTGATCCTCAAGTCGGCGCACCCGTCGCCGTTGTCGGCCTACCGCGGTTTCCTCGGCAACGGTCACTTCAGCCGCACCAACAAGTTCCTCGAGCAGAACGGCAAGACGCCTATCGACTGGTCGCTGCCGGACCTCTGACCACTGTCGCCCAGCTCTTCACATGGCGGGCGCCGCTGTGTGCCCTCTGGCCGCGCGCGGAATAAAAAAGCCCGCACGAGGCGGGCTGGAAAACGCCACACATCCAGTGTGGCGGCGTGGCTCGATCAGCCGGCGCGCTTCCTCCAGTAGCGGAAGCACGGCTCGGCGAGGAACAGCACCAGCAATAGCCGCAGCACCTGCAGGGCGGTGACCAGCGGCACCGAGAGCTGCAAGGCTTCGGCGGTCAGGCTCAGCTCGGCGATGCCGCCGGGCATCATGCCGAGCATCAGCGACTGGTGGTCGAGGGTGGTCAGCCAGCCGAGCAACTCGGCGGCGAGCGCCGCGGCGAACATCATCCACAGCGTGCAGACCAGGGTGCGACTGACGAAGGCCGGAGCGCTGCGGAAGAAACTGCGGTTGAAATGGCAACCCAGGGCGCTGCCGATCAGCCATTGGCCGACGCCGCTGGAACCGGCCGGCAGGCCGATATGCAGGTCGAAGCCGAGGCTGACGCTGGCCGCCAGCAGCAGCGGGCCGAGTAGCCAGGGATTGGGTTGGCGCAACTTCTGCCAGCCCAGCGCGACCAGCGCCCCGGCCGGGAACAGCAGGGCCAGCCAGCGCCAGTCCACCGGCGCGGCCTGGTGCGGGCCCGGCTGGCCGCCGCCGAGCAGGTACTGGAACGCCGCCGGCACCAGCAGCACCACCAGCAACAGGCGCAGGCTCTGCGCTGCGGCGACGCGGCTGAGCACCGCGCCGTGGCGCTGCCCGAGGTTGACCATCTCGCTGGCGCCGCCGGGCATGCTGGCGAAGAACGCGGTGGCGCGGTCCTCGCCGCTGCGGCGCATGAAGGCGATGGCCAGTACGCTGGAAAGCGTGGTGGCCACGGCGCCGAAAACGATGATCGCGCTGTGCGCCAGCACTTGCTCGATCACTGCCGGAGTGAAGTGCAGGCCGATGCCGATGCCGACGATCCATTGCCCGCACTTGCGTGCCCCCGGCACTTCGGCCAGCGGCAGGTCGGCCAGGCAGCGCACCAGCATCACCGCCAGCAGCGAGCCGATCATCCACGGCAGCGGCCAGCCGACCAGGCTTGCCAGCCAGCCGCCAAGGGCGCCGACCAACGGCGTCGCCCAGTACAGCCTCCAGGTGACGCGCTCAGGCATCGGCCAGCCCTGTCGTGCGACGGGCCGCGCGGCGGCGCCAGGCGCGGACCAGCGGCAACAGCAGCATCACCACCACCAGGGCCCAGGTCACCAGGCTGATCGGGCTCGACCAGAGGATGCCCAGTTCGCCGTTGGAGATCGACAGCGCGCGGCGCAGGTTCTGTTCCATCAGCCCGCCGAGGATGAAGCCCAGCAGCAGCGGCGAGAGCGGGAAGTCGAGCTTGCGCAGGATGTAGCCGAGCACGCCGATGCCGACCATCAGGAACAGATCGAAGGTAGTCGCGTGCACGCCGTACACGCCGATCCCGGTGATGATCGCGATGGCCGGCACCAGGGCCCAGTTCGGCACCGCGAGGATGCGGGTGAACACACGGACCATCGGCACGTTGAGGATGATCAGCATGACGTTGGCGATGAACAGCGAGGCGATCAGGCCCCAGACGATGTCCGGTTGCTGCTGGAACAGCAGCGGGCCGGGAGTGATGTTGTACAGGGTCAGGGCGCCGATCATCACCGCGGTGGTGCCCGAACCGGGCACGCCGAGCGTCAGCATCGGCACCATGGCGCCGCAGGCCGCGCCGCCAATGGCGGTCTCCGGGGCGGCGAGGCCGCGCATGTCGCCCTTGCCGAACTCGCCCTTGGCGCCGGCCAGCTTCTTCTCGGTCATGTAGGCCACGGCGCTGGCCAGGGTCGCGCCGGCGCCGGGCAGCACGCCCATGACGAAGCCGAGCACGCCGCAGCGCAGGTTGACCAGGAATACGCTGGCGGCTTCCTTGAAGTTGAACATCATCCGCCCGGTGGCCTTGACCGCTTCCTGGCCGTGGTGGGTCTTTTCCAGCAGCAGGAGAATCTCGCTGACCGAGAACAGACCCAGTACCAGGACCACGAACTGGATGCCGTCGGCGAGGTGGATGCTGTCCCCGGTGAAGCGGTACACGCCGCTGTTGGCGTCGATCCCGACGCAGGACAGGAACAGCCCGAGCAACGCCGCCAGCAGCGTCTTCAGTGGCTTGTCGCCGGCCATACCGCCGAGGCAGACGATGGCGAAGACCATCAGTACGAAGTATTCCGCCGGACCGAAGGCGATCGCCCACTTGGCCAGCAGCGGGGCGAACAGGACCATCCCGCAGGTGGCGATGAAGGCGCCGATGAAGGAACTCCAGGCCGACAGCGACAGGGCCACGCCGGCCAGGCCCTTGCGTGCCATCGGGTAGCCGTCGAGGGTGGTCATCACGGTCGAGGCTTCGCCGGGGATGTTGAGCAGGATCGAGCTGATCCGCCCGCCGTACTCGCAGCCCAGGTACACGGCGGCGAGCAGGATCAGCGCGGTTTCCGGCGGCAGGCCCAGGGCGAAGGCCACCGGGATCAGCAGCGCCACGCCGTTGATCGGGCCGAGGCCCGGCAGCAGGCCGACGATAGTGCCGATCAGGGTGCCGATCAGCGCGGTGATCAGGTTGGTCGGGGTCATCGCGACGCCGAAGCCCTGGCCGAGGTAGTTCAAGGTTTCCATCGCGAAGTCCTCACAGCGGCAGGAAGTCGAGAACGCCCAGCGGCAGCGGGACGTCCAGGGCGCGGTCGAACAGCCAGTAGAGGCCGATCCCGAGCAGGCTGGCGGTGATCACCGCGGGCAGTGGCCGGGCGCCGTAGAGAATGGCCATGCAGGAGCCGACCAGGGCGGCGCTGAGGATGAAACCGAGCGCTTCGAACAGACCGGCGAACACCAGCAGCAGGGCGATGCAGGCGAGCACCTTGAGCAGCACGGCGCCGCTCAGCGGCTGTTCGTCCTCGGCGTGGCGGATCGGCGTCGGCCGCACGATCAACCAGGCCAGGCCGGCGCCCATCAGCGCCAGGCAGAGCAGCGGGTAGGCGCGCGGGCCGACCGGTTCGTAGGAAAACGGCGCCTGGTAACGCCAGCCGGCGACCGCCAGGCCGACGCAGGCGAGCAGCCAGAGCCCGGCGAACAGGCGCTGGTACAGGTTGGAACGGGTCATGGGACTATCCTCGTGGCGCGGCCGTGGCCCGGCCGCGCGCGGGCTGGCTTACTGGATCAGGCCGAAGTCCTTGGCCAGTTGCTTGTACTGCTGGACCTGCTGCTTCACGTAGCCGTCGAGTTCCTCGCCGGTCATGGCGAAGGGGAACAGCTCGCGCTGGTCGCGCAGCTTGGCGAAGTCCTCGGAGGCCAGCAGTTGGTCGAAGGCGTTCTTCCACCAGGCGTAGTCTTCGTCGCTGACCTTCGGCCCGAGGTAGAACCCGCGAACTACCGGCCAGACGATGTCGTAGCCCTGTTCCTTGGCGGTGGGGATGTTGGCCATCGCCGCCTCCGGCAGGCGTTCTTCGGAGAACACCGCGAGCAGGCGCATGTCGCCGCTGAGGATGTGCGGCATGGAGTCGGAAATGTCGGTGCTGCCGACCTGGATGTGCCCGCCGAGCAGCGCGGTGGCGATCTCGCCGCCGCCTTCCAGGGCCACGTAGCGCAGGTCGCGCGGATTGATCCCGGCGGCCTTGGCGATCAGCGCGGTCTGCATCCAGTCCTGGCTGCCGACGGTGCCGCCGGAGCCGATCACCACCTTGCTCGGGTCGGCCTTGAGCGCCTTCACCAGGTCGTCGAGGTTCTTGTAGGGCGAATCGGTGCGCACCGCGATGGCGCCGTAGCTGGTGCCGATGGCGGCCAGCCATTTCACCGCGTTCTCGTCGAAGCGGCCGAACTTGCCCTGGGCCAGGTTCAGCAGCGAGCCGCTGGAGAAGGCGGTGATGGTGCCGGCGTCGCCCGGGCGTTGGGCGACCACCGCGTTATAGGCGACCGCGCCGACGCCGCCGGGCATGTAGGTGACGCGCATCGGCTTGCTCAGCAGCTTGGCCTCGACCAGGGCGCTCTGCGCCAGCTTGCAGGTGAGGTCGAAACCGCCGCCGGGGGACGCCGGGGCGATGCATTCGGGACGCTTGGGTTCGGCCACGGCGGCGCCGGCCAGCAGCAGGCCGGCGGCAACCAAGGCGAGGGGACGAAAAGACAGTTTCATCATCATCGGTGCTCCTGTGGAGTTCTTGTTCTGGCTTACCAGATCGGCAGGGTATAGCTGACGATCAGGCGGTTCTCATCGATGTCGCGGGTGAAATTGGAACGGAAGGTCGCGTTGCGCCAGCGGATTCCGAGGTTCTTCAGCGCGCCGCTCTGGAACACGTACTGCAGTTCGGTGTTGCGTTCCCACTCGCGGCCTTCGCCGCTCTGCCCGGCGAGTTCGACATTGTCGCCCTTGACGTAGCGGGTCATGAAGGTCAGGCCGGGAATGCCGAGGCCGACGAAGTCGTAGTCGTAGCGCAGTTGCCAGGAACGCTCCTTGGGGCCGGCGAAGTCGTTGACCTGGACGAAGTTGACCAGGTACGGGTTGCTGCCTTCCAGGTAGGGGAAGGCGTCGTCGCCATTCATTCGCTGCCAGGCCGCGCCGAAGGCATGGTTGCCAAGGCTGTAGGTGAACATGCCGTTGAGCGACTTGTTGTCGATGCCGCCGGCCTTGGCCGAGCCGCTGTCGGTGCTGCGGGCGAAGCGCAGGTCGCTGGTCAGTTCGCCGGGACCGATCGGCCAGCTGTGCAGCAGGCCGACGAAGTGCTGGCGGTAGACGTCCTGCAGGTTGCTGTAGTGATAGCTGGCGGTGAGTTGGTCGGTGAGCTTGTAGTCCAGTCCGCCGAGGTCGAAGTGATCGGCGCTGACCCCGGCGAAGCGGCCGTTCTTGTCGTTCAGCGCGAGGTCCTCGGAGTCGCTGGAGTCGCGGATCTTGGTCTTTTCCAGGCGCCCGGCGGTGAAGCCGAGGTCCTTGATCTCCTTCGAGGTGAGCAGTGCACCTTCGAATATCTGCGGGAAGATCCGCCCGTTGTTCGGTTGTACCGATGGCAGCTTCGGAATCAGCGTGCCGACCTTCAGCTCGCTCTGCGAGACCTTGACCTTGGCGGTCAGGCCCAGTTTCGAGTAGGTGTCCGGCGCGCGGCCGTCGGAATCCTTCGGCAGCAGTCCGGTACCGCTGCGGCCGCGGCCGGAGTCGAGCTTGACGCCGAGCATGCCCATGGCGTCGAGGCCGAAGCCGACGGTGCCCTGGGTGTAGCCGGACTGCAGGTTGAGGATGAAGCCTTGCGCCCACTCCTCGCGCTTGGACTGGCCGGGGCCGTCGCGGAAGTCGCGGTTCATGTAGAAGTTGCGGGTTTCCAGGCTGGCCTTGCTGTCTTCGAGGAAGCCGGCGGCGTTGCCCAGGGGCGCGATGCCGGCGAGCACGACGGCGGTGGTGGTCAGGGTGGTGCTGCGGGACAAACGTACAGACCTTGCGGCCTGCGGCAGGGAAGTCGACATGCAGTGGTCTCCGATTCTTGTTCTTGTACGCCGAGCACCACGCTGCAGGGCGTTTTGGCGGACGATCTGCGCCGTCCATCGACTGATCCTAAGACGCCAAGCTTTCGCCAGGCTTTCAGCAATCCCCGGTGGCAGAGAAGCCATTTACCGGAGGGTTTTCCCCGGTACACTTCGCCTCTTGTGCCCTCATCCGGTGGTGGAGAACCGTCCATGCGCATCCTTCTGGTGGAAGATCATCCGCAGCTCGCCGAAAGCGTGGTCCAGGCGCTCAAGGGCGCTGGCTGGACGGTAGACCTGCTGCAGGACGGGGTGGCCGCCGACCTGGCCCTGGCCAGCGAGGAGTACGCCCTGGCGATTCTCGACGTCGGCCTGCCGCGGATGGACGGCTTCGAGGTGCTGGCGCGCCTGCGCGGGCGCGGCAAGACCTTGCCGGTGCTGATGCTGACTGCGCGCGGCGAGGTGAAGGACCGGGTGCACGGCCTCAATCTCGGCGCCGACGACTACCTGGCAAAGCCTTTCGAACTGTCCGAGCTGGAGGCGCGGGTCAAGGCCCTGCTGCGCCGCAGCGTGCTCGGCGGCGAACAGTTGCAGCGCTGCGGCGCCCTGGTCTACGACCTCGGCACTCGGCGCTTCAGCCTCGACGAGCAGCCGCTGACCCTGACCTCGCGGGAACAGGCGGTGCTGGAAGCGATGATCGCCCGTCCGGGGCGGGTGATGAGCAAGGAGCAACTGGCCGCCCAGGTCTTCGGCCTGGACGAGGAGGCCAGCGCCGACGCCATCGAGATCTACGTCCACCGCCTGCGCAAGAAGCTGGAAGGCGGCGCCGTGCGCATCGTCACCTTCCGCGGCCTCGGCTACCTGCTGGAGGCGCAGGGTGACTGATGCCGGCAGTCTGCGCGGACGGCT
This sequence comes from Pseudomonas sp. CP-1, assembly GCF_021213715.1. Classification (NCBI taxonomy): domain Bacteria; kingdom Pseudomonadati; phylum Pseudomonadota; class Gammaproteobacteria; order Pseudomonadales; family Pseudomonadaceae; genus Pseudomonas; species Pseudomonas sp. CP-1. Next base: position 97,814 of record NZ_JAJQKY010000001.1, read on the forward strand.
GCTGCTGTGGCTGGCCCTGCTCCTGCTGCTGGTGCTCCTGGCGAGCGGCCTGAGCGCCTACTGGAACGGCCGCGAGGTGGCCGACACCGCCTACGACCGGACCTTGCTGGCCTCGGCGCGGGCGATCGCCGACGGGCTCTACGAGAAGGACGGCACCCTGCGCGCCGACGTCCCCTACGTGGCGCTGGATACCTTCGCCTACGACAGCGCCGGGCGGATCTTCTACCAGGTCAACGACATCCATGGTCGGATGATCTCCGGCTACGAGAATCTTCCGGCAGCACCCGCCGAGACCCTGCGCACCGACGACTACCCGGCCTTGGCGAAGTTCTACGACGGCGTCTACCAGGGCGTCGACGTACGCGTGGTGAGCCTGCTGCAGCCGGTCAGCGAACCGAGCATGAGCGGCATGGCGGAGATCCGCGTGGCCGAGACCGAAGGCGCCCGCGAGCGCATGGCGCGCAGCCTGATGACCGATACCCTGTTGCGCCTGGGCGTCCTCGGCGTCGGCGCGCTGGTGCTGGTGTGGCTGGCGGTGAGCGCCGCGCTGCGTCCGCTGGATCGCCTGCGCCGCGAGGTGGAAGAGCGCCAGCCGGACGACCTGCGGCCGTTGCCGATGCTCGAGGTCCAGCATGAATTGCGGCCGCTGGTGGAGTCGCTGAACCACTTCACCCAGCGCCTGCGCAGCCTGTTCGAGCGGCAGTCGCAGTTCATCGCCGATGCCGCCCACGAGTTGCGCACCCCGCTGGCGGCGCTCAAGGCGCGCCTGGAACTGGGCCTGCGCGAGCAGGAGCCGGAAGCCTGGCGTTCGACCCTGGAGACCACGGCGAAGAACACCGACCGACTGATCCACCTGGCCAACCAGTTGCTCTCCCTGGCGCGCATCGAAAGCGGCGCCCAGGCCATCGCTGAGGGTGGCGCCGAGCGTATCGACCTGACCGCCCTGGCCCGGGAACTGGGCTTGGCGCTGGCGCCGCTGGCCTATGCGCGGGGAGCCTCGCTGGCGCTGGAAAGCGCCGGGCCGGTGTGGATCCAGGGTGAACCGACGCTGCTCAACGAATTGCTCAGCAACCTCCTGGACAACGCGCTGGCGCACACCCCGCAGGGCGGCAACGTGATCCTCAGGGTGCTGGAGGGGGGCGTGCTGGAAGTGGAAGACGATGGTCCGGGAATTCCCGCCGCCGACCGCGAGCGGGTCTTCCAGCGCTTCTACCGGCGCGGCGACAGCCCCGGCAGCGGCCTGGGGCTGGCGATCGTCGGCGAGGTCTGCCGGGCGCACCGGGCGCAGATCCAGCTCGACCAGGGCGAACTGGGCGGCTTGCTGGTGCGGGTGCGCTTCCCGGCGGAGTAGGGCGGGCCTATTGCAGCATGCTGGTGGCGGCTTCCAGGGCGCTGGAGAGGTCCTCGTCTTCCTTCATGTCGACGGTCGGTTCGAGGCCGAGCTTGGCGAACGCCGGGATCTGGCTCCAGTCCAGGCGGGTATAGGGATGCTCGCTGCCAAGGTAGCTCTGCAGGGTGGCGACCTGGACCAGGTCGGTATAGTCGGCGCGCGGCGAGTTGCGGGTGAAGTCCAGGTGCTGGCGCGGGACCTCGGCGATCGGCGCGGGGAAATCCCAGGCTTTGAGGATGCGCTCGCCGATCAGCGGATGGATGCGCTCGATCACGTGGCTCAGGCTGATGGAGTCCGACAGCAGCTCGTTGTGATCCTCGGCGTAGGTGAGGATCGGCAGCACGCCGATCTGGTGCACCAGCCCGGCCAGGGTCGCCTGGTCCGGCGCCAGGCGGGTGTAGTGACGGGCCAGCACGTGGCAGATGCCGGCGATCTCGGTGCTCTTGTTCCAGACTTCGCGCATCTTGCGGTCGACCACGTCGGTGGTGGCCTGGAACATCTGCTCCATGGCCAGGCCGGTGGCCAGGTTGCAGGTGTAGTTGATGCCCAGCCGGCTGATCGCCATCTGCAGGTCGGTGATTTCCTTCGGGCTGCGCAGCAGCGGACTGTTCACCACGCGGATGATGCGCGCGGTCAGCGCCGCGTCGTTGCCGATCACCTTGCTCAGGGCCTGGATGCTGACATCCGGGTCCTCCGCCGCCTCGCGGACCTGCAGGGCCACCTCGGGCAGGGTCGGCAGCACCAGTTCATCCTGATCGATGGCGCGGATCAGGTCCTGTTGGACTTTGTCGGCAAGCTTGCTCATGGCATTTCCTTTGAAAACGCAATGGCCGGAGCACGCTCTACGTGCACCGGCCATGGGAATACTGGCGGGCCGTCCGCGGACGGCGAGGCACAGTTTACGGTCAGCGCTGGATTTCGCGGTCGCTGTCCAGCGTGTAAGGCAGATTGAGGAGGACGAGCGGCGCTCCTTCGGCGCTTCCGAGGCTGATCCGGCCGTCGGCGACGGCGTCGTCTTGCAGCACGGCGAGCAATTCCACGCTGTTCTCCGGCGTACGGGCGGCCAGTACCACTTCGCCGACGCTGGTGGAATGGACCGGCGAGAACAGCCCGGTGCCGGGCGCCGGCACCTCGTCTCCGCCCAGCGCCAGGCGATACAGGCGGCGCTTGAGGCGGCCGAGATACTGCATGCGGGCGACGATTTCCTGGCCGGTATAGCAGCCCTTCTTGAAGCTGACCCCGCCGACCGCCTGCAGGTTGATCATCTGTGGGATGAACAGCTCGCGGGTAGCGCCGAACACCTGGCCGACGCCGGCGCGCACCTGGCCGAGCAGCCAATCGTCAAGCGGCGCCTCGCGGCTGTGCTCGCGGAGCGTGGCAAGCACCGTCTCGGCGCGCTGCGCCGGAATCCACAGCTCGACGCGGGCGTCGCCCAGGGCGACGGCGAGCAGGTCGCCGTGGCGGGCGATCCTGCCGCTCTCCGCCGGGGTGTCTATCCCCAGGGCGCGCAGTGCCTCGCTGGCGTCGCGCAAGCCTATGCGGAGCCAGGCCGCGCTCTCGTCGGCAAGGCTGGCCTTGGAGAATACGGCGTATTTCTTCAGGTCCGCCAACTGGGCCTCGAGCAGCTCGCCGGCCATCGCCAGCAGCAGGCCGTCGCCCTCGGGCAGGATGCGGAAGCTCGATAGCAGGCGGCCCTTGATGTTGCAGCGGCCGCCGAGGCTGGAGGTCTCGTCGTTCAGGTAGGCGAGGTTGCAGGTCAGCTGGCCCTGGAGGAACTTGGCGGCGTCCGGGCCGCGGACGGCGAGGATGCCTTCATGGACTAGCGGGGTGTGGAAAGCGGGGTCGGCCATTGCGATGCTGCGCGGTCAGTCAGTCAGGACCGTCATCATAGAACTCGGTCCGAGGCTTGTCAGCGGGCACGAATGCCTGGCGCATCCGCCTTGACGGTTGTCGGACACTTCCGAGGCCGCCGTCGGCATGGGCCTGCGTCCCGCGCGGATACCCTTGGTTTGCCGGGCAATACGACCAAGGGCGGACGCCGGCGGAGCGACGCCTCGTCATCGGGCCGCGCCATTCGAGCGCAACCGCCCTATAATGCCGGGCGTTTTCGAGGAGCCCGAACATGGCAGATGAAACCGAACTGAAACGACTCTACTGGCACAGCCGTCGCGGCATGCTGGAACTGGATGTGCTGCTGGTGCCTTTCGTGCAGGAGGTTTACCCGGGCCTGGACGCCGAGGACCAGGCGCGCTTCCGCAAGCTGCTGGAGTGCGAGGACCAGGACATGTTCGGTTGGTTCATGCAGCGCGGCGAGCCGGAAGACGCCGACCTGCGGCGGATGGTGCGGATGATCCTGGACCGTGTCCAGCCGGATTGAGCCGTTCGAATGCCGCTGGCGGGTCTCTCCGATCCTGCTGGCGGCGAGCCTGGCACTGTGGGCCCTGGCGCTGCTGTCGATCCTGCTGGCGGCGCTGCCGGTCTGGCTGAAGCCGCCGCTGGCGCTGGTCTGCCTGGCCTACGGTGCCTGGGGGCTGTACCGCCAGGTACTGCTGCGCGGCTCGCGGGCCTTCCGTGGGTTGCGCCATGACGAGCGGGGCTGGCAGCTGTGGAGCGCCGGAAGCGGCTGGCAAGCGGTGCAATTGCGCCCTGACAGCCTGGCGCTGCCCTGGCTGATCGTACTGCGCGTGCGCCTGCCGGGCCGCTGGCGCATCCTTGGCTGCTGTATCCCGGCCGATGCGTTGGGCGCCGACAACCATCGGCGCCTGCGTGTCCGCCTGCGCTTCAGTCGCCGTAGATGGGCGGCACCAGGATAGTGTCGCGGGCTTCGGGCAGCAGGTCCGGATAATCCAGCGTGTAGTGCAGGCCCCGGCTTTCGCGGCGCTGCATGGCCGAGCGGATGATCAGTTCGGCGACCAGCGCCAGGTTGCGCAACTCGATCAGGTCGCGGCTGACCTTGTAGTTGCTGTAGAACTCGTCGATCTCGCTGAGCAGCAGGCGCACCCGGTGCTGGGCGCGCTGCAGGCGCTTGTTGGTGCGCACGATACCGACGTAGTCCCACATGAAACGCCGCAGTTCGTCCCAGTTGTGCGCGATGATCACGTCTTCGTCGGAGTCGGTGACCTGGCTGGCGTCCCAGCTCGGCAGGCTTTCCGGCAGGGGCGTGCCGGGCAGGCGCTGGAGCATGTCGGCGGCGGCAGAGCGGGCATAGACGAAGCATTCCAGCAGCGAATTGCTGGCCATGCGATTGGCGCCGTGCAGGCCGGTGAAGGTGGTCTCGCCGATGGCGTAGAGGCCCGGCACGTCGGTATGCCCGTGCTGGTCGACGAGCACGCCGCCGCAGGTATAGTGCGCGGCCGGCACTACCGGGATCGGTTGCTGGGTAATGTCGATGCCGAAGTCCAGGCAGCGCTCGTAGACGGTGGGGAAGTGCGCCTTGATGAACTCGGCCGGCTTGTGGCTGATGTCCAGGTAGACGCAGTCGATCCCCAGGCGCTTCATTTCATGGTCGATGGCGCGGGCCACGATGTCCCGGGGCGCCAGTTCGCCACGCGGGTCGAAGCGCGGCATGAAACGCTCGCCATTGGGCAGGCGGAGCAGGGCGCCTTCGCCGCGCAATGCCTCGGTGATGAGGAAACTCTTGGCCTGCGGGTGGTACAGGCAGGTCGGGTGGAACTGGTTGAACTCCAGGTTGCCGACCCGGCAGCCGGCGCGCCAGGCCATGGCGATGCCGTCGCCGGAGTTGCCGTCGGGATTGCTGGTATAAAGGTAGACCTTGCTCGCGCCGCCGGAGGCCAGCACGCTGAAGCGGGCTCGGAAGGTATCGACTTCGCCGCTTTCCCGATTCAGCACGTAGGCGCCCAGGCAGCGCTTGCTCGGCAGGCCGAGCTTGCGCTCGGTGATCAGGTCGACCGCCACCCGCTGCGACAGCAGTTCGATGTTCGGTCGCCGCCGGGCCTGGGCCAGCAGGGTATTGAAGATCGCGGCGCCGGTGGCGTCGGCGGCATGGATGATGCGCCGGTGGCTGTGCCCGCCTTCGCGGGTCAGGTGGTATTCGAAGCTGCCTTCCTCGTGGTTGTGCTGCTCGTCGCGAGTGAAGGGCACCCCCTGTTCGATCAGCCACTGGATCGCTTCGCGGCTATGCTCCACGGTGAAGCGCACCGCGTCCTCGCGGCACAGGCCGCCACCGGCGACCAGGGTGTCCTCGACGTGGGATTCCACGGTGTCGGTATCGTCCAGCACGGCGGCCACGCCGCCCTGGGCCCAGTAAGTCGAGCCCTGCGACAGTTCGCCCTTGCTGAGGACGGCGATGCGCAGGTGTTCCGGAAGGGTCAGGGCCAGACTCAGGCCGGCGGCGCCGCTGCCGATGACCAGTACATCGTGTTGATAATGTTGGCTCATGCCCGCATTTCCCCGTGGTGGAGCCCTAGTATATAGAAGGGCCTGGCGGCACAATAGCGCACCCCCGCTGCCGGTCCGGCGGATGAGCTGCGGGCCTGTCATCGGCAGGCGTCATCAGAGCGGGGCGATGTAGTGCTGGAACTTTCTTAGACGCATCGGTTCCAAAGCAGGATGCCTGAAGACCTCGTCCGGTTGGCCTACCCAGCGGCACAGAGGCCGGGCTCTGAGCCCGATGCAATCCATTTTCGCGGGGCCCGGACACGATGTCCGGGGCCGCACGTCACGAGCGAGGAAAAAACTCGTGACGCATGCTTGGAGGGGAGAACTTTTGCAAGAAGCCCGAGTCTATCTTGGCAAGACGATTCGCTGGGACGCTCGAAGCTCCTCCAGGTTCGAAGAGGAGCTTTCATGCTAACCCAGGAACAGGATCAGCAACTGGTTGAACGGGTACAGCGCGGAGACAAGCGGGCTTTCGATCTGCTGGTACTGAAATACCAGCACAAGATACTGGGATTGATCGTGCGGTTCGTGCACGACGCCCAGGAAGCCCAGGACGTAGCGCAGGAAGCCTTCATCAAGGCATACCGCGCGCTCGGCAATTTCCGCGGCGATAGTGCTTTTTATACCTGGCTGTATCGGATCGCCATCAACACCGCGAAGAACCATCTGGTCGCTCGCGGGCGTCGGCCACCGGACAGCGATGTGACCGCAGAGGATGCGGAGTTCTTCGAGGGCGACCACGCCCTGAAGGACATCGAATCGCCGGAACGGGCGATGTTGCGGGATGAGATCGAGGCCACGGTGCACCAGACCATCCAGCAGTTGCCCGAGGATTTGCGCACGGCCCTGACCCTGCGCGAGTTCGAAGGTTTGAGTTACGAAGATATCGCCACCGTGATGCAGTGTCCGGTGGGGACGGTGCGGTCGCGGATCTTCCGCGCTCGTGAAGCAATCGACAAAGCTCTGCAGCCTTTGTTGCGAGAAGCCTGACACAGCGGCAAATGCCAAGAGAGGTATCGCTATGAGTCGTGAAGCCCTGCAGGAAACTCTGTCCGCTGTGATGGATAACGAAGCGGATGAACTCGAGTTGCGGCGGGTGCTCGCAGCTTGCGGCGAGGATGCCGAGCTGCGTTCCACCTGGTCGCGCTACCAGTTGGCGCGGTCCGTCATGCACCGCGAGCCTACCCTGCCGAAGCTGGATATCGCTGCGGCGGTCTCGGCTGCCCTGGCCGACGAGGCCGCTCCGCCGAAAGCGGAGAAGGGGCCGTGGCGGATGGTCGGTCGCCTGGCGGTCGCTGCCTCGGTGACCCTGGCGGTGCTGGCCGGCGTGCGTCTGTACAACCAGAACGACGCCCTGCCGCAGATGGCGCAACAGGGGACCACCCCGCAGATCGCCCTGCCGCAGGTGAAAGGCCCGGCCGTGCTGGCCGGCTACAGCGAAGAGCAGGGGGCGCCGCAGGTGATCACCAACTCCTCGTCCAGCGATACCCGCTGGCATGAGCAGCGTCTGCCGATCTACCTGCGTCAGCACGTGCAACAATCCGCCGTCAGTGGTACAGAGAGCGCGCTGCCCTACGCTCGGGCAGCCAGCCTGGAAAACCGCTGAGGAGAGACATGCGCACCACCTCCCTGTTGCTTTTGCTTGGCAGCCTGATGGCGGTTCCCGCCACTCAGGCTGCCGACGCTTCCGACTGGCTGAATCGTCTCGCCGAGGCCGATCGCCAGAACAGTTTCCAAGGCACCTTCGTCTACGAGCGCAATGGCAGCTTCTCCACCCATGAGATCTGGCATCGCGTGGAGAGCGATGGCGCGGTTCGCGAGCGCCTGCTCCAGCTCGACGGCGCGCGCCAGGAAGTGGTCCGGGTCGATGGGCGCACCCAGTGCATCAGCGGCGGCCTTGCCGACCAACTGGCCGATGCCCAGCTGTGGCCGGTGCGCAAGTTCGATCCTTCCCAACTGGCTTCCTGGTACGACCTGCGCCTGGTCGGCGAATCCCGTGTCGCCGGCCGCCCGGCAGTGGTCCTCGCGGTGACCCCGCGCGACCAGCATCGCTACGGCTTCGAGCTGCACCTGGACCGCGACACCGGCCTGCCGTTGAAATCGCTGCTGCTGAACGAGAAGGGGCAGTTGCTTGAGCGCTTCCAGTTCACCCAGTTGAATACCGGCGCGGCACCTGCCGAAGACCAGTTGCAGGCGGGCGCCGAATGCCAGGTCGTCGGCCCGGCCAAGGCCGACGGCGAGAAGGCCGTGGCCTGGCGCTCGGAGTGGCTGCCGCCAGGTTTCACCCTGACCCGCAGTTTCATGCGTCGCAGTCCGGTCACCCCCGATCCGGTCGCCTGCCTGACCTATGGCGATGGCCTGGCACGATTCTCGGTGTTCATCGAGCCGCTGCACGGTGCCATGGTTGGCGACGCGCGCAGCCAGCTCGGCCCGACCGTGGTGGTTTCCAAGCGCCTGCAGACCGATGACGGCGGCCAGATGGTGACCGTCGTCGGCGAAGTGCCGCTGGGCACCGCCGAGCGGGTGGCGCTGTCCATCCGGCCCGAGGCCGCCGCCCAGAAATGATCGAGGAGCAGGGGCGAGTGGTGGCGACCGAGCCGGGAGCGGTATGGGTCGAGACCGTGCGCCGCAGTACCTGCTCGTCCTGCTCGGCCAATGCCGGTTGCGGCCAGGGGCTGATGCAGCGCCTGGGCGTCGGCGCGGGGCGTGCCCGGGTGCGCGCGTTGAGCGACCTGAGCCTGCGGGTCGGCGATGCGGTCGTCCTAGGAATTCATGAAGACCTGTTGTTGCGCGCCTCCGTCCTCTTCTATCTTTTCCCTCTGCTCGGGTTTTTCGTGGCAGCATTGCTGGCGACCCGGGCGGGCCTTGTCGAACCTCTGATCATCGTGTCCGGGCTGGCGGGTTTGCTGGCGGCCTGGCTATTGGTGCGTCGGCATGCTCGTCGTCATGCCGATGATCCAGCCTCGCAGCCGGTGGTTCTGCGAGCGCTGATTTCCGGGCCGTCCGATTCGGCCTGAGTCTTTCTCTTCCCTCGAACATCACGGGAGCTGTAGTCGATGCATACCCTAAAACGCTGTATGGCTGCGATGGTGGCCTTGCTGGCCTTGAGCCTGGCGATGACGGCCCGGGCAGAACTGCCGGACTTCACGCCTTTGGTCGAACAGGCGTCGCCGGCGGTGGTGAATATCAGTACGCGGCAGAAGCTGCCGGATCGCGCCATGGCGCGCGGGCAGCTGTCGATCCCCGACCTCGAAGGGCTGCCGCCGATGTTCCGCGACTTCCTCGAGCGCAGCATCCCGCAGGTTCCGCGCAATCCGCGCGGCCAGCAGCGCGAGGCGCAATCGCTGGGTTCCGGCTTCATCATCTCCAACGACGGCTACATCCTCACCAACAATCACGTCGTGGCCGATGCCGACGAGATCCTGGTGCGCCTGTCCGACCGTAGCGAGCACAAGGCCAAGTTGATCGGCGCGGACCCGCGCAGCGACGTGGCGGTGCTGAAGATCGAGGCGAAGAACCTGCCGACCCTGAAACTGGGCGATTCGAACAAGCTGAAAGTGGGCGAATGGGTCCTGGCCATCGGTTCGCCGTTCGGCTTCGATCACTCGGTCACCGCCGGTATCGTCAGTGCCAAGGGGCGTAGCCTGCCGAACGAGAGCTACGTACCCTTCATCCAGACCGACGTGGCGATCAACCCGGGTAACTCCGGCGGTCCGCTGCTGAACCTGCAGGGCGAAGTGGTCGGCATCAACTCGCAGATCTTCACCCGTTCCGGCGGCTTCATGGGCCTGTCCTTCGCCATCCCGATTGATGTCGCGTTGAACGTCGCCGACCAGTTGAAGAAAGCCGGCAAGGTCAGCCGCGGCTGGCTGGGTGTGGTGATCCAGGAAGTGAACAAGGATCTCGCCGAGTCCTTCGGCCTCGACAAGCCGTCCGGCGCGCTGGTGGCGCAGCTGGTGGAAGACGGTCCGGCGGCCAAGGGCGGCCTGCAGGTGGGCGATGTGATCCTCAGCCTGAACGGCCAGTCGATCAACGAGTCCGCCGACCTGCCGCACCTGGTGGGCAACATGAAGCCGGGCGACAAGATCAACCTGGACGTGATCCGCAACGGCCAGCGCAAGTCCCTGAGCATGGCGGTAGGCAGCCTTCCGGACGACGACGAGGAAATCGCCTCGATGGGCGCTCCGGGCGCCGAGCGCAGCAGCAACCGCCTGGGCGTGACCGTCGCCGACCTGACCGCCGAGCAGCGCAAGAGCCTGGATATCCAGGGCGGCGTGGTGATCAAGGAAGTCCAGGACGGTCCGGCCGCGGTCATCGGCCTGCGTCCGGGCGATGTCATCACCCACCTGGACAACAAGGCGGTGACCTCGACCAAGATCTTCGCCGACGTGGCCAAGGCCCTGCCGAAGAACCGTTCGGTTTCGATGCGGGTATTGCGCCAGGGGCGCGCCAGCTTCATCACCTTCAAGCTGGCCGAATAAGCCGGCTGGCGAAAAAAGGGCGGTTTCCACCGCCCTTTTTCATGCCCGTCAATCCGTTACCTGCGTGACGCCTTGCCCGAGCATCAGGTAAACTCCCCGGCTATTTTTCGGCGGATTGCCGCCCTTGCCCTTTTCGAGTGTGTTGAGCCGTGAGCGACCTGAGCCATATCCGCAATTTCTCCATCATTGCCCATATCGACCATGGCAAGTCGACGCTGGCCGATCGCTTCATCCAGATGTGCGGCGGTCTCTCCGATCGCGAAATGGAGGCCCAGGTCCTGGACTCCATGGACCTGGAACGCGAGCGCGGGATCACCATCAAGGCCCACAGCGTGACCCTGCACTACAAGGCGCAGGACGGTAAGACCTACCAGCTCAACTTCATCGATACCCCCGGCCACGTCGACTTCACCTACGAAGTCAGCCGCTCGCTGGCCGCCTGCGAGGGCGCGCTGCTGGTAGTGGACGCCGGCCAGGGCGTCGAGGCGCAGTCCGTCGCCAACTGCTACACCGCCATCGAGCAGGGGCTGGAAGTGATGCCCGTGCTGAACAAGATGGACCTGCCCCAGGCCGAGCCGGAGCGGGTGAAAGAGGAAATCGAGAGCATCATCGGCATCGACGCCACCGACGCCGTGGCCTGCAGCGCCAAGAGCGGGATGGGCGTGCTGGAGGTGCTGGAGCGCCTGGTGACCGCCATCCCCGCCCCGGAAGGCGAGATCGAGGCGCCGCTGCAGGCGCTGATCATCGACTCCTGGTTCGACAACTACCTCGGCGTGGTCTCGCTGGTGCGGGTGAAGAACGGCCGGGTGAAGAAGGGCGACAAGATCCTGGTGAAGTCCACCGGCAAGGTCCACCAGGTGGACAGCGTCGGGGTATTCACTCCGAAGCACACCGAGACCGTCGACCTGAAGGCGGGCGAGGTGGGCTTCATCATCGCCGGTATCAAGGATATCCACGGCGCGCCGGTGGGCGATACGCTGACCCTTAACAACACGCCGGACGTCGAGGTCCTGCCGGGCTTCAAGCGGGTCAAGCCGCAGGTCTACGCGGGCCTGTTCCCGGTCAGCTCGGACGATTTCGAGGACTTCCGCGACGCCCTGCAGAAGCTGACCCTCAACGACTCGTCGCTGCAATACGAGCCGGAAAGCTCCGAAGCACTGGGCTTCGGCTTCCGTTGCGGCTTCCTCGGCATGCTGCACATGGAGATCATCCAGGAGCGCCTGGAGCGCGAATACGACCTGGACCTGATCACCACCGCGCCCACGGTGGTCTTCGAGATCGTGCAGAAGAACGGCGAGATCATCTACGTCGACAACCCGTCCAAGCTCCCGGACCTGGCGTCGATCCAGGAAATGCGCGAACCGATCTGCCGCGCCACCATCCTGGTGCCCAAGGACCACCTGGGCAACGTGATCACCCTGTGCATCGAGAAGCGCGGCGTGCAGCGCGACATGCACTTCCTCAGCGGCCAGGTGCAGGTGGTCTACGACCTGCCGATGAACGAGGTGGTGCTCGACTTCTTCGATCGCCTCAAGTCCACCAGCCGCGGCTATGCTTCCCTGGACTACAGCTTCGATCGTTTCGAGCCGTCCAACCTGGTTCGTCTCGACGTGCTGATCAATGGCGAGAAGGTCGACGCCCTCGCCCTGATCGTCCACCGCGACAACGCCCCCTACAAGGGCCGCCAGCTGGTGGAGAAAATGAAGGAACTGATCCCGCGGCAGATGTTCGACGTGGCGATCCAGGCAGCCATCGGTGGGCAGATCATCGCCCGCTCGACGGTCAAGGCGCTCAGGAAGAACGTGCTGGCCAAGTGTTACGGTGGCGACGTGAGCCGTAAACGCAAGCTGCTGGAGAAGCAGAAGGCTGGTAAGAAAAGGATGAAGCAGGTCGGTAGCGTGGAAATTCCCCAGGAAGCCTTCCTCGCCGTGCTCAAAGTGGATAGCTAGAACCCATGACACTCAATTTCCCGTTGTTGCTGGTCATCGCCGTGGCTGTATGCGGCGCCCTGGCCCTGGTCGACCTGGTGCTGTTCGCGCCGCGTCGGCGGGCCGCGATCTCTTCCTACGAAGGGCAGGTGAACGAGCCCGATCCGGCGGTGCTGGAGAAGCTCAACAAGGAACCGCTGCTGGTGGAGTACGGCAAGTCGTTCTTCCCGGTGCTGTTCATCGTGCTGGTGCTGCGTTCCTTCCTGGTCGAACCGTTCCAGATTCCCTCGGGGTCGATGAAACCTACCCTCGAGGTCGGCGATTTCATCCTGGTCAACAAGTTCGCCTACGGCATCCGCCTGCCGGTGCTGGACACCAAGGTGATCCCGATCGGTGATCCGCAGCGCGGCGATGTCATGGTGTTCCGCTATCCCAGCGAACCGAACATCAACTACATCAAGCGCGTGGTCGGCCTGCCCGGCGACACCGTGCGCTACACCAGGGAAAAGCGCCTGTACGTCAACGGCGAGCTGGTGGCGGAGAAACTGGTCGGCGAGGAACCGGGCACCCTGGGCAGCGTGACCCTGTACCAGGAGAAGCTGGGCCAGGCCGAGCACCTGATCCGCAAGGAAATGAGCCGCTATCGCATCGAGCCCGACCGCCAGTGGACCATTCCCGCCGGCCACTACTTCATGATGGGCGACAACCGCGACAACTCCAACGACAGCCGCTACTGGAACGATCCGAAGATCCCCAAGGATCTGCTGGGCATGGTTCCGGACCGCAATATCGTCGGCAAGGCCTTCGCCGTGTGGATGAGCTGGCCCGATCCGAAGATGAGCAACCTGCCGAACTTCTCCCGGGTCGGCGTGATTCACTGACCTGTGCGCAGGTTCGCCACGCGGAAGGGCGCTCCTGCTGAATAATCGCGAAGCGGGGCTGCTCCCGAGGGCAGCCCCGCTTTCACTTCCGCGAACGCCGCCGCAGGGCCCTGCCCGATGGCGTTACCGCTCGCTGGACGGAATAACTACACTGACATGAGGTCCGACATGAGGTTCGCGCGTTCGCAGAAGGGGATGTCCCTGCTGGGGTGGCTGGTGGTGTTGGGCGTGGTGGCGTTCTTCGCCAGCGCCGCATTCAAGATCATCCCGCACTACATGGATTACTACTCGCTGGAGAAGGTGATCACTTCCGTGGAGACCGACAAGGCGGCCGAGGTGCGTTCCGTGCCGGAGTTCTACAGCTACGTCGGCAAGGGGATGCAGATCAACGGCATCCGCAACCTGGACCTGGAGAAGGCCCTGGAGGTGCAACTGGAAGACAACCAATTCCGGGCGCACCTGAAATATGAAAAACGCGAGCCACTGATCAGCAACATCGACCTGGTGGTCCACTTCGACAAAGAATTCCGTGTACGCATGCCGTGAGTAATTCGCTGGACCGACTCGAGCGCAAGCTCGGCTATACCTTCAAAGACCGGGACCTGATGGTCCTGGCCCTGACCCATCGCAGCTACGCCGGGCGCAACAACGAGCGCCTGGAGTTCCTCGGTGACGCCATTCTCAACTTCGTCATCGGCGAGGCGCTGTTCCACCACTTCCCGCAGGCTCGCGAAGGCCAGCTTTCGCGCCTGCGCGCGCGACTGGTCAAGGGCGAGACCCTGGCCCTGCTGGCGCGCGGCTTCGAGGTGGGCGACTACCTGCGGCTGGGCTCGGGCGAGCTGAAGAGCGGCGGGTTCCGCCGCGAGTCGATCCTCGCCGATGCGATGGAAGCCCTGATCGGCGCCATCTACCTGGATACCGGCATGGACTCCGCGCGCGAGCGGATCATCGCCTGGCTCGGACCGCAACTGCGCGAGCTGACCCCGGTGGACACCAACAAGGACCCCAAGACCCGCCTGCAGGAGTTCCTGCAGTCGCGTGGCTGCGACCTGCCGCGCTACGAGGTGGTGGATATCCAGGGCGAACCCCATTGCCGGACCTTCTTCGTCGATTGCGAAGTGGCCCTGCTGAGCGACAAGACCCACGGGCACGGCGGCAGCCGCCGCATCGCCGAGCAGGTGGCCGCGGCCGCCGCGCTGGTGGCCCTGGGCGTGGAGAATGGCCATGACTGACATGCACGACGACATCCCCGCCGGCAGCCGTTGCGGCTACGTGGCGATCGTGGGCCGCCCCAACGTGGGCAAGTCCACCCTGCTCAACCACATCCTCGGGCAGAAGCTGGCGATCACCTCGCGCAAGCCGCAGACCACCCGCCACAACATGCTCGGGATCAAGACCGAGGGCGAGGTGCAGGCCGTCTACGTCGATACGCCCGGCCTGCACAAGAGCGGCGAGAAGGCCCTCAACCGCTACATGAACCGTACCGCCAGCGCGGCATTGAAGGATGTCGACGTGGTGATCTTCGTGGTCGACCGCACCCGCTGGACCGAAGAGGACCAGATGGTCCTGGAGCGCGTACAGTACGTCAGTTGCCCGGTGCTGATCGCGGTGAACAAGACCGACCGCATCGAGGAAAAGGCCGACCTGCTGCCGCACCTCGAATGGCTCACCCAGCAGTTGCCGAAGGCCGAGGTAGTACCGATCTCGGCGCAGCACGGGACCAACCTGGACGTGCTGGAGAAGCTGGTCGCCGAGCGTCTGCCGGAAAGCGAGCACTTCTTCCCCGAAGACCAGATCACCGACCGCAGCAGCCGCTTCCTGGCCGCCGAGCTGGTCCGCGAGAAGATCATGCGCCAGCTCGGCGCCGAGCTGCCCTACCAGATCACCGTGGAGATCGAGGAGTTCAAGCAGGAAGGTCGCATCCTGCATATCCATGCGCTGATCCTGGTGGAGCGCGAGGGGCAGAAGAAGATCATCATCGGCGACAAGGGCGAGCGGATCAAAAGCATCGGCCAGAACGCGCGCAAGGACATGGAAGTGCTGTTCGACTCCAAGGTCATGCTCAACCTCTGGGTCAAGGTCAAGGGCGGCTGGTCCGACGACGAGCGTGCCCTGCGCTCGCTGGGCTACGGCGACCTCTGACCGTTCCCGGCAGCCCGGCGCCAGCCGGGCGCCATTCCTCTCGCGCCCGGTCGACCCGCCATGTCCTTCGCCGCCGCCCAAGCCACCTACGTGCTGCATAGCCGGCCGTACAAGGAAACCAGCGCCCTGGTGGACTTCTTCACCCCGCTGGGTCGCCTGCGCGCGGTCCTGCGCGGCGCCCGCGGCAAGGCCGGCGCCCTGGCGCGGCCATTCGTGCCGCTGGAAGCGGAGTGGCGCGGGCGCGGCGAACTGAAGACCGTGGCCCGCCTGGAAAGCGCCGGCATTCCCAACCTGCTCAATGGCCAGGCGCTGTTCAGCGGTCTCTACCTCAACGAGCTGTTGATCCGCCTGTTGCCGGCGGAAGACCCGCAGCCGGAAATCTTCGCCCACTACGCCGCGACCCTGCCGCTGCTGGCGGCGGGGCGACCCATAGAACCGCTGCTGCGCGCGTTCGAATGGCGCCTGCTGGAGCAACTGGGCTATGGTTTCGCTCTCGATGTCGACATCGATGGGCGCCCGATCGAGCCGCAGGCGTTGTACCAGCTTTTGCCAGAGGCCGGCCTGGAGCCGGTGGCGCAACTGCAACCCGGGCTGTTCCAGGGCTCCGAACTGTTATCCATGGCCGACGCCGACTGGAGCGCCCCCGGCGCCCTGGCGGCGGCCAAGCGCCTGATGCGCCAGGCGCTCGCTCCCCATCTGGGCGGCCGGCCGCTGGTCAGCCGCGAGCTGTTCATGAACCGTAAGGAGTCACCCCGTGACTGAAGCCACTCGAATTCTGCTCGGCGTGAACATCGATCACGTCGCCACCCTGCGCCAGGCCCGGGGCACCCGCTATCCGGACCCGGTGAAGGCCGCCCTGGACGCCGAGGAAGCCGGCGCCGACGGTATCACCGTGCACCTGCGCGAGGACCGCCGGCATATCCAGGAACGCGACGTGCGGGTGCTCAAGGAAGTGCTGCAGACGCGGATGAACTTCGAGATGGGGGTCACCGAGGAAATGCTCGCCTTCGCCGAGGAGATCCGGCCGGCGCATAGCTGCCTGGTCCCCGAGCGCCGCGAGGAACTGACCACCGAGGGCGGCCTCGACGTCGCCGGCCAGGAACAGCGCATCCGCGACGCGGTACGACGCCTGGCTGCGGTGGGCAGCGAAGTGTCGCTGTTCATCGATCCCGATCCGCGGCAGATCGAGGCCTCCGCCCGGGTCGGCGCGCCGGCTATCGAACTGCATACCGGTCGCTACGCCGACGCCGAAGACCCCGAGGAGCAGGCCCGCGAGCTGCAGCGGGTACGCGAGGGCGTGGCCCTCGGGCGTTCCCTCGGCCTGATCGTCAACGCCGGGCATGGCCTGCACTACCACAATGTCGAGCCGGTCGCGGCCATCGACGGCATCAACGAGCTGAACATCGGCCACGCCATCGTCGCCCACGCCCTGTTCGTCGGCTTCAGGCAGGCGGTGGCCGAGATGAAAGCGCTGATGCTGGCCGCGGCGACCAAGCGCTGAGGCAATCGCGCCCCGCTTGCCGTCGACCTGCGGGGCGGATGAAAGCATGAAAAAAAGCCCATCCGAGGATGGGCTTTTCCCTATCCGCTGTCAGGGCTTGCGCGCCACCAGCGTGGCGCGCATCGGTGCCGGCAGGCCTTCGACGGTTCGCGAACGGTCCTGCGGATCGAGGAATTCCGGCAGCGACTGGAAACGCATCCATTCGGTGGAGCGTTGTTCCTCGACGCTGGTCAGGCTGACGTCGACGCAGCGCGCGTCGGCGAACCCGGCGCGGCGCAGCCAGAGTTCCAGGGCCGCCACCGAGGGCAGGAACCAGACGTTGCGCATCTGCGCGTAGCGGTCCTCGGGCACCAGCACGGTGCTGGCGTCGCCTTCCACCACCAGGGTCTCCAGGACCAGTTCGCCGCCGCGCTTCAGGCAGTCCTTGAGCGCCAGCAGGTGGTCGATGGGCGAGCGACGGTGATAGAGCACACCCATGGAGAACACCGTGTCGAAGCCTTCGAGCTTCTCCGGCAGGTCTTCCAGGGCCAGCGGCAGGTGCCAGGCCGGCAGCTCCGGCAGGTAGCGCTTGGCGGCGAGGAACTGGCAGAGGAACAGCCAGTTCGGATCGACCCCGACCACGCTTTCCGCGCCGGCGCCGAGCATGCGCCACTGGTAGTAGCCGTTGCCGCAGCCGACGTCGAGGACGCGTTTGCCACGCAGTTCGACATGCGGCGAGACACGCTCCCATTTCCAGTCGGAACGCCATTCGGTGTCGACCTGCACGCCGAAGAAGTCGAAGGGGCCTTTGCGCCAGGGAATCAGCCCTTGCAGCGCTTCCTTCACCTGCGCTTGCAGCGCCGCATCGTGGTCGCTGTGCAGGGCGAAGCGCTGGGCCAGTTCGACCTTCGGCGCGGGCACCTGGGGCAGGCGCTGGACCGCGCTCCACCAACGGGCCAGGTCGCCGTGGCCTTCCTCGATGCGCGCGGCGATCTGCGCGGGCAGGCTGGTCGCCCAGCCGTACAGCGGCGAGCCGGCGAGGTGTCGCTGGAGGGCGTCGAGGGCGAGGTGCTGGATCATGGCAGGGCGATCATCGAGGCGAAGTTGAGACACTGGAACCATTGGCTGACCCGGCTGAAGCCGGCGGCCAGCAGCCGTTCACGGTGTTCCTCGAAGGTGTCGGGGAGCATGACGTTTTCCAGCGCGCTGCGCTTCTGCGCGATCTCCAGCTCGCTGTAGCCGTTGGCACGCTTGAAGGCGATGTGCAGGTCGGTGAGCAGCGCGTGCTCCTGCGCATCGGCGAAGCGCAGTTTCTCCGAGAGGATCAGCGCGCCGCCGGGCAGCAGCGCCTGGCGGATCCTGCGCAGGAGGCCGAGGCGCTGGTCGGGGGCGACGAACTGCAGGGTGAAGTTCATCGCCACCAGCGAGGTGGGTTGCAGGTCCAGGGCGAGAATGTCGGCCTCGATCAGCTCGACCGGCAGCAGCTCCTGGTACATGGCGTCCTGGGCATGCAGGTATTCACTGCAGCGCTCGATCATCGCGTGCGAGTTGTCCACCCCGATCACCCGGCAGCCGTCGTTGCGGACGTGGCGGCGCAGCGACTGGGTGACCGCGCCGAGCGAGCAGCCGAGGTCGTAGAGCACGCTGTTCGGCTGGGCGAACTGCGCGCCGAGTACGCCGATGTTCTCGACGATGGTGGGGTAGCCCGGCACGGAGCGCTTGATCATGTCGGGGAACACGCGCACCACGTCTTCGTTGAATACGAAGTCGGCGACACGTTGCTGGGGTTGGGCGAACAGGCGATCGGACTCGCTCACGCGGGTGACCTCGGGCATCACGGCTTTTCAGGGGGCCGAATTGTAGCCGAGGGACGAGCGTCGCCCAACTGCGCGGCGACGATTCACCCATGCGCGCAGGCGAATCACCTGAGCTTGTCGGAGAAGTACTCTCCCGCGCCCTGCAGCGGACCCAGCGGGTTCTTCTTGTCTTCCAGGCGATGGATGTTCGGTTCGCCGTTGCTGACCTTGTGCACCAGCACGTCGTTGACGAAGACGAACACTGCCTTGAACGACCAGCCCTGCAACTCCCGTTTCTTGCGGAAGTTGAACACGTCCGCCCAGAAGCTGCCGACCCGCTGGGTGTCGGTCTTGCTGAAATCGAAGGCGTAGCCGATGCAACGGTCCTTCGCTTCCAGGCATTGCACCAGGCCGCCCGGCAGGTAATCGATGGGGATGTTCGGCTGGATGAACATGAGCCGCACGTCGATGAACGACAGCATGCGGCCGTTGCCCTGGGTCAATGGATCGAAACCCAACCCGAACAGCTGCGAACGGGTCGTGCTGCCGGGTTGCGCCTGGGAATAGCGCAGTTCGGCATCGAGGTAGTCGACGAAGGGGGATTGGACTTCCGCTCGTTCGCTGGGCAGCAGGCTGCCGCAGGAGGAAACGAAGACAGTGGATGCCCAGAGCAGTGAGTAACGAAGAGCGGTGCCCATGACGCGCCTCCTTTCGGTGCCGTCGTAGATTGAGTAATAGACGACGCCAAAAAGGCCTGCCGGAATTTATTCAATCGGCTGAAAGCAGCGTGGTTGCTGGTCTGGCGGCGGATTTCCGGCGGCCCGGAAAGTCATTCGAAAGAAAGCCTATAGCGCTCGCCGAGGACCTTCAGGGTGCCTTCGCGACGCAGTTGGCGCAGTCCTTCGTCGAGTTCCGCGAGACGCGCGTCGACCTCCGGCAGGTGCGGGCTGAGGCCGACGTGCAGCGGCTGCCGCCCGGGCAGTTCGCCGGCGCGGCGGACCTGTCCGGCGAGCTGCGGATGATGCTCCAGGTAGTGCTCGATGATGTCGCGGTCTTCCAATAGCACGTCGATGCGGCCGAGCAGCAGTTTCTGCAGGTTGCGCGGCAGCACGCGCTCGCCGCCGAGGACCTGCAGGTGCAGGTCGTCGTCGCCGGCCTGGCTGCGCCAGGCTTCGAAGCGCGGATTGTTCACGTAGCCCTGGGCGAGGCCCAGGCGCTGGCCGAGCAGGGAAGCATCGCCGGAGTAGCGCCAGTCGCTGTCGTGGCGGGTGTAGAAGGCCAGCTCGACCCAGCCGATGGGCTCGCTGCCGACCCGCAGGCCGTCGAGTCCATAGGCGCCGACCAGGCCGTCGCGATGGCCGTCGCGGACCATCTGCACGGCGCGCGGCCAGGGCAGGCTGTCGAAGTGCGGTGGCTCCCGAAGGACCTGGCTGAGCGCTTCGACCAGGTAGCCGGGCCGCTGCGGCGTGCCAGGGCACAGGTAGGGGCAGCCGTCGTCGCCTGCGAAGCGCAACGGTTCGGCCAGCGTGGGCAGCGGAGCGGCGCAGGACAGGGCGAGCAGGACGAAGGAGGCGCGGAGCATGGAGTCCTCGGGGCGACGGGGCCTGTCAGGATAGGCCAGGTCGCCACGGCGCAGGACGTCGGTCTTCGTACAGAATGTGTCCGCCGGGGGCAGCGGTTTCAGCGCACCTGGATCGCGCAGGAAAAGCTTTCCGCCGGTTCCGCGTCCTTTTCCCAGGGCCGCCGGTAGACCAGTTCCAGGCGGTCGTCGCCGCTGGCGGCGACGCGGAAGCGCCAGGTCGATTCGCCGCCGCTGCCAACCAGGCCGCTGTCTTCTTCGGAATTGCTGTAGACCTCCGGGCCAAGGCGCTTGAGCACACTGGCGGCGGGGTTGTGCAGTTCCCAGCGGAAGCCGGTGGTGGGATTGCTCGGCAGGGTCAGCACCAGTTCCTGGCCTTGCGTCAGCTTCAGCGGCGAACAGTCGTCGGCGTCGTCCAGGGTGACCACCGGCTTCTGTTGCCCGGCGCAGCCGGCCAGGACCACGATGGACAATGGCAGCAGCAGACGGGAGGGGGAAAAGGACATGCAGCGCTCCTCGGCTCGAATGGAAAGGGCGCCAGCATAAACCCTGCCGGCGCCCGAGCGCCAAGGTTGGCGCGGCGGGTTGCCGAACCCGGCGGGCCTCCCCCGCCGGCTCAGGCCGGGAACAGCACCTTGGCCACGTCGCCGTAGCGCTTGGCGAAATGCACGGTGAGCCCTTCCTTGAGATAGTCGGGCAACTCTTCGAAGTGGCCGCGGTTGGCTTCCGGCAGGATCAGCTCGAAGATCTTCTGCCGGCGCGCGGCGATCACCTTCTCGCGGACCCCGCCGATGGGCAGGACCTGGCCGGTCAGGGTCAGTTCGCCGGTCATCGCCACGCCTTTCTTCGGCACCTGGTTGCGCGCCAGGGAGAGCAGGGCGCTGGCCATGGTGACGCCGGCGCTGGGGCCGTCCTTGGGCGTGGCGCCTTCCGGCACGTGCAGGTGGACGAAGGCCTGGTCGAAGAAGGTCGGGTCGCCGCCATACTTCTTCAGGTGCGAGCCGATGTAGCTATAGGCGATCTCGGCGGATTCCTTCATCACCTCGCCGAGCTGGCCGGTGAGCTTGAAGCCACGGTTCAGCGTGTGGATGCGGGTCGCCTCGATCGGCAGGGTGGCGCCGCCCATGCTGGTCCAGGCCAGCCCGGTGATCACGCCGATCCCGGAAAGCACCTGCTCGCTGCGGAACACCGGCATGCCGAGGTAGTCCTCGAGGTCCCTGGGACCGATCTTCACCTTCGACTCGGGATCCTCCAGCAGCTTGACCACCGACTTGCGCACCAGCTTGCCGAGCTGTTTCTCCAACTGGCGCACCCCGGCTTCCCGCGCATAGCCCTCGATCACCGCACGCAGCGCGGCATCGCTGATGCTCAGGCGGCCCTTGGGCACGCCGGCCTTTTCCAACTGCTTGGGCCACAGGTGACGCTTGGCGATGGCCAGTTTTTCCTCGGAGATGTAGCCGGACAGGCGGATCACTTCCATCCGGTCGAGGAGCGGTCCGGGGATCGAGTCGAGGGTGTTGGCGGTGCAGACGAACAGCACCTTGGACAGGTCCAGGCGCAGGTCCAGGTAGTGGTCGAGGAATTCGACGTTCTGCTCCGGGTCGAGGGTTTCCAGCAGCGCCGAGGCCGGGTCGCCCTGGTAGCTGGCGCCGAGCTTGTCGATTTCGTCGAGCATGATCACCGGGTTCATCACCTCGACTTCCTTCAACGCCTGCACCAGCTTGCCGGGCAGGGCGCCGATGTAGGTGCGGCGGTGGCCCTTGATCTCCGCCTCGTCGCGCATGCCGCCGACGCTGAAACGGTAGAACGGCCGGCCGAGGCTCTCGGCGATGGATTTGCCGATGCTGGTCTTGCCCACCCCCGGCGGGCCGACCAGGAGCACGATGGAACCGGCGATCTCGCCCTTGAAACTACCCACGGCGAGGAATTCGAGGATGCGATCCTTGATGTCGTCGAGGCCCGCGTGATGCTTGTCGAGGACCTTGCGCGCATGCTTGAGGTCGAGCTTGTCCTTGCCGTACACGCCCCAGGGCAGGGCTGTGGCCCAGTCCAGGTAGTTGCGGGTGACGGCGTACTCGGGCGAGCCGCTCTCGAGGATCGACAGCTTGTTCAGCTCTTCGTCGATACGCTTGCGCGCCTGCTCGGGCAGCACCTTGCCTTCCAGGCGGGCGCGGAATTCGTCGGCGTCGGCGCTCTTGTCGTCCTTGGTGATGCCCAGCTCCTGCTGGATGATCTTCAACTGTTCCTTGAGGAAGAATTCGCGCTGGTGTTCGCCGATCTTGCGGTTGACCTCGGCGGACAGCTCCTTCTGCAGGCGCGCGACTTCCACCTCCTTGCGCAGCAGCGGCAAGACCTTCTCCATCCGCTTGAGGATCGGCACGGTGTCCAGCACTTCCTGCAGTTCGCCGCCGGGCGCGGTGGTCAGGGCCGCGGCGAAGTCGGTGAGTGGCGAGGGGTCGTTGGGACTGAAGCGGTTCAGGTAGTTCTTCAGTTCCTCGCTGTACAGCGGGTTGAGCGGCAGCAGCTCCTTGATCGCGTTGATCAGGGCCATGCCGTAGGCCTTCACTTCGTCACTGGGATCGATCGGGGTCTTCGGATAGTCCACCTCCACCATGAACGGCGGACGATGGCGCTTGATCCAGCCCCGGATACGCACCCGCGAGAGGCCCTGGGCGACGAACTGCAGCTTGCCGCCCTCGCGCGAGGCATGGTGCACCCGGACCAGCGTGCCGTGCTCGGGCAGGCTGTTGACGTCGAAGTGGCGCGGATCTTCCGGAGGATTGTCCATGAAGAACAGGGCCAGCGAATGGTGGTCGGTCTTGGCCACCAGTTCGAGGGTTTCCGCCCAGGGTTCTTCGTTGACGATCACCGGCAGCACCTGCGCCGGGAAGAAGGGGCGGTTGTGGATCGGGATCACGTAGAGGGTGGTCGGCAGGGTCTGGCCGGGCAGCACCAGGCCGGTGCCGGCGGGCTGCGCGTCGCTGATGTGTTCGGGATTAACGTCCTGGTCGCTCATGAGGCACCTGACTGACTGAAACATGAGAGTCTAGATGGGGCCCCGGGGGCGGGTTTCAATCCCTGTCCGTTCAAGGATGTTGCCGAAGGTTTCCACGCAGCACGCGGTACGCGGGTACCACTTGCGGCAAGGTGCTGGGCAGCGTCGGGCAAGTCGAGTAGAGTGCGCAAAAATTGAGCAGTTGCCGTTCATGTTCGACACCCGCCTCATCCGTCTGCCCGACCAGTCGCACACCCACGCCCACGAACATCACCAACTGGTGATGTCGCTGGCCGGGCGCGCCGAATTCGAGGTCAATGGCTGTGGCGGGGAAGTCTGCCGGATGCGCGCCTGCCTGGTGCCGGGCGAGGCGGGCCACGTGTTCGCCGGGGTGGGCGACAACCGCATGCTGATCATCGACCTGGGCGAGGACAACCCGACCCCGGAAGACCCCGACCTGCTCGCGCGCCTGTTCGAGGCGCCGCGCTACCCGACCCTGGACGCCGACTTCCAGAACCTGCTCAGCTACGCCGGCGCCGAACTGGCCCGCTACGGCAGCGACCCGTTGCTGACCCGTGCCCTCGGCGGAGTGCTGATCCGCGCCCTGCACCTGCGCCTGTTCGGCGAGCAGCAGCCCCTGGCGGCCAGCGGGCCGCTCGACCTGGAGCGCCTGGACGCGCATATCGTGCGGAACCTGGCGCGACGCATCACGGTCGCCGAACTGGCCCAGGTCGCCTGTCTCAGCCCGAGCCATTTCCATGCGCAGTTCAAGGACAGCGTCGGCCTGACCCCACACCAGTACCTGCTCAAGGTCCGCCTCGACTGCGCCGCGCGGTTGCTGAGGGAAAGCCGCCTGCCCCTGGTGCGGATCGCCGAGGAATGCGGCTTCTCCAGCCAGAGCGCGCTGACCACGGCGATGCGCCGCTACCTAGGGCTGACGCCGAAGTCGCTGCGCAAGGGCTGAGCGCCGTCCGCCACCTTCGGCGGATAACCGCAGGCGGTTATTCGCCCTACCGGCAGGAGTCCATATACGGATAACGGCGCGGACGTCATCCGCCGAGCGAATTCGTCCCGCACGGCCTGTCTCAGAACGCCACCTTCACCCCCGCCTCGATGCCGCGTCCCGCCGCCGGCACCCGGTCGCGCAGGATCGAACTGGCGTAGCGCACGGTCTGGTTGGTCAGGTTGGTGCCCTTGACGAAGGCCAGCCAGCGGCTCTCGCCGAGGTCGAAGTTGTAGCCGAGGCTGGCGCCGAGGGTGGTGTAGCCGTCGGTGGAGAGTTCTTCCTCCGGCACGCGGTGCTGCGAGGCGGCGTGTTCGACGTCGACCCGCGCCTGCCACTGCTGCAACTCCCAGATCAGCGCGGTGTTCAGGCGCAGCGGGGCGATGCGTGGCAGCGGTTCGCCGGTGTCCTTGTTCTTGGCGCGGGTGTAGTCCCCGGAGAGTTCCAGGTCGAAGTTGCCGTACGGGCTTTCCAGCAGGTGGATGCGGTCCTGCGCCTCGACGCCGTAGAAGTCCGCGCGAACGCCGCTGTAGAGGTATTCCGGCAGCGCCTCGTCGTCGCTGGCGGCGACCACTTCGCCTTCCTCGTTGCGATGGCGACCGCTGGCGAGCAGGCCGATGTAGTTGGAGAAGCGGCTGTAGAACACCCCGACGCTGCCCTTGTGCACGCCGTTGTCGAAGCGCAGGGCGAGGTCGGTGGAGACCGCCTTTTCCTTGTCCGCGTCGGCATCGCCTACCTCGTAGGTGCCGGTGGCGGCGTGCGGACCGTTGGCGTACAGCTCGTAGAAGGTCGGTGCGCGCTCGGTGTAGCTGAGGGTGGCGGCCAGCGACCAGATCGGCGTCAGCTTGTACACCGCGCCGGTGGACAGGCTGCCGGTGGTGAAGCTCTGTGAACCGTCGTTCTCGGCGAAGCGCTCGTTGCCCTTGGCGTCGGGGTCCACGCGGGTGTGCTCCAGGCGGGCGCCGAAGCTGAGGTCGAGGCGGTCGCTGAGCTTCCATTCCTCCAGGGCGAACAGCGCGGCGCTGTCGGTTTCCGTGTGCGGCACGAAGGCTTCCTCGCCGAGGGCGGAGAAGCGGCTGTTGGCGAACTGCGCGCCGACCACCCCGTTCAGCGGGCCGAGCGGGCGGTGGCGGGCCTCGATGCGGCCTTCGTAGCCTTCGTTCTTGAAGGTGGTGCCGGTCTCGCCGTCCTCGATTTCCTTGTGCTCGTACTTGGTATAGGCGGCGTCCAGCTTCAGCGAGGTGAACGGGCCTTCGAGGTCGCGGATCTCGGAGGCGAAGGCGTAGCGGTCCTGCTGCATCTTCAGGCGCACGTCGTCCTCGGCCGGCGAGCCATAGTTGCTGTCATAGCCGCTGTAGGAGAGGCCGGCGTAACCGTGCTCCCAGTGATAGGAGCCACCGACGGCGCCGCCGTCCTGGCGGCCGTCGCTGTTCTGCACCCGATGCTTGCCGGTGTCGCCGTCGATCTGCCGCTGGCGGCTGGAATGGGCGTAGCCGGGAATCCTGACGTCGTTGAACTCGCGGCTGGCGGCGTCCACGTGCAGAGCGAAGTTGCCGTCGCCGGCCTCCAGTGCGCCGGAGCGGCTACGGGTGGTGTCGGCGCCGCCGTAGCGCAGTTCGCCGCTGCCGTGGATGCCGTCGACGGGTTCGCTGGGGATGCGGTTGTCGAAGCTGTTCACCACCCCGCCGATGGCATTGCCGCCGTAGAGCAGGGCGGCCGGGCCGCGTACCACTTCCAGGCGCTCGACGCTGTTGGGGTCTTCCGGCACCGCGTGGTCGTAGGACAGCGACGAGGCGTCGAGCGCGCCGACGCCGTTGCGCAGCAGGCGGATGCGGTCGCCGTCCATGCCGCGGATCACCGGTCGGCTGGCGCCCGGTCCGAAGTAGGTGGAGGACACCCCGGGCAGGCCGTTGAGGGTTTCGCCGAGGCTGCCTTTCTGACGCAGGGTCAGCTCGTCGCCTTCGAGCACGCTGCTGGGCGTGGCGGGAGATTCGTTGCCCAGCGGGTTGGCGGTGATCACCTGGGAGGGCAATTCGCTGGTGCGGCCGTCGGCGCCGAGCGTTTCCCCCGAAACGATCAGGCAGGCCAGCGCCAGTGGCGTGAGAGGCCAGAGCGGACGGGAAGGGAAAAGGCCGGAAGAGGACATTGCGGGCTCCATGGTCATGGGTCGGACTTTTTTCAGGCCAAAGCGAACACAGGCCCTTCCCGGAGGAGGGGCGACGGGGTCGGATCGGCGTATTTATTGGGATGTTATATTATTTCTTTTTGTGTCGATAGACCCGCGTAGCCACTCTGCATGGCGTCGTGCCGACGAGCAGCGGCAATGTCCGCATGCCTGCCGGCGAAGAGGAACGGGAAAGTTCCGCGGCCAGGAGTTTTCCGCAAAAACTCCAGAGTCTTTCGCAAGAATCGCCCCTCTCGCAGCCACTACATTCCGCTATCCGCTGGTGCCTCGCGCCGGCGGAATGGGCCTGACCCATACTGATCCGTATTCCCGCGCCACAGGACGTGCCGCGCCGCCGGCACAACCCGTCGGCGGCGGTGCCCCGGGCAATGGACGCCTGGCCGGACTTCTTTCAATAACAATGGCTCCACAAGAGGAGGGCGTGATGTTCAAAGCCAGTCACGTCTTGCAGGGCGAGGACCAGACCCGGTCCGCAGCCGAATTCTTCCCTGTCATCAGCGCCAACTACGCGGTCGACGAGGAAGCCTACCTGGGCGAACTGCTGCAGCTCGCCGACCCCGGTCCCGACGGCATCGAGGCTATCCGCCGCAACGCCCGCGCACTGATCGAAACCGTGCGCAGCCGGGACAACGCCGTCGATACCCTCGACGCACTCCTGCGCCAATACAGCCTGGACACCCAGGAAGGCCTGATGCTGATGTGTCTGGCCGAGGCGCTGTTGCGTGTGCCTGACGCGGCGACCGCCGACGCGCTGATCCGCGACAAGCTGTCCGCCGCCGACTGGCAGCGCCATCTCGGCCAGAGCGACAACGTTCTGGTCAATTTCGCCGCCTGGGGCCTGGTGATGACCGGCAAGGTGGTGAACATCGACGAACGCACCGACGGCCGCGCCCCGAGCGTCATCAGCCGGCTGGTGCAGCGCTCCGGCGAACCGGTGATCCGCGCCGCGATGAACCAGGCGATGAAGCTGATGGGCAAGCAGTTCGTGCTTGGCCGGACCATCTCCGAAGCGCTGAAGAACGGTCGTCCATGCCGCGAGCAGGGCTACACCTATTCCTTCGACATGCTCGGCGAGGCCGCGCTGACCGCCGCCGACGCCGAGAAATACATGGCCGACTACCGCCAGGCCATCGACACCGTCGGCGCCGAGCCGCAGGTCGGTCCGGGGCCGCGGCCGTCGATCTCGATCAAGCTCTCGGCGCTGCATCCGCGCTACGAAGTGGCGCAGCGCGAGCGGGTGCTCAGCGAGCTGTTCGCCAACGTCCTGGAACTGGCGGTGCGCGCGCGCAAGCTGAACGTCGGCATCACCATCGACGCCGAGGAAGCCGATCGCCTGGAGCTGTCCCTCGAACTCTACGAGAAGCTGATGCGCGACCCGGCCATCGCCGGCTGGGGCGAGTTCGGCCTGGTCATCCAGGCCTACTCCAAGCGCTGCCTGCCGGTGCTGGTATGGCTGACCCTGCTCGGCCGCGAGCTTGGCGCACGCATCCCGCTGCGCCTGGTGAAGGGTGCCTACTGGGACAGCGAGATCAAGCAGTGCCAGGTGCAGGGCGCCGATGGCTACCCCGTCTACACCCGCAAGGAAGGCACCGACACTTCCTACCTGGCCTGCGCCCGCTACCTGCTCAGCGAGCACACCCGCGAGGTGATCTACCCGCAGTTCGCCAGCCACAACGCCCACACCGTGACCGCCATCCTCGCCCTGGCCGACGAAGCCAGGGCCGCCGGCGGCGAGGAGCGCGACTTCGAGTTCCAGCGCCTGCACGGCATGGGCGACGCGCTGTACGACACGGTGATCGAGAAGTACCGCCGCAACGTGCGCATCTACGCCCCGGTCGGCGCGCACAAGGACCTGCTGCCGTACCTGGTCCGCCGCCTGCTGGAGAACGGCGCCAACTCTTCCTTCGTGCACAAGCTGGTGGACCCGCGCGTGCCGGTGGAGACGCTGATCCAGCACCCGGTTACCCAACTGCGCCAGTTCAAGACGCTGGCCAACGACCGTATCCCTCTGCCCCAGGCGATCTTCGGCGCCGGGCGGAAAAACTCCCAGGGCATCAACATGAACATCCAGAACCAGTGGAACGAGCTGGAGCTCGCCTACAAGCCGCACCTGACCCGCCAGTGGCAAGCCGCGCCGATCGTCAACGGCGAGAAACTTTCCGGCCCGGCCCACGAAGTGCGTTGCCCGTACGACCTGGAGAGGCTGGTCGGCAGCGTCCAGTACGCGTCCGCCGAGCAGGCCGGCAAGGCCCTCGACGTGTTGCAGGCGGCCTGGCCGCGCTGGAGCGCCACCCCGGTGGACGAGCGTGCCGGCATCCTCGAGCGTCTCGCCGACCTGCTGGAAGCCCAGCGCGGCGAGCTGATGGCGCTGTGCACCCTGGAAGCCGGCAAGTCGTTGCAGGACGGTATCGACGAGATCCGCGAGGCGGTCGACTTCTGCCGTTACTACGCCCAGCAGGCCCGCCAGCGCCTGGTCCGCGAGGAATTGCGCGGCCCGACCGGCGAGCGCAACGAACTGTTCTACGAAGGCCGCGGCATCTTCGCCTGCGTCAGCCCGTGGAACTTCCCGCTGGCGATCTTCCTCGGCCAGATCAGTGCCGCGTTGGTAGCCGGCAACACCGTGCTGGCCAAGCCGGCCGAGCAGACCAGCCTGATCGCCGCGCGCACCGTCGAACTGATGTTCGAAGCCGGCCTGCCGAAGGACGTTATCGCCTTACTGCCGGGCGACGGCGCCACCCTCGGCGGCGTGTTCTGCCGTGACGCGCGGGTCGCCGGGGTGGCCTTCACCGGCTCCACCGACACCGCCCGCATCATCAACCGCCAACTGGCCGAGAAGCCCGGCGCCATCGCCACCCTGATCGCCGAGACCGGCGGGCAGAACGCGATGATCGTTGATTCCACCGCTTTGCCGGAACAGGTGATCAAGGATGCGGTACAATCCGCGTTCACCAGCGCCGGCCAGCGCTGCTCCGCGCTGCGCGTGATGTACGTGCAGCAGGACATCGCCGAGCGGGTGATCGAGTTGCTCAAGGGCGCCATGGCCGAGCTGAAGGTCGGCCCGACCGACGTGCGCGTCAGCGACGTCGGCCCGGTGATCGACGCCGAGGCCAAGGCCGGCCTGGAGCAGCACATCGCCGCGCTGAAGGCCGCCGGCAAGCTGATCGCCGAGACCAAGGTGCCGGGCAACCTGAACGGTCACTTCGTCGCTCCCGTCGCGTTCGAGATCAGCGGCATCGACGAGCTGAAGAAAGAGAACTTCGGCCCGGTGCTGCACGTGGTGCGTTATGCCGCGCAGGACCTGGAAAAGGTCGTGCAGGCGATCAACGCCACCGGTTTCGGCCTGACCATGGGGGTCCATAGCCGCAACGAGGAAACCGCCCGTCGCATCGAAGAGCTGGCGCGGGTCGGCAACCTCTACATCAACCGCAACCAGATCGGCGCGGTGGTGGGCGTGCAACCGTTCGGCGGCCACGGGCTGTCCGGCACCGGTCCCAAGGCCGGCGGGCCGAACTACCTGCTGCGTTTCGTCAGCGAGCGCACCACGTCGGTGAACACCACCGCGGTGGGCGGCAACGCGTCGCTGCTGTCGCTGGCCGACGCCGAGTGATACTCCGTTCCCGGGCGCCTTGGCGCCCGGGTCGGTTTCCGGGGTTCGCCGTGGCGGACGCCGAGGGAAATGACCGCCGTTCCGGTGCGTGCCCGGAGCGGACCATAAAGGACGATTTTCCCTGCCCGACAGGGGAGGGATCGTGAGGCGTGGGCCTGTTCGGACTCGTTTGAGGCCACCCACGTTTCCGGCTTGCTCCGGCAAGCGCTCACGGAGTGACGCCACAAGCGCCATTCTGCCAACCAAGGGCCCGCTACCCGTTGCTTGCACACGCAAGGGCCCGGATAAAAACAAGCAATAGGGGAGTCCCTATGAGTGTCAATACGCCCACGCTGATCACCTTCGTGATCTACATCGCGGCCATGGTCCTGATCGGCCTGGCGGCATATCGCTCCACCAACAACTTCTCCGACTACATCCTCGGTGGCCGCAGCCTCGGCAGCTTCGTCACGGCGCTGTCCGCCGGCGCCTCCGACATGAGCGGCTGGCTGCTGATGGGCCTGCCCGGCGCGGTGTACCTGTCCGGCCTGTCCGAAAGCTGGATCGCCATCGGCCTGATCGTCGGCGCCTACCTCAACTGGCTGTTCGTCGCCGGCCGCCTGCGGGTGCAGACCGAGCACAACGGCAACGCGCTGACCCTGCCCGACTACTTCACCAACCGCTTCGAGGACAACAGCCGCCTGCTGCGGATCTTCTCGGCCCTGGTGATCCTGGTGTTCTTCACCATCTACTGCGCTTCCGGCATCGTCGCCGGTGCGCGCCTGTTCGAGAGCACCTTCGGCCTCTCCTACGAGACCGCGCTGTGGGCCGGCGCCGCGGCGACCATCGCCTACACCTTCATCGGCGGCTTCCTCGCGGTGAGCTGGACCGACACCGTGCAGGCCTCGCTGATGATCTTCGCGCTGATCCTCACCCCGGTGATCGTGATGCTCGCCACCGGCGGCGTCGAGCCGACCTTCACCGCCATCGAGCTGAAGGACGCGACCAGCTTCGACATGCTCAAGGGCGCCTCCTTCATCGGCGTGATCTCGCTGATGGCCTGGGGCCTGGGCTACTTCGGCCAGCCGCACATCCTGGCGCGCTTCATGGCCGCCGATTCGGTGAAATCGATCCCGGCCGCGCGCCGCATCTCCATGACCTGGATGATCCTCTGCCTCGGCGGCGCGGTGGCCGTGGGCTTCTTCGGCATCGCCTACTTCCAGGCGCATCCGGAGCAGGCCGGCGCGGTCAGCGACAACCCCGAGCGGGTGTTCATCGAGCTGGCCAAGATCCTGTTCAACCCGTGGGTCGCCGGCGTGCTGCTGTCCGCCATCCTCGCCGCGGTCATGAGCACCCTGAGCTGCCAACTGCTGGTCTGCTCCTCGGCGCTCACCGAGGACTTCTACAAGGCCTTCCTGCGCAAGGGCGCCAGCCAGCTGGAACTGGTCTGGGTCGGTCGCGCCATGGTGCTGCTGGTGGCGGTGATCGCCATCTGGCTGGCCGCCAACCCGGAAAACCGCGTGCTCGGCCTGGTGTCCTATGCCTGGGCCGGCTTCGGCGCCGCTTTCGGCCCGCTGGTGCTGTTCTCCCTGCTGTGGAAGCGGATGACCCGCAACGGTGCGCTGGCCGGCATGATCGTCGGCGCAGCGACAGTGATCCTGTGGAAGAACCTGTTGGGCTGGACCGGCCTGTACGAGATCATCCCCGGCTTCCTCTTCGCCAGCGTCGCCATCGTCGTCTTCAGCCTGCTCGGCAAGGCGCCTTCGACGAGCATGCTCAAGCGCTTCGACGATGCGGAGCAGGAGTACCGCGAG
This sequence comes from Pseudomonas sp. CP-1, assembly GCF_021213715.1. Lineage (NCBI taxonomy): Bacteria > Pseudomonadati > Pseudomonadota > Gammaproteobacteria > Pseudomonadales > Pseudomonadaceae > Pseudomonas > Pseudomonas sp. CP-1. Next base: position 129,472 of record NZ_JAJQKY010000001.1, read on the forward strand.
GCGCACCAGGGTTCTGCCGCTCCGGTAACCCAGCGCTGATCGAGCCTGTGGGCGCGTGAAGCGCCCGCGCATGGAGACGGCCCGCCCCGCAAGGTGCGGGCCGTCGTTTTTTCCGGCGGCTGCTGCGCCTGGCCGCGCAGGACGGATAACGGCAGCCGCGTTGTTCCTGTCCCGCCGCGCCGCTCAGGCGTCCCGCTCCAGCCGGCAAGCGTGCCCCGACTGTCGTGCCTCCAGCCTCAGCCATTCGAAGAATGCCTTCACCGGCGGATGACGTTCCCGTCCGGGCACGCATAGCGCGCTGTAGCCGGCGCCGTCGACACTGATATCCGCTCTGTAGGGTTGCAGCAGGCCGCTGGCGACGCTTTCCGAAACCAGGATCGAACTGGCCAGCACCAGTCCCTGGCCGGCGATGGCCGCCTGCAGGGCATAGTGCTCCTCGTCGTACTGGCGGATCACCGGCTGGCCCTCCATCCAGTCTTCGCCGGCCTGCGCGCACCAGGCCTCCCAGCCGTGGGCGTAGAGCCTGGAGTTGTGCCAGCGCACGCTGATCAGGGTCGGCTGCCGTTCTCCGGCCAGGGCGACCTGGGCCGGCGAGCCGTAGACCGCGAAGCATTCGTCGAACAGGCAGAGACCGTAGAAGTTCGGGTAGTCGTCGAGGCTGTAGCGGATCACCAGGTCGATGCTGGCGTCCTGGTGCAGGTCGAGGACTTCGCAGTTCGTGTCCAGGCGCAGGTTGATCTGCGGGTGCGCGGCGTAGAAGCGGCCGAGACGCGGCACCAGCCAGAGGGCGGCGAAGGCCGGGGTGGTGGAGACCGTCAGGTTGCCGCCGCTGCGCTGCGGACGCAGGGTGTCGACGCTCTGCGAAATTTCCAGCAGGGCCCCGTGCAGGCTGCGGAACAGCCGTTCGCCGCAGTCGGTCAGGCGCACTTTCCGTGGCAGACGCTGGAACAGCGGAACGCCGAGCCAGGCTTCCAGCGAACGGATCTGGTGGGAAACCGCGGTTGGCGTTACCGCAAGCTCCTCGGCGGCGGCCTTGAAGCTCGACTGGCGGGCCGCCGATTCGAAGGTGCGCAACGCGGTCAGCGGCAGGGAAGCGAACATGGGAATCTCCATGGGTGAACTGAATTCACCCTGAACAACTATTGCTCATTTGTCGGGAACCCCCGCTGCCAATAATTTCTGGCTCCAGGAGAAGGGCCTTGAGGCCATTCGAGTCTAGCCGAATCCAAGGAGATACAGATGAGTAGAATTCTTGCAGTGCATGCCAGCCCGCGAGGCGATCGCTCGCAATCCCGGCGTCTCGCCGAGGTTTTCCTGGCGACCTATCGCGAAGCCCATCCGCAGGCCCGCGTGGCTCGCCGCGAAGTCGGCCGGGTACCGCTTCCGGCGGTCACCGAGGCCTTCGTTGCCGCCGCCTTCCATCCCCAGCCGGAACAGCGTTCGCTGGCGATGCAGGCCGATCTGGCGCTGAGCGACCAACTGGTCGGCGAACTGTTCGACAGCGACCTGCTGGTGATCTCCACGCCGATGTATAACTTCAGCGTGCCCAGCGGCCTGAAGGCCTGGATCGACCAGATCGTGCGCCTCGGGGTGACCTTCGATTTCGTCCTCGACAATGGCGTCGCCCAGTACCGGCCGCTGCTGCGCGGCAAGCGTGCGCTGATCGTCACCAGTCGCGGTGGCCATGGCTTCGGCCCGGGCGGCGAGAACCAGGCGATGAACCACGCCGATCCCTGGTTGCGCACCGCGCTGGGTTTCATCGGCATCGACGAGGTCACGGTGGTCGCGGCGGAAGGCGAGGAATCCGGCGGCAGGTCCTTCGAGGACTCCTGCGCCGAGGCGGAACAGCGCCTGCTGGCGCTGGCGCGGTCGGCCTGAGGAGCCGCCATGGCCTGGTTCCATCTGCTGGTGGCGGCGGCCTTCGAGGTCGCCTTCGCCATGGGCATGAAGTTCTCCAACGGCTTCGGCAGGCTCTGGCCATCGCTGCTGACGGTGGTCGCGGCGATCGGCGGGATCTATTTCCTGACCCTGGCGCTGCGCGAGTTGCCGGTCAGCGTCGCCTATCCGATCTGGACCGCGATCGGTTCGCTGGGCACGGTGTTCCTCGGCGTCCTGCTGCTTGGCGAGAGCCTGACGGCGGTGAAGCTGATTTCTGTCGGGTTGATCGTCGCCGGGGTGGCCGTGCTCAAGTAAGCGATGCGGCATTTGGCCTACAATCGGCCGCGTTTCCGTTCCTTCGAGAGCAGCCATGCTGACCACCCTGGCGGTGTCCAACTACCGCACCCTGCGCGACCTGGTGATGCCGCTGCGGCGCCTGAACCTGATCACCGGCGCCAACGGCGCCGGCAAGTCCAACGTCTACCGGGCCTTGCGCCTGCTGGCGGACAGCGCGCGCGGCGAAGTGATCCCGTCGCTGGCGCGCGAGGGCGGCCTGCCATCGACCCTGTGGGCGGGACCGGAGGACATCAGCCGGGCCATGCGCAGTGGCGCCCAGCCGATCGAAGGCAGCGTGCGCCGGCAGTCGGTGAATCTGCGCCTGGGCTTCGCCGGGGAGGATTTCGGTTATTGCATCGACCTCGGCCTGCCGGAGCCAAGCCAGAGCAAGTTCGGTCTCGACCCGGTGATCAAGCGCGAATGCATCTGGGCCGGCCCGTTCCTGCGCCCGGCCAATGTCCTGGTCGACCGTCGCGGGCCGTTGTTGCGCGCACGCGGCGGCGGCGGTCGCTGGGAAGTGGCGGCGCAGCACCTCGCCACCTTCGACAGCATGCTGGGCGCGGCGGTGGACCCGCGACAGGTGCCGGAACTGCTCGGCCTGCGCGAGCGGATCCGCTCCTGGCGCTTCTACGACCATTTCCGCAGCGACGCCGAGGCACCGGCGCGGCGTCCGCAGATCGGCACCCATACGCCGGTGCTGGGCGCCGACGGCGCCGACCTGGCCGCGGCCCTGCAGACCATCCGCGAGATCGGCGATGCGGCGGCGCTGGACGAAGCGGTGGACGATGCCTTTCCCGGCAGCCGCCTGCACATCGACAACCCGGGAGGGCGCTTCGACGTGCTGATCGAGCAGCCCGGCCTGCTGCGGCCGCTGCGCACCGCGGAGCTGTCGGACGGCACCCTGCGCTACCTGCTGTGGATCGCCGCGCTGTTGTCGCCGCGGCCGCCGGCGCTGCTGGTGCTCAACGAACCGGAAACCAGCCTGCATCCCGACCTGCTGCCGGCCCTCGGGCGCCTGGTCGGCCAGGCCGCGCAGCACTCCCAGGTGCTGGTGGTGTCGCACGCCGCGCGGCTTGTCGCGACGCTCGAAGAACACCCGGAATGCCATTCGCTGGGGCTGGAGAAGGACTTCGGCGAGACCCGCATCCAGGGGCTGCGCGAGCTGGACCGGCCGGCCTGGTACTGGCCGGTGCGCTGAACCGCTACAGGCGGCCGATCTGTTGCGGCGACAACGGTACCTGGCAGCGGGTGGCGGTGCGTGGGTCGAGGTAGTCCCTGAGGAGCGGTGCCATGCCCTTGAGTACCTGCACCGGCAGGGCCGAGGTGAACTTGAACTGGCTCGACTCGCTGCCGTCGACGTAGGCGGTGAGGGTACCGAAGTGCCGCGGGCCGATGTAGAAGACGAAAGTGGCGGTGCGGTTCAGTGCCTTCGAACTGCGCACGTGGCCGCCGGCGCTGAAGGTCTGCAGGCGGTTGTCGCCGGTGCCGGTCTTGCCGCCCATCACCAGCGGTGCGCCGTCCGGACGGCTGAAGGTGCCTTGCAGGCGCCGCGCGGTGCCGGCGTCGACCACCTGGGACAGCGCGTTGCGCAGGGTGGCGGCGACCTCCGAGGTCATCACCCGCTGGCCGAGGGTGGCTTCCGGGGCGAAGCGCGTCTCGTAGGGCGTACCCAGGGCGAAGTCGAGGTGCTCCAGGCGCAGGGTCGGCATGCGCACGCCATCGTTGACGATGATCCCCATCAGTTCGGCCAGCGCCGCCGGGCGGTCGCCGGAGCTGCCCAGGGCGGTGGCGTAGGACGGCACCAGGTGATCGAAGGGATAGCCGAGTTTCTTCCATTGCTGGTGCAGGTCGAGGAAGGCCTCCACCTCCAGCAGGATGCGGATGCGCTTGTCGCGGGCGTTCTTGTGCCGCGACTTGAACAGCCAGCCGTAGACCTCCTTGCGCTCGGCGCCGCTGGCCGCCACCGCCTCGCCGAAGGTCGCCTGCGGCTGCTTCTGCAGATAGCCGAGCAGCCATAGCTCCAGCGGGTGCACGCGGGCGACGTAGCCCTGGTCGTTGAGGTTGAACTTGCCCGGGCCGTAGCGCTCGTACAGCTCGGCGGCGCGCTTGTCGGTCAGGCTGCCGCGGGGCAGGCGTTCGCGGAGGAAGGCGCTGAAGCTCGCCAGGTCGGCCTGTGGCTGCAGGTAGCGATGGATCGCAGCCAGCCGCACCGGCCAGGGACGCAGGCCGTCGAGGAAGGTCTCCAGGCGCTGGTTGGCGTCCTTGTCGCGGTACTTGACCCAGAAGCGGCGCAGGTAGACCTGGCTTTCCTTGTCGACGAAACGGTCGAGGTAGTCGGCGCGGCGCGGGTCCTTGTCGTCGGCCAGCAATTGCACCTTGCTCCCGGCGTTCTGGTAGATGTCGTGGCGGATCAGGTCGCGCAGCAGGCGCACGAAGGGCAGGTTGATCGATTCGCGCAGGGCTTCCAGCAGCATCGGCCGGCGGCCGTTGTCTTCCTTGCGGAAGTTGTTGAAGGTGTGCAGCCCGCCGCCGGTGAAGAAGCTCTCGTAGGGGCTGGCCGAATAGCGCCGTTCCATGGCCGCCTGGAGCATCGCGGAAAGATCGCGGTCGCGGCTGGCGACCAGGTGGTCGATGCCCCAGCGGAGGATGAAATCGAGCGGCTCCACTTCCACCTTGCGCAGCTCGGCGACGCTCATGCCGCCATAGTCGCGGTGGATCTGCGCGACGGTCTCCAGGTAGCTGGCCAGCACCCGTAGCTTGGCGGTGGAGCCCAGCTCCAGCTTGCTGCCTTCGTTGATGTCGAAGGGCTGGTCGGTGTTGTCGGTCTGCACCCGCACCTGGTTGCCGCTCGGCGTACGTTCGAACAGGGTGAAGCTGTAGCGTACCGAGCGGGTCGAGGTCGGGGTCAGCAGGCGTTCGCCGATCAGCCCGAGTTGGGCGGCGTAGTCCGGGTCGGCGAGTTTCTGCAAGTAGGCGGTGACGCTTTCCTGCAACTCGTGCTGGAGGGTGGTATTGGCCCGCAGGTCGAGACGGTCGAGGTCGTACAGTGGCACGCCGAGCATCCCGGCCAGGCGGGTGCGAGCCAGGGTCACGCCCTTGTTGGTCGGCAGCGGTTGCACCGTCGGCTGGCTGCGTGGGTCGCGGAACGCCAGCTTCTGCGCCAGCGCCGCATCGCGTAACGGCGCCTCGATGACGCCGGCCTGGGTCAGGACCCGCAGGTGGCTGTCGGTCATCCGGTCCAGCTCGTCGCGGCCGCGCGGCGCCAGATAGAAGGAAGGCCGGCGGTGGGCGATCATCAGCGCCAGCACCTGGCGCAGGGCCAGGCCCTGGGCGGCGAGTCCGGCCTTGCCGTCGAGGGCCTCGCCGACCTGCCGGTAGTCGGCGCCGTACCAGACCCACAGGCCATCGGCCAGGCCGGTGACCTCGCCGTAGCCCGGCGCCGCCGATAGCGGCACCGAGTTGAGGTAGGTGAGCACGATGTCCTGGCGCGCGGCGAAGTTGGCCGGGCCTTCGCGATAGCTGCGTACGCTGGCCGAGAGCATCTGCCGCAGCTTGTCGCCGATGCTGCCGGTGCGCCCTTCGGCAGAGTGGCGGTATTTCTCGATCTGGGTCGCCAGGGTGCTGCCGCCGGAGGAGTGCGCGCTGAAGCCGAGCATCTTGCCGACCTGCGACAGCGCCGCCTGGGTGAAGCGACCCCAGTCCACCGCCGGGTTGAGGTAGGGGCGTTCGTGATCGAGCAGGTCGCGGTTCTCGATGAACAGCAGGCTCTGCACCGCCAGCGGCGGCAGGCTGGCGAAGTTCGCGTAGCGCCGTTGCGGATAGCGGAAGTCGTAGATCGGCACGCCGCGGCAATCGGCGATGTCCAGCCCGGCCTGGGCCTTTTCCGCGTAGGGCGGGAACAGCCGGTGTTCGGCGTAGCGCATCAGCGCCGGGGAGAAGTGCGCCTGGCGGGTGATGGCGTAGTCGCGGTCGTACAGGCGCTGCATGAACGAAGGCAGCAACTGGTAGCCGAGGCGGCGGTCGAAGGGGCCGTCCGCCGGGAACAGGATGGCCTCGCTGGGACCCTGGCGCACCTCGTAGTCCAGGGTCGCGGCGTAGCGTGCCAGCTCGCGTGCCTGCAGCCGCGAGGTGTGCGCTTCGTGAAGTACCACGATGCCCACCGCGGCGAGGATCGGCAAGGCGAAGCCGATCAGCATCAGGCGTTGGCGGAGACGGCTTTTTCGAGGAGAAGCGGAGGCAGGGAGACTGCAGGGTTGCAGCTCGGAAGGGTCGTTCGTGGATCGTTCTGATGCACCCATGCTCGCACCGCCTGTAGCTGCGCAATTCATCCGCACCTGGGGGGAAGTCTAGTTGTCCCGCTGCAACCCTGCTGTCATTCGTGCAAGGAAAATCTCCCCGGCGGCAATCGGACGACCGAGGATTGGAGCGGCGTGGCGCAGGGGTTAGAGTGTCTGTCTGAGTTCCTTGTGTTTCGGGTCCGGAATGTCGATGCGCACACTTTTCCCCCTTCTCGTCGGTGTCGTCCTGGCGGGTTTCTCCGGCCTCGCGGCGCAGGCCGCGCCGGCGCCCTTCTACAAATGGCAGAGTAAGCTCGACGGCCAGGTCGCCTGCATGCAGACCTCGCCGGGAGACGGCTGGGTCAGGCTCGACGGCCCCTACCGCGACCTCCGCTGCCGCGAACCCCTGCGCTGACCCCATGGAGCGCAGCCGACGGCTCGAACGCAGCTGGCGCGGCAATGCCGAGGCCTGGGCTCGCGCCGTGCGCGAGGGACGCCTGGAAAGCCGCCGCCAGGCCACCGACGACGCGATTCTCCAGGCGCTGCGCCAGCGCGCGCCGCGGCGCCTGCTGGATATCGGCTGCGGCGAGGGCTGGCTGTGCCGGGCGCTGGCCGGCGAGGTCGGCGAATGCGTCGGCATCGACGCCTCGCCGGAACTGATCGAACTCGCCCGCGCTGCGGGCGGAGGTAGCTTCCGGCGCCTGGCCTACCGCGAGCTGGATGCGGCCTCGGGGCTCGGTCGTTTCGACGCCCTGGTGTGCAATTTCTCCCTGCTCGACGAAGACCTTGCCGGTTGCCTGGCGGCCTGGCCGGCGCTGCTGGAAAGCGGCGGCGAGTTGCTGATCCAGACCCTGCATCCCTGGGCCGCCGGCGACGAGGACTACCGCGACGGCTGGCGCGAGGAGCGCTTCGACGGCTTCGGCGAAGGCTTCCGCGACAGCATGCCCTGGTATTTCCGCACCCTGGAGTCCTGGCTGGCGCTGCTCGACGGCAGCGGCTGGCGCCTGCGGGGCCTGAGCGAAACCGTCCATCCCCGGCTCGGCAGGCCGCTGTCCCTGTTGCTGCGGGCGGGACTCGCCGAGTGAAACCTTTCAGCCCCGCAATGGGCGTTGCAGAGCGCTTACGCCTTTGGTCCAGTTGCCCTGTTGCGGGGCATGACGGCCTCGAAATCTTGTGTAAAACTCCGGCCCGACCTCAGTTGTAGTCGACTCCCGCAATGCCCACGTTCGCTCCACGAGAGCGGACAGCCTCTTCCGGTGTGCAGTCCTGGAACCTATGACGCCCCGTCGTCGCCCGCTGTGCGGTATCGCGCAGGGGCCGCGCCGTTGGTGAAATCCGCTTCCCTACCCCGACCGCACGAGCGAGTCCGCAACTGATCTATCTCAATAACAAAATGAGGTTGTTCCCATGTCGTCTGTCGGCGAACAGAAGGTTCAAGACGGCTCCCTGAAGCGCGAGCTCGGTGAGCGACACATCCGCCTGATGGCGCTCGGCGCCTGTATCGGCGTCGGCCTGTTCCTGGGCTCGGCGAAGGCCATCCAGATGGCCGGCCCGGCCATCATGATCTCCTACATCCTCGGCGGCCTGGCGATCCTGGTGATCATGCGCGCCCTCGGCGAGATGGCGGTACACAATCCGGTGGCCGGTTCCTTCAGCCAGTACGCCAAGGATTACCTGGGCCCGCTGGCGGGCTTCATCACCGGCTGGAACTACTGGTTCCTCTGGCTGGTGACCTGTGTCGCCGAGATCACCGCCGTCGCCGTCTACATGGGCATCTGGTTCCCCGACGTGCCGCGCTGGATCTGGGCCCTGGCGGCCCTGGCGAGCATGGGCACGATCAACCTCATCGCGGTGCGTGCCTTCGGCGAGTTCGAGTTCTGGTTCGCCCTGATCAAGATCGTCACCATCCTGGCGATGGTGGTGGTCGGCATCGGCATGATCGTCTTCGGCTTCGGCAACGACGGCATCGCCACCGGCATCTCCAACCTCTGGGCCCACGGCGGCTTCATGCCCAATGGCATCCAGGGCGTGCTGATGTCGCTGCAGATGGTGATGTTCGCCTACCTCGGGGTGGAAATGATCGGCCTCACCGCCGGCGAAGCGCGTAACCCGACCAAGACCATTCCCAGCGCGATCAACTCGGTGTTCTGGCGCATCCTGCTGTTCTATGTCGGCTCGCTGTTCGTGATCATGTCGCTCTATCCGTGGAACGAGATCGGCACCCAGGGCAGCCCCTTCGTGATGACCTTCGAGCGCATGGGCATCAAGACCGCCGCCGGGATCATCAACTTCGTGGTGATCACCGCCGCACTGTCGTCCTGCAATGGCGGCATCTTCAGTACCGGGCGCATGCTCTACAGCCTGGCCCAGCATCGCCAGGCCCCGGCCTTCTTCGGCAAGGCCTCGCGCAGCGGCGTACCGCGCCGGGCGCTGATCCTGTCGATCCTGGCGCTGCTGCTGGGCGTGTTGCTGAACTACCTGGTGCCGGAGAAGGTGTTCGTCTGGGTGACCTCCATCGCCACCTTCGGCGCGATCTGGACCTGGGCGATGATCCTGCTGGCCCAGTTGCGCTTCCGCAAGACGCTCAGCCCGGCCGAGTGCGACAAGCTGCAATACCGCATGTGGCTGTACCCGCTCAGTTCCTACCTGGCGCTGGCGTTCCTGGTGATGGTGGTGGTGCTGATGGCCTTCTTCGAGGACACCCGCATCGCCCTCTACATCGGCCCGCCGTTCATCCTGCTGCTGACCGTCCTGTACTACGCCTTCAACCTGGCGCCGAAGGAGCCTGCCGGCGCCGGCGCGGTAAGCCGCGCGGCGTCCTGAGCGGTGTAGCGCCGGAAAGGAAGAAGGGCCTCGGACGAGGCCCTTTTTTCGTTGCGCCGATATCCGGCCCGGTGCGGCGGATAACGCCGTTGGCGTTATTCGCCCTACCCAGGCTGGGGCATCAGCCCGCCAGCATGCTCAGCATCACCGCCGCCAGCAGGCCGACGTACACCCGTGCATGCAGCGCATCGGGAATCCGCCCGATCAGCGGGGTCGCCAGGCGGATGCCGAGCCAGCCGCCGCCGGCCAGGGTGGCGAAGGCCAGCAGGTCGATGTAGCCGACGAAGCCTCGGCCCAGGCCTTGCTCCTGGTAGCCGGCCAGGACCAGGTAGGTAAGGGTGCCGCCAAGAGCCACCGGCAGGCTCAGCGGGTTGGCCATGGAGGTCGCCTGGGTCATGCTCAGCCCGCAGCGGCGCAGCAGCGGTACGGTCATCACGCTGCCTCCGACGCCGAGGAAGGTGGCGATCGCACCGATCAGCATTCCGCCCAGGCGCGTCTCGCCGACACCCAGCGGCCGCGCCTGGCGCTCCTCGGCGCGGCTGAGGAAGCCGCGGCGCAACAGGCAGTCGAGGATGGTGATGGCGAGGTAGGCGACGAAGGCCAGGCGGATGAAGTCGCCGCTGGCCAGGCCGACCAGCGCCGCGCCGAGCACCGCGCCGACACCGATGTACGCGCCCAGCGGCCAGACATAGGCGCGCAGCAGGCTGCCGGCGCGCCGGTGGCGATAGGTGGCGAGGGCGGCGTTGACGATCATCACGCAGGTCGAGGTGGCCACCGCGACCTGCATGGCCGCCTGGGCCAGCGGGTCGTCGGCGGCGCGACCGAGTTGCAGCAGGTGATAGAGCAGCGGCACCACCACGAAGCCGCCGCCAAAGCCGAACAACACGGCGCTGACCCCGGTGAGGCAGCCGCAGAGAAAGAGCAGGAGATAGAACATGGCGGGTTTCCGGAGCGAGAGCGGAAGGCCAGCTTAGGTGTCCCGGGGTTGGCCCGCTTTGCGAGGTTGGCCAATACTATTCGCCTTTCGGCCAGGTACTTCGACCATGCGCAACGCTTCCATCGAGCAGTACGACGCCACGCCCCGGGCCGTGGTGGCCATGGGTACCGACTATCCCGACGGCTACCTGCTGCCGCGCCATCGGCACCGTCGCGCGCAATTGCTGTACGGTGCCAGCGGGGTGATGCAGGTGCGTACCGGCGACGCCGGCTGGGTGGTGCCGCCACAGCGCGCAGTGTGGATTCCGCCGGGCGTCGAGCATGAGGTGCGAATGCTCGGGGTGAGCACCCGCAGCCTGTACATCGAGCCCGGCAGCGCCACGGCGATGCCGGCGCACTGCCAGGTGCTGGCGGTGTCGCCGTTGCTGCGGCAACTGTTGCTGGCGGCGGTGGACATGCCCCTGGAATACGACACCGAAGGTCGCGACGGCGCGCTGGCGACGCTGTTGCTCCATGAGCTGGCGGCGGCCGAGACGCTGCCGCTGCACGTGCCCTTGCCGCCCGAGCCGCGCTGGCTGGCGCTTTGCGAGGCGTTCCTCGTCGAGCCCGACATCCGCGCCAGCGCCGAGCGCTGGGCCGGGCTGCTGCATACCAGCCTGCGCAGTTTCAACCGCACCTTCCGTCGCTACACCGGCCTCAGCTTCGGGGCCTGGAAGCAGCGCGCCTGCGTGGTGCAGGCACTGGCGCGGCTGGCCGGCGGCGAAACGGTCACCGCCATCGCCCTGGACTGCGGCTACCAGAGCCCGGCAGCCTTCTCGACCATGTTCCGCCGGGTCCTCGGCCAGCCGCCCAGCGCCTTCCAGGCGGGCGCGCTCAGATCGCCAGGAGGTCCATGAAGCGGTTCACCGGCGTGGCTTCCAGTGACGCCTGGTGGCTGCACAGGTCGAAGATCCTCTGGCAGCGCTGCGGCGGGAAGCGCGTGGCCAGGTTGGCCTTGAACTTCTCCTGCAGCAGCGGAATGCCCTCGGCGCGCCGGCGGCGATGGCCGAGCGGGTACTCCACGGCGACCTGGCCGGTGCTGCTGCCGTCGTCGAAGAACACTTCCACGGCGTTGGCGATGGAGCGCTTGTCCGCCTCCAGGTATTCACGGCTGTAGCGCGGCTCCTCGACGATCTCCATTTTCTCGCGCAAGCGGTCGATCAGCGGGTGGGCGGCGTGGAAAGCGTCCTCGTAGTGCTCGGCCACCAGGTCGCCGAAGATCAGCGGCACGGCGGTCATGTACTGCAGGCAATGGTCGCGGTCGGCGGGGTTGGCCAGCGGGCCGACCTTGGAAATGATGCGGATCGCCGACTCGTGGGTGGTGATGACGATGCGGCTGATCCGTTGCAGGCGGTCCTTCACCAGCGGATGCAGGCGCACGGCGGCCTCGGCGGCGGTCTGCGCGTGGAATTCGGCGGGGAAGCTGATCTTGAACAGCACGTTTTCCATCACGTAGCTGCCGTAGCCCTGGGGGAAGCTGAAGCGCCGCTTGTCCTCGGGCTTGGTCGCCAGGTCCTTGCTGGTGTGGCTGAACAGGACATCGTAGAAACCCCACTGCGGCGCGCTGAGCACGCCGGGGATGCCCATCTCGCCGCGCAAGGCGATGTCCGCCAGGCGTACGCCGCGGCTCGTCGCGTCGCCAGCGGCCCAGGACTTGCGCGAGCCGGCGTTCGGTGCGTGACGGTAGGTGCGCAGGGCCTGGCCGTCGACGAAGGCGTGGGAGAGGGCGGCCAGCAGTTGCTCGCGGTCGGCCCCCATCAGCTTGGCGCAGACGGCGGTGGACGCGACCTTGACCAGCAGCACATGGTCGAGGCCGACGCGATTGAACGAGTTCTCCAGGGCGATCACGCCCTGGATCTCGTGGGCCATGATCATCGCTTCCAGTACCTGGCGCATGCTCAGCGGCGCTTCGCCGTTGGCCAGGCGTTTCTGCGAGAGGTGGTCGGCGACGGCGAGGATGCCGCCGAGGTTGTCCGAGGGATGGCCCCACTCGGCGGCCAGCCAGGTGTCGTTGTAGTCCAGCCAGCGGACGATGCAGCCGATGTCCCAGGCGGCCTTGACCGGGTCGAGCCGGAAGGAGGTGCCCGGCACCCGCGCGCCGTGCGGGACCAGGGTGCCCTCGACCAGCGGGCCGAGGTGCTTGGTGCATTCCGGGAAGCGCAGCGCCAGCAGGCCGCAGCCGAGGGTATCCATCAGGCAGTTGCGGGCGGTGTCCAGGGCCTCCGCGGAATCGATGCGGTAGTCCAGCACGTAGTCGGCGATGTCCTGCAGGACGGCGTCGTAGTCGGGACGTTGGTTGAGATCGACGTTGGCACTCATCGCGTACTCCAGTGGTTCGTAAGTGGTGGGTTTCCTCTCGGGTCAGGCTGGTTCGGGGATGGTTTTTCTTGTCGTGGCTGCAAGACGCCCCGGCCTTTCGCGGTGGCGGAAGGCCGGAGCAAGGATAGGTCGGTTCAGAAGGCCTCGCCGGGTACGCGCACCCAGCCTTCCATGAGGATTCGCGCGCTGCGGCTCATGATCGCCTTGGTCACCGTCCATTCGCCGTTCGCCTGGCTGGCCTCGGCGCCCACTCGCAGGGTGCCGGAGGGATGGCCGAAGCGTACCGCGCTGCGTTCGCCGCCGCCGGCGGCGAGGTTCACCAGGGTGCCGGGAATGGCCGCGGCGGTGCCGATGGCCACCGCCGCGGTACCCATCATCGCGTGGTGCAGCTTGCCCATGGACAGCGCGCGGACCAGCAGGTCGATATCGCCGGCCGCCACCAGCTTGCCGCTGGCGGTGCGGTAGTCGCGGGGCGGGGCGACGAAGGCGATCTTCGGCGTGTGCTGGCGGGTCGCGGCTTCCTCGGGGGTCTTGATCAGGCCCATGCGCAGGGCGCCGGCGACGCGGATCCGTTCGAAGCGCGCCAGTTGCTGCGGGTCGCCGTTGATCTCTTCGCGCAGCTCGGTGCCGCGGTAGCCGATGTCCTCGGCATTGACGAACACCGTGGGAATCCCGGCGTTGATCATGGTCGCCTTGAAGGTACCGACCCCCGGCACCTCCAGGTCGTCCACCAGGTTGCCGGTGGGGAACATGGCGCCGCCGTCCTCGCCGTCCTCGGACGGGTCGAGGAACTCCAGCACGATCTCGGCCGCCGGGAAGGTCACTCCGTCCAGTTCGAAGTCGCCGGTTTCCTGGACTTGGCCGCCGCTCACCGGCACGTGGGCGATGATGGTCTTGCCGATATTGGCCTGCCAGATGCGCACCTCGCAGATGCCGTCTTCCGGTATCCGCGCCGGATCCACCAGCCCGGCGTGCAGGGCGAAGGCGCCGGCCCCGGTGGAGAGGTTGCCGCAGTTGCCGCTCCAGTCGACGAAGGGCTTGTCGATGGAGACCTGGCCGTAGAGGTAGTCGACGTCATGGCCCGGCTGGCTGCTCTTCGAGAGGATCACGCACTTGCTGGTGCTGGAGGTGGCGCCGCCCATCCCGTCGATGTGCGCGGCATAGGGGTCGGGACTGCCGATCACCCGCATGAACAGCCGGTCGCGCGCCTCGCCGGGGACCCGGCAGGATTCCGGCAGGTCTTCCAGGCGGAAGAACACGCCCTTGCTGGTGCCGCCGCGCAGGTAGGTGGCGGGGATGCGGATCTGGGGTGGGTGGGCCATGCGTCGTCGTCCTCGGCAATCGAATTCAAGGGCAGCGGCTGCGTTCGACAGCCGCTGCCGGTCGTCGGCGGATGACGCTACGCGTCGTCCGTCCTACCAGGGTGTTTCGCCGGCGCCATCAGGCGCCGGCCGCCTCCAGGAAGTCCTGGGCGAAGCGTTGCAGTACGCCGCCGGCTTCGTAGATGGAGACTTCCTCGTCGCTGTCCAGGCGGCAGGTCACCGGCACTTCGAGCCGCTCTCCGTCGCGCCGGTGGATGACCAGGGTCAGGTCGGCGCGTGGCCGGCGAGCGCCGAGCACGTCGAAGGTCTCGCTGCCGTCGATCCCCAGGGTCAGGCGGGTGGTACCCGGCTTGAACTCCAGCGGCAGCACGCCCATGCCGATCAGGTTGGTGCGGTGGATGCGCTCGAAGCCCTCGGCGACGATCGCCTCCACCCCGGCCAGGCGCACGCCCTTGGCCGCCCAGTCGCGCGAAGAACCCTGCCCGTAGTCGGCGCCGGCGACGATGATCAGCGGCTGCTTGCGCTCCATGTAGGTCTCGATGGCTTCCCACATGCGCATCACCTTGCCTTCCGGCTCGACCCGCGCCAGCGAACCCTGCTTCACGCTGCCGTCGGCGTTGCGCACCATCTCGTTGAACAGCTTCGGGTTGGCGAAGGTCGCGCGTTGCGCGGTGAGGTGGTCGCCGCGGTGGGTGGCGTAGGAGTTGAAGTCCTCCTCGGGCAGGCCCATTTTCGCCAGGTATTCGCCTGCCGCGCTGTCGGCGAGGATCGCGTTGGACGGCGACAGGTGGTCGGTGGTGATGTTGTCCGGCAGCACCGCCAGCGGGCGCATGCCGCGCAGGGTGCGTTCGCCGGCGAGGGCGCCTTCCCAGTACGGCGGGCGGCGGATGTAGGTGCTCGTCGGGCGCCAGGCGTAGAGCGGGTCGACCTTCTCGCGCTCGCCGTGGGTGATGTCGAACATCGGGATGTAGACCTGGCGGAACTGCTCGGGCTTCACCGCCGCCCTGACCACCGCGTCGATCTCCTCGTCGCTCGGCCAGAGGTCCTTCAGGCGGATCTCCTTGCCGTCCGCCACGCCGAGCACGTCGCGCTCGATGTCGAAGCGGATGGTCCCGGCGATGGCGTAGGCCACCACCAGCGGCGGCGAGGCGAGGAAGGCCTGCTTGGCGTAGGGGTGGATGCGCCCGTCGAAGTTGCGGTTGCCGGAGAGCACCGCGGTGGCGTACAGGTCGCGCTCGACGATCTCCCGCTGGATCGCCGGGTCGAGGGCGCCGGACATGCCGTTGCAAGACGTGCAGGCGTAGGCCACCACGCCGAAGCCGAGGGCTTCCAGGTGCGGCAGCAGGCCGGCTTCGCGCAGGTATTCGGTGACCACCTTGGAGCCGGGTGCCAGCGAGGTCTTCACCCATGGCTTGCGGACCAGGCCGAGGCGGTCGGCGTTGCGCGCCAGCAGGCCGGCGGCGATCACGTTGCGCGGGTTGCTGGTGTTGGTGCAACTGGTGATCGCGGCGATGATCACCGCGCCGTCCGGCATCAGGCCCTCGGCTTCCTCGGCGCGGGCCCGCTCGAGGTTGCCGGCGATGCCTTTCGCCGCCAGTTCGCTGGTGGCGACCCTGGCGTGCGGATTGGACGGGCCGGCCATGTTGCGCACCACGCTGGACAGGTCGAACTTCAGCACCCGCTCGTACTCGGCGTCGACCAGGCTGTCGGCCCAGAGCCCGGCGGTGCGCGCATAGGCCTCCACCAGGGCGACCTGCTCGTCGTCGCGGCCGGTGAGGCGCAGGTAGTCGATGGTCTGCTGGTCGATGGCGAACATCGCCGCGGTGGCGCCGTATTCCGGAGCCATGTTGGAGATGGTCGCGCGGTCGCCGAGGGTCAGGCTGGAGGCGCCTTCGCCGTAGAACTCCAGGTAGGCGCCGACCACCTTCTGCTTGCGCAGGAACTCGGTCAGGGCCAGCACCACGTCGGTGGCGGTGATGCCCGGCTGGCGACGGCCGCTCAGCTCGACGCCGACGATGTCCGGCAGGCGCATCCAGGAGGCGCGGCCGAGCATCACGTTCTCCGCTTCCAGGCCGCCGACGCCGATGGCGATCACGCCCAGGGCGTCGACGTGCGGGGTATGGCTGTCGGTACCCACGCAGGTATCGGGGAAGGCCACGCCGTCGCGCGCCTGGATCACCGGCGACATTTTCTCCAGGTTGATCTGGTGCATGATGCCGTTGCCCGGCGGGATCACGTCGACGTTGCGGAAGGCCTGCTTGGTCCAGTCGATGAAGTGGAAGCGGTCCTCGTTGCGGCGGTCCTCGATGGCGCGGTTCTTGGCGAAGGCCTCGGGGTCGTAGCCGCCGCATTCCACCGCCAGCGAGTGGTCGACGATCAGTTGCACCGGCACCACCGGGTTGACCTGGGCCGGGTCGCCGCCCTTGTCGGCGATGGCGTCGCGCAGGCCGGCGAGGTCGACCAGAGCGGTCTGCCCGAGGATGTCATGGCAGACCACCCGCGCCGGGTACCAGGGGAAGTCGAGGTCGCGCTTGCGCTCGACCAGTTGGCGCAGCGAAGCCTCCAGGGTCGCCGGGGCGCAGCGGCGCACCAGGTTCTCGGCGAGCACGCGGGAGGTATAGGGCAGCTTGGCGTAGGCGCCGGGCTGGATCGCCTCGACCGCCTCGCGGGCGTCGAAGTAGTCCAGGCGGGTGCCGGGGAGCGGTTTGCGGTGTGCGCTGTTCATGGCTCGGACTCAATCACGGGGTGTTCGGAAGCGTGTCGCTCGCGCCGTGGCGCAGCCCACGCCGGCCTTTCGAATTCTGGGTGCGGCAACCGTCCGGCGCGCTCGCGTTCGGCGCGCCGGACGGCGTGGATCAGCGTTGCTCCAGCGGCACGAACGCGCGCTGTTCGACGCCGGTGTACTCGGCGCTCGGGCGGATGATGCGGTTGTTGGCGCGCTGTTCGAAGACGTGGGCGGTCCAGCCGCTGGTCCGCGAGCAGACGAAGATCGGCGTGAACAGCTTGGTCGGGATGCCCATGAAGTGATACGCCGAGGCGTGGTAGAAGTCGGCGTTGGGGAACAGCTTCTTCTGCTCCCACATGGTCTTGTCGATGGCTTCGGAAACCGCGAACAGGACCTTGTCGCCGACCTCGTCGGCGAGCTGCTTCGACCAACCCTTGATCACTTCGTTGCGCGGGTCGGAATCCTTGTAGATGGCATGCCCGAAGCCCATGATCTTGTCCTTGCGCTCGAGCATCTTCAGCAGCTCGGCGGTGGCTTCCTGCGGCGAAGAGAAGCGTTCGATCAGTTCCATCGCCGCCTCGTTGGCGCCGCCGTGCAGCGGGCCGCGCAGCGAGCCGATGGCGCCGGTGACGCAGGAGTAGAGGTCGGACAGGGTCGAGGCGCAAACCCGCGCGGTGAAGGTGGATGCGTTGAACTCATGCTCGGCGTAGAGGATCAGCGAGACGTTCATCACCTTCACGTGCAGCTCGCTGGGCTTCCTGCCGTGGAGCAGGGCGAGGAAGTGCCCGCCGATGGTCGGCTCGTCGCTGTTGCAGTCGATGCGCTGGCCTTCGTGGGTGAAGCGGTACCAGTAGGTCATGATCGCCGGGAAGGCGGCGAGCAGGCGGTCGGCGACGTCGCGCTGCTGGTCGAAGCTCAGCTCCGGTTCCAGGGTGCCGAGGACCGAGGCGCCGGTGCGCATCACGTCCATCGGGTGGGCGTCCTTCGGAATCCGTTCGAGAACTTCCTTCAGCGCCTGCGGCAGGTCGCGCTGGCCCTGGAGCTTCTTCAGGTAGGCGTCGAGCTGTTGCTTGTTCGGCAGTTCGCCGTAGAGCAGCAGGTAGGCGACTTCCTCGAAGATCGCCGCCGCCGCCAGGTCGCGGACGTCGTAGCCACGGTAGGTCAGGCCGGCGCCTTCCTGGCCGACGGTGGACAGGGCTGTCTGGCCGGCCACCTGGCCACGCAGGCCGGCGCCACTCAGTACTTTTGCTTCAGCCATTGCTCTCTCCTTTCTTGAATTTTTTCTGGATGCTGCAACTCGGTTTCACGGGGTTCGCGGACCGGCGCTCAGGCGCACGCCGGGCTCGATGCTCAGGCGTTCTTCTTCTGCGCGAAGAGCGCGTCGAGCTTCTGCTCGAAGCTGTGGTAATCGATGCGATCGTACAGCTCCATGCGGGTCTGCATGGTATCGATCACGTTCTTCTGGGTGCCGTCGCGACGGATCGCGGTGTAGACGTTCTCCGCCGCCTTGTTCATGGCGCGGAAGGCCGACAGCGGGTAGAGCACCAGGGACACGTCGGCGGAGGCCAGTTCGTCGGTGGTGAACAGCGGGGTGGCGCCGAACTCGGTGATGTTGGCCAGCACCGGCACCTTCACCGCGGCGGCGAACTCCTTGTACATGGCCAGTTCGGTCATGGCTTCCGGGAAGATCATGTCGGCGCCGGCCTCGACGCAGGCGCAGGCGCGGTCGATGGCGGCCTGCAGGCCTTCCACGGCCAGCGCGTCGGTGCGCGCCATGATCACGAAGGAGTCGTCGCTGCGGGCATCGACGGCGGCCTTGATGCGGTCGACCATCTCCTGCTGCGAGACGATCTCCTTGTTCGGCCGATGGCCGCAGCGCTTGGCACCGACCTGGTCCTCGATATGCATCGCGGCGGCGCCGAACTTGATCATCGACTTCACCGTGCGGGCGACGTTGAACGCCGAGGAGCCGAAGCCGGTGTCGACGTCCACCAGCAGTGGCAGGTCGCAGACGTCGGTGATCCGGCGCACGTCGGTGAGCACGTCGTCGAGGCCGCTGATGCCCAGGTCCGGCAGGCCCAGGGAACCGGCGGCGACGCCGCCGCCGGACAGGTAGATGGCCTTGAAGCCGGCGCGCTTGGCCAGCAGGGCGTGGTTGGCGTTGATGGTGCCGACCACCTGCAGCGGGTGCTCGGTGGCCACGGCTTCGCGGAAGCGCTGGCCGGGGGTAAGGGACGTCTGGCTCATCACGGACCTCTTAGACGGTGGAGGAAGCGGAGGCGAGCTTCGCCGGCTGGGGTTCCAGCTGGCGCTCGATATTGCGGCGCGACGCACTGATGTGGCGGCGCATCAGCAGCTCGGCCAGTTCGCCGTCACGGTCGGCGATGGCGTCGAGAATGCGGTGGTGTTCGGCGAAGGCCTGGCGCGGCCGGTTCGGTGTGGTCGAGTACTGGATGCGGTACATCCGCACCAGTTGGTAGAGCTCGCCGCAGAGCATGCGGGTGAGGGTGGCGTTGCCGCTGCCCTGGATGATCCGGTAGTGGAAGTCGTAGTCGCCTTCCTGCTGGTAATAGCCGCGCCCGGCCTGGAACGCCTCGTCGCGCTCGTGGGTGTCGAGCACCCGGCGCAACTCGTCGATCTCGGCCTGGCTCATGCGCTCGGCGGCCAGTCGGCAGGCCATGCCTTCCAGGGACTCGCGGATCTCGTAGAGTTCGATCAGCTCGGCGTGGCTCAGCGACACCACCCGCGCCCCGACATGCGGCACCCGCACCAGCAGGCGCAGGCCTTCCAGGCGGTGGATCGCCTCGCGCAGCGGGCCGCGGCTGATGCCGTAGGTGCGCGCCAGCTCCGGCTCGGAGATCTTGCTGCCCGGCGCGATCTCGCCGCTGACGATGGCGCTCTGGATCTTGCGGAAGACGTGTTCCGACAAGGTCTCGCCGTCGTCATGGGCAATCTCGAGAGGGGGCGGGTTCTGGGTCATGGTACTGGCTGTCCGGGTCGATGTGTCGACAATGTTTGCGAAAGCTACCGCCTGGATTGCGTGGGGTCAATCATTCGTCGCTTGATTGTCGACAATCGTCTAATGCATCGCTGGTCTATGCTTTCCCCTCCAGTCGCTGTGCCAGGAGAGAGTTTCGTGGGCATCTATGACCGTTACGTGTTGCCGCGCCTGATCGACTTCGCCTGCGGCATGGGCGACGTGATGAAGCAGCGTTCGCTGCTGGTGCCGCGCGCCCATGGGCGGGTGCTGGAGGTCGGTCTGGGCACCGGGCTCAACCTGGGCTTCTACGATGCGGCGAAGGTGTCGGCGATCGTCGGCGTCGACCCGGCCGCGCAAATGCAGGCGCTGGCCCGCGAGCGCGCGGCGCAAATCGGCATCCCGGTGGAAATGGTCGCCCTCGAGCTTGGCGAGATCCGCGCCGAGGCGGAAAGCTTCGACACCATCGTCTGCACTTTCACCCTTTGCTCCATCGCCGCGCCGCTGCCGGCGCTGGGCGAGATGCGTCGGGTGCTGAAGCGTGGCGGCGAATTGCTGTTCTGCGAGCACGGGCGCGCGCCGGACGCCTCGGTGCTGGCCTGGCAACGGCGCCTGACGCCCTGGTGGAAACCGCTGGCCGGCGGTTGCCACCTGGACCGCGACATGCCGGCCTTGCTGCGCGAGGCCGGCTTTCGCATCGACGAGCTGGAACAGGGCTACCTGCCCGGGCCGCGGCCGATGACCTACGTCTACCGCGGCGTCGCGCGCTGAATCCGGGCGGCGCTCAGAGCGCCTTGGGCAGGGGCGCGAACAGCGCGTCGATATCGGCCTCGTCGAGCTTCCAGCCGTCGCCGTTGCCTTCGCTGAACAGGCCGTCGGCGAGGGCGGCCTTTTCCTGCTGCAGGTGCTGGATCTTCTCTTCCACCGTGCCGCGGGCGATCAGCCGGTAGACGAACACCGGCTTGTCCTGGCCGATGCGGTAGGCGCGGTCGCTGGCCTGGTTCTCCACCGCCGGGTTCCACCAGGGATCGTAGTGGATCACGGTGTCCGCCGCGGTCAGGTTGAGGCCGACCCCGCCTGCCTTCAGGCTGATCAGGAACACCGGCACCTTGCCGCTCTGGAAGCGCTGTACCGGGGCTCGGCGGTCGCGGGTCTCGCCGGTCAGCAGGACGTAGTCGACGCCGCGCTGGCGCAGGGCGTCCTCGATCAGCGCGAGCATCGAGGTGAACTGCGAGAACAGCAGGACCCGGCGACCCTCGGCGATCAGTTCGTCGAGCATGTCGAGCAGGTAGGCCAGCTTGCCCGAGCTGAGCGCCCGGCCGCTGCGCGCGCCGTCTTCCTGGCGTTGCAGCAGGCGCGTATCGCAGCAGACCTGGCGCAGCTTGAGCAGCGCCTCGAGGATCACGATGCGGCTGCGCGCCAGGCCGCGCCGGGCGATCTCCTCGCGGACCTTGCGGTCCAGCGCCAGGCGCACGGTCTCGTAGAGTTCGCGTTGCGCCTCGCTGAGTTCGACGAACTGGGTGAACTCGCTCTTCGGCGGCAGTTCCGAGGCCACCTGTTCCTTGGTCCGTCGCAGCAGGAACGGCCGCAGGCGCGCGGCCAGGTGGCTGAGGCGTGCCTCGTCGCCGTGCTTCTCGATCGGCGTGCGGTAGTCCTGGGCGAACTGGCGGGCATCGCCGAGCCAGCCGGGCATCAGGAAATGAAACAGCGACCAGAGTTCGCCGAGGTGGTTCTCCAGCGGCGTGCCGGTCAGGCACAGGCGATGCCGTGCCGCTAGCTCGCGGGCGGCGACGGCGGCCTTGGTGGTGGCGTTCTTGATGTTCTGCGCCTCGTCGAGGATCAGCAGGTGGAACCGCCGCTTGCCCAGCTCGGCGGCGTCGCGTGGCAGCAAGGCATAGGTGGTCAGCACCAGGTCGTGCTCGTCGATGCGGGCGAAGTCGCGGCGCCGGCCGGCGCCGTGCAGGGCCAGCACGCGCAGATCGGGGGCGAAGCGCTCGGCCTCGTCCAGCCAGTTGGGGATCAGGCTGGTGGGCATCACCACCAGCGCCGGCGTGTCGAGCCGCCCGGCCTGCTTTTCCAGGAGCACGTGGGCCAGCGACTGCAAGGTCTTGCCCAGCCCCATGTCGTCGGCCAGCACGCCGCCGCTGTCGAGTTCGCGCAGGGTCTGCATCCAGCTCAGGCCTTCGAGCTGGTAGGGCCGCAGTTCGGCGCGCAGGCCTTGCGGCGGGGTCGCCGGACGAGCCTGGAAACTGCGTAGGCGGCGGGCGAAGTCGCGCAGGTTGTCGCCGCCTTCCCAGGCCAGCGGCAACTCGTCGAGATCGGCCAGGCGCGCCGCGTCCGGTGCGCCCAGGCGCAGCTTGCGCTGCGGTTCGGGGTCGCCCAGGTAGAAGTCGGAAAGCGTCGCCAGCACCGGCTTCAGGCGGCCGAAGGGCAGCGCCACGCGCAGCGGCGGGTTGAGTTCCAGGCGCAGCACCAGTTGCTCTTCGTCGGCGTGCCGGGCGAGGGCGCGCGGATCGAGCAGGGCCGGGCTGCGGCGGATCAGCTCGGTCAGAGCCGGCAGCAGGCTGACCCGCTGTCCGGCGACCTGGATGCCCAGTTCCAGCTCGAACCACTGGCGGTCGTCGGCTTCCTCGACCTCGGCGTACCAGGCGTCGATGGGCGTCAGGTCGTAGGCGAAGTCGGCGCGGATGTCGATGAACCAGCCCTGCTGGCGCAGGCGCGGCAGGTCGTCCTGCATGAAGTGCAGCCAGGCGTTGTCGCCGGGCAGTTCGAACATCTCGCCGGCGCTTTCCTCGAGCGCGTCGCTGCGCCGGGTCGCCGGCTTGAAGCCGAGGCGGCGCAGGGTCTCGCGGTATTCCTGCTCGTGCGCCGGACGCCGTTCTATACGCCGCTGGGCCACCCGTGGCTCGCTGCCGGGACGCCCGGAAACCGCCTCGCCGGCATAGATGAAGGCCAGCGCCGCGCGGTGCCGGGAAATGCTCTGCATGCGTCCGCTGCGCAGGTCGTAGCCGCTGTGCACGTGGCTGCCGAGGGTCAGCCGCGCATACGGCCGGGCCGGGTCGATGGCCAGGCTGAGCTGGGTGTCTGGGGCGGAGGGTGAAGTCATCCGGTATGTCCTTCGGCGGAACCAGCCGAAACCGCAAACAGCCGATATTACCAAGCTCGACGCGCTTGCGCAGAGCGGAGATGGACGTATGGCGAGGCGGGCGGGGACGGCGGGATACGACCCGCTCTCGTCGGACCCCGGCAATCCCAGGCGTGCCGCGACCTGGCGGTCGTCCGGAGCAAGTACAAATGCGAACGTAATTGAGATACAGTCGCAAACCTTCCGAATCGACGACCGCCTCGCCACCCGCGAGCGCGGCGTCGCCGTGCCAGCCAGACGAGGTAGCGACGATGCAAGGCCCTGTTTCCACCCGGGACGCCGCCCCATGACCAGCCAGGCCCTGGCCGGCGGACTGTCCGTCACCGGCCGCATCCTCGTCGCGGTCCTGCTTGGCTACGCGCTGGCCTATGCGGTCACCGTCTGCCTGAGCATCTACCTGCCGCTGCCGCGTCCCGACCGGGTCTCGTTCGGCAGCCTCGGCTGCTTCGCCGTGTGGGTCGCGGCCATCGTCTACGCCTTCGCCGCGCGCAGCGCCTGGCGCGCCTGCTGGGTGCTGGCGCTGGCCAGCCTGGCGCTGGGCGGCCTGGCCTGGCTCGGCCTCGACTACGGAGCGCGTCCATGAACCTGCGTCAATCGATGTCCGGCCTGCATACCTGGTCGGGGCTGCTGGTCAGCTGGCTGCTGTTCGTCATCGTCTTCGCCGGCAGCCTGGCCAGCTTCGACAAGGAGCTGACCCGCTGGATGCAGCCGGACCTGCACCTGCCCGGCGCGCAGTCGCTGGGCGCCGACCAGGTGCGCGACTGGTTGCGCCAGCGCGCTCCCGATGCCCATGCCTGGTGGATGCTGCCGCCGAGCGCGCGGGCGCCTTACTGGAACGCCGGCTGGGAACCGCGCGACGGCAGCGAGTTCAAGGCCTTCCAGCTGGACGCGGTGAGTGGCCAGCCGCTGCCGAAGACGGTCGGCGGCGAGTTCTTCTTCACCCTGCACTACGACCTGCACGCCGGCATGGTCGGCCTGTACATCGTCGGCATCGCCGGGATGCTGATGCTGGTGGCGCTGGTCAGCGGGACCATCGTGCACCGGCGGATCTTCAAGGACTTCTTCACCCTGCGCCCGCAGGCGGCGCGGCAGCGCGCCTGGCTCGACGCGCACAACGTGCTGGGGGTGATCGGCCTGCCGTTCCACCTGATGATCGCCTACACCGGCCTGGTGATCTTCATCGTCTACTACATGCAGGCGGGCCTGCAGGTGGTCTACCAGAACGATAGCGAGCGCTTCTTCCATGAAGTGCAGGGCTCCTACGAACGCGAGGAAGTCGGCCGCCCGGCGGGGCCGCCGGCGTCCATCGACGGCCTGATCGTCGAGGCCGGCAAGGTCTGGGCCGACGGCGGCGCGCCGGGCTGGATCAGCGTCCACCATCCCTATGACGAGGCGGCCACCGTGGACATCCGCCGGCGCGACGCCTCGCGCATCCTCGACGACCAGCGCACGGTCAACTTCGATGCCTCCAGCGGCGAACTGCTGCATGCCCAGCCGTCCTATGCGCCCGGCTACGCCACCTACGGCTGGCTGACCGGCCTGCACATGATCCAGTGGGGCGGCCAGTTGGTGCGCTGGATGTACCTGTTGCTCGGGCTGTCCGGGGCGATGATGATCTTCGGCGGGTTGCAGGTCTGGCTGGCCAAGCGCGAGGCCCGCGGCAGTCGCGGCGTTGGTCTGGTGCGGGCGCTGAACCTGGCGGTCTGCGGCGGCCTGCCGCTGGCCAGCCTGGCGCTGCTGTGGGGCAACCGCCTGCTGCCGACGCAACTGGCCGGCCGCGACACCTGGGAGATCCGCGTGTTTTGCGCCAGTTGGGCGCTGGTCGCGCTGTGGGCCATCGTCCGCCGCAACAGCGGGACCCTCGGTCGCACGCAACTGCGCCTCGCCGCCGTGCTGGCGCTGGGCCTGCCGCTGCTCGGCCTGCTGCGTAGCCCGGAAGGCAACCTGCTGGCCAGCCTGCAGCGCGGCGACTGGGTGCTGGCCGGCGTCGACCTCAGCCTGCTGGGCCTCGGCCTGCTCTGCGCCTGGCTCGGCTGGCGACGTCGGCAAGCGTCGAGCAAGCCTGCCCGGCGACGCCTGAACGTCCAGGAGGTGGCCTGATGCTGCTGGTCTTCGGCCTCAACCTGCTGGCCTTCACCGCTCTCTGCCTGGCCATGAACCGCCACCACAAGAACCTCCTCGGCCACCAGCCGTCGGCTTCCCGGGTGCTTCTGCTACGCGGCGTGGCGCTGCTCGACCTGGGCCTGGCGCTGGCCTTCTCGATCCACCGGCAGGGCGTGGAGATCGGCATCGTCTTCTGGTCCTGCTTGCTGATGCTGGCGGCCGGCACGCTGGTCCTGCTGCTCGCCTGGCGGCCACGCTGGGCATTGCCTTGCGCCGCCGGAGTGCCGTTGCTCGGCGGAGTGCTGGCGCTGCTGCGCTGAAGGGCGCGCCGCCCATCCGTGCCTCGGGGGCGGTCCGGTCCAGCGTCTATGCTGGTGGTCGTGCTTTCCCCCGGAGGTATGCGCCATGCACACGCCCGCCAGCAACACCGTCGCCAGCGTCATTCCCTGCCTGCGTTACCGCGATGCGCCGGCCGCCATCGACTGGCTGTGCCGGACCTTCGGCTTCCAGCGCAAGCTGGTGGTGCCCGGCGAGGACGGACAGGTGCTCCACGCCGAGTTGACCTACGCCAGCCCGAACGGCGCCAACGGCATGCTGATGCTCGGCTCGAGCGTCCGCGACAACGCCTACGGTCGGCTGATGCGGCACGTCGATGAAGCCGGCGGCAATACCCAGAGCCTCTACCTGGTGGTCGCCGATCCCGACGCCCTGTTCCGCAGCGCCCAGGCCGCCGGCGCCGAGATCGTCATCGACATCAAGGACGAGGACTACGGCGGTCGCGGCTTCACTTGCCGCGATCCGGAGGGCCACGTCTGGAGCTTCGGCAGCTATGATCCCTGGGCATGAGGCCCCGTCCATTCACCACAGGAGACGCTGCATGAAAACGCTCACGCTGATCGATGGCCAGGAGGTCGCCGCCATCGGCCAGGGTACCTGGCATATCGGCGAGCAGCCCGGCGAACGCAAGCGCGAGGTCGCGGCGCTGCGCGAAGGCATCGAGCTGGGGATGACGCTGATCGATACCGCCGAGATGTACGCCGAGGGCGGCGCCGAGGACGTGGTCGGCGCGGCTATCGCGGGACGCCGCGAAGAGGTCTTCCTGGTCAGCAAGGTCTACCCGCACAACGCCAGCCGCAAGGGTCTGCCGGCAGCCTGCGAGCGCAGCCTGCGCCGGCTCGGTTGCGAAACCATCGACCTCTACCTGCTGCACTGGCAGGGCCGGTATCCGCTGGAGGAAACCATCGAAGCCTTCGAGCGGTTGCGCGACCAGGGCAAGATCCTGCGCTGGGGCGTGTCCAACTTCGACCTGGGCGACATGTACGAACTGGACGGCAGCGCCTGTGCCGCCAACCAGGTTATGTACAACCTGGAGGAACGCGGTATCGAATACGACCTGCTGCCCTGGTGCCAGGAGCGCGGCATGCCGGTGATGGCCTACTGTCCGGTGGGGCAGGGCGGCAGGCTGCTACGGCACCCGGCGCTCGGCGAGATCGCCGCGCGCCACGACGCCAGCAGCGCCCAGGTCGCCCTGGCCTGGCTACTGGAGCAGGGGGTGATCGCGATCCCGAAGGCGGTGACGTCCGCTCACATCCGCCAGAATGCGGCGGCGGCCGACCTGGAACTGAGCGCCGACGACCTGCGGGCGCTCGACCAGGCGTTCCCGTCGCCTACCCGCAAGCGAAACCTGGCGATCGTCTGAGTGGAGTACGGGAGAAACGGCCTGCGCTTGTTTCCCCTGGCCGCGGGAATATGACGAAGTTGGCGAGGAAATATTTAAAAAGGAATAAGTAAATATTTATTTCCTGCGTGGGAACTTTCTTCAACTTAACCTGTATTTTTCGCTGTCCCACAAAAAAGCCCCGTCGGGGACGGGGCTTTTCCTTGCATTCGCGCTGATGCTTGCATGATTCAGGCAGCCAGTGTTTTCTTGCGAACTCGATTGATCACTTCTTCCATTTTGCCGGAGTCGTCGTACTGCTCCGGATACAGGCGCTCGCTGTGGCAGGCCACGCCATGCTGGTCAACGATGGTGAAACTGAAGTTTCCTTTACGAGTTGCCTGGATCAGGCAGTCGAACGGCGCAAATGCGGCGGTTAGGGTGCGAATTGCATCCTGAGTACGATGTTGAATAGACATATTCTTATGTTCCTTTACTTTCACGCTTATGGAGCAGCGTATATTGCAAATGTTCCCGCTCCGTGACAGTGCCAAGAAAGCTTTGTGTCGGGGGAACGTACTGGTTATGCCGGCTTTTTTCGAAAAGAGCAAGCTGGCAGTTCAGGTACTAATCAGAGGATCGATTGGCAGGAAAGTTTCCAGGCCAGGATCCTGATCAATCTGCGGGTGGTATTGCGGGACGCCGGTCTTCCCATCGGCCCTGCGTGGCAGGGGATTGCTTCAGAAGAGTGGCGACCGAAGAACCATCGGAAGGCTGTAACCCTGATGGTAGAGCCCTTTTCATCTGTGGGCCCGGTCGTGGGGTAAAGCCTGATTGACTTTCAGTTTGGTACGCAGTCCCGGATTGTATGTCTTTCGACGAAGAAAGGCCAGGACATTTTTTGAGCAGATGTCGCCCCGGCGGCGGGAATGTTTGAGCATTTGTTTCGGCGGACGCCTGCCAACCGGGCAAAGGTTATGGGCCTGGCGTCGGCGGCGCGTGGCAGGATTGCCGTTCCATCGCCGCGCCGAGGTTATTCATGCCGTCGCCCGCTCGCACGCTGCTCCTGGCCTTCGTGTCCGCCTGGTTCCTGCTGGGTGGGCTGGGCCATTTCGTCTTCACCGATTTCTTCGTCGGCATCGTCCCGCCCTACGTGCCCTGGCCGCTGGCGGCGGTGTGGGTCAGCGGGGTCTTCGAACTGCTCGGCGCCGCCGCCCTGCTGGTGCCGGCATGGCGCCGGCTGGCGGCGTGCGGGCTGTTCATCCTGACCCTCTGCGTGACCCCGGCCAACCTCTACATGTGGCAGCACCCCGACCTGTTCCCATCCTTCCCGCCGACGCTGCTGGCCGCTCGCCTGGCGCTGCAGGCGTTCCTCCTCGGCTGCATCCTGGCGCTGATGCTGGCGCGGGACGAGGCGCCGCTGGCACGACGCTAGGCGCAGGCGAAAAAAAGCCACTGTGCGGGGGTGGACAGTGGCCGGGAATGCCAGGAGATGGAGGAGCAATCGGACCTGGCGTGGATAGAGTAGTAGCCGCTCTGTCGAGGGTCTGTATGGCTATTGGTGGACTTTGTGAAGAAGTGCAAAGTAGAGCGGCCAACGGACGAACGGTGTTGCACGCGGCGGGACGCTCGCGGTAGTTTTTTCCCATGATCACGTTTCCCGTGGTCGCCCTCGAAGCCCGGCCCCAGCGCCGGGCTTCGTCGTTTCCGCCCGCCGCGCAACGGACGCAGCGGGCGGCGACCGGTGCGAAAGGCTCTGGCGTGCGCCCGCATGGCGTCCGGCCAACTTAAAGTTCGGTTGTGCCGACTGCTGTCATAACGCCATCGTTCAGTGGCCTCGGTGAGCCCCCGTACCCCCAGTTCGCTGGGGCTTGCCTTTGGTGTATCCCTTTTGCCCGGCCGCGTGCCGGGCTTTTTTATGCCCGGTCTTCTTCCTTCCGGTTTAGCCGGGGCCCGCGTTTCCTCGGCCGGCCCCTGAACCTCATCGCTGCATCGACGTCCCTAGCTACAGGCGAGCCTGTGGCCGGGGGCTTTCCATCATCCGCAAAAAGGTGAAAACCATGCTGACCATCGACTACAACAGCTATCGCACCACTACCCCCTACGGCAAACGCGTGCGCTTCCTGGTGCTGCACTACACCGCGCTCGACTTCGCCGCTTCGGTCAAGGCGCTGACCACCGGCGCCGCCAGCGCCCACTACCTGATCCCGGCGCCGCACGACCCCAGCTACAAGGCCGCCGGCTTCAAGGGCCAGCGCATCTTCAACCTGGTCGCCGAGGAAGACCGCGCCTGGCACGCCGGCGTCAGCGGCTGGGCGCGCCGCGACAACCTCAACGACACCTCCATCGGCATCGAGATCGTCAACCTCGCCCGCGACGACGACGGCGTGTTCACCTTCCCCGACTACGAGCGCTCGCAGATCAACGCACTCAAGCAACTGGCGAAGAACATCCTGCAGCGCTACCCGGACATGACCCCGAAGAACGTGGTCGGCCACTCCGACATCGCCGTCGGGCGCAAGTCCGACCCGGGTCCGAAGCTGCCCTGGAAGGAACTCTACGAGGCCGGTATCGGCGCCTGGTACGACGACGCCACCCGCGATCGCTATCGCGAAGGCTTCGAGCGCGACGGCCTGCCGCCGCGCGCCGACCTGCTGGAGGCGTTCCGCCTGTACGGCTATGCGCTGCCGGCGACGGTCGACGACGCCTACTTCGCCAGCCTGCTGCGCGCCTTCCAGATGCATTTCCGCCCGGAGAACTACGACGGCGCGCTGGATGTGGAGACGGCGGCGATCCTCTACGCTCTGAACGAGAAATACCCGGCCTGAGCCATTAACCGCGAGCGGCCGCCCGATGCGGCGGCCGCTCCCTTGCCCACCCCCATGGAGGACTTGCCATGACTGCCGTCGCACAGGTCGTCGCCAAGGCGGAAATGCTGATCCGCCGCCCCATCGCCGAGGTCTTCGAAGCCTTCGTCGATCCGGCCATCACCGCCAGGTTCTGGTTCAGCCGCGGCGATGCCCGCCTCGAAGCCGGGAAACGGCTGCGCTGGCACTGGGACATGTACGGGGTTTCCCAGGAAATCGAAGTGAAAGACCTGCAAACGAACCGCCGCATCCTCATCGAATGGCCGAATGGCGACAGCAACCCTTCCCAGGTGGAGTGGCTGTTCGAGGAACTGCCCGGCGCCGGGACCTTCGTCAGCATCCGCAACAGCGGTTTCGTTGGCACCCCGGAAGAAGTCATCCCGCGGGTGGTCGACGCCACCGAAGGTTTCACCCTGGTGCTGGCCGGACTCAAGGCCTGCCTGGAGCATGGCATCGCCTTGAACCTGGTGGCCGACCGTTTTCCCCGCGGTCTCGATGGCTGAGCATTGCCTGAGTGCGCGTCCCGCACCGCGCAGCGTGCCCTCAGGCAATGCTCAGCCGAACGCGAAATCGGCCAGCAGTTGCAGGTTCAGGCCGACGATCGCCAGCGCTACCGCCCAGGCCAGCCACCGGGTCCCGGCGCCGATCGCCAGCGGGCCCATCAGGCGCCGGTCGGAAACGAACTGTAGCAGCGGGATCACCGCCAGCGGCAACTGCATCGACAGGATCACCTGGCTGAAGATCAGCAGCCGCGCGGTGCCGTCCTCGCCGTAGAGCAGGGTCACCAGCAGCACCGGCAGCACCGCGACGCCCCGGGTCAGCAGGCGCCGCGCCCAGGGCGCCAGGCGCAGGCGGAGGAAGCCCTCCATGACGATCTGCCCGGCCAGGGTGGTGGTGACCGTCGAGTTGAGGCCGGACGCGAGCAGCGCCACGGCGAACAGCAGCGAGGCGAGTTCCAGGCTGAGCAATGGCGAGAGCAGCGCGTGGGCCTGCTCGATATCGACCACTTCGGTGTGCCCGTTGCGGTGGAACACGCTGGCGGCGACGATCAGGATCGCCGCGTTGACCAGCAGCGCAAGGGTCAGCGCCAGGCTGCTGTCGGCCACCGCCCAGCGCAGCGCCTGGCGCTTGCCGGCGAGGCTGCGCGGGTAGGCGCGGCTCTGCACCAGCGAGGAATGCAGGTAGAGGTTGTGCGGCATGACGGTCGCGCCGACGATGCCAATCGCCAGGTACAGGGCAGCCGGGTCGCTGAGCACTCGCGGGCTCGGCAAGAACCCTTGGAGCACCTCGCCGAGTTCGGGGCGCGAGAGCAGCAACTGTACCGCGAAGCAGGCGAAGATCAGTGTCAGCAACGCCACCACGAAGGCCTCCAGCGGCCGCTGGCCACGTCCGATCAGGACCAGCACCAGCAGCGCGTCGCCCACGCAGAGCAACGCGCCCCAGGCCAGCGGCAGGCCGAACAGCAGCTTCAGGGCGATGGCGGTGCCGATCACCTCGGCCAGGTCGCAGGCGATGATCGCCGTCTCGCAGGCCAGCCACAGCAGGCGGCAGGTGCTCGGCGAGTAGCGTTCGCGGCAGGCCTGGGCCAGGTCCAGGCCGCTGGCGATGCCCAGGCGCGCGGACAGCGCCTGCAGCAGCATCGCCATCAGGCTGGAGAGCAGGATCACCGAGAGCAGCAGGTAGCCCAGTTGCGCGCCGCCGGCGACGTCGGTGGCCCAGTTGCCCGGGTCCATGTAGCCCACCGCGACCAGGTAGCCGGGGCCGGCGAAGGCCAGCAGGCGGCGCCACCAGTGGCCGCCACCGGGGACTTCGACCGGTTGTGCGCGACCGGGCTCGGCGGCCTGGGTGGCCGGGGTATCCTTCGCGGACATGACGAAGCTCCTGCCGGACGCGTGCCGGCGCTGCGCGCCTTTCCCGGCGCGCCGTAGCGCGCGGGTTGGGCGAGCGGTTCAGGGGCAGGAAGTAGGAATTCGGTCAGGCCGAGGCCGCCAGTTGCCGGTGCAGGTCCGGCAGGTCGCTGGCGATCAGGTCCCAGTCCTGCTCGGCGGCGAGGTCCTGGGTCTGGCCGGGGCCGTATTCCAGCGGCCGGGCGATGAACGCGGTCTTCAGGCCGAGGGCGCGCGCGGCCTTGAGGTCGTAGTTGTGCGCCGCGCAGAGCATCACCTCCTGCGGCGGCAGGTCGAGCAGGCGGCAGGCGCCGAGGTAGACCTGCGGGTCGGGCTTGTAGTGGCCGAACAGGTCGGCGCACAGCAGCATGTCCCAGGGCAGCCCGGCGTGCCGCGCGACGTCGAGCATCAGCGCGGTGTTGCCGTTGCTCAGCGCGGCGAGCCAGTAGTCGGCCTTCAGCGCGTGCATCCCGGCGAGCGTGTCCGGCCACGGCCGCAGGCGGTGCCAGAAGCCAGTGATGCGTTGCAGCAGGGCCTCGTCCAGCGCCAGGCCGAACTCTCCGGCCAGGGCCTCGAGACTCTGCCGGTGCAACTGGTCGAGGTGCTGCCAGGGCGCCTGGCCGTTGCGTACCCGGTCCATCGCCGGCTTGTATTGCTGGCGCCAGCGGTCGGTCAGTTCCACGCAGGGCAGGGTCCCGCCGAGTTCGCGCTCCAACGCCTGGAACTGCTCGATCAGGCTGGAACGCCAGTCCACCAGGGTACCGAACACATCGAACAGGATCGCGCGCATCGTGCCTCCTCGGCCGTGGCCGTCATCGCTTCAGTGCTTCTGTGGCAGCGCGGTAGGCAGGCCGCGGCCGCTCCAGGCGGTGACCACAAGGGCTACCGCCGCCATCAGGCAGAGCGCCAGCCAGCCGGGGACGAAGCTGTGGCTGAAGTCCTTGAGCAGCCCCAGCGCCGGCGGCGCGAGAACGATCGCCAGCTGGTTGATGGCCATCGCCAGGCCGAGGGCGAAGCCGGTCTTGCCGACCGGCGCGGTATCCGCCACATAGGCCACCCAGGGACCGTACCAGCCGAAGCCGAAGAAGCCCAGCCAGGCCACTACCAGGCCCATCCCCAACGGTGATTGCAGGGGCAGCAGGACCAGCGCCAGCAGGCCGAGGATCACCGCGCCGAGGCAGACCATCACCGGGAAGTAGCGCCCGGCGCGGCAGCGGTCGCTCCAGGCGGCCAGCAGGATGCGCCCGGCGACGCCGCTGCCCTGGGCGACGAACAGCAGGGTCGCGGCCATGCCGATGCCGATCTCCAGGGTCTCGTGCAGGTAGAGCACGGTGAACACCAGGATGCCGTACTGCACCGAGATCAGCGCCACCCCGGAACAGACGATGTTCTTCATCGCCGGGTCGGTGATCATCGCCAGCCGCGACTTCACCACCGCGCCCAGGTCGCGTTCGGCGGGGTTCGCGCCGGGCGCGGGGGCGTCCGGCGGGGTGCGGTAGAAGAGCATGAAGGCCAGCGCGCCGAGGAACGCCACCAGGCCGCCGGCGAGGAATGCGCTGCGCCAGCCGTAGATCCCCGCCAGGTACGGCAGCAGCGCGGCGGACAGCGCGCCGCCCAGCGGCAGCCCGGCCTGGCGGATGCCCATGGCGAAGCCCAGCTGGGTCTTGGCGAACCAGCGCGACACCGATTTGCTGCCGCCCGGCTGCGCCGTGCTGTAGCCGGCGCCGACGACCACCAGGAACAGCAGGATGGTCAGGTAGTCGGTGGCCCACAGCGAGGCGCAGAGGGCCAGCGCGACGATCAGCGTGCCGAGGCCGACCACCAGCCGTTCGGAGTAGCGGTCGAGCAGCTCGCCGGCCACCAGCAGGCCGACGATCGGCACCAGCTGCGCCGCCGACACCAGCAGGCCGATCTGCAGCGACGAGAGTTGCAGGTCGTTCTGGATGAACACGGCGATCGCGCCGATGCCCTGGACGAAGAAGCAGGCGCAGGCCTGGGCGAAGGTGGCGATCAGCAGGATGACCCAGCGGTAGCGCTGGGTCGGGTTCGCGGCGAGGGCGGCGGTCACTGGACGAACTCCCGTGCGATGGTGAAGTTGGCTTCGCCGAGCGGATGCAGGCGCTGCAGCGACAAGTATTCGCCGAGGGTGCGTTCCATGCCCATGCGCTGGAAGATCCGTTCGCCGTCGAGCTCGGCCTCGGCGCCGTTGGCGCGCAGTTCGTCGAGGGCCTGGCGCAGCAGTTGGCAGTTGTCGCTGAGCGTCACCCGGCCGTCATCGTCCACCGCGTAGGGCGTGTCCTCCATGCCGACCCGCAGCACATCGACCTGGCTGTCCGCCTGCGCGGCATAGGCGGCCAGCCGGCGCACCGCGCAGAGCGGGGTGCCGGCGTGAGGACCGACGTCGAGCGGCCGGAAGTGCTGCGCGGCATGCTGCGGCATCACCGCCGCGCCGACCGTGATGCTGACCTTGCGCTTGCGCACGCCGGGTTCGCCGATGTCGTACTCCAGGCTCTTGGCGCTCTCGATCACCGCGCGGAACTGCTGGTAGGTCTCCGGGAACGGCAGGCGTGGCGAGAAGCCGAACAGCAGGATCACGTTCAACTGGCCGGAACCGCCCAGGCGCAGGCGCGGGTGCTCCACGGCGAAACGGGTCATGGCGTAGCTGCGCACATGCTGCACCCACTCCACCTCGTGGAACAGGCCGAGCTTCTGGCGCGCCTGGATGGCGTTGCGGTAGACCTGGAACTGGGTCATCGGCGAGGTCACCCCGTAGTCGGCGCCCTTGCTGGTGGAGTGGGTCTGCAACTCGGCCCTTTCCAGCGCCGTCGACGGCTGGTAGTCGCGCAGGTCGGCGAGGAAAGCCGGGCTGGAGGCATAGTCGAGGTCGAGCTTGCGCCTTTGCTTCTCCAGCTCGCAGATCACCTGCAGTTCGATGGCCGCCTGGATCGTCACGAAGTGCGCACCGCCCAGGTGCAGCGGGATGGCGCAGTGGCTGACCCGCTCCCACTCGCCGAAGCGGCGGATGTTCTCCTGCACCTCGCTGCCGTTGCGGCTGGCGCCGAAGCTCAGCATCAGGTCGGGGAAGCGGTTCTGCAGGGCGCGGCTGACCGCCTGGTAGATGTCGTTGTCGGTGGTCTGTTCCTGGGTCAGCGGGTTGCGCGCATGATAGTGGTAGTAGCGGCAACCCATCTCGTAGAGCTGGCGCGCTTCGTCCAGCAGTTCGCCGGGGGCGGTGCGGATGGTGGCGCCGGTGCAGATGCTGTCGAGCAGGCGGTCACCGGTGGCGGCGTGGTTGCGCGGGGTGAACTTGGCGCCGGTGGAGGCGCATCCGAGAATCAGGGTTTTCCGGGATCCGGTCATGGTCGTCTTTCCTCCATTCATCATTCCATTGAGGGCGGAGCGGTCCGCGGCGGACCGAAAGGCTGCCCAGGGCGTCGAAAGTCGTCGGTGTCTCAGGCAGGTGAAAGATGTCGCTGGCGGGATCGTTATGCGTTGTTCTACGAGAGGGATTTAAACCGCATGGCGGCGGCCGTGCGCGGCGCATTCGGCAACGCTCGTTGCCGCCGGCACAAAGACCTTGCGCAAATCGCCCGGCGTTGCGCCAACCGCCGGCACGGCGGCGCAACGTTGCCATTCGCGCAAGGTCGCTCAACTGGCGGCGCGCTGTCGCAGGCAATCCTCCAGGGCCTCGCCGAGGCGCTCGATCTCGCCGTCGTCGGTCAGGTAGTGCGGAGTCAGGCGCAGTACCCCCGGCAGCGCCTGCTCGCGCAGCGCCCAGCGGGCATACTGCGGGCCGATGTAGGAGGCGTTCACGCCGCGCGCGTGGAGGCGCTTCAGCCATTGCTCGCCGCTCAGTTCGGGGGCCGCGTAGGTCATCAACGCGCTGGCGTGCGGCCCTTGTTCCAGCGGCGTCCAGCCGAGCCGGCGGTAGAGCTGCTGGGCGATGCGTTCGCGCAACTGGCGGTTGCGTCGGGCGATGCGCCGGACATCGGTCTGCAACAGGTAGTCGCAACTGGCCTTGAGCGCCAGGCGCAGCCCCGGGTTGAACTCCGAGCATTCGAAGCGCCGCGCGTCATCCCGCGCCTGCAGGGCGAAGGCGTCGCTCCATTGCGCGCCGCCGACGTCCAGCCCGTCGGGCAGGGCTAGGCGCTCCAGGGCACGTTCGCCGAGATAGAGCACGCCGAGTCCCTTTGGCCCGCGCAGCCACTTGCGTGGCGGGAACACCAGCACGTCGCAGCCGGTCGCCTCCACCGCCAGCGGCAACTGGCCGACCGCATGGCTGGCATCGAGGAAGAACAGCCCGTCATGGGCGCGGATGCGCTCGGCTACGCCCTCCAGCGCGGTAGCCGCGCCATGCCCGGTGGGCACCGCGCTGAGCGACAGCAGCGGCGTCTGGCCGGGGGCGAGGTCGTGCAACTGCTCGTCGAGCCGTTGCAACAGCTGTGCGGCGTCGCCGCGTGCGTCGATCAGGCGCAGCTCCAGCCCGCGCTGCTGGCGCGCGGCGAGCAGGCACAGGCTGTTGGAACCATATTCGTCGAAGCTGCTGATCGCCCGTATCCGTGGATGGACGGCCAGGGCCGCGGCAAAGGCCACCGACCAGGCGCGGCTGGCGCAGTCGAGCAGGGCGATGTGCCGTGGCTGGGTGCCGAGCACTCGCGCGACGCTGTCGCGGACCGCCAGCAAGGGCTCGGCGAAATGCTCGGCGGCGCGCTGCACGCCCCAGCGCCGCTCGGCTTCCAGCCAGCTGTCGAGGGCGTCGTAGAGCACCTGCGGCGGCAGGCTGGCGGAGCCATGGGCGAAGTGCGCGTAGCTGCCCCAGGCCGGGGTCTCGCGGCGCAGGCGCAGCAGTTCGTCGGCACCGAAGGCGTCGGGGCCGGCGGGGAAGAGCGCGCTCATGGCCGCACCGCCGCGATCAGTTCCACCTCCACCGCGGCGCCGCGCGGCAGCTCGGCCACGCCGACGGCGGCGCGGGCGTGGCCGCCGCGCGCGCCGAGCACCTCGTCGAAATACTCGCTGGCGGCATCGATCACCGCCGGCTGCTGGACGAAACCCGCCGCGCTGGCGACGTAGCCGGTCACCTTGAGCAGCCGCTCGACCCGTTGCAGGCCGCCCAGCGCCTCCTCCAGCGCCAGCAGGCAGCACGCCGCGCAGAGCCGGGCGGCCTGGCGGGCCTGTTCCAGGTCGAGTTCGCTGCCGACCTTGCCGGTCCAGCGCAGCTCGCCGTGCTGGCGCGGCAACTGGCCGCTGACGTAGGCGATGCCGGCGTGGAGCACCACCGGCTGGTAGGCGCCGCCGGCGACGATGGCCGGAGCGGGGGATGTCTGCATGGTCCTGTCCTCGTGGCGGACCCGCCCGGCCACGATGCTCGGGCGGGTCGATGGCTGGAAAAGCGCGACCTCACTACTGTGGGCCGGTTTTCCCGGTCTGTTTTGCGGGAGTCGACGAGCTGCTTGCCAAATCGGCAAAACAAACCGAACTTTAGCCTTGCAACAGGCACCGCCGCGCGAAGTAGACTGAAAACGCCCGACCGTTGAGGAACGCGCAACGATGATCGACCTGGTGATGCTCAAGGACTTCCTCGTCCTCTGTCGGATCAAGAGCTTCAGCCGTGCGGCGCAGGAGTGCCATGTCTCCGTGTCCGGGCTCAGCCGGCGTATCCAGACCCTGGAACAGTGGCTTGGCGCGCCGGTGTTCGAGCGCCACAAGCACGCCCTCGAACTGACCGAGGCCGGCCGCCAGTTGCAAGGCGTGGCGCAGGACGCGGTGCGCGCCCTGGACAACCTGCGCCAGTCGATCCGCGAGCGCGACGAAGACGCCCAGCGGCGCATCCGTTTCTGCGCCCCGCACATCCTCTCCTCGGTGTTTTTCCCGCACTGGATTCCGCGTCTGCAGGCGGACTTCCGCAGCGCCAAGTTCAGCGTCGACTGCGATTACCTGCCGCAATGCCTGTCGCGCCTGCGCGACGGCTCGGTGGACTACGTGGTGGCGTTGCTCGACGAAGGCGAGGCGGTGTCGCGCCGCCTGGGCATCGACAGCGAAGCCGAGTTCCAGCGCCTGGAGCTTGGTCACGAACAACTGGTGGCGGTCTGCGCGCCGGACGCCGCCGGCCAGCCGCTGTTCAACCTCGACCGCCTGCAGACCGAAGCGCTGTCGTTCCTCGGCTACTCCGAGGAATGCCACCTGGGCTGGGCCCTGGAACCGCTGCTGCGCGACAGCGGCCTGTTCCTCCAGCGCCATCACAGCTCCAGCCAGACCGAGGGGCTGCGCTTCTTCGCCCAGTCGCGCCTGGGCGTCGCCTGGCTGCCGCATACCCTGGTCCGCGAGGACCTCGCCAGCCGTCGCCTGGTGCGCGCCGGCGGCCAGCGCTTCGACGTACCGCTGCGCTACACCCTGATCCGTCGCCGCCTGCCGCTACCCGGCGAGGCCGAACGCCTGTGGACCTTCCTCGGCGAGCTGGCGCGCCCGGCGCCGCGCTACGCGGTGGTCGGCGCGGCCTCCTGAGCCGCCGTCTCGGCGAGCAGGGCGCGGCGGAATTCACCGACCAGGTCGTCCTGCGCCGAACCGCTGCGGCTGACCATCACCAGCTCGCGCTGGAATTCCAGCGCGCCCAGTTCGATCACCCGTACCCGCGCCGGCTCGCGTAGCCACAGCCCGGCCCGGGGCAGCAGCGCCACGCCGAGACCGTTCTCCACCATCCGCGCGATCGCGTCGATCTCGTCCAGCTCCATCACCTGGCGCGGCCTGAGCTGCTGCGCCTCGAGGAAATCGCCCACCAGGCGACCGCCGAAGGACACATGGTCGTAGCGGATGAACGGTTGCGTGCGCAGCAATTCCAGCGCATCCGTCGCGGTGCATTGCGGCGGCGCGATCAGCACGAACGGCTGGCGCTCGACCCGTTGCGCGGAGAGCCCGCGCGGCAGGTTGAACGGCGGGCGGATGAGGATCGCCAGGTCCAGTTCGGCGGCGTCCACCTGGTCCAGCAGGTGCAGCGAGACGCCCGGCACCACCTGCGGCTCGATGTGTGGCGCCTGTTCGGCGAGGCGCTTGAGCACCTCCGGCAGCAGCCCGGTCTGCGCCGTGTTCACCGCACCGATGCGCAGGCGTCCGCGCGGGCTGTCGCCCTGGCCGATGCCGTCGAACAGCGCGAGGATCTGCTCGGCCGTACGCACCGCCTGCCGCCCGGCCTCGTTCAGGTGCGCCGCGCGCGGCGTGCGCTTGAACAACTCGACGCCGACGCTGCGTTCCAGCGCGCGTATCTGCGCGCTCACCGCCGACTGCGTCAGCCCCACCTGTTCCCCCGCCGCGGCGAAGGAGCCCCGGCGCGCCACGGCGACCAGGGTGCGGAGTTCGCGGATCATCCAAGCCTCGAAAAAAGTATTGCTCAGGCGAAATATTATGCGCTTTCCATCGAAATCGGCACGGCAAATAATCCCGGCACACCCACAGAGGAACCGCGCCATGAGCCTGATGCCCTTCCACCTCGCCATCCCCGTCCACGACCTGCCCGCCGCCCGGCGCTTTTACGGCGAGGTCTTCGGCCTGAGCGAAGGCCGCTCCGCCGAGCACTGGGTCGACTTCGACTTCTTCGGCCACCAGTTGGTCATCCACCAGCATCCGCAGACCGATTCCCAGCGCCACGCCGGCAGCAACCCGGTGGACGGTCACGACGTGCCGGTGCCGCACTTCGGCGTGGTCCTCGCATGGGACGACTGGCACGCCCTGGCCGAACGCCTGAAGCAGCGCGGCACCCACTTCGTGATCGAGCCCTACATCCGCTTCAAGGGCCAGGTCGGCGAGCAGGCCACGCTGTTCCTCTTCGACCCCTGCGGCAACGCGCTGGAGTTCAAGAGCTTCCGCGACATGGACCAGTTGTTCGCCAAGTGAGATTGCCGGCGCTCCGCCTGGAGGCTGCGCTTACTGCGCGCAGTCCGTGCAGAACTCCAGCGCCGCGCAGCTGGACTGCTCATCTGGCAGGCTCGACGTCGCGCACTCTTTCTTGCGCACCACGCTACCCAGCGGCGCCAGCTTGAATCGCTTCGGCGGCGGGCTGGCCGGCTTTGCGCTTTCCGTCCCGTCGAGGTCGGGCTTGAAGGCGTGTTCAAGGTCGCCCAGGCGTTCGTCCAGGGTGGCGGAGCAGGCGAGGGCGGGCGTCAGGGCCAGGATGAGCAGGAGAACGCGGTAGGGCATGGGGTTTCCGGTGTGGGTGGCGATGCGCTGGAGCCGGGCACGGCATCCCCGCATGACGAGGAATCGAAGCGGCCATTCAAGGCGATTGCGTGTTGGCGATGGGATGCGCTCGCCCTCTGTTTGGCATTTTGTGAAGCGCTTCGCACCTTGCCCGAGCGGCGCCTTGTCCTGGCAAAACCGTCACCGCACAGTCCCCTTCCACCTTCATCCCCCTGCGACGCACCTCGCAATGCAACCAGCATCCCGGCTGCGCCACCCTCTACCTGGACAGCAGCGCAGCCAGCGAAGACCTGTTCGACACCGCCCGCCGCCGGCTGGAGTCGGCGATCGGAACGCTGAGCGTCCTCGACCTGTTCGACGAAACCGAAGACCGGCGAAAGCACCGCCGCA
The DNA here is from genome assembly GCF_021213715.1 of Pseudomonas sp. CP-1. Classification (NCBI taxonomy): domain Bacteria; kingdom Pseudomonadati; phylum Pseudomonadota; class Gammaproteobacteria; order Pseudomonadales; family Pseudomonadaceae; genus Pseudomonas; species Pseudomonas sp. CP-1. Next base: position 169,339 of record NZ_JAJQKY010000001.1, read on the forward strand.
TCACCGGCTCCTTGCTGTCGTTGCTCAGCGACGCCCTGTCGCTGTTCGAGGCGGAGTACGCACGCAGACAACGATAACCGACGGAGGCAGTGCCCCCGGCCCGTTCTCGTTAATGGTCATAAATGGCCAAGGCTGGGCAGGACTGGGGCTGGAGAGGAGGGGACGGGCCAAGCTCTGTGCTATGCCGGCCTGTATGGGCGAGTAATTTCGACACTTTTTCGACACACGGAATGAGGCTGCCTCGCGGGTCCTGGTGCGTCCATCTGGGACCGGATCGTCTTCAGGACTCCGTGCGCTCGGTCCGTTGTCGGGAAGCGCTCTCTTTGAGTAGGATTCCTTTGATGGAATATTCCCTGGGGGTTATATTTTGTGGCGTGGGATATCGAGTACACCGACGAGTTCGGTGATTGGTGGGGTTCTCTGTCTGAGGATGAGCAGGAGTCGCTAGCTGTGACGGTTCGCTTGCTTGAGGAGCGAGGGCCATCCTTGGGGCACCCCCACAGCAGCGGCATCAATGGCTCCCGCCATGGCCATATGAGAGAGCTACGGACTCAACACGGCGGGCGACCTTTCCGAACGCTTTACGCGTTTGACCCCAGACGCTCCGCGATACTGCTGATCGGTGGCGACAAGACTGGCGATGATCGTTGGTACGAATTGAACGTGCCTATTGCCGACCGCCTCTATGACGAACACTTGCACCAGCTCCGTGAGGAGGGACTGATCGATGGCTAAGAAATTCTCCGACCTTCGGGCGCAAATGTCGCCTGAGGCACAGGCCCGCGTCGAGGCCAAGGCCCAGGAACTGTTGGCTGAAATGCCCCTGAATGAGTTGCGCCAGGCTAGAGGTTTGTCGCAGAAGATGCTGTCTGAAGTGCTGCAGGTGCAGCAGCCGGCAATTGCCAAGATGGAGCGGCGTACGGATATGTACATTTCCACCTTGCGCAGCCACATCGAAGCCATGGGCGGCCAGCTGGAAGTGATTGCACGCTTCCCGGATGGTGCGGTGAAAATCAGCAACTTCGCGGATATCGAAGAGGCAGGCGCCTAAGGCTATTCGTTACGACAGTTCTTCGACTTCAAAGCCTTATAGCTGTTTCCAATTTAAAGGTATTTTAGATATCACCGATAAGAAGTAAATGACGCCAATGGAGATGGTCTTATGGGTTTGAAGAAGTTTTAGTAAGGTGTAAAGAAGACAGATTTTGAGTTTGAGTTTGAGTTTGGGTTTCGAGTCGCGAATCTATTAAAGAGGGATGGTTGTTGAATAATAAGTAATAGATACTGTTTGGGTGATATTGAAGGCACGATTAGATAGGTTGAATTCTTGCTTATAAGCACTCTTGTGAGGGGCAGATATTTTTTCTGTCAGGCTCGCCTCATAGGGAGTTTAGCCTTGACGAGCACTTTTGATCCCAGAAAACGTAAGCCCCTACAGGCGCTCCGGCAGCGTATTCGTCGCGTCCAGGTAAGGCTCAGCGCTGAGCAGTTTGTCGCGCCACCGGGGAATCTCGCTGTCTTCCACATCCAGCCGTTTCAGCCATTGATCGGCCGCCCAGCCCACCAGCCGCAATTCGCCGTCGTGGGAGCCGCCGTGTAGCGAGCCGACGGTTTCATAGCGAATGCCTTTGAGCGCGTGGTTCAGCAGCACATACGGAGCGGGTCTGGAGTCTTCCGCATCACCCGCGATATAGGGATAGGCACCGGCCTGGATTACCACGCCATCGCCGTAGCGGTAGAAGGCAAAGTGGCTGGAGGGCAGTTGCGCACGCAGGGCATCGAGCCCGCCGGCCAGCGCCAGGCGCTCGTTGTTCAGGAGGGTTAGCCAACTGACAGTTTTGATTCTTGTAGGTTTGAACTCGGGAGTATTGGCCAGCAGACAAGCCGTCCCTACATCCAAACCCGGCATACGCGCCGCCATAAAGGCTTCGGAGGGCTCGTCATTGTCCCAACTGGTCGGCGAGAGATTGTAGGCATGCCCCGCATACCCCTGCTCCGGCTCTAGTCGCCGTGCGAAGTCAATAAACAGCTGTAGGAAATCCAATGGCTGCCGCTCTTGATATAGCAGAGGTACGGAGAACTCCAGAACACTAAGATCATGGCCCATTTTGGCTTGCCAGCTCCGCTTGCCGTAAATATCAAACAGCCAGGCGCCTGCATCGCGGGATTTCTTGCCGCTGGTGTAGCAGAAGCTGAGATGATCGTCTTCATCCATTGCCCCCATCATCTCGCGCAGTGGTTGGGTGTCACGGTATGCGGTCAGTGGCTTTCCTTGTGCAGGCTCTTCACGCCAGAGCCAGGTGAGGTGAGGCTCTGCCAGGCGCTTGAACTCATCGAAGCATTGGCATAATGACTCACGTACCAGTGGGGTATGGGCCTCTTTGAAGTAGAGAGTACCACGTAGGCAAAGCACGGCACCGATATAGTCTTCGGGGCCGCCCTTCATCAACAGGTTGCCGGCTATTTCCAGTAGATGGGGTTGCTTGGCTAACTCTGCAGCCAGATCGAATGGCTGTTCCATGGGCTTTTCCTCTTGATCAATAGGCGGGAATCATCGGGCGAGGGGAACGGCCTCGGGTCAAGACGAACATCACTCCACCTGCGATGGCGACGGCCCACCCTGCTTGCTCTACTGGCACCTTGGATCGTTGATTTTCCTGGCCACAGTCGCAGTCGGAGGGTTTCATTTCAACAATCTTGTTCTTGTTGCCGGCAATCGCTGCATAATCCTCAAGTTGTTCCCTATTATGTGGGTCAGGCGGAAACTTCATCTCCACCACCTGTTTGATATTGTCCTGGGTTGGCGGCCTGTTGGGATTCTGAACGATGATCACGTCGGGCCTGCGAATCATTCCTTTCCCTGGCTTGAACGGCGGATGCTCCGGATCTTCATCCCAATACTTGCTGATCCATCCCGGTATCCAGCCATGTGGACTGTTACCGGTCTGGCTATCGAGAATCGGCTGCGGTGGGTTCTTGGTCATGTCGTAGCTGACCTCGGGCTTGTAGGGGCTGCGTCCCTGGAGAACTTCGTCCAACTCTCCCAGCCGCTGTGCCACGCACGCCTGCTTGAGGCTTTTGCCATCCTGGCTGAGGTTGGGCGTGCTGCTGCAATGGCAGACCGCCGAGCACAGCACCTTCTTGTCCTGCGGATCGAGCCTGGATTCCAGGGGGCCGACGGGGTTGGTCCTGCCTTCGGGGCTCATGCCTCCCCGGGACAGGCTGGGCTGGTCGCTCATGCGTCGCCCCTCTGCACCAGGTCGATGTAGAGGGTCTCCGCGGTGGGGCGCTCGATCCAGGAGGTCATGCCGTCGGCATCCGTGGTGTCGAAGGCATTCCAGCCGCCACTCGACCAGACCCTGACCCGGCGTCCGGCGACGGGCTTGCCCGTTTCGTGGTCGATGAGCTGGAAGCGCCCGGAACAGGGCACGCTGTTGCGGTTAAGGGGAAGGGCGGGAGCGCGCGGGGCGGGCGTGAAGACGTCGCCGATGAGTACCGTCCCCGAGCCGCCGATCACCACGTTGCCGTGCGCCCCGATACTACCCAGCGTCACCGCCGGTAGGCCGTTGATGAGTACCGTCGACGAAACGGCTGAGATCATCGGGCTTCCGCAGGCTGAGGTGTCGCCTTGCCGTGCTGCCGGCAGGCCGTCGAAAACGACGTCGGGAGAGCCCTGGACGATGGGGTTGCTGCCATGCCCTGGCACTGGGCAGGTCGTTGGATCGGTGACGCGGGCGGCGGGTTTTCCACTCATGTGCGGGTCCTTGCATCAGTGAGATGTGCTGGCCGTTCTGGCGGCCAATTCGGGATTGAACGAGTCGGCACCTATCGCCAGCGGAAGAAACGCAGAAGGGGACTTCTCCTTGTCCCACCTCCCGGCATTGGTTTCTTCTCCGGCCCGCCGAGGACCGTAGCGAGGTGCGCCGGTCAGTCTTGAGGGTGCGACGCGGAAGCGCCGGCTACCTGCAGCGCTGCAACTTCCAGCCGGGCGTCGCGGCGGGTCTGCTCCGTATGGCCCTGGATGATGCCGGGAATCAGGAAGGCATCGACGATCCACCAGATGCCGGTAATGATCAGGGGGAACAGGGTGAAACAACCGATCAGCGTGATGATCAGTTGGGTAACCGCCGTGCCGGTTTTCCCCAGGTAGAAGCGGTGTGCGCCGAAACCGCCCAGGAAGAACCACAGAAGATAGGCGGTGCCGGTGGATTTCTGGGCGTTGGAAACTTTCTGCTCCACGAGCATTTCAGACTGTAGTGACATGAGTTTTCCCACTGATCCATGCGGAAGACATGGTGGGAATTGAAACGTTGCCAACGGTGTTTTTTCAAGCGTCCAGTCTGAGGATGTTTTTGATTTGTAGTTTTATTGCGGGGCTCTGGAAGAGTCGGCCAGGAGTCGGAACTCCTGGGCTTCGTAGAAGTGCTTAAAACAAACTGGCGAGTGGCTGGAGTTTATTGGCGAAAGGCGTCCGGCCGGGCGCCTTTCGCTTTTGTCCGTTAACTTCATAGTGGCGTGGTTTCGAACTTTATCTTTTGATAGTTCTCGAAAATGAACCTGTCTTCCGGCGACAGGGCCGTTTCGTCGAAGGGCAGGATCGCGCCGTCATGCATGACCTTGTAGTCGCGAGAGGTGATTTTCGTCTCCGCCGTGGTGAATGTACTCATGAAGCGCTTATGGGCATCCCCCTGGAACTCCTTCCTGTGCTGGAGGAAGTAGGCGAAGTCCATGTGCCCAACCATGAAGACGATGCTCCAGTCCTTCCTGGCGGCTATGTCCCATTTCCACATGGCGGAGAGTTTCCGCCTAATGGCCTGGTCGGACTCCCTCAGGGCCTTCTTGAGACAGTCGAAGGCGTAGGTACTGTCTATGTCGAATTCGCAGATGGTCAGGTAGTTCACGAACTTTTCGCCGAAGACACAACTGGAGCCGAGGGTGAAAATCTCGTATCCCGGGTAATACCTGCGAAAGAAATCAAGTTCCGTCAGGAACCAGTCTTCCAGTGCGGGTCGGCTGCTCTTTCCGTAGACGTTCTTGACGATGTCTGGCGTATATTCGAACCCTTCGCTGGTGCAGGTTAGAACGTTCTTCTCATCTTTGGCGATGACTATCCTGTTTTTTGCTCCTTTCGGTTCCTTTTTCATTTTTCTTGTCCTTCGAGCGTCTGTGGAGGCCGGTTTATCGTGTTTTGGAATCTCTGTTTTAGGTTTCGCTTTCCAGGGATATAAGACGCCTGCTTACCCTGGTAGTGAGTGTCTAGCTCAAATTCTTTTTCTGTGCTTGACGAAAAGTATGCGTCGGTTTCTCGGAGGCTCGTTTTCTTGGACGGGGAGTTTCGAACCTGAATCCATGAATGTTTTCCTGCCAGCGTTCCAGAGCCTTGTTGGCGGCGGAGTCGAACGGTCTCATTAACAGATTCGGGAAATATCATTCCGCGCGTCCGCAACCAAAAGAGCGGGCTGGCGAAGCTCGCCGGGTGTCGGTCACGGTAGGGGAGGGAGCAGCAAGGCGAGCCGGCAACAGGAAAGGCCCGGCGCTGGAGGAGCAGGCAAGGGACTGGGCAAAGAAAAAGCCCCTGAAATTCACGGAAAATCAGGGGCTTATCGTTTGCGTTTGGTGGAGCCGGGGGGATTTGAACCCCCGTCCGCCAGCTCTCCGCTATCGGTTCTACATGCTTAGCCAGCTCTACTGAGTTAACTCCGCGCCGCCCGAGTGGCAGGGTGCTTGGAGCGAGCTGTATGAGTTTTAGCCGTTACGTCTACAGCGAACTTGGCGGCGATCCTGTTCTATCTGACAGTCGTTTCGGGTTTACAGGCATCCCCTAGCGACTGCTAGCCGCATTAAGCAGCTAGAGCGTAGTTGTCGTCGTTGGCAACTATAAGTTTGCAGCAGCGAATTTACGAGTTCTGCTACCAGCTCGGCATGCCCCTCAAGTTTTGTTACCGGCGTCGAATCCTAATCGGCCCCAAAACCTTGACAGGTCGACGACCAGTCTACGGCAAAGGGCTGCGAGAGTCCAATCCGCCGCTCATAAACCTTTGACGCCGCTGGGTTTCCCCTCCGGAGGCGGGCTCAGGTCCAGGGGTTTGTCCGGTGCCTTGGCGTTCCGCCCGGGCGCCAGCTGTTTTTCCACGTCGGCCTGGATCGCCTGCAGCACCGGTTGCAGGTCGCGCATGTTGTCGCGGACCTCGGAGTAAGGGTGGTCCTTGGCGAAAGCGGCGATGCGTTCCAGCAACTGGGCGCGCACCGGGGAGGGCAGGTGGATGAACAGCTCGGGCATTTCCTTGGCCAGCTCGGCGGAGTAGAGCACCAGGTCCTGGCGCTCGAACTGGGCGGTGAGGCCGAGGTAGTCGAGGGCGCTGCCGGTGAGCATCGCCGCGGCCGCCTTGGTTTCCTGCATGCCCTGCAGACGCGCGGGGTTGCGCTGTTCGGCCTGGGACAGGGTCATCCAGAATTCGACGGTGAGGGTGAACAGGATCGACTGCTCGCGCAGCGAGTAGCTCATCAGGCCCAGCGCCTCGGCGCCGTAGGGCTGCTTGGCGGCGCGGAAGTCGAAGTACAGGCGCATCAGCTCCTTGAGCTTGAACAGCACTTCGCGGGCCTCGTTCTGGCGGATCTCCAGGGGGCTGTAGATGTTCAGCTGCGGGCGGAAGTTTTCCTCGCTGACCATGCGCAGGTAGAGCGGCCCGGTGAATTCGCCGCTGCGTCGCGGCAGGGCGTTTTTCTGGGTTTCCTCGATCTTCTTCAGGGCGTCGATCAGCACCTGGTAGTCGTGGCTGTCCCAGGGCTTCTGGATGTCCGGGATGCGCTGGCCGAGGTAGTAGAGGTCGGCGGCCGCGAGCGGGCGGCCGAGAACCAGTAAAAGGATGGCCAGCGGCCAGAGCAGGCGGCGTGATAGGGTCGGCACGGACTTTCCTTGCGGGGCGCGTGGATCGGCCTAGGTTAGCGATGGCCGGGGCCGCCGTCACCCCGCGCTTCGATTGGGGCGGACGGGATGGCAACGGCGCAGTGGGACGGCTTGCAGGCGGTATTCGAGGACCTCGGCGGCTACGGCGCGCTGGCGCGCCAGGCGGCGCAGGGCGAGGGGCCGCTGGTGGGGCATCTGCAACGGACCAACATCCAGCTCGCGGCGATCCCGGTGTTCACCCGCAAGGGAGTCGCCGAGACCACGGTCAACGACCTGCTGGAGGCGGCGCGGGTCTCGCGGCGGACTTTCTACAAGTATTTCGCCGGCAAGCTGGAGGTGCTGGAAAGCATCTACCACAGCGCCGTGCAATTGCTGCTGGCGCGCTTCGGCGGGCTGCGCAGCGAGGCCGGCAGCGACGAGGACTGGCTGCGGGCGATGGTCTCGCTGTTCTTCGACTACCACCTGGCGGTCGGTCCGATCATCCGCATGATGCAGGAGGAGGCCCTGCATGCCGGCTCGCCGCTGGCGGCGCACCGGCAGCGCGCGCACCTGAAGATTATCGAGCTGTGGGCCGAGCGCCTGGGCGCCCAGGGTGCGGCCCACGATGCGCTGACCTACCGGGTGCTGATCTGGGCGATGGAGGCGGCTTCGCTGGAGCTGCTCAATGCCAGCGACCCGCTGGAGCTGCCGCGGGTCAAGCGGGTGCTCGGCGACCTGCTGGTGGGTACGCTCTGTCCCAGCACCCAGGCTCCGACGAGACTGCAAGGGTAACAGCCGGGCAGTCGCCGCTCGCGCCTACAGAACCTAGGTTGGGCTCGCAGCCCGCCGTGGCCATGCTCTGATGCCCTGTCATAACAACAAGACGGGAGACGTGCGTCCATGTCCGCGACACCCTATCTGCTGCAACCGCCGCTGGCGGTCGGATTCGCCCGCCTGGGCTTCGGCTCCCTCTCGCTGGAGTCGTTGCGCGAGCGCTACGCCGCACCGTCCAGCGGCTCGCGCTTCATCGAGCTGGACGGTTTCCCGCTGCACTACCGCGACGAAGGCAGCCGCGACAAGCCGGTGCTGGTGATGATCCACGGCGTGGTCGCCTCGCTGCACACCTGGGACGACTGGGTGAAGGCGATGTCGCCCTACTTCCGCATCGTGCGCTTCGACGTGCCGGGCTTCGGCCTGACCGGGCCGGGGCGTGACAGCCGTTACTCCGGCGAGCGCATGGTGGCGATCCTCGGCCAGTTGCTTGATTTCCTGAAGATCGACAAGGCCTCGATCGCTGGCAACTCCCTGGGCGGCTATATCGCCTGGAACTTCGCCCTGGCGCAGCCGCAGCGAGTGGAGCGGCTGGTGCTGATCGACCCGGCCGGTTACCAGATGCGCAAGGTGCCGTGGATGATCGCCTCGGCGGCGCTGCCCGGCTCGACCCTGGCGATGCCGCTGTGGATGCCGCGGGCGCTGATCGCCCAGGGCATCAAGGAAGTCTATGGCGAGCCGGGGCGGATCAAGCCGGGGGTGGTCGACCGTTACTACGACCTGAGCCGCCGCCCGGGCAACCGCAAGGGCATGATGGAGATCTTCCGCGTGTTGCTGAAGGTCAACCGCGAGGAACTCGGCACCTCCGGCGAACGCATCGCCCGGATCGTCGCGCCGACCCTGCTGATGTGGGGCGAACGCGACCGCTGGATCTCGCCGAAGCACGTACCGCTGTGGCAACGCGACCTGCCAGGGATCCAGGTGAAGACCTATCCGGGCGTCGGGCATATCCCCATGGAGGAGATTCCCGAGCAGACCGCGGCGGATGCACTGCGCTTCCTGATGGCCTGATCCCAGGCCGTCATGAAGAAGCCCGCGCTGGTCAGTCGCGGGCTTTTTAATGCATGGACGAAAGGCCGAAATACCAGGCAGGGCAGGGAAGCGATGCAAGCCCCTCTCGCGGCGCGGAGGGGCGGCGAGGAGGGTCAGGCGGCCTTCGGTTCCGGTTCGAACTGGTCGCGGTACTGCTCGATGAGGTGCAGGTTATTGTGCTGCCAGGGGTGGAAGTCCTTCTTGTAGAAGTCCAGGTACACGCCCACCAGCGAGCGGAACACGCCGTCCTTGCCCCACAGCCACTTGATGCCGTCGCGCCAGACCTTGAAGTTCCACAGCAGGCCGTCGCGCTTGAGCATGTGGACCAGGCCCTTGGTGGTGTCGAGGGCGAAGAAGAAGGTGCCCTGGACCATCGCCCGGCGGCGCAGCCTGGCCTTGCCGTTGACCAGCATGAACACGTCGTAGGCCACCGCCTTGTGCTCGGTTTCCTCCAGTGCGTGCCAGCGCCACAGGCGGGCCATGGTCGGGTCGGCGCCTTCCAGCCACCTGGGGTTGCTCAGCAGGCCGTCGGCCATGATCGCGGTGAGGTGCTCCAGGGCCGCGGTGGCCGCCAGTTGCCGCGACGGGTGCAGTTTCTGCTGGGCGAAGCGGATGCGCCGCTTGGCACCGCCTTCCAGGCGGTCGATGTCGTAGCCGAGGGCGCGCAGGCGGTCGCTGTAGACCAGGTGCTCGCGGCTGTGGTGGCCTTCCTGGCCGATGAAGCCACGGATCTGTTGCTTCAGCGCCGGGTCCTCGACCCGCTCGCGGTAGTGGCGCACGGAGTCGATGAAGAAGCGCTCGCCATCGGGGAACAGCACCGACATGGCGTTGAACATGTGGGTCTTGAAAGCGTCGCCGCTGTGCCAATGGCGCGGCATCGGATCGGGCAGGTCGAAGTCCAGATGACGCGGGCGGATCTCCAGACCTTCGGGGGTGGTGCTGGCCATAGCGGCTCCCTGTGATGGTGAAGGACCATGGGATCGACTATCGCTTGCGGGGGATAGCCTCACAAGGTTATCTTCTGCCAACTTTCCGGTCATATCCGGCCAGCGGTCAGAACAATAAACAGCCATGAAACAACCGCTCAATTTCACCGCCGAACTGGTGCCGGTGGCCTATGCCGAGGCACTCCTCGATCTCGTCGCAGAGTACGGCGTGTCCCGCCAGGCGCTGTTCGACGCTGCGCGGGTGCGTCCCGAGGTGCTGGACAGCCCGAACGGCCGCCTGTCCTTCCTCGACTTCAACCAGCTCACCTACAGCGCCCAGGCCCTGTGCGGCGAGCCGGCGCTGGGGCTGGTGCTCGGCCAGCGCCTGAACGTCTCCGCCCACGGCATCCTCGGCTACGCGGTGCTGTCCAGCGCCAACCTGGGCAAGGCCATCCAGTTCGCCCTCAAGTACTACCGGGTGCTCGGCCTGGCCTACGAACTGGAACTGGTGCTCGATGACGGCCGCGCCGAGTTGCGCGCGGTGGAGTCGATGCCGCTGGGCGCCGCTTCGGTGTTCGCCGCCGAGGGCCTGATGGCGACGCTGTATTCCATCGCCTGCTTCCTGGTCGGCGAGCCGTTGCAGGACGTGCGGGTCGGCTTCGCCTATCCGCCGCCGGCCCATGCCCGGCGCTACGCCGAGGTGTTCGGGGTGGCTGCGGAGTTCGAGCAGCCCTGGCACTGGCTGAGCATGCCCAGCGAGTACCTGGAACGACCGATGGCGCTGGCCAACCCGGCCACGGTGCAGATGTGCGAGCAGCAGTGCGAGGCGCTGCTGGCCACCCTGGACGTCCAGGAAGGCCTGCTGACCCGTGTGCGCCGCCTGCTGCTGGCGCGTCCCGGCGACTTCCCCGACCTCGAACAGGCCGCCCGCGAACTGCACACCAGCGGGCGCAGCCTGCGCCGGCACCTGTCGTCGCTGGGCACCACCTACCAGCAGGTCCTCGACGATGTGCGCAAGCGCCTGGCCCTGCAATACCTGACCACCACCCAGCTACCGCTGTACGAGATTGCCCTGTTGCTCGGCTTCAACGACTCGTCGAACTTCCGCCGGGCGTTCCGCAAGTGGACCGGCAAGCTGCCCAGCGACTACCGCGAAGCGCCCTGAGCCGACGCCGACGGTCCTCGGCACCAGGCGGATGTGCCATGCTTGGCGTTTCATAGAAATCCATGGCGCGCTTGCCGCGCCGACCGTGATCGGAGTCTTGCATGTCGACATCCCCCGCGCTGATCCGCGAAACCTTTCCCGTCGGGCCTTTGCAGTGCAACTGCACCATCATTGGCGATCCGCTGACCAGGAAGGCCATCGTCGTCGATCCGGGCGGCGACCACGAACTGATCCTGCAGCGCCTCGACCGCCTCGGCCTGCAGGTGGTCAGCATCATCCATACCCACGCGCACCTGGATCACTTCCTCGCCTCCGGCGAGATGAAGAAGCGCACCGGCGCCAGCCTGCACCTGCACAAGGACGACCAGTTCCTCTGGGACAACCTGGAGATGCAGTGCCAACTGTTCGGCGTGCCCTACACGCCGGTGCCGGCCCCGGACCGCTGGCTGGCCGACGACGAGGAACTGGCCTGCGGTTGCGGAGTGGCACTGCACACGCCGGGGCATACGCCGGGCTCGATGAGTTTCTGGTTCCCCCGGGCGAAGCTGCTGATCGCCGGCGACACCCTGTTCCGCCGTGGCATCGGCCGCACCGACCTGTGGGGCGGCGACTCGGCGGCGATCCAGCGTTCGATCAGGCAGCGCCTGTACAGCCTCGACGAGGACGCCACGGTGGTCGCCGGCCACGGCCCGGACACCACGCTGGGCGAGGAGATGCGCGAGAATCCCTTCGTCAGGGGCTGAAAAGGATTTTTCCGAGCATCGGGAATTTTGCCACCTGGCTATGCTCTAAGATGTCGGCCGCCCCTCACGCAGGGGCGTTTCAGTACCTCGAGGAGTAGTTTTCCCATGTTCACCTCCCGTTGCCTGCCTCTGGCCGCAGCCGTCACCGCACTGGCGCTGCTCGCCGGTTGTGCCAACAACAACCCCTACGACACGCAAAGCCAAAGCCAGGGTGGCATGAGCAAGACGGCCAAGTACGGCGGACTGGGTGCGCTGGCCGGCGCCGTCGCCGGCGCCGCGATCGACCACAACAACCGTGGCAAGGGCGCGTTGATCGGCGCTGCCGTTGCCGGCGCGGCCGCCGCGGGTTATGGCTACTACGCCGACAAGCAGGAAGCCGAGCTGCGTCGGCAGATGGAAGGCACCGGCGTGGAAGTGCAGCGCCAGGGCGACGACATCAAGCTGATCATGCCGGGCAACATCACCTTCGCCACCGATTCGGCGAACATCGCTCCGAGCTTCTACGCGCCGCTGAACAACCTGGCGAACTCGTTCAAGCAGTACAACCAGAACACCATCGAGATCGTCGGCTACACCGACAGCACCGGCAGCCGCCAGCACAACATGGACCTGTCCCAGCGTCGTGCGCAGAGCGTGGCCGGCTACCTGACCGCCCAGGGCGTCGACGGCACCCGCCTGAGTACCCGCGGCATGGGCCCGGACCAGCCGATCGCGAGCAACTCCACCGCCGACGGTCGCGCGCAGAACCGGCGCGTCGAGGTCAACCTGCGACCGGTTCCGGGCGCCCAGGGCCCGGCGCAGACCCAGCCGCAGTACTGATCGCGGCCTGGAAGAAAAAGCCCGCCATTCGGCGGGCTTTTTCATGGGCGCTGGTCGGCGCTCTTCGTCCTACGCCTTGGCGTTACCGGGAAACTCGCGGTGCAGGCTGTCGAGCAACTGGTCCTTGCGCTCCCACAGCTGGTTGACCCATTGCTGGAATTCCGCGCGGTAGCCGGCGTCCTGGTCGTAGCTCTTGCCGACGAACTGGCGCGGAATCTCCAGTTCCTCGAAGCGCACCACGACGTCCTTCAGGCGTCCGGAAAGCAGGCACCAGAAGGTCGGGCTGCCGTCCGGGTAGTGGATGGTCACGTTGACCAGGGTCTTCAATTGCTCGCCCATGGCGTCGAGGACGAAGGCGATGCCGCCGGCCTTGGGCTTGAGCAGGTGGCGGAACGGCGACTGCTGCTCGTCGTGCTTGGCGCGGGTGAAACGGGTGCCTTCGAGGAAGTTGAACACCGCTACCGGGATGCGGCTGAACTTGGCGCAGGCCTTGCGCGTGGTCGCCAGGTCTTGGCCTTTCTTCTCCGGGTGCCTGGCCAGGTAGGCCTTGCTGTAGCGCTTCATGAAGGGGAAATCGAGGGCCCACCAGCACAGGCCGATGATCGGGACCCAGATCAGTTCCTGCTTGAGGAAGAAGCGCAGCAGCGGGATGCGCCGGTTCAACTGGTATTGCAGGACGAGGATGTCGACCCAGCTCTGGTGGTTGCTGGTGACCAGGTAGGAGTGTTGGTACTCCAGGCCCTCCAGGCCCTGGACGTTCCAGCGGGTGCGCTGGACCAGGTTCATCCAGCCCTTGTTGCAGGCGATCCAGCCTTCGGCGATCAGGCTCATGATCTTGCTGCACATGCGCTGGGCGGCGGCGAACGGCAGGAGCAGCTTGACCAGGGTCATGCCGAACAGCAGGCAGGCCCAGCACAGGGTGCTGGACACCAGCAGCAGGCCGGCCAGGGAGCCGCGCAGGAAATGGGGGAGAAACGACAGCATCAAGGAGTCCTTGTACGTAGGCGCCCGGCCAGGGCCGGGCGCGTGGAGCGGGGCGTGGTCCCGCCGTTCACATGGCACATCCTCGTGCCTGGCCGAAGCCAGTGCCGCCCACTGGGCGGCGTTCCTTCAGGCCGGGGCCTGGGCGTCCGCCTGGATGGCGGTGAGGGCGATGGTGTAGACGATGTCTTCCACCAGCGCGCCGCGCGACAGGTCGTTCACCGGTTTGCGCAGGCCTTGCAGCATCGGCCCGACGCTGACGCAATCGGCGCTGCGCTGCACCGCCTTGTAGGTGGTGTTGCCGGTGTTCAGGTCGGGGAAGATGAACACCGTGGCCTGCCCGGCCACCGGGCTGTTCGGCGCCTTCTGGCGGCCGACGCTGGCGATGGCGGCGGCATCATACTGCAAGGGTCCGTCGATCAACAGGTCGGGGCGCTGCTCGCGCGCCAGGCGGGTGGCCTCGCGAACCTTGTCGACATCCACCCCGGAACCGGAGTCGCCGGTGGAGTAGCTGATCATCGCGACCCGTGCAGGGATGCCGAAAGCCTGCGCCGACGCGGCACTCTGCACGGCGATCTCGGCCAGGTCACTGGCCGAAGGATCGGGATTCACCGCGCAATCGCCGTAGACCAGCACCTGGTCCGGTAACAACATGAAAAACACTGACGACACCAGGTTGTAGCCGGGCGCGGTCTTGATCAGTTGCAGCGCCGGGCGGATGGTGCTGGCGGTGGTGTGGATGGCGCCGGAGACCAGGCCGTCGACCTCGTCCAGGGCAAGCATCATGGTCGCCAGGACCACGCTGTCCTCCAGTTGCTGCTCCGCCATCGGCGCGTTCAGCCCCTTGCCCTTGCGCAGCTCGACCATCGGTTCGACGTAGCGCTGCCGCACCAGGTCCGGGTCGATGATCTCCAGGCCTTCCGGTAGCACGATGCCCTGGGCCTGGGCCACCGCCTGGACCTCGTCCGGCTTGGCCAGCAGCACGCAGCGGGCGATGCCGCGCGCCTGGCAGATCGCCGCCGCCTGCACGGTGCGCGGCTCGCTGCCCTCGGGCAGGACGATGCGCTTGCCGGCCTTCTGCGCGCGTTGCACCACCTGGTAGCGGAACGCCGGCGGCGACAGGCGCAGCTCGCGCGGCGTACCGCAGCGCTGCTTGAGCCATTCGAAATCGATGTGCCCGGCGACGAACTCGGTGACCCGCTCGGCGCGCTCGCGGTCGTCCACCGGGATTTCCTTGTTCATCCGGTTCAGGTTGGTCGCGGTGTCGTAGGAGCCGGTGGCCACCGACAGCACTGGCAGGCCTCCCTGCAAGGCGCCGCGGCAGAGTTCCATGATCCGCGGGTCGGGCGGGAAGTCGCTGCACAGCAGCAGGCCGGCCAAGGGTACGCCGTTCATCGCGGCCAGGCTGGCGGCAAGGATGATGTCGTCGCGGTCGCCGGGGGTCACCACCAGCACGCCGGGCTTGAGCAGTTGCACGGTGTTGGGCACGGCGCGGGCGCATAGCACGATCTTCTGCACCCGGCGCTGCTCGTAGTCGCCGGCGTTGATCACCCGTGCGCTGAGCAGGTCGGCGATGTCGCGGGTGCGCGCGGCGTTGAGTTCGTCCTGCCAGGGAATGCAGCCGATCAGGCGGAAGTCGTCGCGCAGCAGCGGCGAGTGTTCGGTGAGGCGCCGGGCGAAGTCCGCCACGCCGTCCTCGGCGTTGGCCGCGTCGGCCTCGCCGCGGACCTTGTTGAGGATCACCCCGAGCACCTTCGGGTCGCGCGGGCCGCCGAACAGTTGGGCCTGGATCTCGATACGGTCGGTCAGTTCGGTGAGCGTCTCGTTTTCCGGCGCGGAGACCAGGATCACCTCGGCGTCGAGACTCTTCGCCAGGTGGAAGTTGACCCGCGCGGCGTAGCTGGCGTGACGGGTCGGTACCATGCCTTCGACGATCACCACGTCCTTGTCGGCGGCGGCGCGCTGGTAGAGGCTGATGATCTCTTCGAGCAGTTCGTCCAGTTGGCCGTCGCCGAGCATCCGCTCGACCTGGGCCAGCGGCAGCGGCTTCGGCGTATCCAGGCCGTGGGTGCGCGCCACCAGTTCGCTGGAGCGCTCCGGGCCGAGGTCGCCGGGATGCAGCTGGGCGATGGGTTTGAAGAAGCCGACCTTCAGCCCGGCGCGTTCCAGGGCGCGAAGCAGGCCGAGGCTGATCGAGGTGAGGCCGACGCCGAAACCGGTCGGGGCGATGAAGAAGGTATGCATCTGGGCTCCTTAAGCCGTGCGTTTGGCCACGCCGCCTGGTTGGGCGGGGGCGTCGATCCAGTTCAGTCGAGCAGGGCCAGCGTGTCGAGGGCGATCTGCCGCTCTTCGTTGGTCGGGATCACCAGTACCCGCGGATGCCCCGCGGCCTGGATCGGCCCGGCGACGCCGCGCACGCAGCGGGCGTTGGCCTCCTGGTCGAGGCGCAGGTCGAACAGCCGCAGGTGGGCGGCGGTCTTGGCGCGCACCAGCGGCGAGTTCTCGCCGATGCCACCGGTGAAGATCACCCCGTCCAGTTGCGGCAGGGCGCAGCTCATCGCCGCCAGGGACTTGGCCAGGCGGTAGCAGAACACCTCGATCGCCAGGGCCGCGCCGGGGTGGCCCTGCTCGCGCTCCTGCTCCAGGGTGCGCATGTCGTTGGACAGGTCGGAGAGGCCGAGCAGGCCGCTTTCGTTGTTCAGCATCGAGTCGATGCGCTCCAGGCTCCAGCCCAGGGTCCGCGCCAGGTGGCTGTGCAGGTTGGGGTCGACGTCGCCGCTGCGGGTGCCCATTACCAGGCCTTCCAGCGGGGTCAGGCCCATGCTGGTGTCGAGGCTCTGGCCGTTGACGATGGCGCAGGTCGAGCTGCCGTTGCCGAGGTGGGCGCTGAGCCAACTGCTGTCGCCGACCGCCAACCCGGCCATTTCCGCGGCGCGGTGGCTGACGTAGCGGTGGCTGGTGCCGTGGAAGCCGTAGCGGCGCACGCCATGCTCACGGTAGAGGGCCTCCGGCAGGGCGTAGCGGTAGGCGTGCTCCGGCAGGCTCTGGTGGAAGGCGGTGTCGAACACGGCGACGTGGGGCAGCTTGGGAAACAGCGTCATCGCTGCCTCGATGCCTTGCAGGTTGGCCGGGTTGTGCAGCGGCGCCAGCGGCGCGGTGGCCCGGATCGCCTCGACCACCCGGTCGTCGATGCGCGTGGCATGGGTGAACAGCTCGCCGCCATGCACCACCCGGTGGCCGATGCCGTGGAGCTTGCCGCCCGCGGCGTTCTGCACCATCGGCAGCAACTGGGCGAGGGCGGCGCGGTGGTCGGCGTTGGGAATCATCAGGCTGTCGCTGTCGCCGCCGCGCTTCCAGCGCAGCACCGCATCGCGGCTGCCCAGGCGCTCGGCGAGGCCGTGCAGGGGAAACAGGGAGTGGGCCTCGTTGACCAGGGCGAACTTGATCGACGAACTGCCGCAGTTGATCACCAGTATGTTGCGTGAGGGCATCACTGCTCCTTGGTCTGCTCTTCTTCTTCCCGGGCACACCAGCCGCAGCGAAATTCGCGGCCGAGCTGTCTGTGCCGCTCGTTTTCGTCAAGGACCCAGGCGCGCGATTGCCAGGGCGGTTGGTGGCGCAGGTGTTGAGTATGGCCACAGGACAAGACTGCCACCCAATGGCCTTCCTCGTCCTGATGAAAATCAATCACCCGCGACGGCGCCCGCGCGCCCCGTTCATCAGGGGCGCGGTCGCTTTCGGGGCTATTGATGCGTACACTTACGCATTCATCTTCTTTATCGAAAAGGTTTCGAACCATGCAGATCGCGGCCAACAAGGCGGTTTCCATCGACTATACCCTGACCAACGACGCCGGGGATGTCATCGACAGTTCCGCTGGTGGCGCGCCGCTGGTCTACCTGCACGGTGCCGGCAACATCATCGTCGGCCTGGAGAAGGCCCTGGAAGGCAAGAACGTCGGTGACGAACTGAGCGTCGCCATCGAGCCGGAAGACGCCTATGGCGAATACAGCGCCGAACTGGTCGCGACCCTGACCCGCGAGATGTTCGAAGGCGTCGACGAACTGGAAGTCGGCATGCAGTTCCACGCCTCGGCTCCGGACGGCGGCATGCAGATCGTCACCATCCGCGACATCGACGGCGACGACGTGACCGTCGATGGCAACCATCCGCTGGCCGGCCAGCGCCTGAACTTCAAGGTCAAGGTAGTCGACGTGCGCGAGGCCAACGCCGAGGAAATCGCCCATGGTCACAT
The DNA here is from genome assembly GCF_021213715.1 of Pseudomonas sp. CP-1. Lineage (NCBI taxonomy): Bacteria > Pseudomonadati > Pseudomonadota > Gammaproteobacteria > Pseudomonadales > Pseudomonadaceae > Pseudomonas > Pseudomonas sp. CP-1. The sequence continues at coordinate 186,977 of NZ_JAJQKY010000001.1, forward strand.
CCATGGCGAAGGCGGTCACCACCACTGATCGGCGTTCATTCGCCGATTGATGGCCTGGGCCGTCCGCCGGCGGAACTGCTAAGCTGGTATAGCGAAAGGCGCCTTTGGGCGCCTTTCGCGTCATGCGCCATGCCTGGGCTCTTTACCCCGTCCCTGGGGATGCGCCGCAGCCAGGGTTCTTGCCCGGTGCGGGGCTTGGCACGTTGTGTCGCTGAATGCGCAAGGAGTACGTCATGAGTGCCTTTCACGATCTCACCCTGCAGGGGTTGGATGGACAGGACCTGCCGCTTTCCCCGTTCAAGGGCAAGGTGCTGCTGGTGGTCAATGTCGCCTCCAAATGCGGCCTGACACCCCAGTACGCCGGCCTGGAGAATCTCTACCAGACCTACCGCGAGCGCGGTTTCGCGGTGCTCGGCGTGCCCTGCAACCAGTTCGCCGGCCAGGAGCCGGGCAGCGAGGCGGATATCCAGTCCTTCTGTAGCCTGAACTATGGCGTCAGCTTCCCGATGAGCGCCAAGGTCGAGGTCAACGGCAGCGCGCGGCATCCGCTCTATCGCCTGCTGGCGGGCGAGGGCGCGGAGTTTCCCGGCGACATCACCTGGAACTTCGAGAAATTCCTCCTCGGTCCCGACGGTCGCGTGCTGGCGCGTTTCAGCCCGCGCACGGCGCCGGACGACCCGGCCCTGGTGCAAGCCATCGAGAAGGCCCTGGGTTGATCTCCCCCGCGGGACGCGTTCGCGTCCCGCCGCTTCCTTTCCTATCTTGCGCCGGTTCATGACGCAACGCGATAAGTCCCTGCCTGTAACGCCTGATCACCGCCGTTGATAATGCTGGGCGGACGAGACGACCGGTCATATTCTCTCGTTCCATGACTAGCAACCGACTCGACAAGCGCGAACTGATCCTGGCCAAGGGCTCCGAGGTCATGACCCGGCGTGGCTACCACGGCACCGGGGTGCTGGAGATCGTCCAGGCCGCGCGCATCCCCAAGGGCTCCTTCTATCACTACTTCGACAGCAAGGAAGCCTTCGCCCAGCAGGCCCTGGAGCACGTCTACGCGCCGCGCCTGGCGCGCTACGCCCAGGCCCTCGGCGACAGCCGCTTCAGCCCGCGCGAGCGGGTGCTGCGCTACTACGGCGAGCTGCTGGAGCACTTCGCCCGCCAGGAAAAGCCCGAATACCACTGCTTCATCGGCAGCCTGAGCTTCGAGATGGCCGAGCTGTCGCCGCCGATCGCGGCCAAGGTCGAGTCGATCCTGCAGGCTTCCGCGCAAATCCTCCAGGACTGCCTGGAGCAGGCGCGCGAGGCCGGCGAACTGGCCGCCGACGAGGACTGCGCGAGCCTGGCCGGCTTCATCGGCTTCGCCTGGCAGGGCGCCCTGGCGCGCTTCAAGGTCGGCGCCGGCCTCGCTCCGTTGAATGCTTTCATGTCGCGCCTGGAGCTGCTGCTCCGCGCCTGATACCTGCCCGAACCTCCCATTCCCCCTCAGGAGTCCGTCCATGAGTGCCCCCGTAGAAGCCCTGTTCCAACCGTTCCGTCTCGGCGCCCTGGAGCTGCCCACCCGTGTGGTGATGGCGCCGATGACCCGCAACTTTTCCCCGGGCGGCGTACCCAACGCCAAGGTCGTCGAGTACTACCGCCGGCGCGCCGCCGCCGGCGTCGGCCTGATCGTCAGCGAAGGCACCACGGTCGGCCACAAGGCCGCCAACGGTTATCCGAACGTGCCGCGCTTCTATGGCGAGGACGCCCTGGCCGGCTGGAAGCAGGTGGTCGACGCAGTGCATGCCGAGGGCGGGCGCATCGTTCCGCAGCTCTGGCACGTCGGCAGCGTTCGGCGCCTGGGCGTGGAGCCGGACGCCAGCGTGCCCGGCTACGGCCCGATGGAGAAGGCCAAGGACGGCAAGGTGCTGGTCCACGGCATGAGCAAGGCCGACATCCAGGAGGTCATCGCCGCCTTCGCCCAGGCCGCCCGCGACGCTCAGGCGATCGGCATGGACGGGGTGGAGATCCACGGCGCCCACGGCTACCTGATCGACCAGTTCTTCTGGGAAGGCAGCAACCAGCGGGACGACGAGTACGGCGGCAGCCTGGCCAATCGCTCGCGCTTCGCCGTCGAGCTGGTGCGGGCGGTGCGCGCGGCGGTCGGCGCGGATTTCCCGATCATCTTCCGCTTCTCCCAATGGAAGCAGCAGGACTATTCCGCGCGCCTGGTGGAAACCCCGGAGGGCCTGCGCGAGTTCCTCGCGCCGCTGGTGGAGGCCGGCGTCGACATCTTCCACTGCTCGACCCGCCGCTTCTGGATTCCCGAGTTCGAAGGCTCGGAACTCAACCTGGCCGGCTGGACCCGCGAGCTGACCGGCAAGCCGACCATTACCGTGGGTAACGTCGGCCTGGACGGCAGCGAGTTCCTGCAATTCTTCGGCAAAACCGACGAGGTGGCGCAGCCGGCGAGCATCGACGGCCTGGTGGAGCGCCTGGACAAGGGCGAGTTCGACCTGGTCGCGGTGGGCCGCGCGCTGCTGGTGGATCCGGAGTGGGCGGTGAAGGTCCGCGAGGGGCGTATCGGCGACATCAAGCCGTTCAGCCGCGAGGCCCTGGCCAGCCTGGTCTGAAGGCGCGTCCGCGACGCACCGGCCCGGCGCCGCGCCGGCAAGCAGATCCCACCCCTCGGGGTGGGATTTTTCATGGCCGTGATTTTTTCCGAAAACCCGCCGTGCGACCGGCTGACTTCAAAGTCCGAAACCGGCATTGTATGACCGCCAACACAACAATAGGCCGAGAAACGGCCAGAGGAGCGAATCCATGCGTATCGGCCTGGTGGTCGACGCGACCTGCGACCTGCCGCCCGAATTCCTCGCCGCCCACGGCATCCGCGTGATGCCGATCGGGATCCGCCTGGGCGAGCAGCGGCTCATCGATCGACGCGACCCCGACACCACCCTGAGCTTCTACCGCGACCACCTGCCCAAGGTCGGTAGCAAGGACGGCAGCCAGCCGCTCTCCGCCGCCGAGTTGCAACAGTGGTTCCTCGACGAACTGGTGACCGACTTCGACTACGTGGTCTGCCTCACCGTCGACAGCCTGCGCAGTCCGATCTTCGAGCACGCCACCCAGGCCTCCTTCGGCCTGCTCCAGCATTACCACGAGCGCCGCCACGCGGCCGGCATCGCCGGTCCCTTCACCCTGCGCGTACTCGACAGCCACTCGGTGTTCGCCGGCATCGCCTGCCTGGCGGCCGAGGGCACGCGCCTGCTGGCGCAGGGCAGCCACCCCAACGCGCTGCGTACGCGCCTCGAACAGCTCAGCCAGCAGACCTGCACCTACCTGGTCGCCGACGACCTGGGCCACTTGCGCCGGCGCGGCTTCCAGAAGGGTGATCGCAGCGGTTTCGTCGACCGGGTCAAGGGCGCGGCGCTGGGGTTGGGCTCGCTGCTCGACGTCAAGCCGGTGTTCAGCCTGGCCGATGGCGAGGACAAACCGGTGGCGCTCTCGCCGAGCTTCGAGAAATCGGCGGAGAAGCTGTTCGGCTATGCCCTGGCGCGGGTACAGGCGGGTGAGCTGCTGGCACCGCAACTGGGGCTCAGCTATGCCGGCGATCCGACCGCGCTGCGCGACCTGCCGGGCTTCGCCGCGCTGGAGAACGCCTGCCGCGAGCGCGACATCCACTTGCACCTGGGCATGCTCAGTCCCACCGGCGGCATCAATCTGGGCGCCGGGGCCATGAGCCTGGGCTTCATCGCCGCGCCGAAAGCCTTTGCCTGAGACCTACTCGCGGCTGCGTGGCAAGGCCCCGCCATCCTCCGCCGGCGGCCGCTCGGGCTTCGACCGAGCGGGCTGGACCAGCGGACTGGCGCAGGCGTCCTCCAGGTAGTTCTGGAAGTGCTCGACGATGCTGTCCCAACCTTGCCGGCTGGCGTGCTGGCGGGCGTTGAGACGGACCCGGCGCAGGCGTTCCTGGTCGTCCAGCAGCCAACTGGCGACTTCGACGAAGCCGCTCTTGTCGCCCGGCGCGGCGAGCACGCCGTTGTGCCCATGGCGGATGTGCTGGCCGGCGGCGGCCTGGTCGAAGGCGACCACCGCGAGGCCGGCGGCCTGGGCTTCGAGGACCACGTTGCCGAAGGTCTCCGACAGGCTTGGGAAGAGGAACAGGTCGCCCGAGGCGTAGTGGGCGGCCAGGGTTTCGCCGCGCTGGACGCCGCAGAACAGCGCTTCGGGCAGGTCCCGTTCGAGGTGCTTGCGCTCCGGCCCGTCGCCCACCAGTACCAGGCGCAGCTTCAGCTGCGGATGGGCGGCGCAGAGCGCGCGGAAGGTGCCGCCGAGCAGGCCGAGGTTCTTCTCCGCCGCCAGCCGGCCGACGTGCAGTACGGCGATGTCCTGTTCGCCCAGGCCCCAGCGCCGGCGTAGTTCGGGATCGCGCCGGGAGGGATGGAAGAGTTGGCTGTCGACCCCGCGGGAGAGCAGGTTGAGGCGTTCGAAACCGCGCCGTTGCAATTCCATGCGCTGGCTGCCGCTGGGCACCAGGGTCATCTGCGTGCGGTTGTGGAACCAGCGCAGGTAGCCGGTGACCAGCCGGGTCAGCGGGCCGAAGCCGTAGTGCTCGCTGTACTGCTGGAAGTTGGTGTGGAAACCGCTGACCGCCGGGATGCCCAGGCGCCGCGCGGCGCGCAGGGCGGAGAAGCCGAGCGGGCCTTCGGTGGCGATGTAGAGCACGTCCGGGCGCTGGCGCTTCCAGCAGCGCAGCAGCTTGTGCAGGCTCGACATGCCCCATTGCAGGCCGGGGTAGCCGGGCAACGGCCAGCCGCGGGTCAGCACCAGCTCGGCGTCGCTGCGCCGGCCGTCGTCGCCGGGCTGGCGCGGGCGCACCACCTGAACCCGATGGCCAAGCTGCTGGAGACCGGCATGCAGGCGACCCAGGGTATTGGCGACGCCGTTGACTTCCGGTGGGTAGGTTTCGCTGATCAGGGCGATGCTTAGAGGTCTGCTCATGACGTCAGTGTCGACCGACGCCGTGTAGCGGATGTGAAGTTTTGGTGACGCTTGCGTGACGGCGCCCCGGTCGGGGCGCCGTGGATTTCAGCGTTGCAGCAGGCGTGGGTTCTCCTCGCCGAAGATCTGCTTGCGCAGGGCCTTGAGGCGTTCGTCGATGGCGGCGTGACGCTGCTCCTCGCCGTCGACGCTGGCGAGCACCTCGGCGATCACCTTGTCCGACTCTTGCGCGTATTCGCGCAGTTGCTCTTCCTCGCCAGGCGTCGGCGCTTGCTGCTGGACGGAGGCGTTGTCCTTGAGCGCCATCCAGATCTCGAAGTCGAGCGCCTCGCGGCGCCTGGCATCGGCTTCCACATAGGGCGTCAGACGCTGGATCTCCTCGAAGGTCTGGCGCGGATCGGCGCCGACCGCCACCTCGCGCTTGAGCTGTTCGATCAGGCCTTCGGCGGCCTGCTTGCGTTCGATCTCGGACATCTGCCCGGCGTTGCGGCCGAACTCGCCGAGTTGCTGTTCCAGGTTGTCGGGAGCGGTGGCTGTATTCATCTCGGGGGCTCGGGAAGGAATGGAAGGTTTTGCCGCCGGTGTGGCCTGCGGGGGAGACGCGAAGGGCGCGACGGGCGCCGGCTCCGATGGGTAAAGCAACAGGACGGCGCCGATGGCCGTGCCGCAGAGCAGCAGGGCCAGCAAGGTCCAGGTCAGGGTAGGTCTCATCGATGGACTCCTCGCTTCAGGTCGCTGCGATGTCGAGCAATGGATCGCTCCTGCTCGGCTTGCCGGTCTCGACGTGTCCGGCCAGGCGGCGGAGATAGTTGGCTTCCGTATTGCTGGCGGTCACGCTGAGGTCGTACCAGCCCTGGCTGCTGCGTAACAGCCACACTTCACTGATCGCCTGGTTCGGTTCGAGTTCATAGCGACGGCTGCCCTCCTGGGTATAGGCCGGGTTCGGCGTCACCGTCACGCTGCACGGCAGGCGGCCGAGATTGCGGATGTTCAACTGCAGGTTGCCGTTGCGTTGATAGGTGACCGATACCTCGGGCCGCGCCATCTGCGCGGCGAGATGCAGGTTGCCGTGGAACTCGCGGAAGAAGCCGTTGGGGCCGTGCACCTCGAAGGCGTAGCGGCCGTTGGCGTCGAGCAGGTCGTCGAGTTCGTCGTTGAGGGTCCGGCCCAGTTCCTCTCCGCTTTCCTGGACCACCGGATAGCTGGTCACGGTATAGAAGCGCGGATTGCCGACTTCCCGCGGCTGCACCTGGAATACCGCAGCGGAGTGTCCCTGCGGATTGCCCGGCAGGCTCATGCCGTCGTTGCCCAGGGTCAGGCGCAGCTTGCCGGTGGCGATGTCGAGGGCCAGCGTGGCGTGCAACTGGTAGGGCACCGCGAGGGTAGGGCGCTGGCCCTTTTCCTGGCCGGGCAGGCTCTTGGGCTCGTAGGACCAGTATTTGGGACTGGGCCGGTAGAACTGCTGCCAGTAGGCGTCCTCCTTGCGCGCGTCGCTCTGCGGGACGTTGGTCAGGTCGGGGGCGACCTGGGTATCGCCTGCGCCCTGGAAGTCGAACAGCGAAGTCAGGTCGCCGCAGACGGCACGCCGCCAGGGCGAGATGTTTTCCTCGACGACGCCGAAGCGGCGTTCGAGGAAGCGCAGCACCGAGGTATGGTCGAACACTTCGGCGCTGACCTTGCCGCCCTTCGACCAGGGCGAGATGGCGATCAGCGGGACGCGGTGGCCGAGCCCGATGGGCAGCCCGCTGGATGCCTCGATCTCGCCGGCGGTGCTGACCGTGGAAAGGCCGACGCCATCCTTCCACGGCGGCACCGGGGCGCTGGCGTGGTCATAGAAGCCGTCGCCCTCGTCGTAGTTGAGGATGAACACGGTCCTGGCCCAGACCTCGGGGTTGCTGGTCAGCGCGTCGAGCACCCGGGTCACGTAGTACTCGCCGAACGAGGGGCCCCACCAGGGATGCTCGCAGTAGCAGTAGGGCGCGACGATCCAGGACACCTGCGGCAGCGTGTTTTCTTGCACATCCTTGCGCAACTGGTCGACGCCGCGGGCGAGCATGGCGCGCTGCCAGAGGTCCGAATCGCGCGGAGCGTTCTTGAAGTTCCTGAACCAGGCGAGGGCGTTGCAGTCGTAGTTGTTCTGCTCCTGGAGCCGGTATTTCCAGTAGGCGTCGACGTACAGGTACCAGAGTGACGAGGAGCGGTAGCCGCCTTCCTGGTAGACCCGCCAGTCCACGCCAGCGGCGCTTAGCCGCTCGGGATAGGTGGTCCAGTCCACCGTGCCGCTGGCGCCGATGGTGCCGTCGCCCATGTCGTTGCCGATGTGTACGTCCTTGCCGTCGCCGCTGGGGGCGGCGCGTCCGCTCATGTGGTAGAGGCGGTTCGGATTGGTCGGGCCCATCATCGACTGGTGGTAGGCCTCGCACAGGGTGAAGGCGTCGGCCAGGGCGTAGTAGTAGGGAATGTCGCCGCGCTTGAAGTAGCCCATGGCTTCGGGGTACTGCACCGCCATCCACTTGTCGTTGCGGCCCTGGTTCCAGATCGCGTGGAAGGCCGACCATTCATGGTTCTGCGAACTCACCCACTGGGCGCTGGTGACTTTGGTATCCCAGTGATAGGGGGAGAACTCGTACTTGTAGTTCTGGTACCAGACCGGCTTGCCGTCCTGGCGCTTGAGCGCGCGAGGATCGTTGAAGCCGCGGACGCCGTTGAGGTGGCCGAAGTAGTGATCGAAGCTGCGGTTCTCCTGCATCAGGATGACCACGTGCTGGACGTCCTGGATGGTTCCGGTGCGGATGTCCGGCTCGACGGCCAGGGCGCGCCGGAGCGTCTCCGGGAACAGCCCGGAAAGGCCGGCCAGGGTAGCGGCCTGGGCGCCGTGCTTGAGAAAGGTTCGACGGCGGAATTTCCAGTTTTCGGTCATCGTTTTATTTCCCGGGTGGTTTTTTGATTTCCATCAATCTGCGTACTTCTTGTTTCGAGATGATTAATCGTCTTCGCTGTTTTTCCGGCAGGGAATACAGCGAGCCGATGGTTTCATGGCGATAATTTATCGGTTGATCCCGAAAGCGACTTCGATATGACCTTGAGCGACAACTTGAGAAGTTTTTCGGGATAAAAACAAAGGGCATGGAAATAGAGTTCCATGCCCTTGTCGGCTGAATGAAAGGTCACTTGTTCATGTGTTTTAAATCACATTTTATTTGACGACTTTCATGCGTCATAAAGTTGGCAGGCGAATCTCGCAACCTTGGCTGGAGCCCGCTAGGGAGTGGTGCCGAGCACCTCGAAGGAGCGGGTCGAGCCGCCGATTTCGCTGATCTTCTGGGTCCAGAAGTTCTTCGCGTTGCCATAGTGCCTGATGTAGTAATGGCCGGGCTCGGTCCCTGGCGGAATGGACCAGCTGATAGTCGCTTTCGAGGCAGATATACCCACTCTCTCCCAGTGGTATTGAGTATCCCAGTCATTATCGGTGGCAACGGTCACGGGCGTCTGTTTGCCATCCTTGCCGATATTCACCACTTCCAGGAAAGTCTTCTCGGTGCGCAAGTCATTCTTCGGATGTCCGGTCACGAAAGCGACGGTCACCTTGTCGCCGATGCGATAACTTTCCCTGGGTTGTTGCAACACGTCGCCGAAGGACTTGCCGATATAGGGATCGTCGGCCACTACTCCGGTCTGGAAGTTCATCTGGCAGCAGGACAGGTCCGGCGCTATCGCCGAGGTTTCCACCGGCAGGCGTTCGCGCAGCGCCACTGCCATGTCGACGAACAACTGCTGGTAGGCGGCCTGGGTCCAGGGGCCGTAGAGGGTCGAGCCGCCTTCGTATTCCTGGGCGGCGTATTCCTCGCGGGTGGTGACGTAGCTGGCATAGGCATTCGCGTAGCCATTGAAGATCACATGGCGGATACCGGCCGCTTCGCTGGCCGCCTGCACCGCGCGGCGGATCCGCACCCCGGCCATCACGGTGAACTCGGCGGGGGCGCCGAGCAGTTCCAACTGGCCGATGCGGAACATCTGGATCGGCAGCACCGTCGGCGTCCAGGGGTAGGGTTTCTTGTTGCCGGTGTCGGCGAGGATGGTCTTTTCCGCCTGGCATTGCACCAGTTCCTGCGGCGGCACGCCGGTGAGCAACCCGCCCAGGGCCGAGAGGAACGGATTGTTGCCTTCATCCAGCCCCAGCGGGCTTGGACCGTCTTCGGTGCTACCGGCGGCCAGACTGGTGCCGATGGCCGCGGTGCACAACTGGCGCGGCTGGCCGTCGGTGAACTCCGGGCGGATCGGCAGGCGGGTGAAGTCGACGAAACGGAAGCGCGAATCCAGTTCGCCGAGCACTTCCTCCTGGGCCTGGCCGGCGATCTCGTAGGCCTTGGCGAATTGGCGCAGACCGATCTCGCGGGTGTTGTCGAACTCGTTGTCGAAGGGACCGGAGCCGGGCTTCAGGTTCAGGTTGGGCGACAGGTTGCCGGCATTGGTCTGGGCGAAGGCGGCGACGAAACCGCTCTTGCGGCTGACGTCGTGCTCCCAGTGATAGGAGGCGTAGCCCTTGTTGTCCGGGGAGATCAGGTGATTGGCGTTGGTCATCGAGGTGCTGTGCACCGGGAACCAACTGATCGCGCCGGCCAGCTCGCCGTTGGCGTCGACGAAGCTGAGCACGCTCATCTGCGGGTCGATGCCATCCTCGTAGCCGGCGATGTCCGGGTTCTTCAGGTGCGACAGCAGCGAACGGTTGCGGCTGGCGTTGCGCAGCTCGCCGCTGCCGTAGAACAGGCGGCCGGGCTGCAACCTGGCCTGGGCCCGCTCGATGGAGCGGACGATGCCGTCGACGATGGCGTTGAAGGTCTTTTCCTGGAAGCCGAGCACCGACAGGTTGTACATCGCGTAGTGGGAGAAGCCGCCCGGACCAGAGTGGGTGTGGGTGGCGGCGAGCATCACGTTGTTCTCGTCGTAGACACCGGGGTACTTCGCCTTGAGCCGGGCCAGGACCTTCAGGTGCACGGCCTGGAAGATCATCCCCAGGTCGGTGTTGACGTAGACCAGGCGACGTCCGCTGGCCGCTTCCTCGATCACGAAGGCACGCGCCCACTGGCGCATGTGGATGCCGGCGGTTTTCTGTTCGAGGGAGGAGTAACCCATCATGCCGACTTCGGCGGCTTCGCCGGTGATGTCCGCCTTGCCCAGGCCGAAGCGGTAGGGCAGGTCGTCGGCCCTGGCAGGCATGGAGAGCGCCAGCAGGACGCAGGACAGCAAGAGCGCGGTGAATGCGGAACGTGACATGGCGACCCTCTTCTTGTTTTCCGCCGCTGGGCGGGCTGGGGACGGTGGTCATCGAAAGCGGGCCGGAGCCTGCCTCGCCTGGTTGCCACTGTAGTGCCAGGGTGGTGGAGTCGAGGGGGGCGTAGCGGACAGGAAGGGGGTGAGCGCCGGCCATCCTGCATGGACGGCAAGGCCGGCGGGTAAAAAAAGGCCGCCTGCGTGGGGAGGCACCGGCGGCCAGTCGGTTCGGCAGCGTCGAGCCGGTCTGCAAGGGCTGACGCAGGTCTCGGCTGCGGCCTGCGCCGACGCTCCCGAGGGCATTCGTAGTGTGCCCGACGCCGGCTGTCAGGGCGCTGACGCCCGCCTGACAATGCCGACAGCGGACACCGGGCGCATGCTTATTTCACCAGCGCCTTCTCGCCTTCCTCGCGGACCCAGAACAGGGTGGCGCCGGCGACGGCGGCGGGCATCATGACCAGGTTGACCAGCGGGATCAGCAGCGCCAGGTAGGTCATCCCGCCGAAACCCATGCACGCCCAGCGCTTGCTGCGCAGCCAGGCGAGCATCTCGTTCCAGCCGAGCTTGTGGTTGTCCGCCGGATAGTCGATGTACTGCACCGCCATCATCCAGATGCCGAAGAGGATCCACAGCGGCGTGGCGATCAGGTTGACCCCGGGCACGAAGCTCAGCACCAGCAGCACCAGCGCGCGCGGCAGGAAGTAGGCGAGCTTGCGCATCTCGCGACCCATGGTGCGCGGGATCATCGCCAGCAGTTCGGCCCAGCTGAACGGCGGGAAGTCGTCGCGGCCGCGAACCACCACCTCGACCTTTTCCGAGAGGAAGCCGTTGAACGGCGCGGAGATGATGTTGGCGACCATGGTGAAGGTGAAGAACACGATCACCAGCACCAGCAGGACGAACAGCGGCCAGACGATGTACTGCAGGAAGCTCAGCCAGTCGGGCAGGCTGGGCATCAGCAGGTCGACCCAGTGGCTGAACTGCTGCATCGCGAAGCCGATCAGCAGGGCGAACACCAGCAGGTTGAGGGTCAGGGGGATCAGCACGAACAGGCGCAGGCCGGGACGCATGATCAGCTTCAGGCCTTCGCCGAGGTATTGCGGGCCGCTCAGGGCTGGCATAGGGAATGGTTCTCCGATGGGATGCGGGCTGAAACCTTAGCAGACTGGCGAAAGCCCGCGACAGAGCCTGTTTGACCGCGCATTTCAGGCTGGCGCCCGGTACAGGCAATAGTGGTTGCGCTGGCGCTTGGCCTCGTACATGGCGCTGTCGGCGGCACGGACCAGTCCTTCGGCATCGCCGGCATGCCGCGGGTAGAGAGCGATGCCGATGCTCGGGGTGACGAAGTCGATGCGTTCGCCATTCAGCGCGATCGGTTGGACCAGCGCCGCCAGCAGGCGTTCTGCGAGGCGCTGCGGATTGTTTTCCTGGCTGTCCTCGAGGAGCACGGCGAATTCGTCGCCGCCCAGGCGGTAGGCCTTGTCCGGCTGCCGCAGGGTGCTGCGTACCCGTTCGGCGACGGTCCTGAGGAGGGCGTCGCCGACGTCGTGGCCGAAGCGGTCGTTGACCTCCTTGAAGCGGTCCAGGTCCAGGTACAGCAGCGCCAGTTCGCTTCCGCCGGAGCCGGCGCGAAGCAACGCCTGGCCGAGCTGTTCGTCGAAGGCCTTGCGGTTGCCCAGGCCGGTCAGCGGGTCGCGGTAGGCCATTTCCAGCAATTGCTGCTGGTAGGCGATCTGGTCGCTGACGTCGCGGACGATGCCGCGGTAGCCCCGCAGTTCGCCCTGCAGGTCGTGGATCAGCGAAACCGTGGCTTCGAAGTAGCCGAGGCTGCCGTCGGCGCGCTGCAGGGGGATGGCGAAGGTCTTGCCTGCGCCGCTCTGCATGGCGCGCTGGAAGGGTTGGCGGGCACGCGCCAGGTCGTCTTCGCCGAGCAGTTCGTAGTAGGGGTGGCCGATCAGCGTTTCGCGCGTCTGACCGAGCAGTTGGCAGAGCGCGGGGTTGACGGTGAGGATCATGCCGTCGACGTCCATTTCGAAGTAGCCGTCGCGCATCGACTGGAGGATCGCCCGGTCGCGCGCCTCGCTGTGTTCCAGGCGCTCGAGCATCTGGTTCATCTCGCCCGCCAGTTGTCCCAGCTCGTCGTTGCCGAAGTCGCTCAGGCGTATCGAGTGGGCGTTGCGTCCGACTTCGGCGACCTCCCGGTTGAGCCGTTGGACCCGGCGCAGGACCCACAGCTCCAGGGCCAGGTAGCCGACCAGGAAAGCGCCCAGCGCGACCAGCAGGGAGGCGCCGAGGAAGAAGTTGATGGCCTTCTCGCCCTGGATGTAGAGCAGGCGTCTCTTGGTGATGTCGAAACGCAGCTGCGGCTCGCCGCTGGAACTCAGGTACTGCACCGAGACCTGCTGGACATGTTCGCCGATGAATCGCCGCGGGCTGAGCAGGGCCTGGTTGTGGGTACTGCCGCTGCGGCTGCGCAGCGGCTTCCAGGTGGAGTCGGTGGCGATGTTGGGCATCGGTTGCAGGTCGGCCTGCATCTGTTCGCGGAGGTTGGCCAGGCGTTCCCGGTCGAGGAAGTAGCCGGCGAGGATCGCGCCCTTCGCCGGCGCGCTACCCTGGTTGTTGCTGATAGGCACGCTGACCAGCAGGGTCGGCAGGTTGTCGACCAGCAGCAGCTCGCTCAGGCTGTGGTCGGTGCGTCCGCGAAAGTCCAGCGCGCCGAGGCGGATGGCGCGTTGCTGCAGTGCCTCGAGCAGGGCCTGGTCGCTCGCCGAGGGGGCGCCGAAGAGCACGCGCTGGTCGGGCGCGGGCGGGGACCACTGCTTCAGTTGCAGGTGACCCCGGTCGTCGAGGAACAGGACGAAGTCGAATCCCAGGTCGTCGAGCATCTCGTGGTCGAGGTTTTCCTGTTCGAAGGTCTCGTTGGGGCGCTGGATGAAGTCGTAGCTGGCATCCCACCAGGCGTAGGTGCGAACGATGTCCAGGTGGCGCTTCAACTCGAAGTCCAGCCGGTTGTGCAGGACGGTGGCGCCCTCTTGCAGGCGTTGCTGGTCCTCTCGGTCGAAACGGCTCAGCAGGATGCTTTCCGACAAGAGCCAGATACCGCCGAGACTGGCGGCCAGCAACGGCAGGAACAGCCAGAGCAGGCGTGTGCGTAGGGGCATGCGGTGAGGACGGGTAATGGACGACAGCATGAGTCTAGCCGCAGGTTGGGAGCATAGGCGGACTCTATCGTGCGAATTGAAATTCGACATTTCAATGCATCGTCGTGGCTGGGTAACCTGCGCTGCATATTCTTCCGGGAGCCTGGCGTCGCCGGGCGGAACCCAACCTTCTAGGAGCCTCGCGATGAGCGTACTGGTCAACAAGCAAGCCCCCGATTTCACTGCCGCCGCGGTCCTCGGCGACGGTTCCATCGTCGATGCCTTCCAGCTTTCCAGCCTGCGCGGCAAGTACGTCGTGCTGTTCTTCTGGCCGCTCGACTTCACTTTCGTCTGCCCCTCGGAAATCATCGCCCACAACAACCGCATGGATAAGTTCCGCGAGCTGGGCGTCGAGGTGGTCGGTGTCTCCATCGACTCGCAGTTCACCCATCACGCCTGGCGCAGCACGCCGGTGGAGAAGGGCGGCATCGGCGCGGTCGAGTTCACCATGGTCGCCGACGTCAAGCACGAGATCACCCGCGCCTACGGTATCGAGCACGAAGACGGCGTGGCCCTGCGTGCCTCCTTCCTGATCGACCGCGCCGGGGTGGTCCAGCACCAGGTGGTGAACAACCTGCCGCTGGGGCGCGAGGTGGACGAGATGGTGCGCCTGGTCGAGGCCCTGCAGTTCACCGAGGAACACGGCGAGGTCTGCCCGGCCGGTTGGCGCAAGGGCCAGAAAGGCATGAAGGCGAGCGCCGAGGGCGTGGCCTCGTACCTGGCCGAGAACGCCGAGGCACTGTGATCCCGCTGCCGGGCGCGAAGTGTGCCCGACCGACCTTTTTCCGGGGCGACCGCTCCTTCCAAGCCTTCCCCATGTGCTTTGGTGGCCCCGTTTTTATTCGCGCCGACGCTGATGTCGGCAGGAGTCCGACGAGATGCCCGATACCCTCCGCCACGCCCGAGTGATCATTCTCGGTTCCGGTCCCGCCGGTTACAGCGCGGCTGTCTACGCCGCGCGCGCCAACCTCAAGCCGCTGCTGATCACCGGCATGCAGGCCGGTGGCCAGTTGACCACCACCACCGAGGTCGACAACTGGCCGGGCGATCCCCACGGCCTGACCGGCCCGGCACTGATGCAGCGGATGCAGGAGCACGCCGAGCGCTTCGAGACCGAGATCGTCTTCGACCACATCCATGCCGTGGACCTGGCCGGCAAGCCGTTCACCCTGCGCGGCGACAATGGCACCTACACCTGCGACGCACTGATCGTCGCCACCGGTGCCAGCGCGCGCTACCTGGGGTTGCCGTCGGAGCAGGCGTTCATGGGCAAGGGCGTGTCGGCCTGCGCCACCTGCGACGGTTTCTTCTACCGCAACCGCGAAGTGGCGGTGATCGGCGGCGGCAATACCGCTGTCGAAGAGGCCCTGTACCTGGCCAACATCGCCAGCCGGGTGACCCTGGTGCATCGTCGCGAGACCTTCCGCGCCGAGAAGATCCTCCAGGACAAGCTGCAGGCGCGGGTCGCCGAAGGCAAGATAGTGCTCAAGCTCAACGCCGAGGTCGATGAGGTGCTTGGCGACACGATGGGCGTCACCGGAGTGCGCCTGAAGAACCGCGATGGTGGCAGCGAGGAGATCGCCGTGGATGGCATGTTCGTCGCCATCGGCCATACTCCCAATACCTCGCTGTTCGAAGGGCAACTGGCCCTGAAGGACGGCTACCTGGTGGTCAACGGCGGGCGCGAAGGCAACGCCACCGCGACCAACGTACCGGGTGTGTTCGCCGCCGGCGACGTGGCCGACCACGTCTACCGCCAGGCGATCACCTCGGCCGGCGCCGGCTGCATGGCCGCGCTGGATGTGGAGCGCTATCTCGATTCGCTCTGATGAGAAGACAGCCCTGAGTGCTGCGTGCAAGGAAGGCCCCGCTTCGGCGGGGCTTTTCTTTGTCCGTTCGGAAAGCCGCGGGCAGTGGGTCGTCCGGTTACGCATCCGCCGACGGCGGACATCGGGGCCGAGCGGCGTACCGGCAGAACACGACTTAAGGACGGCGGACTGCGAATAGAGCAATTGCTCTAGCCGGCCTAGAATCCAGACGCTTCATCCTTCCCACGACAAGACAATAGAAGGAGCGTCATCCATGTTTCTCAGCCCTAGCGCGATCTGCCTGCTCGGCCTGATCGCCTGGACCCTGTTGCTGGTCTTCCTGCTGGTCAGCCAGCGCGGCCTGCTGGTACTCGGCGGGCGGATGGCGGTGAACGCCTTCGCCGCCGATGGCAGCAACACGCCTGGCGGTTTCGGCCAGCGGCTGGTGCGAGTCCATGCCAACTGCGTGGAGAACCTGCCGCTGCTGGCCGGCGCGCTGCTCTACGCGATCGCCAGCGGGCAGAGCAGCCTGACCGACCCGTTGGCGCCACTGGTGCTCGGCGCCCGGCTGTTCCAATCGCTGATGCACCTGGTCAGCACCTCCGCGCTGTTCGTCTGGCTGCGTTTCGCCGGCTTCTTCGTGCAGTTGCTGGTGCTCGCCTGGTGGCTGCTGCTCCTCGCGGGGCTGGCCTAGCGGCGCCGGCTCAGTCGCCGGCGGCCAGTTGCTCGGCGAATACCTCGCGGTCGACGTTCGCTCCGCTGAGGATCAGGCCTACCTTCAGCCCCTTCAGGCGCTCGCGCTCCTGCCAGGCGGCGGCCAGCGCCGCCACCCCGGCGCCCTCGGCGACGTTGTGGGTGCTGGTGAAGCACAGGCGCATGGCCGCGCCGATCTCCCTGTCGCTGACCCGCACCAGGCGATCGGCGCCGGCCAGGATCATTTCCAGCGCGCTCGGGTCCGGCGTACTGCACGCCATGCCGTCGGCCAGGCGGGTGTCGACCGGGTGGCTGATCGCCGTGCCGGCCTCGAACGACAGGGCGTAGGCCGGCGCATGGGTGGACACCACGCCGACGATGCGGGTCTTCAGGCCCAGCGCGTCGCGCGCGGCGATCAGGCCGCAGATGCCCGAACCCATACCGATCGGCACGTAGACTTCGTCAAGGTCGGCCAGCGCGGCGAACAACTCCAGGCTGTAGCTGGCGACCCCGGCCACCAGCCAGGGATGGAACGCCGGAATCAGGTGCAGGCCTTCGTGCCGGGCGCGCTCGGCGGCGTATTCGCGGGAGGCCTGGAAGTCCTCGCCATGCTCGATCAGCTCCGCGCCGAGGCTGCGCATCGCCGCGTTCTTCTCGCGGCTGTTGCCGTGCGGCACGACGATGATCGGCTGGATGCCGTAGCGGCTCGCCGAGAAGGCCACCGACTGGCCGTGGTTGCCGCGGGTGGCGCTGATCACGCCGGCCGGCCGCTCACCCTGGTGCGCCAGGTGGTGGAAATACACCAGGCCGCCGCGCAGCTTGAAGGCCCCCACCGGCAGGTGGTTCTCGTGCTTCATCCACACTTCGCAACCCAGTGCCTCGCATAGCAGTGGCCAGCGTATCTGCGGCGTCGGCGGCAGGCTCTGGTGGACGATGGCGGCGGCTTGTTGGAGGGCGGCGAGAGAAAAAGGCATGCGTGGTTTCCCCGTGCTGGTGGTCGGACCAGCCTAGGGAGCGCACGGCAGATTGAACAGGCACACGTAGCCAGGGTTTCGCCGGGGGACTGTACCGTTGCGCGGATTCGCCGTCTCGCGGCGGGTGCCTGGCGGCGAAAACGACTGCCGCCCGGAGCGGGCGGCAGTCGAGGGCGTTACAGCAGGGTCCAGGCGTCCTGCCAGGCCATGCCCTTGCCCGGGGCGTAGTAGAGGTCCCAGCCCTTGCACCAGCCGGAGTTCGGGTAGGGCTTGCACTGGTAGCGCTTGCCATCGGCACCGCGCACTACGGTCCCGGCGTCGTATTGCTGCAGGCCTTGCGGATAGTCGAAGTCGACCTTGCCGTCGCCGCCCGGCTGCTCGCCGCCGCCCTCGACCGGCAGTTCGATGTCGACCTGGAAGCGGTAGCCGGCCTGGCGCACGTAGACCTGGTTGTCCTGCGAGCTGGCCACCGGGCTGACCGCCCCGTAGGCATCCAGCACGCCGACGTTGACCAGGGTGGAGTCCTGGTTGACCTTCTGCGCCAGCGCCAGCGGCCATTGCTTGGCACCGTTGTTGCCCTGGGCCAGGGTCAGGCTGTGACGCTGGGCGTCGCGGCCCTGGGCATCGAACAGACGCAGGGTGACGGTAGCACCGGCTGGCAGGTCCTGCTGCGCGCGCAGGTTGCCCAGCGCTTGCCAGGGGTTGGCGACGGCGCCGCTGAAGCTCACGTCGATGCAGGCGTAGAAGGCTTCCGGGCTGTCCGAGCGCTGCCAGACGTTATAGATCACATGCTTGCCGGTCTTGCCCTGGGGCAGCGGGCAGTTCATCCGGTAGGTGCCGTTCTCCAGCTTGACGCTGGTGATCGAGCAGAACGGCGCGGGTTCCAGGTCGCTCCAGGCCAGCGGCTTCTCGGGGTTGTAGCCGTCCTTGGTGATGTAGAAGTCGAAGTAGCGGGTCGCGTGCGGCGCGCTGGCCTTGTAGACGAACTGGAAGTTGCCGCTGGCGTCCGGCGCAATGGCAGTGCTGGGCCAGTCGCTGCGAGCCAGGTTCAGGCCCTTGAACAGTGCCTTGCCGGCGCCGCAGAGCTGGCCGTCGGGGACCACCGCCTGGTGGTTGCCGTTGGCGTTGCCCTGGTTGACGCCATTCCAGTCGTACAGCGCCTGGGTGCCGCCGGCGGCGACGGCGGCCTTGCAGGCGGCCGACTTGGGATTCTCCGGACCTTCGAGGAAGCAGCCGTAGACCCGGCTGGGCGGCGTTTCCATCGAGCCGTGGGCATGGGCTGCCTGGGGCAGGAACAGGGCGAGGGTGAGTGGCAGGAGTGCCAGGGTGGCTGAGTAGTGTTTCATGACAAGTCCTTTTTTCCAGAACCGGATTCATTTCGAAGCGGGCTGATCCTAGCCCTCGGTGCCGGTTTGAGGTCCCTACCAAATGTGACGGGCCGGTCAGATTCGCTACCCATTCCTGATGGATGTCGCGGAATGCAAAGCGGTCGGCACCCGCACTGTGAGCCGGTAGAGGCAGGCAAAGGGCCGCCATGGGGGCGGGGAAGGCAAGCCGGCGGGAAGGTGGCGGACCTGTCAGAACGATCAGTGTCCGCGCCCGGCCGCAGCCGGGCGGGAAGGGAACTAGACCTGGCTGCCGAGCTGTTCGGCGCGACGCAGCCAGCCCTGGCGCTGTTCCTCGCTGGAACTGCGCATCGGCGCGAACTCTTCCAGGCGGCGGGTGGCGATGCCACAGGCGCCGAGCACGCTGCGCACCATCTGCCGGTGCGCCGGCGGGCCCTTGAGGAAGCGCAGCCGCGACAGCGGCTGGTCGTGGCAGACCAGCAGGTCGGCGCTGCGCCCGCCCAGCAGTTGCTCCCAGTCCTTGTCCTGGGTGCCGCGGTAGCGGAAGGCGAAGCCCGGCTGCAGGGCGCGGTCGAAGAAGCCCTGCAGCAGCGCCGGCAGGCCGCCCCACCAGACCGGGTAGACGAACACCAGGTGCTCGGCCCAGTGGATCTGCCGCTGCGCTTCCAGCAGGTCGGGTTCGAGCACCTGGCTCTGTTCGTAGCCTTCGTGGAGGATCGGGTCGAAGGCCAGTTCGCCCAGCTTCAGTTCGCGCACCACGTGATCCTTGCTGCGCGCGCCCTGGGCGTAGCATTCGGCGAGCAGGTGGCAGAAGCTCTTGCGCTTGGGCGAGCCGACGATCAGCAGGATGCGCTTGCCGTCGCCTTCCAGCGGGGTGGCGCCGGTCTTGGCGGTTTCAACCATGGTGGCCGGCCTCCAGCATCTGCTCCGGCCGTACCCATTCGTCGAACTGCGCTTCGTCCAGGTAGCCCAGCTGCAGCGCCGCGGCGCGCAGGGTGGTGCCTTCGGCGTAGGCCTTCTTGGCGATTTCGGCGGCCTTGTCGTAGCCGATGTGCGGGTTCAGTGCGGTGACCAGCATCAGGCCGCGCTCCAGCAGGTCGGCCATGCGCTGGGCGTCCGGCTCCAGGCCGGCGACGCAATGCTTGTTGAAGTTGCGGCAGCCGTCGGCGAGCAGGCGGATGGACTCCAGCAGGTTGTAGACGATCACCGGCTTGAACACGTTGAGTTGCAGATGGCCCTGGCTGGCGGCGAAGGAAATCGTGCTGTCGTTGCCCATGACCTGGCAGGCCAGCATCGACAGCGCCTCGCACTGGGTCGGGTTGACCTTGCCGGGCATGATCGAGCTGCCCGGCTCGTTGGCCGGCAGCTTCACCTCGGCGAAGCCGGCGCGTGGGCCTGAGCCGAGCAGGCGCAGGTCGTTGGCGATCTTCATCAGGGCCACCGCCAGGCTCTTCAGGGCGCCGGAGAGGATGACCAGAGGCTCGTGGCCGGCCAGGGCGGCGAACTTGTTCGGCGCGGCGACGAAGGGCAGGCCCGATTCGGCGGCGATTTCCGCGGCGATGGCGTCGGCGAAGCCCTTCGGCGCGTTGAGCCCGGTGCCCACCGCGGTGCCGCCCTGGGCCAACTGGTAGACCGCCGGCAGCGCCGCGCGGATGGCGCGCTCGGCGTAGTCGAGCTGGGCGACGAAGGCCGAGAGTTCCTGGCCGAAGGTGATCGGCGTGGCGTCCATCAGGTGGGTGCGCCCGGTCTTGACCAGGCTGGCGTGCCGCGCCGACTGTTCGGCGAGACCGCCGGAAAGCTCGGCGATGGCCGGCAGCAATTGTTCGTGCACGGCCTTGGCGGCGGCGATGTGCATGGCGGTGGGGAAGCTGTCGTTGGAACTCTGCGCGCGGTTGACGTGGTCGTTGGGATGCACCGGCGACTTGCCGCCGCGCGGATTGCCGGCCAGTTCGTTGGCGCGGCCGGCGATCACCTCGTTGACGTTCATGTTGGTCTGGGTGCCGCTGCCGGTCTGCCAGACCACCAGCGGGAAGTGTTCGTCGTGGCGGCCTGCGAGGACCTCGTCGGCGGCCTGTTCGATCAACCGGGCGACTTCCGGCGGCAGTTCGCCGAGGTGGTCGTTGACCCGCGCGGCGGCTTTCTTGATCAGCGCCAGGGCGTGGATCACGGCGAGCGGCATGCGCTGGCCGCCGATGGCGAAGTTCTCCAGCGAGCGCTGGGTCTGGGCGCCCCAGTAGGCGTCGTCGGGCACCTCGATGGTGCCCAGGCTATCGGTTTCGGTCCGGCTCATGAGTGTTCTCCAGGGTGCGTATCCGGCAGTTTAGGCCTTCGCTCCCGCCTTGGGTTCCGCTGCCGTCGCTTCCTCGTGGGCATTTTTCGCCGCGCTGCGGGTCGGAAATAGATTGCCCGCCGCCGGCGTCACCAGCGCGCGCGGGTCGAACCGATCCAGCCGAGGGCGCCGTCCACCGGCACGCAGTCGCCGTCGTCGTGGCGCAGGGTGCCATTGAAACGGCCGAACCACTGGCGGGTATTGGCATAGAACAGGCCGACGCTGGGCCGCGCCTGGTGCAGCTGTTCGGGACGGAAGAGCAGCTCGACGCGACCGCAGGCGCTGTCCAGGCGCCATTCGGCCAGCGGGTCGCGAGGCTCGCGGATGTGCACGTCGTCGAGCACGCGGCTGAGCTTGCCGCCGAACCACAGGGCGTTCTCGCGCAGGTCGCTGGCTTCGGTCCAGCCGGTGCCGAAGTTGCCGGCGATGCCGCCGGGGGCGGCGAAGGCGGCGCGGGTCCAGTAGGTATGCAGCGGCCAGACGCCGCGGCCGAAGTCCAGCGCGGCGAAGCTCTGGCCCGCCTGGCAGTCGTAGCGCCGGCGGCCGAGTTGCAGGCAGCCGCTGATCGGCAGGCCGAGCTGGCGGCTACAGGCATGGAAGGTGTGTTCGCCCATCGGCACCACCAGGTTCACCGACTCCAGGTGCGACGGTCGTCGCACTTCCAGCGCCAGCTCCAGCGGCAGGCCGCCGAGGTCCGGGGCCTGGCCGGTGACGCGCAGGCGCCCGGGCTGTTCGTCGAAGCGCAATTGCAGGCGGGGATGCTCGAAGGCATGGCTGGCCTGCGGCTCGTCGGGCAACTGGCAGCCGAGGCCGAAGAAGCGGATCTGCGTGTGCGCTACCGCCTGGCCGCTGTCCAGGTCGAGGAAATAGGCGGCGCCGTAGGTCAGGTAGTCGAGGTCGGCGATGGTCAGCGAGAGCATCCAGCCGGGGCTGACGATGCACCAGTGGTTCCAGCGCTTGCGCCGGCCGAAGTGGCCGGGGATGTGGCAGAGCACCCGCGGCCGGGCGGACCAGCCGACCGCCCGGGGATCGAGCCGGCCGTGGCTGTCGCAGAGGTTGCGCAGGGGCGGGGGCGATACGGCGAGGGTATCGGCGGCGGTTCCGTTCATCTAACACATCCATGTGACAGGCTGACGCAAGCATGCCGGCTGCGGAAGGAAGGCGGCAAGTACCCACTACAGAACTGATAGTAGACGGCATGGAGCGGGCGGGCGCCGGATAGGATTCTCCCGATATTCGGCGCCGCGCTTGAGCGGATTTCGAACTTAGGCGCAGAATGTCGGGTCCCACGGACACATCTACCCAACCTCAAGGATTTTCCATGACCCGTCTTCGCCTCATCGGCAGCGCCGTGCTGCTCAGCCTCAGCTCCATGGCCATGGCCGATTCCGCCAGCCAGGCCGAGCAATTCCTCAAGCTGGTCCATGCCGACAAGCTGACGGTCCCGGTCTATGCCCAGGTGCAGCAGATGCTGGCCCAGCGCTTCGCCCAGGCCAAGGCGCCGGAGAGCAAGAAGGCGGTTCTCGAGCGTTACCAGGCCAAGGCCAATGCCGAACTGGACCGCGCCATCGGTTGGGACAAGATCAAGCCCGAGCTGATCAAGCTCTACACCACCAACTTCACCGAGTCCGAGCTGAAGGACCTGAATGCCTTCTACCAGTCGCCGCTGGGCAAGAAGGTGCTGGAGAAGATGCCGCGCCTGACCGCCGAATCCGCCCAACTGACCCAGGCCAAGCTGCAAGGCGCCGTCGAGCCGGTGAACAAGCTGATGGCCGACATGGACAAGGAACTCGGCGTCGCCGCGCCGGCCCAGAAGAAAAAGTGAGTCGTGATTCGCGATGAGCATGCGTGACCGTATCCAGACCGCCCTGCAGCCCCTCGATCCGCAACACGTCGAGGTGCTCGACGAGAGCCACATGCACAGCCGCGGGCTGGAGACCCACTTCAAGGTGGTGCTGGTCAGCCCGCAGTTCGCCGGGTTGAACGCGGTGAAGCGGCACCAGAAGGTATATGCCACCCTCGGTGGGTTGATGGGCGAGTTCCACGCCCTGGCGCTGCATACCTTCACCCCTGAGGAGTGGAGCCAGGCCGCGGTGCCGGCCTCGCCGACCTGCCGCGGCGGGAGCAAGCACGACATACCCTGAGACGGCGTCCGTCGCGGCGGGGTGCAGAGCCTGCCCCTGCTGCGCTAGACTACGCACCCAGCGCCGGCCTTCCGCCGGCGTTGTCGTTTCCATGGCGCCAGCGGCTGGCGCTTTTCGTTCCGGTCCGCCCTTTACGCGGGCGACCACCTGGAGGCTATATCCCCATGACATCCATCGTCGTGGCGGCGCTGTACAAGTTCGTGACTCTCGACGATTACGTGGCGCTGCGTGAACCCCTGCTGCAAACCCTGCTCGACAACGGTGTGAAAGGCACCTTGCTGCTGGCCGAGGAAGGCATCAACGGCACCGTCTCCGGTAGCCGCGAAGGCATCGATGCGCTGTTCGCCTGGCTGCGCAGCGATCCCCGGCTGGCCGATATCGAGCACAAGGAATCCTACTGCGACGAACAGCCGTTCTACCGCACCAAGGTCAAGCTGAAGAAGGAAATCGTCACCCTCGGCGTGCCTGGCGTCGATCCGAACAAGCAGGTCGGCCAGTATGTCGAGGCGAAGGACTGGAATGCCCTGATCAGCGATCCGGAAGTCCTGCTGATCGATACCCGCAACGACTACGAGGTGGCGATCGGCACCTTCGAGGGCGCGGTCGATCCGAAGACCAGGTCGTTCCGCGAGTTCCCCGAGTACATCAAGGCCCACTACGACCCGGCGCGGCACAAGAAGGTGGCGATGTTCTGCACCGGCGGCATCCGCTGCGAGAAGGCTTCCAGCTACATGCTCGGCGCCGGTTTCGAGGAGGTCTTCCACCTCAAGGGCGGCATCCTCAAGTACCTCGAAGAGGTGCCGCAGGAACAGAGCCTGTGGCGCGGCGACTGCTTCGTATTCGACAACCGCGTGACCGTGCGCCACGATCTTAGCGAGGGCGAGTACGATCAGTGCCACGCCTGCCGCAACCCGGTCTCGCTGGAGGACCGCCAGTCCGAGCACTACGTGCCCGGCATCAGCTGTCCGCACTGCTGGGACTCGCTGAGCGAGAAGACCCGCGCCGGCGCCCGCGAGCGGCAGAAACAGATCGAACTGGCGCGGCAGCGCAACCAGCCGCACCCGCTCGGTCGCGATCCGCGCCAGTCCACGCTGGAGAACTGAACCTTGGCCAAGGCCCGCCTGCTGTACGTGATGGACCCCATGTGCTCCTGGTGCTGGGGCTTCGCCCCGGTCGCCGAGGCGCTGTCCCGGCAGGCGGCCGCCGACGGCGTCGCTTTCCACCTGGTAGCCGGTGGCCTGCGCGCCGGCCACGGCGCGGCGCTCGACCCGAATACCCGCGGCTACATCCTCGGCCACTGGCAGACCGTGCAGCAGACCACCGGCCAGCCGTTCCGCTTCGACGACGCGTTGCCCGAAGGCTTCGTCTATGACACCGAGCCGGCCTGCCGGGCCCTGGTGGCGGCGCGCAGCCTCGACGAGGAAAGCGCCTGGCCGCTGGTGAGGGCGATCCAGCGGGCGTTCTACGCCGAGGGTCGCGATGTCACCCAGGCGGCGGTGCTCGCCGACCTGGCGGAAGCGGTGGGAATTCCACGCATCGAGTTCGCCGCGGTCTTCGACAGCGGCGAGGCGCGCGACGCCACCGCCGCCGATTTCGCCTGGGTCCAGGACCTTGGCATCGCCGGGTTCCCGACCCTGCTGGCCGAGCGCAACGGCCAACTGGCGTTGCTCACCAACGGCTACCAGCCGCTTGCCGAACTTTCACCCTTGCTCGGCCGCTGGCTGGAACGGGGCCGGCATGAGTGAGCGCGGAGACCGCCTGAGCTGGGCGGAGATTCGTCGACTCGCACTGCGCCACAAGAAAGCCCTGTTGCTCGCCAACCTGGTGGCGGTGCTGGCCACCCTCTGCACCGTGCCGATCCCCTTGCTGCTGCCGTTGCTGGTGGACGAAGTGCTGCTCGGCAAGGGCGACGGCGCGCTGCGTTTCATGGACCGCCTGTTGCCCGCCGACTGGCAGGTGGCGTTCGGCTACATCGGCCTGATGCTGGCGGCGACCCTCCTGTTGCGGGGGGCGGCGCTGGTGTTCAACGTGCTCCAGGCGAAGCTGTTCGCGCGGCTGTCCAAGGACATTGTCTACCGCATCCGCCTGCGTCTGATCGAGCGCCTCCGGCATATCGCCCTGGGCGAATACGA
Source organism: Pseudomonas sp. CP-1 (assembly GCF_021213715.1). Lineage (NCBI taxonomy): Bacteria > Pseudomonadati > Pseudomonadota > Gammaproteobacteria > Pseudomonadales > Pseudomonadaceae > Pseudomonas > Pseudomonas sp. CP-1. Next base: position 211,860 of record NZ_JAJQKY010000001.1, read on the forward strand.
AACCCTCGGCGGCGGTTCGATCAGCGCCCACCTGGTGACCGACCTGGACACCCTGGACAAGTTCGTCGGGGAAACCCTCAGCCGCTTCCTGGTCGCCTTGCTGACGCTGCTCGGCACCGCCGCGATCCTGGTCTGGATGCACTGGCAGCTGGCCTTGCTGATCCTGCTGTTCAACCCGCTGGTGATCTGGTCCACGGTACAACTGGGCAAGCGCGTCAAGCACCTCAAGAAGCTCGAGAACGACAGCACCGCGCGCTTCACCCAGGCGCTCACCGAGACCCTCGAGGCGATCCAGGAAGTCCGCGCCGGCAATCGCCAGGGCTATTTCCTCGGCCGCCTCGGCCACCGCGCCCAGGAAGTCCGCGACTACGCCGTGGCCTCGCAATGGAAAAGCGACGCCGCCGGGCGCGCCAGCGGCCTGCTGTTCCAGTTCGGCATCGATGTGTTCCGCGCCGCGGCGATGCTTACCGTGCTGCTCTCGGACCTGTCGATCGGCCAGATGCTCGCGGTGTTCAGCTACCTCTGGTTCATGATCGGTCCGGTCGAACAGCTGCTCGGCCTGCAATACGCCTACTACGCCGCTGGCGGCGCGTTGCAGCGGATCAACGAGTTGCTGGCGCGGGCCGACGAGCCGCGCTACCCGCCGCTGCGCGATCCGTTCGCCGGCCGCATGACCGTTGGCATCGAGGTGCGCGGGCTGGATTTCGCCTACGGCGAGGACAAGGTCCTGGAGCAGTTGGACCTGAACATCGGCGCCGGCGAGAAGGTTGCCCTGGTCGGCGCCAGCGGCGGCGGCAAGAGCACGCTGGTGCAACTGCTACTCGGCCTCTACAGTGCGCAGCGCGGCAGCATCCGCTACGGCGGGGTGCCCCTGGAGGAAATCGGCCTGGACTGCGTGCGCGAACATGTCGCGGTGGTTCTCCAGCATCCGGCGCTGTTCAACGACAGCGTGCGGGCCAACCTGACCATGGGCCGCGAACGCAGCGACGAGGCCTGCTGGCGGGCTTTGGAGATCGCCCAGTTGGCCGACGGCGTGCGGCGCCTGCCGCAGGGGCTGGACACCGTGGTCGGGCGTTCCGGGGTGCGCCTGTCGGGCGGTCAGCGGCAGCGCCTGGCGATCGCCCGGATGATCCTCGCCGAGCCCAAGGTGGTGATCCTCGACGAGGCCACCTCGGCCCTCGACGCCGCTACCGAGTACGCCCTGCACCAGGCGCTCGGCGACTTCCTCGAAGGCCGCACCACATTGATCGTGGCTCATCGGCTGTCGGCGGTGAAGCAGGCCGACCGGGTCCTGGTCTTCGATGGCGGGCATATCGCCGAAGACGGCGACCACCAGCAACTGATCGCCGAAGGCGGCCTCTACGCCCGGCTCTACGGACATCTGCAACAGATGTGAGGCGCCAGGCTGTCGCCTGGCGGTTTTTCTCGTATATTCCATATAAGACATCCGGTTTTTATTGGCTGCGGCAATAAAAAACGCTGTCTGTTCCGCCAGGTGCAGGGCAGGTTCGGCAAACAGCCACTAGACTCCTACTGTTTGCCGGGTGTCCGCCTCCTCCAGCGTCGTGGCTGCCGGCAGGCAAGGCCTCGGGAGTTCTGCGACGGGATCTTGAGCGGCCGACAGGTGATGCAGTCAGGGGTGACGGAGACGGCACCCGATCGCTTAGCGCCAGTTTGAATGGTAGATGGAATGAGGCAGAACCGGACTCTCGACAAGCCCCGCCTGCTCGGCCTGGTATGGCCCTTCATCGTCGTGGTGCTGTTGCAGGCCATGCTGGCGGGCGGCAGTCTCTACGTCCTCTCCGCGGTGCGCAGCTATGTCGGCGGCGAAAGCCTCTGGTCGAAGGGCCAGAAGGATGCCATCTACTATCTCACCCTCTATGCCGACTCACGCGCCGACGAAGACTTCCGCCGCTACGAGGAGGCCATCGCGATCCCCCTCGGCGACCGCGAGATGCGCCTTGCCCTGGACCAGCCCGACCCGGACATCGAGGCGGCCCGCCAGGGCATCCTCAAGGGCGGCAACCATGCCGACGACGTTACCGCGATCATCTGGCTGTACCGCAACTTCCACGACTTCAGTTACTTCGAGCGCGCCATCGAGCTGTGGCTGGTGGGCGACAAGTACGTCATGGAACTGATCGACGTCGCCGGCAAGATGCGCGCGGGCATCGGCACCGGGCAGGCCAGTGCCGAGCAGGTGCAACAGTGGAAGACCGAGATCCACGCGATCAACGAGAAGGTCACGCCGGCGGCCAAGGCCTTCAGCGACGCCCTCGGCGAGGGCTCGCGGGCCTTGCTCAGGCTGCTGCTGGTGGCCAACCTGACCACCGCCAGCGTGCTCATCCTCCTGGCGTTCCTGCGTACCCGGCAGCAACTGATGCAGCGCCAGGAAGTGGAGAACGCCCTCGATGCCGAGCGCGAACGGGCCCAGATCACTCTGGCCTCGATCGGCGACGGAGTGATCACCGCCGACACCCAGGGGGGCATTTCCTACCTCAACCCGGCCGCCGAGCAGATGACCAACTGGACGCTGGACAAGGCCCGCGGCCTGCCCCTTGCGTCGCTGTTCCGGATCGTCGACGAAAGCTCGCGGGAGGAGGGCATGCTGCTGATCGAGCAGATCCTCAGCGGCGAGATCGACGGCGGCCGCGAGCATTCCAAGCTGGTCCTGCGCCACGACGGCAGCAGCGTGCCGGTGACCCTGGTGGGTGCACCGATCCATCGCGGCGGCGAGATCACCGGGGTGGTCCTGGTGCTTCACGACATGACCCGCGAGCGCCAGTACATGGCGCGCCTGTCCTGGCAGGCGACCCACGATGCGTTGACCGGGCTGACCAACCGCCGCGAGTTCGAGTATCGCCTGCAGATAGCGCTGGAACGCCTGGAGCGCAACAGCGGGCGGCACGCCCTGATGTTCCTCGACCTGGACCAGTTCAAGCTGGTCAACGACACCTGCGGCCACGCCGCCGGCGACGAACTGCTGCGCCAGGTCTGCACCCTGCTGCAACAAGGCTTGCGCGAGGGCGACACGCTGGCGCGGCTGGGCGGCGACGAGTTCGGCATCCTGCTGGAGAACTGCCCGGCGGAAAAAGCCGTGGAGATCGCCGACCATCTGCGCAAGACGGTCCAGGACCTGCACTTCACCTGGAGCGGGCAGCCGTTCAACTGCACCGTCAGCGTCGGCCTGGTGCACCTGCTGCCGGGTATCTCGACCCTCGAGGAGGCACTGCGCTCCGCCGACATGGCCTGCTACATGGCCAAGGAAAAGGGCCGCAACCGGGTCCAGGTGTTCCATCAGGACGACGTCGAACTGTCGATGCGCTTCGGCGAGATGACCTGGGTCCAGCGCATCCACCTGGCGCTGGAGGAAGACCGCTTCAGCCTCTATGCCCAGCCTATCGTGCCGCTGGGCGAAGGCGCGGAGGAGGGCTTGCACGTCGAACTGCTGCTGCGCCTGCGCGACGAGGGCGGGCGCCTGGTGCCGCCGCTGAGCTTCATACCCGCCGCCGAGCGCTATGGCCTGATGACGCTGATCGACCGCTGGGTGGTGGAGAATGCCTTCCGCACCCTCGTCGAGCGCGCCCAGGACCCTCGCGCCGAGCCGATCGGCACCTGCGCCATCAACCTCTCCGGCGCGACCATCGGCGACGAGTCGTTCCTGCAGTTCCTCACCGAGCTGTTCGCCCGTTACCGCATTCCGCCGCAGACGATCTGCTTCGAGGTCACCGAAACCGTGGCGGTTGCCAACCTGGCCAGCGCCATCCGCTTCATCAACGAGCTCAAGGACACCGGTTGTCGTTTCTCCCTGGACGATTTCTGCGCCGGCATGTCGTCCTTCATCTACCTCAAGCACCTGCCGGTGGATTACCTGAAGATCGATGGCAGCTTCGTCAAGGACATGCTCGAGGATCCCATCGATCGCGCCATGGTCCAGGTGATCAACCATATTGGCCACGTGATGGGCAAACGTACCATCGCCGAGTTCGTCGAGACCGTCGAAGTGATGGAGGCGCTGCGCGAGATCGGCATCGACTATGCCCAGGGCCTGGCCATCGGCGCGCCCCTGCCGTTCAGTCGCCAGCCTCCGGGCGCAGGGCTGGATGCCCAGGGCCTGTGGCCGAGCCTCGGACAGAACCTCCGGTAGGTGACCGCGGAGCGAAGAAAGAGTAGTTTCGCTGCTATGAGGCCGTTGCCGAGAAGAAGAGAAGGGAGACGGGTGTGAGCGAGTTCTTTGACCGTACGGGCCCCTTGCAGGAGGCGGGAAGCTATCCGCAGTGGGCGCAGCAACTGATCGTCGACTGCCAGGCGAGCAAGGACCGGGTTTCCGGCCACGAGCTGTACCGGCGCATGCGCGACGCCGAGCTGAGCCCGGCGCTGATGCGCCTGTACCTGATCGGCGGCTGGCCGGTGGTCGAGCAGTTCCCCTTGTACATGTCGCAGAACCTGCTGAAGACCCGTTTCGCCCGCCATCCCGGCGAAGACATGGCGCGCCGCTGGCTGATGCGCAATATTCGGGTCGAACTCAACCACGCCGACTACTGGCTGCACTGGGCCGAGGCCCACGGTGTGAGCCTGGCCGAGATCCAGGCGCAAGACGTGCCGGCCGAACTGCACGCGCTCAGCCACTGGTGCTGGCACACCTGCGCCAGCGACTCACTGCCGGTGGCCATGGCCGCCACCAACTACGCCATCGAAGGCGTCACTGGCGAGTGGTCGGCGCTGGTCTGTTCGAACGGCGTCTACGAAAACGCCTTCCCCAAGGAAGGCCGCAAGCGCGCCATGAAGTGGCTCAAGCTCCACGCCCAGTACGACGATGCCCACCCCTGGGAGGCGCTGGAGATCATCTGCACCCTGGCCGGCACCAATCCCAGCGCCGAGCTACGCCGGCAACTGCGCGACGCGATCTGCAAGAGCTACGACTACATGTACCTGTTCCTCGAGCGCTGCATGCAGCTGGAGGAGGCGCGCAGCGCCCGCAAGCTCGCGGTCGGCGCGGAGTAGTCTTGCGCGCAGCGGAATCCCGGCGTGTTCTGCCGGGATTCCGCTGGTCCTCAAGGCACCAGGATGATCTTCTCGCAGGTGCCTTCGTTCACTGCCCGGTACTGCTCAACGCCCTGCTCCAGCGGGACTTCCCGCAGCCCGTCCGGCAGCGGCAGGCGGCCTTGGTCGAACAGTTTGCCGAAGGCGTCGAGGAAGCCTGCGCAGGTTTCCACGCCATAGAGCAGCGAGTTGATCCCCACCACCGAGCCACCGCGACGGTACAGGTTCAACGCCGGCAGGCGCACATGGCCGTCGGCTGGTGCGGCGATGATCGCCAGGCGACCGAAGGCGGCCAGCGCCGGGACCGCCGCCTCGAGCCAGAAACCGGTCGTATCGAAGATCACCTCGGCCCCGCCGGGGAAGATCCCTTCCACCTGTGCCGCCAGTTCGGCCGGCTCGCCCAGCAGCAGCGCGGCGATGCCCTGCGCTTCCAGCGCCTGGCGTTGCTCCTCGCGCCGCACCGCGCCGATCGCTTCGGCCCCCAGGGCCTTGGCCAGCGCCAGCGCGGCCTTGCCGACCGCGCCGCTGGCGCCGATTACCAGGAGCCGGGTGCCGGCCTTGACCTGGCTGCGTTGCAGGGCGTCCCAGGCGGTGCTGTAGGGCACCCCGCAACTGGCGGCCTGGGCGAAGCTCAGGCTTTCCGGCTTGAGCGCGACGCCGGCGGCCGGCAGGGTCAGGAACTGCGCGTGGCTACCGTCGCGGAAGAATCCCGGCTCCCGCCCGGTGCCCCAGACCGCCTGGCCGAGCAGGGCCTTCGGTCCCTCCACCACCACCCCGGCGAAGTCGCGGCCCGGTACCCGGGGCAGGGTGGTATAGGGGAAGCGGCCGAGGACGTTCTTCACGTCGCTCGGATTCAGCCCGGCGGCGCGGATTTCCACCCGCACCTCATCGGCGGCGGGAAGCGGGTCGGGCATGTCCACCAGCTTGAGGGCGGCGAGGTCGCCGGTACGGTCGAATTGCAGTGCTTTCATCGGGGGCTCCGTGTCGTCGCGGCGATCAGTGCAGCCACTGCTGCAGCAGGTCGCGGCCAAGGGGGAAAAGCTGTTCGCCGAGCTGCATGCCAAGCAGGCCGACCAGGGCGATGGCGGGTGGCGCCGGCGAGCGGAAGTCGAGTACGGCGTAGAGCACGCCGACCAGCAGGCCGATGCCGAGGGAGATCAGGTAGTTCATGGCGGCTGACAGGGACGGTGAACGATGGTGCCAGTCTAGTTGGCCGAAAAAACATCTATCGGCCAATCGCTATCGAATACCGGTCAAGGCTGGAACGGCTGGTGATGCTCGGCCCTGTACTCGGTGGGAGAGACGCCCAGCTCGCGGCGGAACATGTCGCTGAAGGCGCTCGGCGTATATCCCAGGGCATGGGCGATGCCTGCCACCGGACGGCCATCGATCAGTGCGGCGGCGGCGGTCGCCAGTTGCACCTGCCGCCGCCAGTCGGCGAAGCCCATGCCCAGGCTGCGCTGGAACAGGCGCGAGAGGGTCCGCACGCTGGCCCCGGCGTCTTCGGCCAGGCGCTCCAGGCCGATGTCCAGGGAGGGATTGGCCATCACCGCCTGGCACAGCGCGAGCAGGCGCCTGTCGGAGGCGTCCGGCAGCGGTACGCGGAGGCTGGAACGGCGCGCGCGACCGAGTTCGAGCACGGCGAGATCGGCCAGCGCCCGATAGTAGTGGGGGTCGCTCTGTCGTTCCTGCTCCACCAGGCTGACGATCAGCTCGCGCAGCAGCGGGCCGACCACCAGCACCAGGGTGCGGTCCTCCAGGCCGCGGGAGAGTTCCGGGCTCAGGTAGATGTTGCGCATCTGCAACTCGGACGCGATCCGCACCGCATGGCGCAGGCCCGGCGGCAACCAGACCGCCCGTTGCGGCGGGACCGGCAGGGCCTCGTCGGGCGTCTCCAGCCACATCATCCCGGACACCGCATAGAGTACCTGGCCCCAGGCGTGCTCGTGGGCATCGACGCGGTGCCCGGCAGGATAGCTGCGGGCGACGCCGCGCAGGGGCCGGCGGCTGTCGCTCAGGTCGGGTGGGGCGGGTCGTGCCATGGGAATGCCGTCGCGGAGTAAAGACGCAGGTTAACCGCTTGACGCCGATCATGCAGCGCCGGCTTTCAGCGCAGCCGTGACAGCGCTGCTGGCAGTTTTTCGCTCCGCCCTGTAAAGATAATTTTACGAAGACCGGGCGTTCGCCATGCATGCCGCCGGCGCGTAAGGAATAGTTGCCAGAAACCCTGCGCCAGGCCCTGCGCCGGGCCCTGCCGACGGCTTGTCCGCCGCGCCGCCACGGGGTGAGATGAAGGCATCTCCCATGTCGCCGGCCGCCTGGACCGGCGGCGGTCCATTCAACAAGAACAACGAGGAGGCCGGATGAACGCCGTGGCCAAGATCGAACAGCACAATCCCATCGGTACCGACGGATTCGAATTCGTCGAGTTCACCGCCCCCGACGCCAAGGGCATCGAGCAGCTGCGCCAGCTGTTCAACATGATGGGCTTCACCGAAACCGCCAAGCATCGTTCCAAGGAAGTCTTCCTGTTCCAGCAGAACGATATCAACATCGTGCTCAACGGCAGCCCGACCGGGCATGTCCACGAATTCGCCCTCAAGCACGGCCCGAGCGCCTGCGCCATGGCCTTCCGGGTGAAGAACGCTTCCCAGGCCGCCGCCTACGCCGAATCCCAGGGCGCCAAGCTGGTGGGCAGCCACGCCAACTTCGGCGAGCTGAACATCCCTTCCCTGGAAGGCATCGGCGGTTCGCTGCTGTATCTTGTCGACCGCTACGGCGACCGCAGCATCTATGACGTCGACTTCGAGTTCATCGAAGGCCGCAGCGCCAACGACAACTCGGTCGGCCTGACCTACATCGACCACCTGACCCACAACGTCAAGCGCGGCCAGATGGACGTCTGGTCCGGTTTCTACGAGCGCATCGCCAACTTCCGCGAGATTCGCTACTTCGATATCGAAGGCAAGCTCACCGGCCTGTTCTCCCGCGCCATGACTGCGCCTTGCGGGAAGATCCGCATCCCGATCAACGAGTCGGCCGACGATACCTCGCAGATCGAGGAATTCATCCGCGAATACCATGGCGAAGGCATCCAGCACATCGCCCTGACCACCGACGACATCTATGCCACCGTGCGCAAGCTGCGCGCCAACGGCGTGAAGTTCATGTCGACCCCGGACACCTACTACGAGAAGGTCGACACCCGCGTCGCCGGGCATGGCGAGCCGCTCGAGCAACTGCGCGAACTGAACCTGCTGATCGACGGCGCCCCGGGCGACGACGGCATCCTGCTGCAGATCTTCACCGACACGGTGATCGGCCCGATCTTCTTCGAGATCATCCAGCGCAAGGGCAACCAGGGCTTCGGCGAGGGCAATTTCAAGGCCCTGTTCGAGTCCATCGAGGAAGATCAGATTCGCCGCGGCGTGATCTGATCCCGCTGCCGCCAGCCTGTTCCGGGGCTGGCGGTTTTCCTTGCGCTCCGCGTTTCCGTTCCAGCGGCGCCGATCGCGCCAGCCTTGCCCGCACCGCCGAGCCACGAGCCTGGCGGCCCATTCACGTCACGTACAACAACAAACAGGTGACGCATGATCCGTGAGTCCTTCCTTCGCCCAGCCGACCGCCCGCCGCCACGCGCCCCGCATGGCGCTCGCCGTGCGCCTGCCGCCTGAGCCGCACGGCCCCGTTTCGCCTCCGACAACAATAAATTTCCACTTGCGTGAGATAACTCAATGGACGGCCAACATCCGCATTCGGGCGAGCTCAAGCGCGGCCTGAAGAATCGTCACATCCAGTTGATCGCCCTCGGCGGCGCCATCGGCACCGGCCTGTTCCTTGGCTCGGCCGGGGTGCTCAAGTCGGCGGGCCCGTCGATGATCCTCGGCTACGCCATCGCCGGCTTCATCGCTTTCATGATCATGCGCCAGCTCGGCGAGATGATCGTCGAGGAGCCGGTTGCCGGCTCCTTCAGCCACTTCGCGCACAAGTACTGGGGCGGCTTCGCCGGCTTCCTCTCCGGCTGGAACTGCTGGGTGCTGTACATCCTGGTCGGGATGTCGGAACTGACCGCGGTCGGCAAGTACATCCACTACTGGTGGCCGGAGGTGCCGACCTGGGCCACGGCGGCGTTGTTCTTCGTCGTCGTCAACGCGATCAACCTGGCCAACGTCAAGGCCTTCGGCGAAGCCGAGTTCTGGTTCGCGATCATCAAGGTGGTGGCGATCATCGGCATGATCCTGCTCGGCTGCTACCTGCTGTTCAGCGGCAGCGGCGGTCCGCAGGCTTCGGTGAGCAACCTCTGGGCACACGGCGGTTTCTTCCCCAACGGAGTGAGCGGCCTGGTGATGGCCATGGCGATCATCATGTTCTCCTTCGGTGGCCTGGAAATGCTCGGCTTCACCGCGGCCGAGGCGGACAAGCCGAGGACGGTGATCCCGAAGGCGATCAACCAGGTGATCTATCGCATCCTGATCTTCTACATCGGCGCCCTGGTCGTGCTGCTCTCGCTGACGCCCTGGGACAGCCTGCTGCAGACCCTCAACGCTTCCGGCGATGCCTACAGCGGCAGCCCGTTCGTGCAGATCTTCTCGATGATCGGCAGCGGCACCGCCGCGCACCTGCTGAACTTCGTGGTGCTCACCGCCGCACTGTCGGTGTACAACAGCGGCACCTATTGCAACGGCCGCATGCTTCTCGGCCTGGCCGAGCAGGGCGATGCCCCGCGCGCGCTGGCCAGGGTCGACAAGCGCGGCGTACCGGTACGCGCCCTGGTGGTATCGGCGCTGGTGACCTTCCTCGCGGTGGTGGTGAACTATGTGATCCCGCACCAGGCGCTGGAGCTGCTGATGTCGCTGGTGGTGGCGGCGCTGGTGATCAACTGGGCGATGATCAGCATGGCGCACCTGAAGTTCCGCGCGCAGATGGACCGCCAGGGCACCCGCACGCACTTCCGCGCGTTCTGGTATCCGTACGGCAACTACCTGTGCATGGCCTTCGTGGTGTTCATCCTCGGCGTCATGTTGCTGATCCCCGGCATCCAGGTCTCGGTCTATGCCATCCCGGTCTGGCTGCTGGTGATGTGGGCCTGCTACCGACTCAAGGGAGCCCCGCGGCCGATGCCGGGCCTGCGGGTGAAGCCGGTCACCGAGTGATCGATGGGGCGCCGGCGCGCAGAGGAGAGGGGAGCGCTCCTTTGCGCGTCCCGGCGGCCCACAAGACTTTTTCTAGGGGCGCCTGTCGTTGACGCGGCAGGTGCCGAATTCCTACAGTGGCAGCGCCATTTTTTCTCGTTAGAGGGATTTCCATGAAAAAAGCGCTCTGGCTGCTTCTGGCTGCCGTTCCCGTGGTCCTGGTCGCCTGCGGCGGCAGCGACGACGACAAGCAGACCGCCCAGGTCGATTACCTGGCCCTGCCGGGGGATGCCAAGCTGGATACCCGCAGCGTCGACTACAAGTGCGAGAACGGTCGCAAGTTCACCGTGCAGTACCTGAACAAGGGCGACAACAGCCTCGCCGTGGTGCCGGTCAGCGACAACTCGACGCTGGTCTTCAGCAATGTGATTTCCGCCTCCGGCGCCAAGTACGCCGCCGGCCAGTACATCTGGTGGACCAAGGGCGAGGAAGCCACCCTCTACGGCGACTGGAAGGGCGGCGAGCCCACTGACGGGGTCGCCTGCAAGGAGCGTTGAGTTCGACCTGGCGCCTTAGCCGAAATGAAGGAACCCGGCCGCGGCCGGGTTTCTTTTTGCCTGCTTTTCCGCTCGGCAAAGGGGTTATGCTGGCAGCCCCGTTGGTCCACCGTGCCGCCCCATGCTGATCATCTCCAATGCCGTCCACCTGCCCGATCATGAGATCGAGCTGAATGCCATTCGCGCCCAGGGCGCCGGCGGGCAGAACGTCAACAAGGTCTCCAGCGCGGTGCACCTGCGCTTCGACATCCAGGCCTCGTCGTTGCCGCCGTTCTACAAGGAGCGTCTGCTGGCACTGAACGACCAGCGCATCAGCGGCGACGGCGTGGTAGTGATCAAGGCCCAGCAGTACCGGACCCAGGAGCAGAACCGCGAGGATGCCCTGGAGCGCCTGGCGGAGTTGATCCGCAGCGTGGCCAAGGTGCAGAAGGCGCGGCGCCCGACCAAGCCTACGCGCGGCTCGCAGAAGCGCCGGCTGGACGGCAAGACCAAGCGCGGCGCGGTGAAGGCCGGGCGCGGCAAGGTGGATTTCTGAGCCGGCCGGTCTTCGCGACGGATCAGCGTACGGCCTGGGCCACCGGCTGGCCGAGGCCGCGCTCGCGGTCGCGTTGCAGGCGATAGGCCTTGGCCGCGGCCGGGATCGCAGTGACCTGGCCGGTTTCCAGCCAGCGTCGCAGGCGGGTGGCGTCGGCGAAGTGGGTGTACTTGCCGAAGGCGTCCAGCACCACCAGATTGACCGGGCTGCGGTTGATCGTGGTGCGCATCACCAGGCAGTGGCCTGCCTCGTTGGTGAAGCCGGTCTTGGTCAACTGAATGTTCCAGGTCTTGTTGTTGATCAGGTGGTTGGTGTTGCGGAAGCCCAGGGTGTAGTTGGGGTGGCGGAAGGCCACGGTCTTCTCCGGAGTGGTGCTCCACTGACTGAGCAGCGGGTACTGCCGGCTAGCCACCAGCAGGCGGGTGAGGTCGCGAGCGGTGGAGACGTTGTGCAGCGACAGCCCGGTCGGCTCGACGTAGCGGGTGTTCTTCATTCCGAGGGCGTGGGCCTTGGCGTTCATCGCCTTGACGAAGGCGTTCTTGCCGCCCGGATAGTTCTGCGCGAGGCTGGCGGCGGCGCGGTTCTCCGAGGACATCAGGGCGAGCAGGAGCATGTCCCGGCGGCTGATCTGGCTGCCGACCCGCACTCGGGAAAACACCCCGCGCATTTCGCTGGTCTCGCTGATGGCGATCGGCAGTACCTCGTCCAGCGGCAGTTTCGAGTCGAGCACGACCATGGCGGTCATCAGCTTGGTGATCGAGGCGATCGGCACCACCAGGTCGGGGTTGCGCGAGTAGAGCACCTTGCCGGTGTTCTGGTCGGTAACCAGCGCGCTGCCCGACGCCAGCTCCTGTTGCAGCGGCAGCCCGGCCTTGGGCGGCGGGGAGGCGGATACCGCGGTGGCAACGCTGAGGGACAGGAACAGGGTGACCAGTGACAGGAGACGGTTTCTCACGTGCGTTGCTCACTAAGACGAGAAAGTGGGGCCGTGGGGCGCAGTGTGAACTGGTGCCCATAATTGAGCATTTTATGCTCTTTTGTAGGAAAAGCACGTAGGGCTTTGAAAGTGCTGACTTATGGTTGGCCCGGTTCGGAGAGGTTCGGCGGATAACGCCTGTGGCGGTATTCGCCCTACGCCCACAAGGTCGTGGTGCGGTAGGGCGAATAACCGCAACGCGGTTATCCGCCGCCTCGGCGGGAGTGCGCGGCATTCGCTGGGGCGAAAAAAAGCCGGCCATCACAGCCGGCTCAGGGTAACCGTGAGGGTTCAGTCCGCGCAGACCTGGGCGATGGCTTGCGCCAGGCGGTCGAGGCGGCGCGCGTCGAGACCGGCGACGTTGGCCCGGCCGCTGGAGACCAGGTAAACGGCGTGCTCGTCGCGCAGCCGAGCGACCTGCTGCGGGCTCAGTCCGGTATAGGAAAACATCCCGCGTTGCGCGCCGACATGGGCGAAGCGCTCGGCCAGGCCGTGCGGCGCCAGGGCTTCGACCAGGCCGATGCGCAGGCTGGCGATGCGCGAGCGCATGCCTTCGACCTCTTCCTGCCAGAGTCCCTTCAACTCGCTGTCGCCGAGGATCGCCGCGACCACCTCGGCGCCATGCGCCGGCGGGGTCGACCAGAGGTTGCGGGCGAGGAAGGCCAGTTGGCTACGCACATCGGTGAGCTTCTCGGCGTTCTGCGCGCAGACGATCAGCGCGCCGACGCGGTCGCGGTACAGGCCGAAGTTCTTCGAGCAGGAACTGGTGACCAGCACCTCCGGCAGTTCGCCGGCGAACAGGCGTACCGCCCAGGCGTCTTCCTCGAGACCGTCGCCGAAGCCCTGGTAGGCGAAGTCGATCAGCGGCAGCAGCTCGCGGCGACGTACCACGTCGAGCACCCTGCGCCAGTCGTCGTGGCTCAGGTCGAAACCGGTCGGGTTGTGGCAGCAGGCATGCAACAGCACCACGTCTCCCTGGGGAATGCGCTCCAGGCCAGCAAGCATCGCCTCGACATCCAGGCGGTTGTCGGCGCTGACGTAGGGGTAGTGGGAAACCTTCAGGCCGGCGGCGGCGAACAGCGTCTCGTGGATCGGCCAGGTCGGGTCGCTCAGCCAGATGCCGCGGCCGGGCAGGCAATGGGCGATGAAGTCGCCGGCCAGGCGCAAGGCGCCGGTGCCGCCGGGCGTCTGGGTGGCGTCGGCGCGTTGCTCCAGCAACAGCGGCGAGGCGGCGCCGAGCGCCAGTTCCGCCAGGCGCGCGGCGAACAGCGCATCGCCGTGGCCGCCGACGTAGCTCTTGGTGGTTTCCTGCTCGACCAGGCGCTGCTCGGCGAGTTTCACCGAGCGCAGGATCGGGGTCAGGCCCTGGGCATCCTTGTAGACACCGACGCCGAGGTCCAGCTTGTCCGCGCGCGGATCGTTGCGGTAGGCGTCGAGCAGGCCCAGGATCGGGTCGCCCGGTACGCGGGCGACCTTGGCGAAATGACTCATTTGCGCCCCTCGGCGGTTTTCGCTACCTCGTCGGTGCGCGCCGCCATGATGAAGTCGTTGCGGTGCAGGCCCTTGATCGAGTGGCTCCACCAGGTCACGGTGACTTTGCCCCACTCGGTCAGCAGGCCCGGATGGTGGCCTTCGGCCTCGGATATCTCGCCGACGGCATTGGTAAAGGCCAGGGCGTGCTTGAAGTTCTTGAACAGGTAGACCTTCTCCAGTTGCATGATGCCGTCGCGGACTTCGATGTTCCAATCCGGAATCTGCCGCAGCAGCACGGGCAGTTCTTCGTCGCTGACGTGCGGGGCGTCGGCGCGGCAGGCTTCGCAATGGGCTTGGGTGAGTGCAGTCATGGTGGGAGTCCTTGGTTGTCGCATGTGGGAGCGGCGGACGGGCCGGACCCGTCCACCATAGTACAAGGCCGCCGCGGGGTCAGCCGCGGTGGCGGCGATTCTCGTCAGGCCGCCTGCTTGGGCGGGAACAGCGGCGCGTGCAGGCCCAGGCGCATGGCCTCGTGGACCAGTGCCATGATGTCTTCCTGGGCCAGTTGGAACAGGCGCTTGAGGTCGGGCAGGACGAAATAGAGCGGTTGCAGGATGTCGATGCGGTAGGGCGTGCGCATCGCCTCCAGCGGATTGAAGGCCTGGTGCAGCGGCTCGTCGGAGAGGCAGTAGACGGTCTCCTTCGGCGAGGAGAGGATGCCGCCGCCGTAGATGCGCTTGCCCTGGTCGGTCTCGACCAGGCCGAACTCGATGGTCATCCAGTACAGGCGGGCGAGGAACACGCGTTCCTCCTTGCTCGCCTTGAGGCCGAGCTTGCCGTAGGTATGGGTGAACTCGGCGAACCAGGGGTTGGTCAGCAGTGGGCAGTGGCCGAAGATCTCGTGGAAGATGTCCGGCTCCTGCAGGTAGTCCAGTTCTTCCGGGGTGCGGATAAAGGTGGCGACGGGGAATTGCTGGCTGGCCAGCAGTTCGAAGAAGGTCTGGAACGGAATCAGCGCCGGAACCCGCGCCACGCGCCAGCCGGTGGTGGCCTGGAGAACCCTGTTGATCTCGTCGAGCTGGGGGATCCGGTCGTGGGGCAGGCCGAGCTGTTCGATGCCGTCGAGGTATTCCTGACAGGCGCGGCCTTCGATCACCTTCAGTTGCCGGGTGATCAGGGTATTCCAGACCTGGTGCTCGGTTTCCGGATAGTGGATGAAACCGTTGTCGTCGGGCTGGCGGGCCACGTACTGCGTCGTTTTCATACGGACTCCATGAGCGGCTTGTGGCCGCGGGGTCTTTGTTGTTGTCGTTGCCTTATCGATACCGCGTCGGGACGGTCCGTGCAGCCCCGGATAGGGACCGGGCAACGGGGAGGAATCGGCGTTTTCGTAAAGTTTTCCTTACGAACTGTCCTGGGTCGCCTGTTCATTGGGCCAGGCATTCTTGCTGGTGAGTCTAACTGTCACATATTCTTGACGGAAATTTCCGGCCGGGAGTTAAAAAAACCGGCCGCGAGCCCATCAGAACGACAACACCGGGCCACGCCATGCGTATCAAAGTGCACTGCCAGAACCGGGTAGGCATCCTCCGCGACATCCTCAACCTGCTGGTCGACTACGGCATCAACGTCAATCGCGGCGAAGTCGGCGGCGACCAGGGCAACGCCATCTACCTGCTCTGTCCGAACATGATCAACCTCCAGTTGCAGTCGCTGCGGCCCAAGCTGGAGGCGGTGCCGGGGGTCTTCGGGGTCAAGCGCGTCGGCCTGATGCCCAGCGAGCGCCGGCACCTGGAACTCAACGCGCTGCTCGCCGCCCTGGACTTCCCGGTGCTCTCGGTGGACATGGGCGGGCAGATCGTCGCCGCCAACCGTGCCGCCGCGCAGTTGCTCGGCGTGCGCGTCGACGAGGTGCCGGGGATTCCGCTGTCGCGCTATGTCGAGGACCTCGACCTGCCCGAACTGGTGCGCGCCAACAAGGCGCGGATCAACGGGCTGCGGGTGAAGGTGAAGGGCGACGTGTTCCTCGCCGACATCGCGCCGCTGCAATCCGAGCACGACGAGAGCGAGGCGCTGGCTGGAGCGGTGCTGACCCTGCATCGCGCGGATCGCGTCGGCGAGCGCATCTACCATGTGCGCAAGCAGGAGCTGCGTGGCTTCGACAGTATCTTCCAGAGTTCGCGGGTAATGGCCGCGGTGGTCCGCGAGGCGCGGCGCATGGCGCCGCTGGACGCGCCGCTGCTGATCGAGGGCGAGACCGGCACCGGCAAGGAGCTGCTGGCGCGCGCCTGCCACCTGGCCAGCCCGCGCGGGCAGTCGCCGTTCATGGCGTTGAACTGCGCCGGCCTGCCGGAATCCATGGCCGAGACCGAGCTGTTCGGCTATGGTCCGGGAGCCTTCGAGGGCGCCCGTCCGGAAGGCAAGCTCGGCCTGCTGGAGCTTACCGCCGGCGGTACGCTGTTCCTCGACGGCGTCGGCGAGATGAGCCCGCGCCTGCAGGCCAAGCTGTTGCGCTTCCTGCAGGACGGCTGTTTCCGCCGGGTCGGCAGCGACGAGGAGGTGTACCTGGACGTGCGGGTGATCTGCGCCACCCAGGTAGACCTGTCCGAACTCTGCGCCAAGGGCGAATTCCGCCAGGACCTCTATCACCGTCTCAATGTGCTCTCGCTGCACATCCCGCCGCTGCGCGAGTGCCTGGATGGCCTGGCGCCGCTCGCCGAGCATTTCCTCGACCAGGCCAGCCGGCAGATCGGCTGCGGCCTGCCGAAGCTTTCCGCGCAGGCGCTGGAACGTCTCGAACGCTACCACTGGCCGGGCAACGTGCGGCAATTGGAAAACGTGCTGTTCCAGGCGGTTTCGCTGTGCGAAGGGGGAACGGTCAAGGCCGAGCACATCCGCCTGCCGGACTACGGCGCGCCGCAGCCGCTGGGGGATTTTTCCCTGGAAGGAGACCTCGACGCCATCGTCGGGCGCTTCGAGAAGGCGGTGCTGGAGCGCCTGTTCCGCGAGCATCCGAGCAGCCGCCAGTTGGGCAAGCGCCTCGGCGTTTCGCATACCACGGCGGCGAACAAGCTGCGCCAGCATGGCGTGGGGCAAGGCGAGGGCTGAGCGGCATGCTTGCCGGTTTGTTGCAGGCTGGGAAAGAAACGGCGGAGGCGTCGGCCCCTGTGGAAGGGCGGCAGCGCGGTGAGGCGCGGGGAAGACGGCCAGGATGTTCGCCGAGGGGCGGGATCTTCGCCGCCGAGTACACAATGATCGCGCCGGATGGGCGAGCTGCCCCTCGTGGCGCGATCCTTCGGAGGTCGACCCGGAGGTCGAGGAGAGTTTAGCCGCCAGTGCAGCCGTTGCCCCAGACCTGATATTCGACGGTATGTTTCTGCCCGTTCGAATCTTCGTAGGTCATGCGTGCGGGAACGATGCCGCACGCATTGGAAGTGTCGGTTGAAGATATAACGCGAGCCACATCCAGTTGCATGCCATAGGCATATTCTTCAACAGCGATTTCCTGCTGGCTGGCAGGTTGATCCTGGGCGCCAGCCGCCATCACCAGCGGCGAGCAGGCGAACAGGGCCATCAGGGCGAAAGCCTTCATTACTATTTACCTGAGTAGTTTCTGAGTGGGTACGATCTGCCGTCGGAAGACAGGCGGACAGGTCACCGGTGCAACTCGATAAACAAGGCTGGGTAAGTAAGTCTGCAATCAAGTTGCGGAGTCGAAGTTCAACGGGAGTTAACTTCGGCTGTTGGGTTTATTTTAAGTTGGGATAGGCTGCGACATATAGACTCAGTCAAGACAAGAACCTTGTACGGATCGGTAACAATATCCCTGTGGCCTTCTGCGCCGCGGCTTTTCGACCGGCTCACGGGTTTCTTTCCTGGCCCAGGGGCGATTGCGGGTCGAGCAGGGCGCTGCGAATGAAGTGCAGGTAGCTGAGCACCCGTCGCAGCGGCGAGGTATCGAACTGCGGTGCGCGCGGCTCCGGCGCCGCCCGTACCGCCATGATCGCCTGGTTCACCGCGTGCAGGGCGCGCTGACGGTTGCTCGGCCCGGGTTGCAGGAACAGCCGGATCAGCGCCCGGCCCATCAGGCGGATCGCCCGGCGCCAGGCGGTGCGTTCGGCGTAGCAGGGCTCCTGGGGCAGGCGTTGCTGTTCGAGGCGCAGCTCGATGATCGCCTGGCCGACCTCCAGCACCAGGAACATCCAGCCGAGCAACCGGCGTTGCACGTCCGGGCGGCCGGCGGAGAAGGTGTAGGCCTGGTTCAGCAGGTCGCGGGTGCCGCTTTCGAAACCGGAGACCAGGCCCTTGCTCTTGCCGCTGATGGCGAACACCACCCGCTCGCGCAGGTCGTGCTCCAGGCGCTTCCACATCCACGGCCGGTTCGGCGGCAGGATCACCCTGGCGGCGACCGTGGCGAGGACCATCGACAAGAGTAGTGCCAGGTATTCGTTGAAGAAGGCCAGGGCGTCGTAGCGCGCCATGTTGGCCGGCAGCGAGGCGAAGCAGAACCACACCAGCAGGCCGACGCCGTAGCCGTTCCACTGCGGCCGCCAGAGCAGCAGGGCGCCGACCGCGAAGACCGGCAGCAGGCAGCAGAGCAGCATCGGGAAACCGTCCACGTGGGGTAGCAGGTAGAGCAGCACGAACAGCCCGGTGCAGGCCCCGGCGAGGGTCCCGAGGGTGAGTTGCAGCGACAACCGGCCGGGATTCGGCGAGGTCGAGGAGAGCGCCGAGATCAGTACCGCGGTGAGGGCGAAGGTGCCGCCGTAGGGCCAGGAGGTCTGGATCCAGAACGTGCCGAGCAGGCCGATCATCAGCGCGCTGCGCGCTCCGGCGACCAGCGCAGCGACCGGGTTGGCGCGGGCGACGAAGCTTTCCTTCCATTGCTCGCGGGCATGGTGGTGTTCGGCCAGGGAAGCGTGGGTCAGGGCGTAGTTGTGCAGGTCGTCGGTGAAACGGAAGGCCAGTTCGGCGGCGGTGTTGAAATCCAGCAGGTCGTTCTCGCCGGGGCGCTGCTCCACCAGGCGCTGGCGGGCCTGGCGGATGGTCTGCATCAGTTCCGGCTTGTAGGCCTCGATGCGTTCGGCCAGGCGCGCGGCGTCGGCGTCGGTGGGCGTCCGTTCGCGAATCGGCGCGAGCAGCCCGGCAAGCTCCGCCAGGCAGGGCGCCAGGACCTCCAGGACATTCTGCGCCCCGCGCCCGCGCAGGCGTTCGAGCAGGCGGTGGAGGCCGTGGAAGCGACTGGTCATGACCATGAATTCGTTGTTCAGGCGAGTCAGCCGGCCGCTGCGCAGGCGCATGTGCGGATCTTCGAAAGTAGTGGCGCTGCGCAGGTTTTCCAGGCCCACGGACTGGGCGACGAAGCGCGCGCTGAGCTCGCCGAAGCGCTCGCCGTCGAGGCTGCCCTGCAGGCCTTCGGCGGCGAATCCGGCGAAGTCGCGGAAGCGCCCGTAGAGTGTGTTGCGCAGGGCGGCGCCGCTGGTCTGCGGCAGGAAGATGGCGCTGACGGTACCGGTGCAGAGGATGCCCAGGGATATTTCCAGGACCCGCCACAGCGCCGCCATGAAGGCGCCTTCCGGGTGTGCGGTGGCGGGAATCCCGATCATGGTCGCGGTGTAGCCGGCGAGTACGCAGGCGTAGCCGCGGAAATCGCGGTAGCGCGCGGCGCCGGCGGTGCACAGGCCGACCCAGAGCGCCAGGCAGGCGAGGAACAGCACGCGCTCCTGGGCGAACAGGGCGATCAGGGTGACCATCACGCTGAGGCCGATCAGGGTTCCGACGATGCGGTAGAAGCTCTTGGCCAGGACCTGCCCGCTCTGCGTCTGCATGACGATGAAGACCGTCACCAGCACCGTACTCGGCTGCGGCAGCTCCAGGCGATAGGCCAGCCACAGGGCGAGGCTGGCGGTGAGCAGGGCCTTGAATACGAAGACCCAGGCGACGCCGTCGCTACGCGCCCATTCGAGCAGGGCGCGGCGCAATTCGTCGGAGCTGGGAAAGAACGCGAGGGGAGCCGGTGGAACCAGGGGGAGACCTTTCCGGGTGGCGCGGGGCACTGCTGCGAATCCTGAACGACGGCGAGGGGAGGCCGAAACGGCTGGGAATTCTAGGAGCGCCGGCGCTTGCGGATAAGAGCTCGGATAGGTGAAAAATTTTTGTCACAAAAGGCAATAATAGGTGGGTTGACTCGTGACAGAATCTGCGCCGCCTTGGGGTGTCCTCCGGGTTGCGTGGAAAAGAGACGCGCCATAAGCGTCAGAGCCTAGAGGGCCGTGATGGATATCCTGTTCAATATGCGCGCGTTCGTCAGCGTCGCGGAGACCGGCAGTTTCACTGCCGCCGCCCAGCGCCTGGACCTGACGACCGCCTATGTCTCCCGTGCGGTGGCCAAGCTGGAGGCCCACCTGCAGACCCGCCTGCTGCATCGCACCACCCGGCGCATCGCGCTGACCGAAGCCGGGCAGCGCTACCTGATGCGCGCCCAGCAGATACTCGCCTACATCGAGGAGGCCGAGGCCGAGGCGGGCGACGCCCATGCGCGGCCGTCGGGCACGCTGAAGGTCCACGCGATGACCGGCATCGGCCAGCACTACCTGATCAAGGCCATCTCGCAATACTGCGAGACCTACCCGGAGGTTGGCTTCGACCTGACCCTGGCCAACCGGATCACCGACATTCTCGACGAGGGCTACGACATTTCCGTGGTGATAGCCCCCGAACTGCCGGACTCCGGTTTCGTCTCCAAGTGCATCGGCCAGACCTACAGCATCCTCTGCGCCTCGCCGGGCTACATTGCCGCGCATGGCTTCCCCAAGCTGCCGGCGGAGCTGTCCGCGCACCGTTGCCTGCGCCTGGTGAACTCGGTGATGTCGCTGGACCGCTGGCTGTTCGACGGTCCCGACGGCCAGGAACTGGCCTGCATCAACCAGACGCATTTCCAGGTCAACACCGCCGACGCCATGACCGAGGCGGTGGTCTCCGGCATGGGTATCGGCGCGCTGCCGGTGTACGCGGCGGTCAACGGCCTGAAGGACGGCAGCCTGGTGCGGGTGTTGCCGCGCTATAGCCTGTTCCATCTCAACGTCTACGCCCTCTACCCCTCGCGGCAGTACCTGGATGCAAAGATCCGCACCTGGGTCGAGTTCCTCCGCGAGCACATGCCGGCGATGCTCGCCGCGGACGAGCGCAGCCTGGCGGAGAGCGGTGGGTTGGCGAACTGAGCGGGAGTGGTGGGCGGCCCCCTACAGGCTGTCTCCCACCCTCTGCAACTCCTCGATCAACGCCCGCAGGCAACTCGGCAGTGCTTCCAGGTCGCGTACCAGCAGGCTGCGCTCGCGGATCGCCCAGGGCTCGTCGAGTTCGATGGTCGCCAGTTTCATCGTCCGGCTGTGGCGGCGCGCGGCGGACTGCGGGATCACGCCGATGCCGACGCCGCCCTCGATCATCCGGCAGATCGCCTCGAAGCTGGAGACCTGGATGCGCAGCGATAGCTGCTCGCCCATCTGCTCCACCCGTTCGTACAGGAAGGCGTGCAGGGTGGTGCCCTCGGGCAGGCCGATATGCTGGAACTGCAGGGTGTCGCGCAGGCTTACCCTGGCCTGTCCGGCCAGCGGATGGCCCTGGGGCACCGCCATCACCAGGCGGTCGGTGCTGAAATGCAGGACCTGCAGGCCACTGGCCGCCACCGGCCCGGCGATGATGCCGAGGTCGGTGGAGCCGTCCAGTACGCCGCGGACAATGTCGCGGCTGAGGCGTTCCTGCAGGTCGACGGTGACCCCGGGACGAGCGGCGAGGAAGCCGGCGAGGATTTCCGGGAGGAATTCGGTGACCGCGGTGGTATTGGCGAAGATGCGGATATGCCCGGCGGCGTCGCTGCCGTACTCGGTGAACTCGCTCTTCAGGTATTCCACCTGGCGCATGATCAGCCGCGCGTGCTGTAGCA
Source organism: Pseudomonas sp. CP-1 (assembly GCF_021213715.1). Lineage (NCBI taxonomy): Bacteria > Pseudomonadati > Pseudomonadota > Gammaproteobacteria > Pseudomonadales > Pseudomonadaceae > Pseudomonas > Pseudomonas sp. CP-1. Next base: position 233,518 of record NZ_JAJQKY010000001.1, read on the forward strand.
GGCGCTGGCCCGCCGGGGTCAGTTCGACGCCGCGGCTGTCGCGGTACAGCAGGCGGCTGCCGAGCTGGCCTTCGAGCGCCTTGACCCGTGCGCTGGCGGCGGCCGGGGAAAGGAAGGCGCGGCGCGCGCCCTGGGTCAGGCTGGGCGACTCGGCGATATGGATGAACAGGCGCAGGTCGGCGAGATCGAAATGCATGGGCACTCCATGGCGTTCGGCAAATCCGAACGCGCCATTGCGTAATTGCAAATTCTCAAAACGCTAGCATCCTATCATTCTCCTCCCATCACCCCCTAGGTCATGGGAAGCCACGCATGAGTGAGTCCGCTTTCGCCCCCTGGATCGGTCGCCAGGAAGAAACCCACGATCAATTGAGCCGCAACCTGGTCAAGCGCATCGCCGCCACCTTCGGCGAGCCGACCCCGGCCCACGGCGAAGCGCTGCCGCCGCTCTGGCACTGGGCGTTCTTCCAGGACCCGGTGGAGGCCGCCGGCCTCGGCGTCGACGGCCACCCGGCGCGCGGCGGTTTCCTGCCGCCGGCGGACGATCGCAACCGCATGTGGGCCGGCGGGCGCCTGGAGTTCCACCAGCCGCTGCAGGTCGGCGGCGAGGCCAGCCGCACCTCGACCATCCTCCGGGTCGAGGAGAAGCACGGTCGCAGCGGCGCGCTGCTGTTCGTCACCCTGCGCCACGACTACCGCCAGGACGGCCAGCTGGCGCTGAGCGAAGAGCACGACATCGTCTACCGCGAACCGACCCCGCCCAAGCTCGGCGGTACCGAGGCATTGCCCGAGGGCGACTGGCGCGAGGCGCTGGAGCCCGATCCGGTGTTGCTGTTCCGCTACTCGGCGGTGACTTTCAACGGCCACCGCATTCACTACGACTGGCCCTATGTCACCGACGCCGAAGGCTATCCGGGCCTGGTGGTGCACGGTCCGCTGATCGCCACCCTGGCCCTGCGCGCGTTCTGCCGGGCCAATCCGCAGGCGCGTCTGCGCCGCTTCGCCTATCGCGGCCTGCGCCCGCTGATCTGTCCCGAGCCGTTCGAGGTCGGTGGCCGCCTGCTCGCTGCCGGCAAGGCCGAGGTATGGGTCGGCAATGGCGCCGGCCTGGCCCAGCGCGGCGACGTGGAATTCGACTGAAAGGGCGCCAGCGCCCATCCAACGACAAGAATCGAGGAGTCACCGATGAATCCGAACAGCGAAGAGCTGAACGCGATCCGCGAGGGCGTACGTGCCCTCTGCGCCGAATTCGACGCCGCCTACTGGCGCCGCATCGATGAGCAGCGCGGTTTTCCCGAGGCCTTCGTCAAGGCCCTGACCGACGCCGGCTGGCTCTCGGCAATGATCCCGGAGGAGTACGGCGGTTCCGGCCTGGGCCTGGCCGAGGCCTCGGTGATCCTGGAGGAAGTCAACCGCTGCGGCGGCAACTCCGGCACCGTGCACGGGCAGATGTACAACATGTTCACGCTGCTGCATAACGGCAGCGAGGCGCAGAAGCGCTTCTACCTGCCGAAGCTGGCCAGCGGCGAGCTGCGCCTGCAGTCGATGGGGGTGACCGAGCCGACCACCGGCACCGATACCACCAAGATCAAGACCACCGCCGTGCGCAAGGGCGACCGCTATGTGATCAACGGGCAGAAGGTGTGGATCTCGCGGATCCAGCACTCCGACCTGATGATCCTGCTGGCGCGCACCACGCCGCTGGCCGAGGTGAAGCGCAAGTCCGAAGGCATGTCGATCTTCCTCGTCGACCTGCGCGAGGCCATCGGCAAGGGCCTGACCGTGCAGCCGATCGCCAACATGGTCAACCACGAGACCAACGAGCTGTTCTTCGACAACCTGGAGATCCCCGCCGATAGCCTGATCGGTGAGGAAGGCAAGGGCTTCCGCTACATCCTCGACGGCCTCAATGCCGAGCGCACCCTGATCGCCGCCGAATGCATCGGCGACGGCCGCTGGTTCATCGACAAGGCCAGCCACTATGCCCGCGACCGCGTGGTCTTCGGCCGGCCGATAGGGCAGAACCAGGGCGTGCAGTTCCCCATCGCCGAGGCGCACATCGAAGTGGAGGCCGCCGACCTGATGCGCTGGCGCGCCTGCCAGGAGTACGACGCCGGGCTCAACGCCGGGGCCAGCGCGAACATGGCCAAGTACCTGGCGGCGAAAGCTTCCTGGGAGGCGGCCAACGCCTGCCTGCAGACCCACGGCGGCTTCGGCTTCGCCTGCGAGTACGACGTCGAGCGCAAGTTCCGCGAGACCCGCCTGTACCAGGTGGCGCCGATCTCCACCAACCTGATCCTGTCCTACGTGGCCGAGCACCTGCTCGAACTGCCGCGCTCGTTCTGAAGCGGGAGCCGCCCATGCAGATCGACCGTATCGACCACCTGGTGCTCACCGTCCGCGACATCGACGCCAGCATCGATTTCTACACCCGCGTACTGGGTATGCGCGCCGTTACCTTCGGCGCGGGTCGCAAGGCCCTCGCCTTCGGTGCGCAGAAGATCAACCTGCACCAGGCCGGGGGCGAATTCGAACCCAAGGCCGAGCGACCTACGCCGGGGTCCGCCGACCTCTGTTTCATCGTCGCCACGCCACTCGAGGCGGTGGCCGAGCAACTGCGCCAGCAGGCCGTGGAAATCCTCGAGGGCCCGGTGCAGCGCACCGGCGCCGGCGGGCCGATCCTCTCGCTGTACCTGCGCGACCCCGACCTGAACCTGATCGAACTGAGCAACCCGCTGTAGGCCGCGTGCCTCGGGACAACTACAAGAGAGCGTTGGTCATGACCGACTACACCCAGCAACTCGCCGGCTTTCTCGCCGGCCTGCGCTACCAGGACCTGCCGCCGGCGGTGCTGGCGCGGATGGAAGAATTGTTCCTCGACTGGCTCGGCTCGGCGCTGGCCGGCAAGGGCCAGCATCCGATCCCATTGTTCGAGCGCTACGCCGAACGCATGGGCCCGGCCGACGGTAGCGCGCAGATCCTGCCCAGCCGGCGGCGCAGCTCGCCGTATTTCGCCGCCCTGGTGAACGGCGCGGCTTCCCACGTGGTGGAGCAGGACGACCTGCACAACAGCTCGGTGCTGCACCCCGCGGCAGTGGTCTTCCCTGCCGCCCTGGCCGCGGCCCAGGACCTCGGCCGCAGTGGCGCCGAGCTGATCCTCGCGGCGGTGGCCGGCTACGAGGCCGGCATCCGCATCGGCGAATTCCTCGGTCGTTCCCACTACCGGGTGTTCCATACCACTGCCACGGTCGGCACCCTCGCCGCGGCAGTGGCGGTGGGCAAGCTGATGGACTTCGACCGCGAGCGCTTCGTCGACCTGCTCGGCAGCGCCGGAACCCAGGCCGCCGGGCTCTGGGAGTTCCTCCGCGACGCCGCCGATTCCAAGCAGTTGCATACCGCCAAGGCCGCCGCCGACGGGCTGCTCGCCGCCTATCTCACCGCCGACGGCCTGAGCGGCGCGCGACACATCCTCGAAGGCGAGCAAGGGATGGCCGCCGGGATGTCCAGCGACGCCGACCCCGAGCGCCTGGTGGATCGCCTCGGCAGCCGCTGGGCGTTGCTGGAAACCTCGTTCAAGTTCCACGCCTCGTGCCGCCATACCCATCCCGCGGCCGACGCGCTGCTGGCGCTGATGCTGCGCGAAGGGCTCGATCACTCGCAGATCGCCGCGGTCACTGCGCGGGTCCACCAGGGCGCCATCGACGTGCTCGGCCGGGTGGTCGAGCCGCAGACCGTGCACCAGGCGAAGTTCTCCATGGGCACCGTGCTGGGCCTGATCGCCGTGTACGGCAAGGCCGGCCTCGGCGAGTTCCATCGGCATGCGCTGAGCGACCCACGGGTCGCTGCGTTCCGCGAGCGGGTCGAGATGCGCCTGGACCCGGAGGTCGACGCCGCCTATCCGCAGCGCTGGCTCGGGCGGGTCGAAGTACTGGATGGCGAAGGGCGGCGCCATACCGCCGCCATCGACGAACCCAAGGGCGATCCCGGCAATACCCTCAGCCGCGACGAGCTGGCCGACAAGTTCCGCCGCCTGCTGGCGTTTTCCGGCGCGGCCACCGGCGCCGAGGCGGAGATCCTTATCCAGCGGGCCTGGGGCCTGCGTCAGGCGCCTTCCGTAACGCCCCTGATCTGATCAACCGAACCAGCCGCACCTCGTCTTCGACGGACGAGGGCAGGGAGTCCGACCCATGACGCAATCCCACCAGCCGCGCCCGCTCGACGGCATCACCGTGGTCAGCCTGGAGCACGCCATCGCCGCGCCCTTCTGCACCCGCCAACTGGCCGATCTCGGCGCGCGGGTGATCAAGATCGAACGCCCCGGCGTCGGCGATTTCGCCCGCGGTTACGACGAGCGGGTCAACGGCCTGTCGTCGCACTTCGTCTGGACCAATCGTTCCAAGCAGAGCCTCAGCCTCGATCTCAAGCAGGCCGAGGCGCTGCCGTTGCTGGAGAAGCTGCTGGCCGGCGCCGACGTGCTGGTGCAGAACCTCGCGCCGGGCGCCGCCGCGCGCCTGGGCCTGTCCTACGAGGCGTTGCGCGAGCGCTTCCCGCGACTGATCGTCTGCGATATCTCCGGCTACGGCGAAGGCGGTCCCTACGAGAAGAAGAAGGCCTACGACCTGCTGATCCAGAGCGAGGGCGGCTTCCTTTCGGTGACCGGCGGCGCCGGGCCGAACGAGATGGCCAAGGCCGGCTGTTCGATCGCCGATATCGCCGCCGGCATGTACGCCTACAGCAGCATCCTCTCGGCCCTGCTGCTGCGCGAGCGCACCGGCGAGGGCAGCCGCATCGACGTGTCGATGCTGGAGAGCCTGGTGGAGTGGATGGGCTACCCGATGTACTACGCCTACCAGGACGCGCCGCCGCCGCCGCGCGCCGGCGCTTCGCACTCGACCATCTACCCCTATGGGCCATTCCCCGCCGGCGACGGCGGCACGGTGATGCTCGGCCTGCAGAACGAGCGCGAGTGGCGGGCCTTCTGCGACAAGGTCCTGCGCCGCCCGGAGCTGGCCGACGACGAACGCTTCTCGGCGAACTTCAAGCGCTCGGCCAACCGCGAGGAGCTGCGTGCGCTGATCGTCGAAGCCTTCGCCGCCTTGCCGGCCGCCGAGGTGGTGGCGCGCCTGGAACAGGCGCAGATCGCCAACGCCCACGTCAACGACATGGCCGGGGTCTGGGCGCACCCGCAGTTGCAGGCGCGGCAACGCTGGACCTCCATCGACAGCCCGGCCGGGCGCCTGCCGGCGTTGTTGCCGCCGGCCAGCAGCAGCGCCTTCGTTCCGCGCATGGATGCGGTGCCGGCGCTGGGCGGCGACAGCGACGCGCTGCTTGCCGAACTGGGCTGTACCGCGGCCGATATCCAGCGCCTGCGCGCGACCGGAACGGTATGAGGAGACGGACATGAACCGACAGATCGTGCGCAGCGCGCTGTTCGTCCCGGCGACCCGCCCGGAGCGGATCCCCAAGGCCCTTGCCAGCGGCGCCGACCGGGTCATCGTCGACCTCGAGGATGCGGTGGAGGAGGGGCTGAAGGTCGAGGCGCGGGCCAATCTCCGGCGTTTCCTCGTCGATACGCCGGAAGCCCGGGTGCTGGTGCGGATCAACGCGGCGGAGCATCCCGGACATGCCGACGACCTGGCGCTGTGCCGCGACCACGCCGGAGTGATCGGCCTGCTCCTGCCGAAAGTGGAGAGCGCCGCCCAGGTGCGCCACGCCGCCGTGGCCAGCGGCAAGCCGGTCTGGCCCATCGTCGAGAGTGCCCGCGGCCTTGCCGCGCTGGGCGAGATCGCCGCCGCCGCGGGGGTCGAGCGGCTGTCCTTCGGCAGCCTCGACCTGGCCCTGGATCTCGATCTCAACACCGGCAGCAACGCAGCCGAACAGATTCTCGGTCACGCCCGTTACGCGCTGCTCCTGCAATCGCGCCTGGCAGGCCTGGCGCCGCCGCTGGACGGCGTCTATCCGGCGATCCAGAACCGTGTCGGACTGGTCGAGGCAGTGCGCTTCGCTCGCGACATGGGCTTCGGCGGGTTGCTGTGCATCCATCCGAGCCAGGTCGAGCCGATTCACCAGACATTGATGCCGAGTCTCGCGGAACTGGAGTGGGCGCGTCGGGTGGCAGAGGCCGGCGCCTCCGGTGCCGGCGTCTTCGTGGTCGACGGCGAGATGGTCGACGCGCCGGTGCTGGGACGCGCGCGACGCCTGCTGGAGCGGGCCGGGGAGGGTGGCTGAACGCGTTCGACAGACGCGAACGCGGGCTTGAGCAATGGCGAATTCTCCGAACGCGCCGGCTGCGTCAGGCTCGTCGATACCTCGAAAGCACAACAACAATCTGAGGTCACGAAATGTTCAAGACGATGGTACGGGCGCTGTTGTGCGCCCTGGCGATCGGTGGCTCCTGCCTGGCGAATGCCGCGCAGCCGATCGTCATCAAGTTTTCCCACGTGGTCGCGGAAAACACGCCCAAGGGCCAGGGCGCGCTGCTGTTCAAGAAGCTCGTCGAACAGCGCCTGGGCGGCCGGGTCGAGGTGGACGTCTATCCCAACTCGTCGCTGTTCGGCGATGGCAAGGAAATGGAGGCGCTGCTGCTGGGCGACGTGCAGATGCTAGCGCCGTCCCTGGCCAAGTTCGAGCAGTACACGCGCAAGGTGCAGATCTTCGACCTGCCGTTCCTCTTCGACGACATCCAGGCGGTCGACCGCTTCCAGCGCAGCCCGCAGGGGCGCGCCCTGCTGACCAGCATGCAGGGCAAGGGCATCCTCGGCCTGGCCTACTGGCACAACGGGATGAAGCAGCTCTCCGCCAATCGCCCGTTGCTGGAGCCGGAAGACGCGCGCGGGCTGAAATTCCGCGTGCAGGCGTCCGACGTGCTCAACGAGCAGTTCCGCCAGCTCCGCGCGATCTCCCGGAAGATGTCCTTCGCCGAGGTCTACCAGGGCTTGCAGACCGGCGTGGTGAATGGCACCGAGAACACCTGGTCGAACTACGAGAGCCAGAAGGTCAACGAGGTGCAGAAGTATTTCACCGAGTCCAACCACGGCCTGGTGGACTACATGGTGATCACCAACGCGAAGTTCTGGAACGGCCTCCCGGCGGACATCCGCGAAGCGCTGCAGCGGATCATGGACGAGGTCACCGTGCAGGTGAACCTCGAGGCCGAGCGCCTCAACCGCGACGCCCGCCAGCGCATCCTCGCCAGTGGCGTCAGCGAGATCCATACCCTGACCCCGCAGCAGCGCGCCGACTGGCGCCAGGCGATGCAGCCGGTATGGCAGAAATTCCGCGGCAATGTCGGCGCTGACCTGCTCCAGACCGCCGAAGCCTCCAACCGTCCCGATTGACCCGTCCGGCCCCGCCCGGCCGGGCGGGGCATTGTGGAGAACGCTGCGATGAATCGACTCGTGCGCGTCTGGAACCGCTTCGAGGAGGGCGCTATCGCCTTCCTGCTGGCGGCGATGACGCTGGTGACCTTCCTCTATGTGGTGATGACCAACGTCTTCACCCTGTTCTACGACCTCGGCGACCGCCTGCCGACACTGCGGGCTCCGCTGTACTCGGTGGGCGACGCGATCCTCGGGGTAGCCCAGGACATGTCCTGGAGCAACGCGCTGACCAAGGCGCTGTTCGGCTGGCTGATCTTCCTCGGCATCGCCTACGGCGTACGCACCGCCGGCCACCTCGGGGTGGATGCCCTGGTGCGCCTGGCGCCGCGTCCCTTGCAGCGCCTGATTGGGATACTCGCCTGCCTCTGCTGCCTGGGCTACGCCGGGCTGTTCATGGTCGCCAGCTACGACTGGGTGAAGACCCTGTTGGTCGCCGGCATCGGCGCCGAGGACCTCGACCACTTCGGCATCCTCCAGGCCTACATCGCGGTGGTGGTGCCGGTCGGCTTCGGCCTGGTGCTGCTGCGCTACCTGGAAATCCTCGTCAACCTGTTGCGCGGTCGCCAGCTCGGGCTGGGCCTCGCCGACGAGGCCGCCGAGGCCTCCAAACTGGCCGGCGAAGAGGCCGGGGAGAACCGTCCATGACCGTGCTGATCCTGTTCCTGCTGCTGTTCCTGTTCATGTTCATCGGCGTGCCCATCGCCATCTCCCTGGGGCTGTCCGGCGCCCTGACGATCCTGCTGTTCAGCCCGGATTCGGTGCGCTCGCTGGCGATCAAGCTGTTCGAGACCTCCGAGGCCTACACCCTGCTGGCGATCCCGTTCTTCCTGCTCTCCGGCGCGTTCATGACCACCGGTGGCGTGGCGCGGCGCCTGATCGACTTCGCCAATGCCTGCGTCGGGCATATCCGCGGCGGCCTGGCGATCGCTGCGGTGCTCGCCTGCATGCTGTTCGCCGCGCTGTCCGGTTCGTCGCCGGCGACAGTGGCGGCGGTCGGCTCGATCGCCGTGGCCGGCATGGTCCGCTCCGGCTATCCGCGCGCCTTCGGCGCGGGGATCATCTGCAATGCCGGGACCCTGGGCATCCTCATCCCGCCATCGATCGTGATGGTGGTCTACGCCGCCGCCACCGAGACCTCGGTGGGCAAGCTGTTCGTCGCCGGGGTGGTTCCGGGGTTGTTGCTCGGGGTGATCCTGATGGTGGTGATCTACATCGTCGCACGGGTCAAGAAGCTGCCGGCGCAGCCGCGCGCCAGCTTCCGCGAGTGGCTGGCCGCCGCACGCCGTGCAGGCTGGGGCCTGTTGCTGCTGGTGATCATCCTCGGCGGCATCTATTCCGGGCTGTTCACCCCCACCGAGGCGGCGGCGGTGGCGGCGGTGTACTCGGCCTTCGTCGCGCTGTTCGTGTACAAGGACATGCGTCTGCGCGACTGTCCCAAGGTGCTGCTGGAGTCGGGGCGGCTGAGCATCATGCTGATGTTCATCATCGCCAACGCCATGCTCTTCGCCCATGTGTTGACCACCGAGCAGATCCCCCAGCAGATCACCGAATGGGTGGTGCAGGAAGGCCTGACCCCGATCGGCTTCCTGCTGATGGTCAACGTGGTGCTGCTGGTCGCCGGCAGCTTCATGGAGCCCTCGGCGATCGTGCTGATCCTGGCGCCGATCTTCTTCCCCATCGCCATGAAGCTGGGCATCGATCCGATCCACCTGGGTATCGTCATGGTGGTGAACATGGAGATCGGCCTGGTACACCCGCCAGTGGGCCTCAACCTGTTCGTCACCTCGGCGGTCACTGGCATGCCGCTGGGGGCGACCATCCGCGCGGCGCTGCCGTGGCTGATGATCCTGCTGCTGTTCCTGATCCTGGTGACCTACGTGCCGTTGATCTCGCTGTGGCTGCCGGGCCTGCTGGGCATGAGTTGAGGTCGCGGCGGCGGGGCGCGAGACGCGCTCCGCCGCCCGGCGCAAGGCTACGATCGGCGCGGCTTATAGCTACGATCGGCGCTGTCGCGCAGTGGTAAGACCATGGTCGTATGGTTCGTGGGGTGTGCGCTCGCTACAACTGGGCACAACAAAAACAACACTCACGTACCGAGGTTAAAGCCATGTCTGCGGCATCCCTGTACCCCGTGCACCCGGAAGCGGTGGCACGGACCTTCACCGACGAAGCCACCTACAAGACGATGTACCAGCAGTCCGTCGTCAACCCCGACGGCTTCTGGCGCGAGCAGGCCCAGCGGATCGACTGGATCAAGCCGTTCGAGAAGGTCAAGCAGACCTCCTTCGACGACCATCACGTGGACATCAAGTGGTTCGCCGACGGCACCCTCAACGTGTCGCACAACTGCCTCGACCGTCACCTCGCCGAACGCGGCGACCAGGTGGCGATCATCTGGGAAGGCGACGATCCCGCCGACCACCAGGAAATCACCTACCGCCAGCTCCACGAGCAGGTCTGCAAGTTCGCCAACGCCCTGCGCGGGCAGGACGTGCACCGCGGCGACGTAGTGACCATCTACATGCCGATGATCCCCGAGGCCGTGGTCGCCATGCTCGCCTGCACCCGCATCGGCGCGATCCACTCGGTGGTCTTCGGCGGCTTCTCCCCCGAGGCCCTGGCCGGGCGCATCATCGATTGCAAGTCGAAGGTGGTGATCACCGCCGACGAAGGCGTGCGCGGCGGCAAGCGCACTCCGCTGAAGGCCAATGTCGACGACGCCCTGACCAACCCGGAAACCTCCAGCGTGCAGAAGATCATCGTCTGCAAGCGTACCGGTGCGGAGATCAAGTGGAACCAGCACCGCGACGTCTGGTACGACGACCTGATGAAGGTTGCCGGCAGCACTTGCGCACCCAAGGAAATGGGCGCCGAGGACCCGCTGTTCATCCTCTACACCTCCGGCTCCACCGGCAAGCCGAAGGGCGTGCTGCATACCACCGGCGGCTACCTGGTGTACGCCTCGCTGACCCACGAGCGGGTCTTCGACTACCGTCCGGGCGAAGTCTACTGGTGCACCGCCGACATCGGCTGGGTCACCGGCCACACCTACATCGTCTATGGCCCGTTGGCCAACGGCGCCACCACCATTCTGTTCGAGGGCGTGCCGAACTACCCCGACGTGACCCGCGTGGCGAAAATCATCGACAAGCACAAGGTCAACATCCTCTACACCGCGCCGACCGCGATCCGCGCGATGATGGCCGAAGGCAAGGCGGCGGTGGCCGGTGCCGACGGTTCCAGCCTGCGTCTGCTCGGTTCGGTGGGCGAGCCGATCAACCCGGAAGCCTGGCAGTGGTACTACGAGACCGTCGGCCAGTCGCGCTGCCCGATCGTCGACACCTGGTGGCAGACCGAGACCGGCGCCTGCCTGATGACCCCGCTGCCGGGCGCCCACGCGATGAAGCCGGGCTCCGCGGCCAAGCCGTTCTTCGGCGTGGTCCCGGCACTGGTGGACAACCTCGGCAACCTGATCGAGGGCGCCGCCGAGGGCAACCTGGTGATCCTCGACTCCTGGCCGGGCCAGGCGCGGACCCTGTTCGGCGACCATGACCGCTTCGTCGACACCTACTTCAAGACCTTCAAGGGCATGTACTTCACCGGCGACGGCGCGCGCCGCGACGAGGACGGCTACTACTGGATCACCGGGCGGGTCGACGACGTGCTCAACGTCTCCGGCCACCGCATGGGCACCGCCGAGGTGGAAAGCGCGATGGTCGCCCACCCGAAGGTCGCCGAGGCGGCGGTGGTCGGCATGCAGCACGACATCAAGGGGCAGGGCATCTATGTCTACGTCACCCTCAACTCCGGGGTCGAGCCGAGCGAGGCGCTGCGCCAGGAGCTGAAGCAATGGGTTCGCCGCGAGATCGGTCCGATCGCCACGCCGGATGTGATCCAGTGGGCGCCGGGACTGCCGAAGACCCGTTCGGGCAAGATCATGCGGCGCATCCTGCGCAAGATCGCCGCGGCCGAGTACGACACCCTCGGCGACATCTCCACCCTTGCCGACCCGGGCGTGGTTCAGCACCTGATCGAGACCCATCGCTCGATGCAGGCCGCCTGACTTCCGCCTGATCCGAAACGACCCCGCGCGGTGCGAGCCGCGCGGGGTCTTTCATTTGGCGCGGGCCGAGGAGGAGGGCGTTTCGAATGGGCTCGAGCCGGGAATGGGGCGGCGGTAACACTTCGGTGATGCGCGCCTGCGCATAATTGGGGCGAGAGGAAACGCCACGCACAGCCAAGGTGCGACACGGGGTAGCAGTCGAGGCGAGTCGTAGCGGCCAAGCCATTGAAGGAGAAGGAATTGGCAATTTATGGCTTGAGATTTGCTTTACTCATTGATTACACTTCGCGCTTTCCGGGCACAAATGTCGCTGCCTGTCAATATCGCCGAATGCCCTCTTCGGTGCTTTTATAATTAGTTGTCGCATTGAAGAAATAACCACTTTCGGCCTGTCGCTAGAATGCCGCTCACCCCAGCTGGCGCCCTGTCCACGAGAAGGCGCCATGCGCAAGAGCCGGTGATCACGCATATCCGTCGGCAGCCTGGGCAAGGTTCTATTTCTCCTGCCAATCGATGCCATCCCCTTCGAAGGAGTTCCAGATGAAGAAGCTCGCACTTCTCGGCGCCCTGGCGCTGTCCGTGCTCTCCCTGCCCACTTTCGCCGCCGACAAGCCGGTGCGCATCGGCATCGAGGCGGCCTATCCGCCGTTCTCGCTGAAGACCCCGGACGGCCAGCTGGCAGGCTTCGACGTGGATATCGGCAATGCCCTCTGCGAAGAGATGAAGGTGCAGTGCAAGTGGGTCGAGCAGGAGTTCGACGGCCTGATCCCGGCACTCAAGGTGCGCAAGATCGATGCGATCCTCTCGTCGATGACCATCACCGACGAGCGCAAGCGTTCGGTCGACTTCACCAACAAGTACTACAACACCCCGGCGCGCTTCGTGATGAAGGAAGGCGCCAGCCTCAACGATCCCAAGGCCGACCTGAAGGGCAAGAAGGCCGGCGTGCTGCGTGGCAGTACCGCCGACCGCTACGCCTCCGCCGAACTGACCCCGGCCGGCGTCGAAGTGGTGCGCTACAACTCCCAGCAGGAAGCCAACATGGACCTGGTGGCCGGTCGCCTCGACGCGGTGGTCGCCGATTCGGTGAACCTCGAAGATGGCTTCCTCAAGACCGATGCCGGCAAGGGCTACGCCTTCGTCGGTCCGCAACTGACCGATGCCAAGTACTTCGGCGAAGGCGTCGGCATCGCCGTGCGCAAGGGCGATAGCGAGCTGGCCGGCAAGTTCAACGCGGCCATCGACGCGCTGCGCGCCAACGGCAAGTACAAGCAGATCCAGGACAAGTACTTCAGCTTCGACGTCTACGGTTCGAACTGACACTATCCGTCAGAGGTGGCACAAACGTCCGCGACGCCTCGCGCTGTTTGTGCCACTTTTTTATTGACTGGACGCCACTGCTTTAGCGCTGCATTAGCTGCATAGAGGTACCGTTTTGATGATCACTGGCTACGGTGCGACCATCGTCGATGGCGCCTGGCTGACTCTCCAGCTGGCCCTGCTTTCCATGCTCCTGGCCATCGTCCTCGGCCTGCTGGGCGCGGCCTTCCGCCTGTCACCGGTGCGCTGGCTGGCCTGGTGCGGCGACCTGTACGCCACGGTAGTGCGCGGCATCCCCGACCTGGTGCTGATCCTGCTGATCTTCTACGGCGGCCAGGGCCTGCTGAACTGGGTCGCCCCGCAACTCGGCTACGACGACTACATCGACCTGAATCCCTTCGTGTCCGGCGTCGGCACCCTCGGCTTCATCTTCGGCGCCTATCTCTCGGAGACCTTCCGCGGCGCCTTCATGGCGATTCCCAAGGGCCAGGGCGAGGCCGGCTACGCCTACGGCATGAGCCACCGCCAGGTGTTCTTCCGCATCCAGGTGCCGCAGATGATCCGCCTGGCGATCCCCGGCTTCACCAACAACTGGCTGGTGCTGGTCAAGGCCACCGCGCTGATTTCCGTGGTCGGCCTGCAGGACATGATGTTCAAGGCCAAGCAGGCCTCCGATGCGACCCGCGAGCCGTTCACCTACTACCTCGCCGTGGCTGGCCTGTACCTGCTGGTGACCAGCGTGTCGCTGCTGTTGCTGCGCCTGCTCGAACGCCGCTATTCGGTCGGCGTGAAAACCGCGGAACTGTGAGTCAAGGGGCCCTATCGTGATCTTCGATTTCTCCGTCATCTGGGACAGCCTTCCGCTCTATTTCGACGGCCTGCTGGTCACCCTCAAGCTGCTCTCGATCTCCCTGCTGATCGGCCTGCTGCTGGCGGTGCCGCTGGCGCTGATGCGGGTCTCCAAGCAGCCGCTGGTGAACTTCCCGGCCTGGCTCTACACCTACGTGATCCGCGGCACGCCGATGCTGGTCCAGCTGTTCCTGATCTACTACGGCCTGGCGCAGTTCGACGCGGTGCGCGAGAGCGCGCTGTGGCCCTGGCTGTCGAACGCGTCCTTCTGCGCCTGCCTGGCGTTCGCCATCAACACCAGCGCCTACACCGCCGAGATCCTCGCCGGCAGCCTGAAGGCCACGCCCCATGGCGAGATCGAGGCGGCCAAGGCGATGGGCATGTCGCGCCTGAAGATGTACCGCCGCATCCTCCTGCCATCGGCACTGCGGCGTGCGCTGCCGCAGTACAGCAACGAAGTGATCATGATGCTGCAGACCACCAGCCTGGCGTCCATCGTCACCCTGGTGGACATCACCGGCGCCGCGCGAACCGTCTATTCGCAGTACTACCTGCCGTTCGAAGCGTTCATCACCGCCGGTCTGTTCTACCTGTGCCTGACCTTCATCCTGGTGCGCCTGTTCAAGCTTGCCGAGCGCCGCTGGCTGGCTTACCTGGCGCCGCGCAAATCCTGATCCGGAGGACCGCATGGAGCGTATCGACCACCTGCTGCCGTGGAGCACCCTGGGAAGCGAGAAGCGCCTGAGCGTGTTCCGCTTCGGCTGCGGCGCGCGCAAGGTCTACATCCAGTCCAGCCTGCACGCCGACGAGCTGCCGGGCATGCGCACCGCCTGGGAGCTGAAGCAGCGGTTGCGCCTGCTGGAGGCGGAAGGCCGCCTGCGCGGTACCGTCGAGCTGGTGCCGGTGGCCAATCCGGTCGGTCTCGGGCAGATGATCCAGGCGCTGCACCAGGGGCGCTTCGAAATGAGCAGCGGGCGCAACTTCAACCGCGATTTCCCCGACCTGCTGGACGCGGTGATCGACAGTGTCGGCGAGCGTCTCGGCAGCGATCCGGCGGCCAATGTCGCGCTGGTCCGCCAGGGCCTGCGCGCGGCGCTGGACGCCCTGCCGCCGGCGACCTCGGAACTGGAGGGCATGCAGCGCCTGCTCTATCGCCACGCCTGCGACGCCGACCTGGTGCTCGACCTGCATTGCGACTTCGAGGCCGCCATCCATCTCTATACCCTGCCGCAGCAATGGCCCGCCTTCGCCTCCCTGGCCGCACGCCTGGGCGCCGCTGTCGGGCTGCTCGCCGAGGAGTCCGGCGGCGGTTCCTTCGACGAGGCCTGCTCGGTGCCGTGGCTGCGCCTGTCGCGCCTGTATCCGCGCGCCGAGCTGCCGCTGGCCTGCCTGGCGACCACCGTCGAACTCGGCGGCCAGGCCGATACCACGGCGCAGCAGGCCGAGGCCAACGCCGCGGCGATCCTGGCCTTCCTCGCCGAGCAGGGCTTCGTCGAGGGCGAATGGCCGGCGGCGCCCGAAGCCTACTGCGAAGGCTTGCCCTTCGAAGGCACCGAATACGTCCACGCGCCGCATACCGGCGTGGTGAGTTTCCTGCGCCGGCCGGGCGAATGGGTGGAGGCGGGCGAACCGCTGTTCCAGGTCATCGATCCCCTGGCCGACCGTGCCAGCACCGTGTGCGCCGGGGTCTCCGGCGTGCTTTTCGCCATCGAACGGATGCGCTACGCGCAGCCGGGACTCTGGCTGGCCAAGGTGGCCGGTCGTCAACCGATCCGTCAGGGACGCTTGCTCAGCGACTGATTAGCCGAGAACACACACATGTACAAACTGGAAGTCCAAGACCTGCACAAGCGCTACGGTAGCCACGAGGTGCTCAAGGGCGTCTCGCTGGCGGCGAAAGCGGGCGACGTGATCAGCATCATCGGCTCGAGCGGTTCCGGCAAGAGCACCTTCCTGCGCTGCATCAACCTGCTGGAACAGCCGCACGCCGGCAAGATCCTGCTCAACGGCGAGGAGCTGAAGCTGGTGCCCGGCCGCGACGGCGCGCTGAAGGCCGCCGACTCTCGCCAGTTGCAGCGTATGCGCTCGCGCCTGTCGATGGTGTTCCAGCATTTCAACCTGTGGTCGCACATGAGCGCCCTGGAGAACGTCATCGAGGCGCCCGTGCATGTGCTCGGCGTGTCGAAGAAGGAAGCCATCGAGAAGGCCGAGCACTACCTGGCCAAGGTCGGCGTGGCGCACCGCAAGGACGCCTACCCGGCGCACATGAGCGGCGGCGAGCAGCAGCGCGTGGCGATCGCCCGGGCGCTGGCGGTGGAGCCGGAAGTGATGCTGTTCGATGAGCCGACCTCGGCGCTCGACCCCGAACTGGTGGGCGAAGTGCTGAAGGTCATGCAGGACCTGGCCCAGGAAGGTCGCACCATGGTGGTGGTGACCCACGAGATGGGTTTCGCCCGCGAGGTGTCGAACCAGTTGGTGTTCCTGCACAAGGGCCTGGTCGAGGAACACGGCTGCCCGAAGGAAGTCCTCGCCAACCCGCAGTCGGACCGCCTCAAGCAGTTCCTCTCCGGCAGCCTCAAGTAACATTCATCGCAGAGGCCGGCTAAGCTGCTCCCATGACTGCCCAACCCCAACGCATCGGTTTCCTCCTCTGGCCCGCCACCCGCGCGCTGACGCTATCGCTTGCCGAGGAAGCCCTGCGGGCGGCCCGGCGGTTGCACCCCGAGGCGCTCTACGAGCCGCTGTTCCTGCTCGCCGAAGCGCCGGCCGAAGAGGAGGGCTGGCGCCTGCCGGGAACGGCCTGGAACGGCAGGCTGGAGCAATGCTCGCGGCTGTTCCTGGTCGCCGACGAGGCGCCGGCGGCGGTGTCGCCAGCGCTGGGCCTGGCGCTCAAGCAACTGGCGCGTTCGGGAGCGGCGATCGGCGCGCTGTCCGCCGGCATCTACCCGCTGGCCCAGCTCGGCCTGCTCGACGGTTATCGCGCCGCGGTGCACTGGCGTTGGCACGATGACTTCACCGAGCGCTTCCCCAAGGTCATCGCCACCAACCACCTGTTCGAGTGGGATCGCGACCGCATGACCGCCTGCGGCGGCATGGCGGTACTCGACCTGCTGCTGGCGCTGCTGTCCCGCGACCATGGCGCTGAACTGGCCGGCGCGGTCTCGGAAGAGCTGGTGGTGGAGCGCATCCGCGAAGGCAACGAGCGCCAGCGCATCCCGCTGAAGAATCGCCTCGGCTCCAGCCATCCGAAGCTGACCCAGGCGGTACTGCTGATGGAAGCCAATATCGAGGAGCCACTGACCACCGACGAGATCGCCCAGCATGTGTGCGTTTCGCGGCGCCAGTTGGAACGGATCTTCAAGCAATACCTGAACCGCGTACCCAGCCAGTACTACCTGGAGCTGCGCCTGAACCGCGCGCGGCAGATGCTGATGCAGACCAGCAAGTCGATCATCCAGATCGGCCTGTCCTGCGGTTTCTCTTCCGGGCCGCATTTCTCCAGCGCCTACCGCAACTTCTTCGGCGTCACTCCGCGCGAGGACCGCAACCAGCGGCGCGGCGGCAGCGCCTTCGAGACGACCTTCACTCCCGTCGAACGCGGCTGATCGCCAACGGCGCGGCGGTTTCAGCCGGGCTTTGCGACGCCCCGGGAGGCGGATCGCCTCGGGAAGTCGCCGAGTTCGCGACGGGCCGTCGGAATGATCGCCTCCAGCAGTTCCAGCGGAACGTCGCTGGCGAACAGGTTGACCACGAAACGCCGGCCGGCGTCGTCGCGAAATACCTCGAACAGCGGCTGTTCGCCGCGCCAGCACTCCAGGCCGAGGCCGTCGCGCGGATTGACGTCGGAGGCGAAGACGAGACGGTAGTCGATTCCCTCGATGGGCATGGCTTGTTTCCCTGCTGTTCCCGCCCGTGGGGCGGCGTAGAAGAAGTATGCACCCGAGTGCATCGCGCGTTTACACTGCGCCTTCCCGATGCTTTCTGTCGCATTTCCGAAAGCCGCGGAAATTCCCGGGTTGGCGCTATAACAAGTTGTCGCATGGCGGCAATGCCGGCCCGGTCCCAATCCCTACAATCCTTTCATCGATAGCCGCCTTCAGGCAGGAGAAACACCGATGTCCGCTCCCCATGCGCAGGTAGAACGTGCCGATTTCGACCGGTATATGGTCCCCAACTACGCCCCCGCCGCCTTCATCCCGGTGCGAGGCGAGGGATCGCGCGTCTGGGACCAGAGCGGCCGCGAACTGATCGATTTCGCCGGCGGCATCGCCGTGACCTCCCTGGGCCACGCGCATCCGGCGCTGGTCAAGGCGCTCACCGAGCAGGCCCAGCGCATCTGGCACGTTTCCAACGTCTTCACCAACGAGCCGGCCCTGCGCCTGGCGCGCAAGCTGGTGGACGCCACCTTCGCCGAGCGGGTGTTCCTCGCCAACTCCGGCGCCGAGGCCAACGAGGCGGCCTTCAAGCTGGCTCGCCGCTACGCCAACGATGTCTACGGCCCGCAGAAGTACGAGATCATCGCCGCCAGCAACAGCTTCCACGGGCGCACCCTGTTCACCGTCAACGTCGGCGGCCAGCCGAAGTATTCCGATGGCTTCGGGCCCAAGTTCGAGGGTATCACCCACGTTCCCTACAACGACCTGGAAGCGCTGAAGGCGGCGATCTCCGACAAGACCTGCGCCGTGGTGCTGGAACCGATCCAGGGCGAGGGCGGCGTGCTGCCGGCGCAGCAGGCCTACCTGGAAGGGGCGCGCAAGCTGTGCGACGAGCACAACGCGCTGCTGGTCTTCGACGAGGTCCAGAGCGGCATGGGCCGGGTCGGCGAGCTGTTCGCCTACATGCACTACGGCGTGGTCCCGGACATCCTCTCCAGTGCCAAGAGCCTGGGCGGCGGCTTCCCTATCGGTGCGATGCTGACCACCGGCGAGATCGCCAAGCACCTGTCGGTCGGCACCCACGGCACCACCTACGGCGGCAACCCGCTGGCCTCGGCGGTGGCCGAGGCGGCGCTGGACGTGATCAATACCCCGGAAGTGCTGGATGGCGTGAAGGCCAAGCATGAGCGCTTCAAGTCCCGCCTGCAGAAGATCGGCCAGGAGTACGGCATCTTCGGCGAGATTCGCGGCATGGGCCTGCTGATCGGCGCGGCGCTGACCGACGAGTGGAAGGGCAAGGCCAGGGATGTGCTCAACGCCGCCGAGAAAGAGGCGGTCATGGTGCTCCAGGCCAGCCCGGACGTGGTGCGCTTCGCGCCGAGCCTGGTGATCGACGACGCCGAGATCGACGAAGGCCTGGAGCGCTTCGAGCGCGCCGTGGCCAAGCTGGTCCGCGGCTGAGCGAACCCACGGAGCCCCGGCGCAGGCCGGGGTACCCGATGCGACATCCCGGAGCGGCCCGCGCCGGAGCCGGGAACCGTGCCGCCGTGCGTGGCGCGGGATCTTCCCTGCTGGACGTTCGAAACCGTGGCACAGGAAGGTGCCGCGGTCCCGCGCATGGATGCGGCAATCATCGTTGTCTGAGAAAGGAGTGACGCCATGTTGGTGATGCGCCCCGCCCAAGCGGCCGACCTGCCACAGGTGCAGCGTCTGGCGGCGGACAGCCCGGTAGGCGTCACGTCCTTGCCGGATGACGCCGAACGCCTGCGCGACAAGATCCTCGCTTCCGAGGCCTCGTTCGCCGCGGAGGTAAGCTACAACGGCGAGGAAAGCTATTTCTTCGTCCTCGAGGACAGCGCCAGCGGCGAGCTGGTCGGCTGCTCGGCGATCGTCGCCTCGGCCGGGTTCTCGGAACCGTTCTACAGCTTCCGCAACGAAACCTTCGTGCACGCCTCGCGCTCGCTGTCGATCCACAACAAGATCCATGTCCTCTCGCTGTGCCACGACCTTACCGGCAACAGCCTGCTGACCAGTTTCTACGTACAGCGCGACCTGGTGCAGAGCGTCTATGCCGAACTCAACTCGCGCGGTCGCCTGCTGTTCATGGCCAGCCATCCGGAGCGCTTCGCCGACGCGGTGGTGGTGGAGATCGTCGGCTACAGCGACGAGCAGGGCGAATCGCCGTTCTGGAACGCGGTCGGGCGCAACTTCTTCGACCTGAACTACATCGAGGCGGAAAAGCTCTCCGGGCTGAAGAGCCGCACCTTCCTCGCCGAACTGATGCCGCACTATCCGATCTACGTGCCGCTGTTGCCGGATGCCGCCCAGGAATCCATGGGCCAGGTTCACCCGCGAGCGCAGATCACCTTCGACATCCTGATGCGCGAAGGCTTCGAGACCGACAACTACATCGACATCTTCGATGGCGGCCCGACCCTGCACGCGCGCACCTCGGGGATTCGCTCGATCGCCCAGAGCCGGGTGGTTCCGGTGAAGATCGGCGAGGCGCCGAAGAGCGGGCGTCCATACCTGGTCACCAACGGCCAGTTGCAGGACTTCCGCGCGGTTGTGCTGGACCTGGACTGGGCGCCCGGCAAGCCGGTGGCCCTGAGTGTTGAAGCCGCCGAGGCCCTGGGCGTCGGCGAAGGCGCCAGCGTGCGCCTGGTAGCGGTCTGAAGGAGCCAGTCATGATCGTACGTCCTGTTACCAGCGCCGACCTGCCGGCCCTGATCGAGCTGGCGCGCAGCACCGGCACCGGCCTGACCACCCTGCCGGCCAACGAGCAGCGCCTGCAGCATCGCGTCAGTTGGGCCGAGAAGGCCTTCCGTGGCGAGGCCGAACGCGGCGACGCCGACTACCTGTTCGTCCTCGAGGACGACGCCGGCAAGGTCGTCGGCATCTCCGCCATCGCCGGAGCGGTAGGGCTTCGCGAACCCTGGTACAACTACCGGGTCGGCCTCACCGTGAGCGCCTCGCAGGAACTCAACATCCATCGCGAGATCCCCACGCTGTTCCTGGCCAACGACCTGACCGGCAATTCCGAGCTGTGCTCGCTGTTCCTCCACGCCGACCACCGCAGCGGCCTCAACGGCAAGCTGCTGTCGCGCGCGCGCTTCCTGTTCATCGCCGAATTCCGCCACCTGTTCGGCGACAAGCTGATCGCCGAGATGCGCGGCATGTCCGACGAGGAGGGGCGTTCGCCATTCTGGGAAAGCCTCGGCCGGCACTTCTTCAAGATGGAATTCTCCCAGGCCGACTACCTCACCGGGGTCGGCAACAAGGCCTTCATCGCCGAGCTGATGCCGAAGTTCCCGCTCTACACCTGCTTCCTCTCCGAGGAGGCGCGCGGGGTGATTGGCCGCGTCCATCCGAACACCGAGCCGGCGTTGGCCATGCTCAAGGCCGAGGGCTTCAGCTACCAGGGCTACGTCGACATCTTCGACGCCGGCCCGGCGATCGAGGCCGAGACCGACAAGATCCGCGCCATCGCCGAGAGCCAGAACCTGGTGCTGGCGGTGGGCACTCCCGGCGACGACGCCGAGCCCTACCTGATCCACAACCGCAAGCGCGAAGACTGTCGCATCACCGCCGCGCCGGCGCGGGCCGCCGCCGGCACCCTGGTGGTCGATCCGCTGACCGCCAAGCGCCTGCGCCTGTCGGCCGGCGCCTCGGTACGCGCGGTGCCGCTGTCGGCGCAGAAGCGCGCTTGAAAGCCTGATGGAGGCGTCCCGGCGAGGGCGCCCGAGGAGTCGATGATGAGTACCCATTACATTGCCGGCCAGTGGCTGGCGGGCCAGGGCGAGACCCTGGAGTCCCTCGACCCGGTTGGCCAGGGCGTGGTCTGGTCCGGGCGCGGCGCTGACGCCGCCCAGGTCGATGCCGCCGTGCGTGCCGCCCGCGAGGCCTTCCCGGCCTGGGCGCGGCGCCCGCTGGAGCAGCGCATCGAGTTGCTCGAGCGCTTCGCTGCGACCCTCAAGTCCCGCGCCGACGAGCTGGCCCGGGCGATCGGCGAGGAAACCGGCAAGCCGCTGTGGGAGTCGGCCACCGAAGTGACCAGCATGGTCAACAAGGTGGCGATCTCGGTGCAGGCGTTCCGCGAGCGCACCGGCGAGAAGTCCGGTCCGCTGGCCGACGCCACCGCCGTGCTGCGGCACAAGCCGCATGGCGTGGTGGCGGTATTCGGTCCCTACAATTTCCCCGGCCACCTGCCCAACGGGCATATCGTCCCGGCGCTGCTGGCCGGTAACTGCGTGGTGTTCAAGCCCAGCGAGCTGACCCCGAAGGTCGCCGAGCTGACGCTCAAGGCCTGGATCGAGGCCGGCCTGCCGGCCGGCGTGCTCAACCTGGTCCAGGGCGGTCGCGAAACCGGCGTCGCGCTGGCCGCCCACCGTGGGCTCGACGGTCTGTTCTTCACCGGTTCCAGTCGCACCGGCAACCTGCTGCACAGCCAATTCGGTGGCCAGCCGCAGAAAATCCTGGCGCTGGAGATGGGCGGCAACAACCCGCTGGTGGTGGAGGAGGTCGCCGACCTCGACGCCGCCGTCTACACCATCATCCAGTCCGCCTTCATCTCCGCCGGCCAGCGCTGCACCTGCGCCCGCCGCCTGCTGGTGCCGCAGGGCGCCTGGGGCGACGCACTGCTGGCGCGCCTGGTGGCGGTCAGCGCTACCCTGCGGGTCGGCCGCTTCGACGAACAGCCGGCGCCGTTCATGGGCGCGGTGATTTCGCTGAGCGCCGCCGAGCACCTGCTCAAGGCCCAGGAGCATTTGATCGGCAAGGGCGCACAGCCGCTGCTGGCGATGACCCAGCCGATCGACGGCGCCGCCCTGCTGACCCCGGGCATCCTCGACGTCAGCGCGGTGGCCGAGCGACCGGACGAAGAGTTCTTCGGGCCGTTGTTGCAAGTGATCCGCTACTCCGATTTCGCTGCGGCGATCCGTGAAGCCAACGCCACCCAGTACGGCCTGGCCGCCGGGCTGCTGTCGGATTCCCGCGAGCGTTTCGAGCAGTTCCTCGTGGAAAGCCGCGCCGGCATCGTCAACTGGAACAAGCAGCTCACCGGCGCCGCCAGCAGCGCGCCGTTCGGCGGTATCGGCGCGTCCGGCAACCACCGGCCGAGCGCCTACTACGCCGCCGATTACTGCGCCTATCCGGTCGCCTCGCTGGAAAGCCCCAGCGTGTCCCTTCCTGCCACCCTGACTCCCGGGATCAGCCTATGAATGCCCATGAAGTGAATTTCGACGGCCTGGTCGGCCCGACCCACAACTACGGCGGCCTGTCCTACGGCAATGTCGCTTCGCAAAGCAACAGCCAGGCGGTGTCCAACCCGAAGGAAGCGGCGAAGCAGGGCCTGGCGAAGATGAAGGCGCTGATGGAGATGGGTTTCAAGCAGGGGGTGCTCGCCCCGCAAGCCCGCCCGGATACCGCTGCGCTACGTAGCCTGGGCTTCTCCGGCAGCGACGAGGAGGTGATCCGCCGCGCGGCGAAGGAAGCGATGCCTCTCCTCGCCGCCTGCAGTTCGGCGTCGAGCATGTGGACCGCCAATGCCGCCACGGTCAGCCCGAGCGCCGACACCGCCGACGGCCGCGTGCATTTCACCGCGGCCAACCTGAACTGCAAGTTCCACCGATCCATCGAGCATCCCACCACCAGCCGCGTGCTGGCGGCGATGTTCAACGACGAGCGGCATTTCGCCCATCACGCGGCGCTGCCGGCGGTGAGCCAGTTCGGCGACGAAGGCGCGGCCAACCACACGCGCTTCTGCAAGGACTATGGCGATGCCGGCGTGGAGTTCTTCGTTTTCGGCCGCAGCGCCTTCGACAGTCGCTTCCCGGCGCCGCAACGCTATCCGGCGCGCCAGACCCTGGAAGCCTGCCAGGCCGTCGCGCGCCTGCACGGGCTGAGCGAGGCCGGAGTGGTCTACGCTCAACAGAACCCGGCGGTGATCGACCAGGGCGTGTTCCACAACGATGTGATCTCGGTGGGCAATGGCGAGGTGCTGTTCCATCACGAGGACGCCTTCCTCGATACCGAGAAGGTCCTTGCCGAACTGCACGACAAGCTTGGCCGCCGCGGCGGCCGCTTCCGCGCCATCTGCGTGCCGCGCGACCAGGTCGCGGTGGAGGACGCGGTGAAGTCCTATCTGTTCAACAGCCAACTGCTGTCGAAGGCCGACGGTTCGATGCTGCTGGTGGTACCGGAGGAGTGCCGGAACAACCCGCGGGTCTGGAACTACCTGGACCAGCTCACCGGTGACGACGGCCCGATCCGCGAAGTGAAGGTCTTCGACCTCAAGCAGAGCATGCAGAACGGCGGCGGCCCGGCCTGCCTGCGCTTGCGCGTGGCGCTGCAGGAGCGGGAGCTGGCGGCGGTGAATCCGGGGGTGATCATGAGCGCCGGCCTGTACGACACGCTGGTAGCCTGGGTCGACCGGCACTACCGCGACCGCCTGAGCGAAACCGACCTGGCCGACCCGCAACTGCTGCTGGAGTGCCGGACGGCATTGGATGAACTGACGCAGATCCTTAAACTGGGTTCGGTTTATTCCTTCCAACTCGATTGAGAGCCTCGCCACCATGTCCGATAGCCTGCAACTGATCCTCGAAGATACCGACGGCACCCAGCTGGAAACTTCCTGCACCCGTTTCGCCGTGGTCTGGCAGGGCAAGGAAGTGTGGGTCCAGCAAGCCGGCAACGGCCAGTTGCTGATCGGCGTCGACGTCGAAGACGGCGATACCGAATACACCAACCTGCTGCTGCGGCCGATGGCGACCAACCTGGTCAGCCTGCAACTGGAGATGGAGCCGATCGAAGAGGGCGACGACCACGAGCACGGCCCCGACTGCGGCTGCGACCACACCCACTGACTGAGGACATCCCATGCTCGCCCTCGGCAAACTGCTCGACTTGACCCTGGCCGGCCGCGAGCCGACCGAGAAGATCCAGCTCACCGCCGACGGCACCCGCCTGCACTGGCTGGCCGAGGGCGCGCTGGAAGTCACGCCGATCGGCGCCCGCGACAACGGCGTCGACCTGTTGCTCTCGGCCGGTATCCACGGCAACGAGACCGCGCCCATCGAACTGCTCGAACGGCTGATCCGCAAGGTCGCTGCGGGCACCCTCAAGCCTGCCGCCAGGGTCCTCTTCCTGTTCGGCAACCCAGAAGCCATCCGCCGCGGCGAGCGCTACGTCGAACAGGACATGAACCGCCTGTTCAACGGTCGCCACGAGGAGGGCAGCGGCAACGAGGCCTTCCGTGCCGCCGAGCTGGAGCGCCTGGCCCAGGTGTTCTTCAGCAAGACCGAGCGAGTCCACCTGCACTACGACCTGCATACCGCGATCCGCGGCTCGAAGATCGAGCAGTTCGCCCTCTACCCCTGGGCCGAGGGCCGCGAGCATTCCCGCAGCGAACTGGCCCGCCTGCGCGACGCCGGCATCGAGGCGGTGCTGTTGCAGAACAAGCCGGGCATCACCTTCAGCGCCTACACTTACGGCCAGCTCGGCGCCGAGGCCTTTACCCTGGAACTGGGCAAGGCACGTCCGTTCGGAGAGAACCAGGAGGTCAACCTGGAGCGCCTGGAGCGGAGCCTGGAGCTGCTGATCGACGGCAGCGAGGAACAGCCGGACGGCTCCCGACTCGATGGCCTCAAGCTGTTCAGCGTGTCGCGCGAGGTGATCAAGCACAGCGACCACTTCCGCCTGCACCTCGACGACGACGTGGCCAACTTCACCGAACTCTCGCCGGGCTACCTGCTGGCCGAGGATATCGGCGGCACGCGCTGGGTGGTGGACGAGGTCGGCGCGCGCATCATCTTCCCCAATCCACGGGTGAAGAACGGCCTGCGTGCCGGAATCCTGGTGGTGCCGGCCAAGCTCTGAGGCGTATCGGCCTTCCCTCTCGATCATGACGGAGCGCTTCGGCGCTCCGTTTCCGTTGCGGCCGGGAAGATTTCCCGACTTCCCTTGTGGCTGTCGGTAGAGCGCCGTAGGATCGGGCTTTTCCGCCGAACCGAGGAGCCCTCCGTGCCTGTCATCGACCTGCGCAGCGACACCGTCACCCAGCCCACCGCCGGCATGCGCGAAGCCATGGCCGCGGCCGAACTGGGCGACGACGTCTATGGCGAGGACCCTACGGTCAACCGCCTGGAGGCCGAACTGGCGGCGCGCCTGGGCTTCGCCGCGGCGCTCTTCGTACCGACCGGGACCATGAGCAACCTGCTCGGATTGATGGCCCACTGCGAGCGCGGCGACGAATACATCGTCGGCCAGCAGGCGCATACCTACAAATACGAGGGCGGCGGTGCCGCGGTGCTGGGCTCGATCCAGCCGCAGCCGATCGACGGCGAGGCCGACGGATCGCTCGACCTGGACAAGGTCGCGGCGGCGATCAAGGCCGACGACTTCCATTTTGCCAAGACCCGCCTGCTGGCCCTGGAAAACACCATGCAGGGCAAGGTGCTGCCGCTCGACTACCTGGCCGCGGCGCGCGCTTTCACTCGCGCGCGTGGCCTGGCCCTGCACCTGGATGGCGCGCGCCTGTACAACGCGGCGGTGAAGCTGGGCGTAGACGCCAGCGAAATCACCCGGCACTTCGACTCGGTGTCGGTGTGCCTGTCCAAGGGCCTCGGTGCGCCGGTGGGCTCGGTGCTTTGCGGCAGCGTCGAACTGATCGGCAAGGCCCGTCGCTGGCGCAAGATGGTCGGCGGCGGGATGCGCCAGGCCGGTCTGCTGGCGGCTGCCGGCCTGTACGCCCTCGATCACCAGGTGGCACGCCTGGCCGACGACCACGCCAACGCCGCGCGCCTGGGCGACGGGCTGCGCGAACTGGGCTATGCGGTGGAGCCGGTGCAGACCAACATGGTCTACGTCGATGTCGGCGAGCGGGCGGTCGCGCTGCGCGACTTCCTCGCCGAGCGCGAGGTGCGGATCAGCGCGGCGGCGCGTTTGCGCCTGGTCACCCACCTGGACGTTTCCGCCGAGTCCATAGGACAAGTACTGGATGCCTTCGCGGCCTTTCGTCGCTCATAAGCGAAAAGGTCGGCAATAGGCAATAACTATCGCGCAAATACACTACAACCTTGCCCAAGGGCCGATATAATGCGGCCCTTTGCCGGCGATTCGTGGCCGCCAATTTTCCGTGGAAGAACCTATGAAAAGCGCTGAAATCCGTGAAGCCTTCCTCCGCTTCTTCGAAGAGAAGGGACACACCCGTGTCGCTTCCAGTTCGCTGATCCCGGCGAACGATCCGACCCTGCTGTTCACCAACGCGGGCATGAACCAGTTCAAGGACTGCTTCCTCGGCCTGGAAAAGCGCGCCTACACCCGTGCGACCACCAGCCAGAAATGCGTGCGCGCCGGCGGCAAGCACAACGACCTGGAAAACGTCGGCTACACCGCGCGGCACCACACCTTCTTCGAAATGCTGGGCAACTTCAGCTTCGGCGACTATTTCAAGCGCGACGCCATTCATTACGCCTGGGAGTTCCTCACCGGCGAGAAATGGCTGAACCTGCCCAAGGAAAAGCTCTGGGTCACCGTCTACGCCACCGACGACGAGGCCTACGACATCTGGACCAAGGAAGTCGGCGTGCCCGCCGAGCGTATGGTGCGGATCGGCGACAACAAGGGCGCGCCCTATGCGTCCGACAACTTCTGGGCGATGGGCGATACCGGACCCTGCGGTCCCTGCACCGAGATCTTCTTCGACCATGGGCCGGAGATCTGGGGCGGCCCGCCCGGTTCGCCGGAAGAGGACGGCGACCGCTACATCGAGATCTGGAACAACGTGTTCATGCAGTTCAACCGCACCGCGGACGGCGTCATGCACCCGCTGCCGGCGCCGAGCGTGGACACCGGCATGGGCCTGGAGCGCGTCAGCGCGGTACTCCAGCACGTGCACTCGAACTATGAGATCGACCTGTTCCAGAACCTGCTGAAAGCCTCCGCCGAGGCCATCGGCTGCGCCAACGACGACGCGCCGTCGCTGAAGGTGGTAGCCGACCACATCCGTTCCTGCAGCTTCCTGATCGCCGACGGCGTGCTGCCGTCCAACGAAGGTCGCGGCTACGTCTTGCGGCGGATCATCCGCCGCGCCTGCCGCCACGGCAACAAGCTGGGCGCCAGGGGCACCTTCTTCCACAAGATCGTCGCAGCGCTGGTCGCCGAGATGGGCGATGCCTTCCCCGAGCTGAAGCAACAGCAGGCACACATCGAGCGCGTGCTGAAGACCGAGGAAGAGCAGTTCGCCAAGACCCTGGAGCAAGGCCTGAAGATCCTCGAACAGGACCTTGCCGAACTGCAGGGCAGCGTGATTCCCGGCAACGTGGTGTTCAAGCTGTACGACACCTATGGCTTCCCGGTCGACCTGACCAATGACATCGCCCGCGAGCGCGAGCTGACCATCGACGAGGACGGCTTCGAGCGCGAGATGGAGGCCCAGCGCGAGCGCGCCCGCGCTTCCAGCGCCTTTGGCATGGACTACAACAGCCTGGTCAAGGTCGACGGCGAGACCCGCTTCCTCGGCTACCAGGGTGTCTCCGGCGCTGGACAGATCGTCGCGCTGTTCAGGGACGGCCAGGCCGTCGAGCGCCTGGAGGAGGGCGAGGAGGGCGTCGTGGTCCTCGACCAGACGCCGTTCTACGCCGAGTCCGGCGGCCAGGTCGGCGACAGTGGCTACCTCGAGGCGGCTGGCGTGCGCTTCGACGTGCGCGATACCACCAAGGCCGGCGGCGCGCACCTGCACCACGGCGTGGTCGCCCGGGGCAACCTGAGCGTTGGCGGCGCGGTCAAGGCCGAGGTCGACGCTTCGGTACGCCAGGCCACCGCGCTCAACCACTCCGCGACCCACCTGCTGCATGCCGCGCTGCGCCAGGTACTGGGCGACCACGTACAACAGAAGGGCTCGCTGGTGGACAGCCAGCGCCTGCGTTTCGACTTTAGCCACTTCGAGGCGATCAAGGCGGAACAACTGAAGGCCCTGGAGGATATCGTCAACGCCGAAATCCGTCGCAACACCGAGGTCGAGACCGAGGAAACCGATATCGACACCGCCAAGGCCAAGGGCGCCATGGCGCTGTTCGGCGAGAAGTACGGCGACCAGGTGCGCGTACTGAGCATGGGCGGCGATTTCTCCGTCGAGCTGTGCGGTGGCACCCACGTATCCCGCACCGGCGACATCGGCCTGTTCAAGATCACCAGCGAGGGTGGCGTGGCTGCCGGCGTACGCCGTATCGAGGCGGTCACCGGCGCGGCGGCGCTGGCCTACCTGAACGGTGCCGAGGAGCAGCTCAAGGAAGCCGCCAGCCTGGTCAAGGGCAGCCGCGATAACCTGCTGGACAAGCTCGGCGCACTGCTGGAGCGCAACCGCTCGCTGGAGAAGGAGCTGGAACAGCTCAAGGCCAAGGCTGCCAGCGCGGCCGGCGACGACCTTTCGGCGGCTGCGGTGGAAATCAAGGGCGCGAAGGTACTCGCCGCGCGCCTCGATGGTCTGGACGGCAAGGCGCTGCTGGCGCTGGTCGACCAGTTGAAGAACAAGCTCGGTCGCGCAGTGATCCTGCTCGGCGGCGAGCTGGACGGGAAGGTTGTACTGGTCGCAGGCGTGACCCAGGACCTGACCGGCCAACTGAAGGCCGGCGAGCTTATGAAGCAAGCCGCGGCGGCAGTTGGTGGCAAAGGTGGCGGACGCCCGGATATGGCCCAGGGCGGCGGCACCGATGCAGCGAAATTGGACGAGGCCCTGGCCCTGGCCCAGCGCTTCGTCGAGCAAGGGCTCTGATGCCATGCCGGCCCCGCGCCAGAGCGACGCGGAGCCGGGCGGCCAGCGCCCCTTGATGCCCGGCCGGCGGTGCGCCCCGCCAGTCCGGGTAGCGAAAGAATGTGGCAGGTTCAAAAGGGCGCCCTTCACGGAATCAGGCGGTTTGAAATGGCTTTGATCGTACAGAAGTTTGGAGGGACCTCCGTCGGCACCGTCGAGCGTATCGAGCAGGTGGCCGAGAAGGTGAAGAAATTCCGCGAAGCGGGCGATGACGTCGTCGTGGTGGTATCCGCCATGAGCGGCGAGACCAACCGTCTGATCGGCCTGGCCAACCAGATCATGGAGCAGCCGGTTCCGCGCGAACTGGACGTCATGGTCTCGACCGGAGAGCAGGTGACCATCGCCCTGCTCAGCATGGCCCTGATCAAGCGCGGCGTGCCGGCGGTCTCCTATACCGGCAACCAGGTGCGTATCCTCACCGACAGCGCGCACACCAAGGCGCGCATCCTGCACATCGACGACACCCATATCCGCGCCGACCTCAAGGCCGGCAGGGTCGTGGTGGTCGCCGGTTTCCAGGGCGTCGACGGCAACGGCAACATCACCACGCTGGGCCGCGGCGGTTCCGATACCACCGGGGTGGCCCTGGCGGCGGCGTTGAAGGCCGACGAATGCCAGATCTACACCGACGTCGACGGCGTCTACACCACCGATCCGCGCGTAGTGCCGCAGGCCCGCCGGCTGGACAAGATCACCTTCGAGGAAATGCTGGAAATGGCCAGCCTCGGTTCCAAGGTGCTGCAGATCCGGGCGGTCGAGTTCGCCGGCAAGTACAACGTTCCGCTGCGCGTGCTGCACAGCTTCCAGGAGGGTCCGGGCACCCTCATTACTATCGATGATGAAGAGGAATCCATGGAACAGCCGATCATCTCCGGCATCGCCTTCAACCGCGACGAAGCCAAGCTGACCATCCGTGGCGTACCCGATACCCCCGGCGTGGCCTTCAAGATCCTCGGGCCGATCAGTGCCGCCAATGTGGAAGTCGACATGATCGTGCAGAACGTGGCGCACGATAACACCACCGACTTCACCTTCACGGTGCATCGCAACGATTACCTGAATGCCCTGGAAATTCTCAAGCAGACCGCCGCCAACATCGGCGCGCGCGAAGCCATCGGTGACACCAACATCGCCAAGGTTTCCATCGTCGGCGTCGGCATGCGTTCGCACGCCGGCGTGGCCAGCCGCATGTTCGAGGCGCTGGCCAAGGAAAGCATCAACATCCAGATGATCTCCACCTCGGAAATCAAGGTTTCCGTGGTGATCGAAGAGAAGTACCTGGAACTGGCGGTACGTGCCCTGCACACGGCGTTCGAGCTCGACGCGCCGGCGCGACAGGGTGAGTGACGCTGGCAGGCGAAAGGCGCGGCAACCCCGCGCCTTTTGTCGTTTTTGACCGTTCGGCAGGAACTTTCATTCCGGCGGGACTGGTCAATACTGGGTGAAGGATCGCGCTCTTGATTTCTGCGGATCCGCCGCCATTTCTTTTTTGCAGACTGTTGTCCTGAAATATTCGCGTGAGGAGAAAGGAATGCTGATTCTGACTCGTCGGGTCGGAGAGACCCTGATGGTAGGTGACGACGTCACCGTGACGGTACTGGGTGTCAAAGGGAACCAGGTGCGCATCGGCGTCAACGCGCCGAAGGAAGTCGCCGTGCACCGGGAGGAAATTTACCAGCGCATCCAGAAAGAGAAAGATCAAGAGCCAAACCATTAATTTTTATCTAATTTTCCCTTTGCAAACGGGGTAAAGATGGGTATCATGCGCCCCGTGTTGCGGAGAGGTGGCCGAGTGGCCGAAGGCGCTCCCCTGCTAAGGGAGTACACCTCAAAAGGGTGTCGGGGGTTCGAATCCCCCCCTCTCCGCCATTCAAGTGTTAGAGGTTGATTCAGGCGGCGAAAGCCATCTTGGTAACTAAGTTACTGATTTGATTGAAAAAATCGCTTGACGGATAAAATCCACAATCTATAATGCGCCCCCACGACGCACTCATAGCTCAGCTGGATAGAGTACTCGGCTACGAACCGAGCGGTCGGAGGTTCGAATCCTCCTGAGTGCGCCATATTTCGAAGGGTTCCTCTCGTCAGGGGCTCGACGGACGAAGGATCGACAGTTGCGGTCTTTCACGGTAAAACAAGCGTTACCGGCAGGTGGCCGGAAAAAGCACCGACACGCACTCATAGCTCAGCTGGATAGAGTACTCGGCTACGAACCGAGCGGTCGGAGGTTCGAATCCTCCTGAGTGCGCCATACCGAAAGGGCCTGCAGCAATGCAGGCCCTTTTTCTTTGCCCGGGATTTTTCTTCCGCCGGAATGCGGCCCCGTCGTCAGGCGGGGCGGGAAGGGGTCAGACCAGCACCGAGTACCAGAACACCCGGCCGATCACGTTGATGTGCTCGGCGGCTTCCTGGGGCTCGTAGCGCTCGTCCGGGTGCTCGTCGCTGTTGAAGCTGCGAATGCGCAGGCCGCCGCCCGGAAGGCGGTAGAGCAGTTTCACGCGCAGTTGGCCGTCGTGGTCGAAGGCGTACATGTCGCCGTCCTTGATCGTCCGCGCGCTAGTGTCCACGCCTACCGTGCTGCCGTCCGGCAGCACCGGCTCCATGCTGTTGCCGCTGACCGTGACGCAGGCGGCGCTGGCCGGATCGATGTTCTTCTTGCGCAGGGTGTACTTGCCGAAGCGCAGCTTGCGCCCGCCGGTCTGCAGGATCACCGTGCTGCCCTTGCCGCCGGACAGCTCGATCTCCTTGTAGAAGGGCAGTTCGATCTCGTCGGCATCCAGGGGCGTTTCGTCGTCCCATGACTCTACTGCGCCAAGCCAGCTGGCATTGGGTCCTGCGTTCGCCTGGCCGCGCTCGGCGAGCATCTCGCCGCGACCTTCCGCCAGCCACAGGGGGTTGACGCCGCAGGCGCCGGCGATCTGCGCGACGAAGCTGGTGGCGCGGGACTTGCCGCGCTCTAGATCGGAAATGGAGGTCTGGGTCATGCCTACCGCCTGGGCAAGCTGGACCTGGCTGAGATGGGCGTGCTTGCGCGCCGCCTTGATGCGATCTTTGAGTTCCATAGGTGGCAAGACTAAGGGTGTGCCTGTGGCATTGCAAGCGTCCGTATATGGGTATTACCATAATTTCAGCGCTTTCCTACTCGCCTCGGGTAGGACGGCGGCCCAACACAGCCACTGCGGGTGGCTAATGCGAGCGGCCAGCCAGGTGGGCCGGCCAAGGAGGGAATACCATGTTTCAAAGTACCGAGCAGGCGCTGGCCGTGGCCTACTGGATGTTCGAGCACCAGCCGGGACCGAAGTCGTCGACGGCGATGGTGATCGATGGTCTGCGCGAGCGCTTCGATCGCAGCTTCATCGAACACCTGCCCAGCGGTTTGAGTCCGCACGAATGGCAGGCCCAGGCGGTGATGACCGTGCGTTTCGCCCAGCGCCAGCTGGCTGCGCACCCACTGGAGCTGGCGGTGGTGCGGGCCGAGTTCGCCCGCGGGCGGGATTTCGTCCTTGGCCTGGCGGCTTTGCGCGACTGGCTGAAGCCCGGGGCCGACCCGATCGAGCAGCGGGCAACCCTGGCCTTGCTGATGCGCATGTTCCGTCGTCCGCCGTCGAGCATCCGCGAGATCGAGCGACTCAGCGGCCTGTCGAAGAGCACCCTGCATCGCTGGGACAAGGAATGGCGCGAGCGGGTCGTCGCTTTGCTGCGCCAGGCCTTGCAGCGACTGGAGGAGCCGATGGCGGAGGTGGGGATCGTGGGCGAGCGCTAAAAAAATTTCTGTATAAAAACGGGTTTTCCCATATTGACGCTATGGGACGATAAAGGTATAAATTCTCCACGATTGAAATTCCTCTGGCCGAAGCCCGCCGATGCGGGCTTCGGCCGTTCCGGGCCCGCCTTTTCGGCGGGCCTTTGCATTTTCGGGAGTCATCCATGTCCGAGCCAAGCTCTGCGGCCTCCGCCGCCAGCGCAATGGCTGGCGTCGGCCTGGCCATGTACCTGCCGGGTATCGATGGCAACGCCTTGCTGGGAGGCTTCGGCGGCGCCATCTTCTTTGTCGTGTTCGCCCGTGACTACAACGCCCTGACCCGCCTCGGCTATCTGCTGGTGTCCTGGGTCGGCGGCTATTACGCCGGAATCGAGGCGCTCGGCCGCGGGTTGACCCAGACCAGCGGCATGGCCGCCTTCGTCGCCGCGACCCTGTGCGTGACCGGCGGCATCGGCATGCTCGAGTGGATGCGTGGCGGTGAACTGCCCAACTGGATGCGCGGGCTGTTGCGCCGCCGGGGAGGCAAGTCCGATGGTTGATCCGCTGTCCACCCTGACCGTGCTGGTCTGCTCGGCGATCTGCATGCGCCTGATCACCTATCGCCGCGCCGGCGCGCGTTTCCGCCCCGGCGTTTCCCTGTGCGCCTACCTGCTGGCGTTGTGCACCGGCTGCCAGGCGCTGGGAATAGTGGCCGGGCTGTATCGCGCCGAGCACCTCTCGCCGTGGATGCTCGGGGTACTGCTGGTGCTGCTGGTCCTGCTGTTGCAGGCGCGCGGCAACCTGGCGCGGGTCCTGCGCCTGCATTGAACGAACGTACTTCGCTCCGGCCTGGCCGGCGGTTGTATCCGCCGCGTCGGTGCCTGTCCGTCATCCATCCATCCTGAAAAAGGAGTTCGCCATGTCCAGTGCAACCGTGCGCCTGGATCACGTCGCCCTGCGCGAAACGTTGCGGCAGTTGTTCGGCCTGCCCGCCGGCAGCGTCATCGATGCCGATCAACTGCTGGCCCCGCCGGCCATCCCCTTCATGACCTTGCGCCTGGAGTCCTCGAGCCTGCTTGGCAAGGTGCGGCGGGAGTTTTCCGCCAGTGGCGAGCAGGAGTCCCTGCTGGCCAGTTGCGAGAGCATCTTTCGCCTGACCTGGCATGGTCCCGAGGCGCACCAGTACCTGCAGGATGCCCGCTGCCTGCTGCAGTCAGGCAATGCCGGCGAGCGCCTGCGCGTGCTGAAGGCCAGCCTGCTGCGCCTGACGCCCATCGAAAACCTGTCCGTCGTGCAGGATGGCCAGGCGCTGGGACAGGCTCGTTTCGACCTTGTTCTCGCTCACGAACACGTGCTGCTCGTCGACCTCGAGCGCACCGCTTCCGGGCAGGCCTCCGGGGGGACGGGTGGAACGGCTTACTAGAGGTCGTTGCGATGCATCGTAGCGATGCCATCCATACATAGAGAAGAGATCCATGGTCATGTTGATCAGTCGTCGCGTCGGCATCGTTCGCCTGGATGCGGTGATTTCCGAAAACCTCGCGCAGGCTGCCGGGAGTGTCGTCGAGACGGGGCAAGAGGCTGCCGTCAGCGCGCGCGGCGACCAGCTCATCACCATCGTCGGCAGCATTGTCGACCATGCGCCCGCTGACGAGCCGTTGCCCTCCTTGCTGCCGATGGAGGGAGGCAGCCGCGCGTTGAACGAGTACCGTGTGCGCAAGGGCATCGCTGCCTTGACTTCACTGCAAGGCGCTTCCGAAACGGTGGACGTGCAAACGGGATTCCACCTGTATCGCGGTCTGTTCATCACGCGCGTTGTTGCCCGGCGAACCGCAGAAAGAGGATTGAGCCTGACCATAACCGCCAGCCAGAGGCGTGCGCGGCGGGTAGGCGGTAGGCTGCTGAAGACTGTCGTCCGTCTTTTCCATGCGGGCAGGGCGACACCCTGCCCGGCACGCTAAAGGCGATGCCGGTCCTGCTTTCATCGGTATGAGGTCGGCCCGGCCTTAGCTCCCGGGATCGACTCGCTCCACCCGGTACCTTCCCTTTCCCTTCACGCATCCCTCCTGATCGAAGCTCACGCTTCTCGCTCCCCGTCGCTTGTCGGCCTTGTACTGATAACGCACCTCCGCATTGTTCCCGCTGACCCGGTCCGGCTTGCCCAGCGCCCGCTCCACATCGGAGCGGGTCATTCCCGCCATGATCCGCTGCTCCACGATCGCCTTGCGGCGTTCCTTCTCGTCCAGGCGTCTTCCGCAGCGATCTTCTCTTTCTCCGATCACCGCGAGCGGCACGTTTTTCCGGCCGATGGACGCCTTTTTCGTCTTCGTCTCGGCCATCGGCGTGACGCTCCTGCCTCCCGGCGGCGGGTTGTCCGCCACGACGGTCTCGCCGGCCTGCCCGGCGGGGCAACCGAGTTGGGTGAAGCTGACATGGCCGCTGGCGTCTTCGCAGCGGAATACCGCAGCGGCCTCGCAGGTGGACGCCAGCGAGAGGAGGAGAAGGAGGGACAGGGAACGCATGGCCGGCACTCCGGGTCGGATAAGGGTGAGTGCAGGCTAACGCGTTGCCTTTTTCCGCGGGGCCGAGTGTCCTGAGTGAAATTTCCGGCGTCGCAGTCAGGCGTCGAGTGACGATGAACTTTGTGCCGCAAGCGCTTGTTCTTGCCGCCATTTTGTAACGCGCAAAACGCAAGCGGAGTGTTATCATTATCCGTATCTGCCCCGAGAGGGCCCTTGGAACACCCCCATGGACTTACCCAGTAGAAACTCGAACAGTTTCCCGTTTGACCAATCACGTTTCTGATTGACCCCTTTGGCGTGCTCCGCTACTGGGGGTGGAGCGCGCTATGACCGAAGTAGAAGCCAAGAAGCCGCAGGAAAGCCTGCAGGACCGCCTAGCGCAGGTGGTCGAGCTGCTGCATCGCCACAAGGTGGTGGAGGACCTGACCCATCGTCAGGAAGGCCAGCACCATGACCGGGTGGAAAACCTCGTCCACCGCCAGAATCTCGTAGAACTCCAGCGCAAGCTGGAGGAACTGCACCCCGCCGACATCGCCCACATCCTCGAATCGCTGCCGCTGGACGACCGCCTTACGGTCTGGCAGCTGGTCAAGTCCGAGGACGACGGCGACATCCTCCTCGAAGTCTCCGACGCGGTCCGGGAAACCCTGATCGCGGACATGGACGACCACGAGATCATCGCCGCGACCAAGGACCTGGACGCCGACGAACTCGCCGACCTGGCGCCGGAACTGCCGCGCGACGTGGTCCATGAACTGATGGAAAGCCTCGACGCGCAGCAGCGCGAGCGAGTGCGTTCGGCGCTGTCCTACGAGGAGGACCAGGTCGGCGCGCTGATGGACTTCGAGATGGTCACCATCCGCGAGGACGTCAGCCTGGAAGTGGTGCTGCGCTACCTGCGCCGCCTGAAGGAACTGCCCGGGCATACCGACAAACTGTTCGTGGTCGACTACGACGGCGTGCTCAAGGGCGTGCTGCCGATCAAGCGCCTGCTGGTCAACGATCCGGACAAGCAAGTGCTGGAAGTCATGGCCACCGACCCGGTGACCTTCCACCCGGACGAGGACGGCTACGACGCCGCCCAGGCATTCGAGCGTTACGACCTGATTTCCGCGCCGGTGGTGGACAAGGGCGGCAAGCTGATCGGTCGTCTGACCATCGACGAGATGGTCGACCTGATCCGTGAGGAGAGCGAAAGCGAAGTCCTCAACATGGCCGGTCTGCGTGAAGAAGAAGACATCTTCGCCTCGGTCTGGAAGTCGGTGCGTAACCGCTGGGCCTGGCTGGCCACCAACCTGATCACCGCCTTCGTCGCCTCGCGGGTGATCGGCCTGTTCGAAGGCTCCATCGAGAAACTGGTGGCGCTGGCCGCGCTGATGCCGATCGTTGCCGGCATCGGTGGCAATTCCGGCAACCAGACCATCACCATGATCGTCCGCGCCATCGCGCTCGACCAGGTACAGCCGACCAGCAACAGTCGCAACCGCCTGCTGCGCAAAGAGCTTGGCGTCGCGCTGGTCAACGGCCTGGCGTGGGGCGGAGTGATCGGCGTGGTGGCCTTCTATCTTTACGGCAACTGGGAACTGGGCGTGGTGATGACCGCCGCGATGACCCTGAACCTGCTGCTGGCGGCGATGATGGGAGTGCTGATCCCGATGACCCTGCATCGTTTCGGACGCGATCCGGCGATGGGCTCCAGCGTGATGATCACTGCGATGACCGACAGCGGCGGTTTCTTCATCTTCCTCGGCCTGGCGACGATCTTCCTGATGTAGCCGGAGCGCCATGCAAGAAGCCGCCCACGGGCGGCTTTTTTCATGGCGGTCAGATCAGCGGGGAAACCTTCGGTGGCGACCAGGACAGCACGCTCAGGCAGCGATCGCCGCCATTGACGAAATACTCGTCGACGGCCTTGGTCTCGCGGGCGACGAAGCCCTCGCGACGGCATTCCTGGTCCAGCCAGCCGCCTTGCTCGACCCGGTACAGCCAACCCTCGGATGCCGCACAGGCTGGCCAGAATTCCAGCAGGTCGGCAGCGTCGAGCTGGCGCAGGCCTTCGACTTCGACGAACTCGACGCGCCAGGTGCGCTGGTTGGCGAGGTCGCGGACGAGGATGGTGAGGCCGGCGCGATCCTGGCGGCACTCCAGGAACCAGGGGTCGACGCAGGGCGGCGCCTGGAGCAGAACCGCCAGCAGCGGCTCCGC
Source organism: Pseudomonas sp. CP-1 (assembly GCF_021213715.1). Taxonomy (NCBI): domain Bacteria; kingdom Pseudomonadati; phylum Pseudomonadota; class Gammaproteobacteria; order Pseudomonadales; family Pseudomonadaceae; genus Pseudomonas; species Pseudomonas sp. CP-1. The sequence goes on from NZ_JAJQKY010000001.1 coordinate 271,285, forward strand.
GCGTTCAGCCACGGACGCGCAGGGTCAGGCCCTTGAGGAAGTTGCGCAGCAACTGGTCGCCGCAGGTCCGGTAGTTGCTATGGCCGGGCTTGCGAAACAGGGCGCTCAGCTCGGGTTTGGAGACCGGGAAGTCGACGCTGTCGAGGATGGCATGGAGGTCTTCCTCCTTGAGTTCGAAGGCGACCCGCAGCTTCTTCAGGATCATGTTGTTGCTCAACGGCAGCTCCAGCGGTGGTAGCGGACGCGACTCGTCGCGTCCGCGGCGCTGGATGATCAGTCCGTCCAGGCAGCGCGCCAGGTAGCGGTCGGGGCAGGCCTGGAAGCCGTCTTCGTCTTCCTTCTTCAGGTAAGCCTCGAGCAGGTCCGCTTCGACTTGCTCACCGAACGGGGCGGCCAGTTCGGCCAGATGTGCATCGGGAAGATCCAGCAGGTAGCGCAGGCTGCGTAGTACGTCGTTGTTGAGCATCGTGCTCTCCGGAACGGTTGGCGATGAAAAAGCCCCGCGGGGCGGGGCTCTTCAGGGAGGGCTCAGACCAGCTCGGCCCAGAGGTCGTATTCGTCGGCATCGGTGATGCGCACGCGGACCTTGTCGCCCGGCTTCAGCTCGTCGCTGTCGACGAACACGTTGCCGTCGATTTCCGGAGCGTCGGCCCAGGAGCGGCCGACCGCGCCCTGTTCGTCGACTTCGTCGATCAGCACTTCGATTTCCTTGCCCACCTTGAGCTGCAGGCGAGCGGCGGAAATCGCCTGCTGGTGGGCCATGAAGCGTTCCCAGCGGTCCTGCTTGACCTCGTCCGGCACCGGCTCCAGGCCCAGCTCGTTGGCCGGAGCGCCTTCGACGGGGGAGTACTGGAAGCAGCCGACGCGGTCGAGCTGGGCTTCCGTCAGCCAGTCGAGCAGGTACTGGAAGTCTTCTTCGGTTTCGCCCGGGAAGCCGACGATGAAGGTCGAGCGGATGGTCAGTTCCGGGCAGATCTCGCGCCACTGCTTGATCCGGGCCAGGGTCTTGTCCTCGAAGGCCGGGCGCTTCATGGCCTTGAGCACCTTCGGGCTGGCGTGCTGGAAGGGGATGTCGAGGTACGGCAGGAGCTTGCCGGCGGCCATCAGCGGGATCACGTCGTCGACGTTGGGGTACGGGTAGACGTAGTGCAGGCGAACCCACACGCCCATGCTGCTCAGCGCCTCGCAGAGTTCCTTCATGCGGGTCTTGACCGGCTGGCCGTTCCAGAAGTCGGTCTTGTACTTCAGGTCCACGCCGTAGGCGCTGGTGTCCTGGGAAATCACCAGGAGTTCCTTGACCCCGGCCTTGACCAGGCGCTCGGCCTCGCTCAGCACGTCGCCGACCGGCCGGCTGACCAGCTTGCCGCGCATGGACGGGATGATGCAGAAGCTGCAGCTGTGGTTGCAGCCTTCGGAAATCTTCAGGTAGGCGTAGTGGCGCGGGGTCAGCTTGACGCCTTGCGGCGGGACCAGGTCGACCAGCGGGTTGTGTTCGGTCTTCGGCGGCACCACTTCGTGCACCGCGGTAACCACCTGCTCGTACTGTTGCGGGCCGGTGACCGCCAGCACGCTGGGATGCACGTCGCGGATCGCGTGCTCTTCCACGCCCATGCAGCCGGTGACGATGACCTTGCCGTTCTCGGCGATGGCTTCGCCGATCACTTCCAGGGACTCGGCCTTGGCGCTGTCGATGAAACCGCAGGTGTTGACCACCACGACGTCGGCGTCTTCGTAGGTCGGGACGACCTCATAGCCTTCCATGCGCAGCTGGGTGAGGATGCGCTCGGAGTCGACCAGCGCCTTGGGGCATCCAAGACTGACGAAGCCGACTTTGGGAGTGGGGGTGGACATGGCTAACCTCGGTAGGCGGGCGCGCTTGCTGGCGCCTCTGATCAAAAAGTGCGCAATTCTAGCGGCAGCGCCGCGGCTTTTCCAGTCTCCCGTGCAGCTCTTTTCCGGCCCTGGAAAAACTCTCCGCGGGCGCTCGGCAATCGGCTCCCCGGCCTTCTATAGTCATAGCAGTCCGGGGCCTCGGCGCTTGCATCGCGGACGGCATGGGCGCAGCATTTGCCGAATTTTTCCGGGGGAAAGCGTTTCATGAGTGATGCAGCGACGCGTGCCGAGGAGACGTCGGAGGGGCATTCCAGCTCTGCCATCGGCCTGATGGTCGGGGCGGTTGGAGTCTGCTATGGGGATATCGGCACCAGTCCCTTGTATACCCTGAAAGAGGTCTTCATCGGCGGCTACGGGGTGCAGGCCAACCACGATGGCGTCCTTGGCGTGCTGTCGCTGATCTTCTGGTCGCTGGTCTGGGTCGTTTCCATCAAGTACGTGATCTTCGTCCTGCGTGCCGACAACCAGGGCGAGGGCGGGGTGATGGCGCTGTCGGCCCTGGCGCGCCGGGCGGCGGCGCCGTTCGGCAGGCTGCAGACCTTCGTGGTGGTTGCCGGCCTGATCGGCGCGGCGCTGTTCTACGGCGACAGCATGATCACCCCGGCGATCTCGGTACTGTCGGCGGTAGAAGGGCTGGAGATCGCCTTCGACGGCCTGGAGCACTGGACGGTACCGCTGGCGCTTATCGTGCTGATCGGCCTGTTCCTGATCCAGAAGCACGGCACCGCGCGGATCGGCATCCTGTTCGGCCCGGTCATGGTGCTCTGGTTCGGCGCCCTGGCGGCGCTGGGTGTCTACGGGGTGATCCAGCAGCCGGAAGTGCTGCAGGCGATGAACCCTGTATGGGCCGTGCGTTTCTTCGGCTCGCATCCCGGCATCGGTGTCGCCATCCTCGGCGCCACCGTACTGGCGCTGACCGGCGCCGAGGCGCTGTACGCCGACATGGGCCACTTCGGTCGCAAGCCGATCGCCCGTGCCTGGTTCCTGCTGGTGCTGCCGGCGCTGGTGCTGAACTACTTCGGCCAGGGCGCGACCATCCTTTCCAACGCCGAGGCGGCGCGCAACCCCTTCTACCTGCTGGCGCCCGGCTGGGCGCTGCTGCCGATGGTGGCGCTGTCCACCCTGGCCACGGTGATCGCCTCCCAAGCGGTGATCTCCGGCGCCTTCTCCCTGACCCGTCAGGCGATCCAGCTCGGCTACGTGCCGCGGATGACCATCCAGCACACTTCCAGCCACGAGCAGGGGCAGATCTACATCGGCGGGGTGAATTGGGCGCTGATGGTCGGCGTGGTCCTGCTGGTGCTCGGCTTCGAGTCCTCGGCGTCGCTGGCGGCGGCCTACGGCGTGGCGGTGACCGGAACCATGCTGATCACCACCCTGCTGATGGGCGTGGTGATCTGGCGCCTGTGGAAATGGCCGCTGTGGCTGGGCGTCCCGTTCTTCTGCGTGATGCTCGCGGTGGACAGCCTGTTCTTCGCCGCCAACCTGCCCAAGGTGATCCAGGGCGGCGCCTTCCCGGTCATCGCGGGTATCGTCATCTTCATCCTGATGTCCACCTGGAAGCGTGGCCGCCAACTGCTGGTGGAGCGTCTCGACGAGGGCTCTCTGCCGCTCTCGGTGTTCATTTCCAGCATGCGCGTGCAGCCGCCGCACCGGGTCCAGGGGACCGCGGTGTTCCTTACCGCGCGTACCGACGCGGTGCCTCACGCGCTGCTGCACAACCTGTTGCACAACCAGGTGCTGCACGAGCAGGTGGTGCTGCTCACCGTGGTCAACGAAGACAGCCCACGGGTTTCGCCGGATCGCCGTTTCGAGGTCGAGGCCTATGGCGACGGATTCTTCCGGGTGATCCTGCACTTCGGCTTCATGGAAGAGCCGGACATCCCGGCGGCCTTGCGCCTGTGCCATCTCAACGAACTGGACTTCAGCCCGATGCGCACCACCTACTTCCTCAGCCGGGAGACGGTGATTCCATCCAAGCGCATCGGCATGGCGCGCTGGCGCGAGGGGCTGTTCGCCTTCCTGCTGAAGAACGCCAACGGCAACCTGCGCTATTTCAACCTGCCGCTCAACCGGGTGATCGAGTTGGGAACCCAGGTCGAGATCTGATCCGTTCCGCTGCAAAAAAAGCGCCCGACTGGGCGCGTTTTTTTGCACGTTTCTCAGCGCCGTTGCGGCAGCATCCGTACCAGGGTGTTGTCGCGGCTGACGAAGTGATGGAAGAGCGCCGCGGCGGCGTGCAGGCCGATCAGGAAATAACCGGCGTTGCCGATGGTTTCGTGCCATTCCTTGATTTGCCCAGCGAGGTCGGGGTTCTTGTCGATCAGCGGCGGTAGCTCCAGGCCGAAGAACGGTATCGGCTTGCCGGCGGCGCTGAGGATCAGCCAGCCGGCGAAGGGCAGGCCGATCATCATCAGGTAGAGGGCGTAGTGCATCAGCCTGGCCAGCGTCGCCTGCCAGGCGGGGATGGCGGGCTCTATGCGCGGGGTAGGGGTGGCCAGGCGCACCAGCAGGCGCAACCAGACCAGCAGGAAAACGCTCAGGCCAAGCATGAAGTGCCATTGCTTGAGCAGTTCGCGGGTTTCGCTGCCCTTGGGGAAATTGCCCTTCAGTTCGATACAGGCGTAGACCCCGGCGATCAGCAGCAGGGTCAGCCAGTGCAGGGCAATGGTCAGGCTCCCATAACGGGATTCGGTGTTTTTCCAGCTCATCACGGTTCCTTCTCTTCGGCTCTCGGGAGCCCGCTCTGCGGCGGGTCGGCCGGTATTCTCGGCGGCTCCGCTGAAGCCAGCCTGAATGCCCCCGGCAGGCTCAGTCTAGCTGGCGCCGGCCGGGGACAAGAAGGGCGGAGCGGGGAGAGCTTGATCGCGATCAGGCGTCGGGAGCGTTCTCGCGGTCGCGGATGGCCTGGAGCATCTTCTTCGCCAGGGACAGGTAGTCCTCGTCGAAGTGGTGGCCGCCCGGCAGTTCGAGCTTCTCGCCGACGGCCTGGGATTGGGTACAGCCGCTTTCGTCCTTTTCTTCGGCGCCATAGATGCAGAACACCTTGGCCGCCGGCAACCTGGCCATTTCCGGGCCGGTGGCGGCTTCCTCGCCGGCCTTGCCCAGCCAGCCTTCCACTTCGATCTCGAAGCTGCCGGTCCGCGCCAGCGCCAGCAGCAGCATGGCTTTCACTTGTTGCTGGTCCTTTCCGGGCAGGCGGTTGTAGATCGCCGGCAGGATGTCGGCGCCGAACGAGTAGCCGGCCAGGACGAAACGTTTCGCGCCCCACTTCTCGCGGTAGTGTTGCATCAGCTTGGAGAGGTCGGCGGCGCTCTGTTCCGGGCTTTTGTGTTGCCAGTAGTAGCGCAGGGTGTCGATGCCGACCACCGGGTAGCCCATGCTCGCCATATGCTCGGCAGAGTCCTTGTCCAGGTCGCGCCAGCCGCCGTCGCCGGAATAGAACAGGGTGACGATGTCCGAGGGTTGCGCCGCGGGGACCTCGAGTACCGGCAGGGCCTCGGCGTTGCCTTGCAGTTGCAGGCGCAACTGATGGGCGAGCACGTCGGACAACGGGGTGTCGTAGTCGCTGATGCTGGTTTCCGCGCTCGACTGCTTGCGGACGAAGACCGCGGTGTCGTCGTCCGGGTTGTCGTTCCAGGCCAGCAGCCACTGGCCGTGCGCCGCCTGATGCGGCAGCGGGGCGTCGCAGTCGCGCTCGGCCAGGGCAATGTCGAAGCCGACCGAGAGCGCCTTGGCCTTGTCGTCGTCCTGGCTGGCGAGCCAGCGCCAGGCGGTGGTCGAGCCCGGGCCGATGCCGGCGACCAGGTTCGGCTTGCCGCCGAGGCGGGCAATGACCGCTTCGAGCCGGGACTGCTGCGCCCTGCAATCGCTGTTTTCCGGGGGGAAGTACTGGATCACCCGGGCGGCGCTGTCGTGAGCCAGGTTCAGCATCTGGGCGTCGTTCAGTTGCTGTTCGGGGGCGGCGATCACCACCACCCGCGAGCGCGGCTTCTCGCCGGGTTCGGCAAGGGTGGCGTGGCCGCCGTCGTCGAGGTCCAGGGCTTCCAGTTTCGCCTGGGCCGCCGGTCGGCTCCAGAGCAGCAGGGCGGCACCGACGATCAGCACCAGGGCGGCGACCAGAAAACGGCGCCAGTGACGTTTCACGACAGACATATCAGCGTTTCACCAATCCAGTCAGGCCGCCGGCGATCAGCGCGGCGGTATCGGCCAGGGCCACCAGCGGGTCGAGCCCGGCTGGCACGGCCAGGTAGCGGGGTTCCCAGTCGGGCTGGAACTTGTCCTTGAAGCGTCGCAGCCCCTGGAAATTGTAGAACTGTTCGCCCCGCCGGAAGACCAGCGCGCCCAGGCGCTGGGTCAACGGCGCGCCGCGCCTTGGCTGGAGCCCGGCCAGCGGCACCATGCCGAGGCTGAAGCGCGCGTGGCCCTGGGCCTTGTAGTGGAGGATGAGGCCGAGCATGAGGAACTCCATGGTCAGCTTCGGCGCGTCCGGGTGCACGCGCATCAGGTCGAGGCTCGCCAGTTCGCGGCTGTCGGTTTCCAGCAGGTTGGCGAAGGCCACCGGCTTGCCCTGGTGGCGGACGATGGCGATGCGGAAGAAGTTCAGGTACGCCGGGGTGAAGCGGCCCAGGGAGAAGCCTTTCTCGCGCACCTGCTTGCCGCCCAGCCAGGCGTCCGATATCGCCTTCAGCTCGTCCAGCGGAGCCTGGCCCGGTTCATGGAACTCCAGGGCCAGGCCGTCGCGCTGGCCGCGGTTCCAGGTGTAGCGCAGGTCTTTCATTTCCTTGCCCTTGTTCTCCAGGTCAAAGCGCAGCAGGTCGACTCGCGCTTCTTCGCCGAGCTTGAGGGCGGTCAGGCCGATGTCCATGTAGAACGGCAGGTTCTCGGCACGCACCTGGTAGAACACCGGGCGGGCATGGTGCAGGTCGCAGAGGTCGCGGAACTGCCAGATCAGTTCGGCGCGCTGCATGGCCGGGCCGATCGGGTCGTACAGGGCGATCATGCTGCGACCGCGGCGGGCGTACATGAGGAAAGCGTCGTCGCCCTCATGGAAGAGCAGGGCCTTGTCGCCGGTCAGGGCCAGGCCGCCATCCGGCTGGTCCGAGTGGCGGATGATCCGCGCCGCGCGCTGCAGCTCTTCCGCGTTCGGCTCGCGGATCGCCGGCGGTGCCGCGCGCAGCAGCCAGCCAAGGGCCAGGGCCAGGAGCAGCAGGCAACTGCCGAGGGCGGCGCGCAGGGCGCGCGGGGCGTCGGCGTCCAGGGCGAACTGCCACCAGAGCTGGTTGCTGTAATGCACGTCCTGGTTGGCGAACAGCAGCAGCCAGACCGAGGCGCCGACCACGCAGATGCTGGCGCCTACATAGAGCGGCGAGAAGGGTACTTCCATCAGCCGGCTGGGACGGTAGAAGGAGCGGCGGAACATGGCGAGCAGCGCGGCGGTCAGGCTCAGCAGGCTGGCTTCTTCCCAGTCGAAGCCTTTCAGCAGCGAAAGCAGGGCGCCCACCAGCAACAGCACCAGGGTCAGGGCCCAGGCGGCCGACAGCCGTCGGCGCAAACCCTGCGCGAGCAGGAGGCAGAGCACGCCGATCAGGCTGGCGACCAGGTGCGAGGCATCGATCAGGCGATGTGGAATGAGGAAGCCGAGGTGCTCCAGGCGGGTGTCGATCGCCGGCGTGGCGCCGGAAAACAGCAGCACGACACCGGAGAGGAAGACCAGGATCGCCAGGATCGGTGCGGCGAAACCCGAGGCGACGCGGATCGCCTGGCGCGTCACCCACAACCGGCGCGCTTCGAGGAACAGCAACAACAGGCAGGCCAACAGCAGCGGCAGCACCACGTAGATCAAGCGGTACAAGAGCAGGGCCGCGGCCAGCGGCGCGGCGCCCAGTTGGCCGGCGAACGCGGCCAGCAGCACCGCCTCGAACACCCCGACTCCGCCCGGTACGTGGCTGAGTACGCCGGCGGCCAGGGCGAGCAGGTAGACCAGCAGGAACGCCGCGAAGGGTGGGGTTTCCGGCAGCAACAGATAAAGGACGGTAGCGGCGGCGGCGACGTCGAGGGCGGTGATCAGCAGTTGCAGCAGCGACAGGCGCAGGCCTGGCAGGCGCAGGCTGCGGCGGCCGAGGCGGACCAGCAGGCTGTCGGGGGACGGCCGTTCTCCCGGCAGACGGTGCCGGGCCAGGAACGCCACCAGGCCGACAGCCAGCAACAGGACGGCGATCGCGATGACGGCGACCAGGGCGTGGGGCAGGTGCAGCGCCGACGCCGCATCGTCGAGATTGCAGAGTGCGGCGAGTGCCGCCAGCACCGGCAGTGCGCAGCCCAGGGAAAGGCTGGCAAATAGCGTCATCCGGGCAATTTCGGCAGCGCCGATGCCATGCCGGGAATACAGTCGGTAGCGTACGGAGCCGCCGGAAAGCAGCGACAGGCCTACCGCATTGCCGATGGCGAAGGCGCTGAAACCGCCGGTGGCCAGGCTGCGCATGGGCAGCGTGACGCCAGCGAAGCGGCTGGCCGACCACTCGTAGCCGAGCAGGATGACGAAGCCGAGGGCGGTCGCGCTCAGGGCGCCGAGCAGCGCCGGCCTGGGCACGTCGGCGATGGCATCGTGGAGGGCGCCGGGATCGATCTCCCGTAGCAGGTGGTAGCAGGCCACCAGCGCCAGGCCGAACAGCAGCAAGGTGAAGACCAGGCCGATGGGCTGGCGGTAGGCGGTAATCCGATCGATCAGCCGGATGCGTTGTGGGGACGCGGGAGAGCTGGGTGGAGCGGGATGTTCTGGAACGGGAGCGTCGGTGCGCATCAGCCACCTCATGGGAATTTGCGCGACAGAGTATGGCCTCTCGGGCGAGTTCCCAAGTGGTCGCAGCAGATTTTTTCTGTGCGGGGCGGCGTCCTGTCACAGGGAGAAGACCGCCGGGTTTTGCAGGAGTTGCGTCGGCGAAGTGGCCGAAGGCCATTTGCTGGTATTCGTTCAGCGATGGTTCAGCTTGCCGTGGGCATAGTGGCGGCTTGCACTGTCCGACCATTTCCGAGGGGGGAAGGGTGACGATGATCCAGGCGGGCATTCATGTCGGCGCCGGAGTCGTGCTGGGCGTGGCCGCTGGATGGTGGCTGGGGGATTGGGAACAGTCGTTGCAGGTCAAGGATTCGGTGGCGCGGGTCGATTGCCTGTTGTACGGCGCCCTGCTGGTGGTGTTGCTCCGCCACGACGGTTGGTTGCGCCGCCTGGGCCTGTTGGGCCTGGGGCTGTTCTGCGGTTCCCTGCTGGTCTATTCGGTGAATCCGGCCAGCCTGTTCGCTGCGAAAGAGTCCTGGAGCCTTGCGCGGATCTCCATGCGGGCCTTCGGTCCGCTGGTGATGCTGGTCGTGGGGATGGCCTGCGCGCGCCTGGCACACGAGTTGCGCTGACGCAGGCGTTGCGCTCACGCCGGAGTCAGGTGACGCGATTCCTCGCGGTATTCCTTCAACCAGCGCAGCACTTCCACGGCCTCCCAGCGAGAGGGGTCGTACAACGCATAGATCTCGCCCTGGTAGCCGACCACATCGAGCGGCCGGTGGAAGCCGGCGCGCTGGAACAGCGCCTCGATCTCGGCGAAGCAGGTGTTGAAGTGCACGCGGGTGAACGGCGTCTTGCCGTCGGTGACCAGGCCGTCCATCTGCAGTTCGTCCACTGCCTGGCGGATGTCGTCGAGTCCCATCCGGTTCACGCTGCGCTTCAATTGTTCGACGTTCAGCATCTGTCTGTCCTTTCCGTATCCGTTACCGAGCATTCATCGAAGGCTGAGCTGGCTGTACGAATATACAGTTAAATGTGCGATGATGCGAGCGAACGGAGGGCGAGGCGATGCAGTGGAGCACGAGTGTCGGAATGCAAAAAGCCCCGGCGCTATCGCTAGTGCCGGGGCTTTTCGAATGTGGTTGCGGGAGCTGGATTTGAACCAACGACCTTCGGGTTATGAGCCCGACGAGCTACCAGACTGCTCCATCCCGCGTCTGTGTGGGCGCATTCTACGGACTCTCGTCGGGCTGTCAATCGATTTTTCGAAAAAAGTGTTTTTTCTTCAAATGCTTAGCGCTTGCCCAATGCTAGAATTCGGCGCTCCGGGGCAGGCCCGGCGGGGCTTGTAGCGAGATTCCGGTGCGGAAAATCATCCATATAGACTGCGACTGTTTCTACGCCGCCCTCGAGATGCGCGACGACCCCAGCCTGCGCGGCAAGGCGCTGGCGGTTGGCGGTTCGCCGGACAAGCGCGGAGTGGTCGCCACTTGCAGCTACGAGGCGCGAGCCTATGGCGTGCGCTCGGCGATGGCCATGCGCACGGCGCTCAAGCTGTGTCCCGATCTGCTGGTGGTGCGCCCTCGTTTCGATGTCTACCGGGCGGTGTCGAAGCAGATCCATGCGATCTTCCGCGATTATACCGATCTGATCGAGCCGCTTTCGCTGGACGAGGCCTACCTGGACGTCAGCGCTTCGCCGCATTTCGCCGGTAGCGCCACGCGGATTGCCCAGGACATCCGCCGCCGGGTGGCCGAGGAGCTGCACATCACCGTTTCGGCGGGCGTCGCGCCGAACAAGTTCCTGGCCAAGATCGCCAGCGACTGGCGCAAGCCGGACGGGCTGTTCGTGATTACCCCGGAGCAGGTCGACGGGTTCGTCGCCGAGTTGCCGGTGGCCAAGTTGCATGGCGTCGGCAAGGTCACGGCGGAGCGCCTGGCGCGGATGGGCATCCGCACCTGCGCCGACCTGCGCCAGGGCAGCAAGCTGAGCCTGGTGCGCGAGTTCGGCAGCTTCGGCGAACGCCTGTGGGGACTGGCCCATGGTATCGACGAGCGACCGGTGGAAGTCGACAGCCGGCGCCAGTCGGTGAGCGTCGAATGTACCTTCGATCGCGACCTGCCGGACCTGGCGGCTTGCCTGGAGGAACTGCCGACCCTGCTCGAGGAGCTGGACGGACGCCTGCAACGCCTGGATGGCAGTTATCGGCCGGACAAGCCGTTCGTGAAACTGAAGTTTCACGATTTCACCCAGACCACGGTGGAACAGTCCGGCGCCGGGCGCGACCTGGAGAGCTACCGGCAATTGCTCGGCCAGGCCTTTGCCCGTGGCAATCGTCCGGTGCGCCTGATCGGCGTCGGCGTGCGCCTGCTCGACCTGCAGGGCGCCCACGAACAACTCAGGTTGTTCTGATGCTCCTCATGGCCTCAACGAAGTCGCGAGGTTCCGCGGCGACGGCTCTTCCCCTACCGGCAAGGCGCTGAAACGGCCGAGATCCTGCAGCAGTTCCAGGCGTGCTGCACGGAGCGGGCCGCGTATGGCTTCCTGTTGTTCCACGTCGAGCGGGCGGTCGTCGCCATCGCTCACCGGACCGTGGTGACGGTCCGCGCCACGCAGTGGGAAGCTCACCTTGAAGCCTTCGCCCAGGTAGGCGATGCGCGTGGTATCGGCGCTCACCGCATAGTCGCGATGGTAGTCCGCTGCGAGCAGGTCCTGTCCCAGCGAGTAGTCGCGGGGCGGATTGCGTACGCCCAGCAGCGGCAGGAGCGTTGCGGGCAGGTCGATGTGGCTGGTGATGCCGCGGACGGCACGGGGCGCCTGTCCGGGAATGCTCAGCACGGCGACGGTGCCGGTCTGGTAGCGATTGAACTCGGTATTGTGGCCCCAGCGCGAGCGTTCCATGAACTCTTCCCCATGGTCGCCGAGCACCACTACCGCGGTGTTTTCCAGCAGGTGCTGGTTTTCCAGGTGCTGCAGCAGGCGGCCGATCTGTGTATCGACTTCGCGCACGGCATTCAGGTAGCGGTTCTTGATCAGCGGCATCTGCGCCTGGAAATCGGTGGTCAGGTAGTTGAAGTTGACCAGATAGGGGCGGATTTTCGCGGTCTCGTCGCGGAAGCTGTAGTTGGCGTGGCTCGACTCGAGGAACAGGCAGGCGAAGAACGGCCGGTCGGGTAGTCGGCGATCGACGAAGCGCAGCAGGTCGTCGGTGTTCCGGGCGTCGCGCTGCCAGGCAGGCTCCGGGCTATCCAGCACGTGCAGGTCCTGGGGGCGCAGGTTGACGAACACGCTGCGGTCGAAGGGCGGATAGCTGAAACGTTGCGCGGCATTGATCCGGAACTGGTAGTTCTGCTGCCTGAGTACCTCCATGAGCACCGGCGGCTGGCCGGCCTTCAGCACGGCGTCCCAGTAGCCGCCGTGCAGCCCGTAGAACATGCCGAAGACGCCCATCTGGGTCAGGTTGCCGCTGCTGTAGTGGTTGTCCAGGCGGATCGCCCGGTTGGAGAAGTCCCACAGCCTGGGCATGTAGCGCGGATCGAGCATGTCCCCGCGGAGCGACTCGGCGACGATCCAGACGATGTTCAATGGGTGCGCCGGGGCGCTGATCTCCAGCGGCCGGAGCGGATAGTGCAGGTCGCTCTGCTGCTGGAGCAGCTCGCGCTGGGTGGGCGTCGGCTGGATGCCCAGGCTTCGCGCCAGGCTGCGGACGGTCAATGGCAGGTACAGCGGATAGCGTTCGCTGGCCAGCAGGATCGGCCGGTAGTCGCGCAGGGAGCTGAACGCATAGGCCAGGCGTTCGCCCAGGGCCAGGCAGAGGAAGGCCGCCAACAGGTAGCGCCAGGCGCGCCGAGGGAGCGCGGGAAGGCGTTCGCGGCTGACCTGGCAGGCGCTGTACAGCAGCACCTGCAGACAGAGCAGGGCCAGGGCCGCCAGGCTTGCGCTGAGCAGGGTGCCGTCGCCGCTGCCGAGGCTGGAGAGGCCGCCGGGCGAGACCAGCAGGCCGATGCTGAAACCGTTGAGGTGGAATCCGTACAGGTCGTAGAGGGTGCGGTCGGCGTAGAGCAGTATCTGTACCGCCGCGCTGCCGACGATGGCCAGCACGCCTGCCAGCCACGGACTGAGGCGCACGGGAAGGCGGTCATGGAAATGCAGGAGCAGTCGGCAGGCGAGGTACACCGGGACTATATAAAGGAAGGCGTAGCTCAGGCTGGCAGCGACGCTCCAGAGCGGCAGCCAGGCGTCGTCGAAGACGATCCCGTCCTGCAGGCGCAGCACCTGCCAGAGCACCACCAGCCACGACAACAGAAAGAAGCGGTTGAGTGTCTCGGTGCTGGGTGGGGCGAACATCAAGCGTCTCCGGGCGAGGATGCGGAAGCCTAGGGACGTGGTGGTCAAGCGGGAATGAAATGGATGTCAAAAAAATGTAAACGGGCGGCGCCGGGTAGCGCCGCTTCAGGCTTCAGTCGTGCTCGGGGACCAGGCGCAGCGGCTTGCCTTCGGCCGGCCACAGGCGCAGCTCGTCGGACGGCGAAATGTCCCAGTGCTGGACGCTCTGCAGCAGGGCCAGGAAGCGCCGTTCCTGCTCCATGATCTCCGCCGCGCACAGGCGGCGGGTGCTGCCGATGGCGCCGAACTGAAGGAGGTCGTCCTGCAAGGTGTAGCTGGCGAACCAGTGGTTGCAGCCGCCGTTGCCGAAGGCACGGCCCTGGCCGTCGAAGGTCAGGCTGATGTGGCTGTAGTCCATCGTCGGTTGTGCGCCGACCCAGTCGACCTGGTAGGCCTGCTCGGTTTCCAGGGTGGTCTCCTGGCTGGCGCAACCGCCCAGGACCAGGGCGGCGGAGGCGAAGAGGGCGAGAGAGGGTTTCATGGCGTTTCCTTTGCGCATTTCGTACGGGCGATAGTTCACAGACCGTCGGTCGGACGGAGCGTTCGCCCTACTGGCATTTCGGGCACAGGTGCTTGCCTTCGCGGCTGCTCCAGCCCAGTTCGTGAATGCGCTCTTCGGCGGCCGGCGCCAGGGCCTTGCGACCGAGACTGGCGTCCACGGCGAACTCGAAGTCGAGACGAGCCTGGCACTGGTCGCAGTCGACCTGCCAGGTATGGATCGCCAGTTCGCGGAATGCCGGGCCGCGGGCGACCGCCAGCCACTGGCCGGGTGGGTTGATCAGGTGGCGAACCTTTTCCACGGTCAGGCGCATGCTCAGGGTCTTGCTGCCCTTGAGGCTGACCAGCAGCGCGTCGTCGGCCTTGATCGAGCCGCCGGTGCCGGTGACCTGGTAGCGCCCCGGGGAGAGCGCGCGGCATTCGTTGAGGGTGTATTGCGGGTTGAGCAGGGTGTAACGGAAATCGTGTTCAGCCATGGAGCCTCCAATCAGCCGCGCATGCTACCACGCCATCAGGCCCGGACCCGATTGCGCGGCGTCCCGTCCTGCCAGGCGGCGATGTTGTCCAGGGTGGTGTCGGCGATCGCCGCCAGCGCCTCGCGGGTAAGGAAGGCCTGGTGGGCGGTCACCACCACGTTGGGGAAGCTCAGCAGGCGTGCCAGCACGTCATCCTGCAGGGGCTGGTCGGAGCGATCCTCGAAGAAGATATCCGCTTCCTCTTCATAGACGTCCAGGCCGAGGTAGCCCAGTTGTCCGCTCTTCAGCGCCTCGATCAGCGCCGCGGCGTTCACCAGGGCGCCACGGCCGGTATTGATCAGCATCGCGCCGGGTTTCATCGTCGCCAGGCGCTGCGCGTCGATGAGGTGGCGGGTGTCGGCGGTCAGCGGGCAATGCAGGCTGACGATGTCGGACTCGGCGAGCAGGGCGTCGAGCGCCAGGTAGCGGCCGCCGAGCGCTTGGATGCGCGGATTGGGATAGGGATCGTAGGCCAGCAGCTCGCAGCCGAAGCCGGCCATGATGCGGGCGAAGGTCTCGCCGATCTGTCCGGTGCCGATCACTCCGACGCGTTTGCCGTGGAGGTCGAAGCCGGTCAGCCCATGCAGCGAGAAATCGCCCTCGCGGGTCCGGTTGTAGGCGCGGTGCAGGCGCCGGTTGAGCGTCAGGATCAGGCCGACCGCGTGCTCGGCGACAGCGTGCGGCGAATAGGCCGGGACGTGCACCACCGGCAGGCCGAGCGCTTCGGCGGCGGCCAGGTCGACGTGGTTGTAGCCGGCCGAGCGCAGGGCGACCAGGCGCGTGCCGCCGGCGGCCAGGCGTTCCAGCACCGGCCGCGAGAGGTCGTCGTTGACGAAGGCGCAGACTACTTCGAAGCCCTGGGCGAGGACCGCCGTGTCCGCCTGCAGGTGGGCCTGCTGGAAGTGCAGTTCGAAGCCGTGCCGGTGGTTGCTGGCCTGGAAGCTCTCGCTGTCGTAGGCCTGGCTGCTGAAGAACAGGATGCGCATGGTCAGAGTTCGCTGGAGTCGAGGCTGGTGGAAGACAGGTGGGTGGTGGCCGAGGCAGTGTCGGCCAGGGCCTCGATGGCCTTGTCCAGCTCGTCCAGGGCCGCGGCCGCCGCCGGATCGTTCTGCTTGAGCAGGGTTTCGCTGGTCTGGCAGGCCGCGCGCAACTGCGGCACGCCACAGTAGCGGGTGGCGCCATGCAGCCGGTGGACCCTCTCGAGCAAAGCGGTGCGGTCGTCGTTGTCGCGGGCCTGGCGAATCGCCTGGCGGTCCGCCGCCAGCGAGGCCAGCAGCATCGCCAGCATGTCGGCGGCGAGGTCGGCCTTGCCGGCGGCCAGGCGCAGCCCTTCCTCGGGGTCGAGCACGCTCAACTGGCCGAGCTGCGGCGCACGGCTCATGCTGGCCAGCGACTGGCCCAGGCTCAGTCCCGTCCACTTCAGCACTACCTGGGCCAATTGCTGTTCGTCGATCGGCTTGGTCAGGTAGTCGTCCATGCCGGCCTGCAGCAATGCGCGCTTCTCGTTGGAAAGCGCATGTGCGGTGAGCGCGATCACCGGCACCGGGCTGACTTCCCGCTCGGCCTCCCAGCGGCGGATCGCCTCGGTGGCCTGGCGGCCGTCCATGCCGGGCATCTGCACGTCCATGAAGACCAGGTCGAAGCGCTCGCGCTGCACCACCTCGAGGGCCGCGTAGCCGCTGTCCACCGCGGTGACCTGGGCGCCGAGGTCGCTGAGCAGGGTCTGCACCAGCAGCAGGTTGGCCGGGTTGTCGTCGACGCAGAGCAGCCGTGGCGGCCGTCCGGAAACCATGGCGTGGGGCTTGTCGCTGCGCGTCGGGCGGACCTGCAGCAACTCCTGCAGCTTGCGTTGCAGCTTGCGGGTGCAGGCGGGCTTGGCCTCGACCTGTTCGTCGGGCAGGGTCGCGTGGTATTGCGCCTGCTCGGTGGTCGGGCAGAGCACCAGGGTCTTGCAGCCGAGCCGTTCGAATTCCCAGAACGACTGGCTCAGCTCTTCCGGCGGATGGATCGCGGCCGAGACGCCGAGCACCGCCAGGCTGATCGGCAACTGGTCGGGCGGCGGGTTGCGCAGGCTTTCCTGGAGGCTGTCGAGGTCGGCGAATTCGCTCACTTCCAGGCCGAAGTCGGTGAGCTGGTGGTGCAGCGAGCGGCGCGTCAGCTCCTGCGGTTCGAGCAGCGCCACGCGCTGGCCCGCGGCCCAGGAGGCGCCTGGCTCCTCGTTGTCGTCGCGACTTTTCGGCAGACTCAGGCTGATCCAGAATTCGGCACCTTCCCCAGGCGTACTGTCGACGCCGATCTCGCCGCCCATCTGCTCGATCAGGCGCTTGGAGATCACCAGGCCTAGGCCGGTGCCACCGGCTTGCCGCGACAGTGAGTTGTCGGCCTGGCTGAAGGCCTTGAACAAGGCTTGCTGGTCCTCCTCGGAGAGGCCGATACCGGTGTCCTGGACGCTGATCCGCAACTGCGCGCGGTCGTCGCTTTCGTCCTCGAGCATGGCGCGTACGGCGACGGTGCCGCCCTGGGTGAACTTGATGGCGTTGCCGACCAGGTTGGTGAGGATCTGCTTCAGCCGCTGCGGGTCGCCCTGCAATTGGATCGGGGTATCCCGGTAGACCAGGCTGACCAGTTCCAGTTGCTTCTCGTGGGCGGCCGGAGCCAGCATGGTCAGGGCGTCCTGGATCAGGTCGCGGAGATTGAAAGGGAGGTTTTCCAGAACCAGCTTGCCGGCCTCGATCTTCGAGAAATCGAGGATCTCGTTGATGATCCCCAGCAGGCTTTCCGCCGATTTCTGGATGGTCGTGAGGTAGTCCTGCTGGCGCGGGCTGAGCTCGCTCTTCTGCAGCAGGTTGGTGAAACCGAGGATGCCGTTGAGCGGGGTGCGGATCTCGTGGCTCATGTTGGCGAGGAACTCGGACTTGATCCTGCTCGCCTCCAGGGCCTCCTTGCGCGCCAGGTCCAGCTCGATGTTCTGGATCTCGATGGTTTCCAGGTTCTGGCGTACGTCCTCGGTGGCCTGGTCGATGTTGTGCTGCATTTCCTCCTGGGCGCTCTGCAGCGTTTCCGCCATGCGGTTGATGCCGGAGGCCAGTTCGTCCAGCTCGTTGCTGCCCATCGGTGGCAGGCGGGTTTCCATGCGGCCTTCCTTGAGCTGGGCGACGCCCTGGCTGATCAGTTCCAGCGGCGCGTTGATCGCGCGGCTCATGCGCAGGGCGAGGAGGGCGGTGACGCCGAGGCCGGCTGCGATCAGCAAGAGGCTGGTGAACAGGCTGCGATATCCGCGCAGCAGAGTCCCATGGTGCGACAGTTCCAGTTCGACCCAGCCGAGTACGCGCTCGTCGTCAGGCTCGGTGGCGCCGGACAGGCTGTGGTGGCGGCCAAGAACCGGTAGCAGGAAGTGCGTGGTGTCCAGTTCGGTGGACATGCTCAGATGGCTGGCGTCGCCGGCCGGGGCGACGGTGAGCATGCTTGGCCCGGCATGGGCGAGGCGTTCCTGGCGGGCGTCGAGGAAGGTCACCGCGCGCACGTCCGGTTGGTCCAGCGCCTCGTTGGCGATGCGGTTGAGCACGGCGGTATCCTTTCGCGCCAGCGCGGTGGCGGCCAGCGGCGCCAGTTGTTCGGCGATCAGTTGCCCGCGCTCGATCAACTGGGCGCGCATGTCGGACAGCTGGACCCAGGTGAAGTAACCGCCAAGCACCATCGCCAGCAGGCTGGTGGGGAGCAGGGTGAGCAGCAGTACGCGCCCCTTGATGCCGAGATCCTTGAACACACGTCTCTCCGTCGAGCCAGATCGGGATGGCCGACGCTCCCCGGCCATACGTTTACCCCGCGCAGTTTAGCGGGTCGCGGAAGGGGAATCTGCACCGATGTGCGCAGCCCGGCGGATTCGGCTTGCGACGAAGCGGAAAGATCGTGAATACTGGCACGATTGCTAATCAATCTTATTTGGCTGCCATGCTCCCATCCCTGACGCCCGACCCCCGACTGCTGGCCATCGAGGACGATCCGACACTGGGCGCACATCTGTTCCAGCACCTCAATGGCAGCGGTTTCGAGGTGACCTGGTGCCGAGACGGGGAAGAGGGGTTGGCGGCTGCGCGCAGCGGCGCCTATGACCTGATCCTGATGGACATCATGCTGCCGGGGCGCGATGGCCTCGAGATTCTTCGCCAACTCCGCCAGGAGCAGGCGCTGCCGGTGATCCTGATGTCGGCCCTGGGCGCCGAGCAGGACCGCATCGCCGGGTTCAGCCAGGGCGCCGACGATTATCTGCCGAAGCCTTTCAGCCTGGCCGAGCTGCGGGTACGCATCGATGCCATCCTGCGTCGGATCGCCCTGGAGCGGGGGGGCGCGCCGGGCCGCTGCGCCGAACCGCTGGCGCGGCCCTCGCTGCAGTTCTCCGCCGATGTCTGCGATGTCAGCCTTGGCGAGCGGTTCGCCGGCCTGACGCCGACCGAATACCGCCTGCTGGAAACCTTCCTCGCCGCGGAAGGAGAGACCCTGACCAAGGCCTTCCTTTACCAGCATGTCCTGCACCGCGGTCATACCCAGCATGATCGCAGCCTGGACATGCACGTCAGTCACCTGCGGCGCAAGCTGCAACGCCTCGGTTACGCCGGTCACCAGTTGCATACCGTCTGGGGCAAGGGTTACGTCCTGACACCGGCGCCATGATGCCCAACCGCCATTCGCTGTTCTGGCGCCTGGCCCTGGTGCTGGTGGCGTTCTTCCTGCTATCGGTATGGCTGTCCTGGACCTGGGGACGCAGTGCCGAACTGA
This sequence comes from Pseudomonas sp. CP-1, assembly GCF_021213715.1. Lineage (NCBI taxonomy): Bacteria > Pseudomonadati > Pseudomonadota > Gammaproteobacteria > Pseudomonadales > Pseudomonadaceae > Pseudomonas > Pseudomonas sp. CP-1. Next base: position 290,131 of record NZ_JAJQKY010000001.1, read on the forward strand.
AGGGTTACTACCTGTCCGCCGAAGCCCGCTCCGCCTTGGCGGATTATGCGCGGCGAGCCGAGCGTGCCTGGCTCGACGATGGCCGCGAGGGCATCGACCGTTGGCTGGCCGAGCCGCGCCAGCAGGCGCTGGACTGGGTGGTCGTGCTCGACGGACGGCTGCAATCGCTGGGCAGTCGTCCGCTCACCACGGAGGAAGCCGAACGCCTGACTTTCCTGCGGGGCGTCGACTGGCCGATGAGCTCCCGTTCGTTGTCGCGGCCGTTCATCAGCCTGCGCTTCCCCGAACATCCGGAGCAAGGCCGGGTGGTCCTGCGTCTTCCCGCCGAGTTCGTCCCTCCCGGTTTGTCGCCGGCCAAGCGCCTGGTCACCCATGGCCTGGTGCCGGCCGGGCTGGCCCTGCTGCTGGGAGTGTTGCTGTATCGGCGCTGGATAGTGCCGCTGGGACGCCTGCGAGCGCAGGCCAATGCCCTGCGCGGCAACGACCTGACGGCGCGTACGCAGGCAGAGATCAGCCGGCGCAGCGACGAGCTGGGCGATCTGGGGCGGGCGTTCGACCATATGGCCGAGCGACTCGACGAGCACATGGTGTTGCAGCGCCAACTGCTCCGCGATCTCTCCCACGAGCTGCGCACGCCGCTGGCGCGCCTGCAGGTGGCGGCAGAGGGCACGCTGCCCGCGCAGCTCCTGCGCGAGCGCCTGGAGCAGGAGGTACAGGGCATGCAGCAACTGGTGGACAACACCCTGGAGCTGGCCTGGATGGACACCGAACGCCCGGTATTGGCGCTGGAGGACATTTCCATCCCGGCGTTATGGGACCTGCTGGTGGAGAACGCACGCTTCGAAAGCGGCTGGGCCGCCGAGCGGTTCCGCAGCGATCTGCCCGAGGATTGTGTCGTGCGTGGCAACCTCAATGCACTTGCCCAGGCCCTGGAGAACCTGCTGCGCAACGCCATCCGGCATTCGCCGGAGGGCGGCGTGATCCGCCTGCATGGTCGGCGCGAAGGAAGTTGCTGGTGGCTTTGCCTGGAAGACCAGGGCGAGGGTGTGGCCGAGCACCAGTTGGAGACCATCTTCCGCCCGTTCACCCGACTGTCTTCGGCACGTACCGGCAAGGGCTTCGGCCTGGGACTGAGCATTGCCCGTCGCGCCGTGGTGCTCCAGGGCGGCCGCCTATGGGCGGAAGCCGCCGATCCGGGGCTGCGCCTGTGCCTGGTGCTGCCTTCTGCCTAGCGAGGCGCAGGTGCCTTTACATTTTACCTAGATGTAAATGATCTTTACTCTCCTTTGTGAATGATTATCATCCGTGCCGATCTCCTCGGCCGGCCTTGTTCCGGGTCTGCGCCCTGTCCTACCCGTGCCGAGACGTCACCCGCGCAACGCCGGCGACCCAGGCTTCAGAAAAAACGTCAACGTATCCCTCGTGGCTCGCCTGCTACCCGTTTTCCCTCGACAGGAGTAGTCACGCATGTACCCCCAATTCCGTCGCGGCCATCTCGCCGCTGCCGTCCTTTTCGCTTCATCGAGCCTGCTGGGCGGGCAGGCCCTGGCCGAGGACGAGCGCCTGGAAGAACTGGACGAACGCGCCGAATCGGTGGTCCAGCTGGGTGACGAGGTGGTGCTGGGCACCGCCGAACAGGAGCTCAAGCAGGCACCGGGGGTATCCATCATCACCGCCGAGGACATCAGGAAGCGCCCGCCGGTGAACGATCTCTCCGAGATCATCCGCACCATGCCCGGGGTCAACCTCACCGGCAACAGTTCCAGCGGCCAGCGCGGCAACAACCGGCAGATCGACATCCGCGGCATGGGGCCGGAGAACACCCTGATCCTGGTCGACGGCAAGCCGGTCAGCTCGCGCAACTCGGTACGCTACGGCTGGCGTGGCGAACGCGACACCCGCGGCGACAGCAACTGGGTGCCGCCGGAGGAGGTCGAGCGCATCGAGGTCCTCCGTGGGCCCGCGGCGGCACGCTACGGTTCCGGCGCGGCGGGCGGGGTAGTCAACATCATCACCAAGCGCCCGACCGATCGTTTGCGTGGCTCCATGACGGTGTTCACCAACATTCCGGAAAGCTCCAAGGATGGCGCCACGCGCCGCGCCAACTTCAGCCTCAGCGGGCCGCTGACCGAAGCCTTGAGCTTCCGCGCGTACGGCAGCGCGAACAAGACCGATTCGGACGATACCGACATCAACCTCGGACATACCGTCAACCCGAGCCGTACCGTGGCCGGACGCGAAGGGGTACGCAATCGCGATCTCAGCGGGATGCTGTCGTGGCAGGTGACCCCCGACCAGGTCGTCGATTTCGAAGCGGGCTTCAGCCGACAGGGCAACATCTATGCCGGCGATACCCAGAACAACAACGGCACCGCCAATACCCAGGGACTCGCCGACGACGGTGCGGAGACCAACCGCATGTATCGCGAGAACTACGCCATCACCCACAACGGGACCTGGTCGTTCGGTACTTCCAGGTTCGTCGCCCAGTACGACTCCACCCGCAACAACCGTCTGGAGGAGGGGCTGGCCGGTTCCGTCGAGGGGCAGATCGGCGCCGACCGTTCGTTCAGCACCAGCAAGCTGGAGAACTATCGCCTCAGCGGCGAACTCAACCTTCCGTTGCATGCGTTGTTCGAGCAGGTGCTGACGGTGGGCGCGGAGTGGAACAAGGAAACCCTCAACGACCCGTCCTCGCTCAAGCAGGGCTTCGTGGGAAGCGATAGCTTGCCGGGGACCCCCGCGGCCGGCTCGCGAAGCCCGAAAAGCAAGGCGGAGATCCGGGCGCTGTACGTGGAGGACAATATCGAACTGCGCCCCGGCACCATGCTCACTCCCGGGCTGCGCCTGGACGATCACAGCGACTTCGGCCTGAACTGGAGCCCGAGCCTGAACGCTTCCCAGACGCTCGGCGAATACTTCACGGTCAAGGCCGGTATCGCACGGGCCTTCAAGGCGCCCAACCTGTACCAGAGCAACCCGAACTACCTGCTCTATACCCGTGGCAACGGCTGCCCGATCCAGACCAGCAGCGGCGGCTGCTACCTGGTCGGCAACGAGAACCTGGACGCCGAGACCAGCGTCAACAAGGAACTGGGCATCGAGTTCCGGCGCGATGGCTGGGTCGCCGGGCTCACCTACTTCCGCAACGACTACAAGAACAAGATCGTCGCGCCGCTGGATGTCATGGGACAGACCGGGACCGGTAACAACATCCTGCAATGGAGCAACGCGACGAAGGCGGTGGTCGAAGGCCTGGAAGGCAACCTGCTGGTCCCCCTGCACGAGGGCCTGAGCTGGAGCACCAACCTGACCTATATGCTGCAATCCAAGGACAAGGACACCGGCAACCCGCTTTCGGTGATCCCCGAGTACACCCTGAACTCGACCCTGGACTGGCAGGCCAGCGAGCGTCTTTCCACCCAACTGACCAGCACCATCTACGGCCGCCAGGAGCCGCCGAAGCATGGCACCAGCCGCAACACGCCGGTGGTCTCGCGAAAAGAGGTGGGTACCTATGGCATCTGGGGCGTCAGCGCCGGCTACACCTTCAGCGAGAACCTGAGCGTACGGGGCGGGGTAAGCAACCTCTTCGACAAGCGCCTGTACCGCCAGGGCAACTCCTTCGACGCCGGCGCGGCAACCTACAACGAGCCGGGTCGCGCCTACTATGTTTCGATGACCACCTCGTTCTGATCGCCGCGGCCAACGCGCTTTCACCGGCAGGCGCAACGCCCGTCGGACCTTTCTTTGGCGTTGGTCAGGCATCGGCTGTCCAACGCCAGGTTTTCTCTTCGGACGCCTCTGGTCATCGCATCGCATGCCGTTTCGGGCGGTCTTTCGGCTGAATCGGCATGCATGACCGGATATTGCGGTGCTAGGGTCCGGCCCCAGTTTCCCGGTATCATGCTCAGCCTTTACCGTCAGTGCCGAACGAGTGCCTCCATGACCGTGCAGTACCCGACTATCGCCGACTGCGTTGGCAATACCCCTCTGGTGCGTCTGCAGCGCCTTCCCGGGGAAACCTCCAATACCCTGCTGGTGAAGCTCGAAGGCAACAACCCGGCGGGATCGGTGAAGGACCGCCCGGCCCTGTCGATGATCACCCGTGCCGAACTGCGCGGCGACATCCGCCCCGGCGATACGCTGATCGAGGCTACTTCCGGCAACACCGGCATCGCCCTGGCCATGGCGGCGGCGATCAAGGGTTACAAGATGATCCTGATCATGCCGGACAACTCCACGGCTGAACGCAAGGCGGCGATGACCGCCTATGGCGCCGAGCTTATTCTGGTCAGCAAGGAAGAGGGCATGGAGGGCGCGCGCGATCTGGCCGACAAGCTGCAGCGCGAAGGCCGCGGCAAGGTCCTCGACCAGTTCGCCAATGGCGACAACCCGGAAGCCCATTACCACAGCACCGGCCCGGAAATCTGGCAGCAGACCGGCGGCAGCATCACCCATTTCGTCAGCTCCATGGGCACCACCGGGACCATCATGGGCGTATCGCGCTACCTCAAGGAGCAGAACCCGGCGGTGCAGATCGTCGGCCTGCAACCCATGGAGGGCTCGGCCATCCCGGGAATCCGACGCTGGCCGCAGGAATACCTGCCGAAGATCTATGACGCCAGTCGCGTCGACCGGGTCGTCGACATGCACCAGGACGAAGCCGAGGACATCATGCGCCGGCTGGCCCGCGAGGAAGGCATCTTCTGCGGCGTGTCCTCCGGCGGGGCGGTGGCGGCGATGCTGCGCCTGTCCCGCGAACTGGAGAATGCCGTGCTGGTGGCGATCATCTGCGACCGCGGCGACCGCTACCTGTCTTCCGGCGTCTATGACCCGCGCTGAGCATGTCCATGGCCAGAAATAAGGGCGGGCTGCGCTTCCAGCCCAGCGGTGGTGCGCGCGGTCCCGCGATACCGGTAGGCAAGAAGCAGCGCCTGACCATCGAGCGCCTGGCCCATGACGGCCGAGGTATCGCCCACGAGGCGGGGATGACCTGGTTCGTCAGCGGCGGGCTGCCTGGGGAGGAACTTGAGGCACGGGTGCTGGGCGCGCGAAGCAAGGTGGTCGACGCGCGCAGCGAGCGCCTGTTCAGCAGTAGCGACCTGCGTCGCCGCGAGCCCTGCACTGTAGCGGGTCGCTGCGGCGGCTGCACCCTGCAGCACCTGGAACACGGCGAGCAGTTGGCCCTGAAGCAGCGTACCTTGCAGGAGCAGTTGCAGCGTTTCGCCGGGATCGAGCCGGAAGAATGGGCCGCCCCCCTGGTCGGGCCCGAATTCGGCTATCGGCGCCGCGCTCGGATCGCCGTGCGCTGGGATGCCAGGGCGCGGCGTCTGGATGTCGGCTTCCGTGCCTCGGCCAGCCAGGAGATCGTCGCCTTCGATGAGTGCCTGGTCCTGGTGCCGCCTTTGCAAACGATTGCCCGTGCCCTGCCTGCTCTTCTGCAGGACTTCCGCAAGCCGGAAAGCATCGGCCACGTGGAACTCTTCCATGGCACGGCCAGTGCATTGCTGTTGCGGCATACGACTGCCCTGGTCGACGAGGATCGCCAGCGCCTGGCCGCTTTCTGTTCCGCACACCAGGCCCAGCTCTGGCTGCAAGGTGCGGAACAGCCCTTGCCGGTGGAGCCGGCCGCCGAACTGGGCTACTCCTTGGGTGACTGGCAACTGACTCTGGCGTACCGACCCGGAGACTTCGTCCAGGTCAATGCGCCGGTGAACGAGTCGATGATCCGCCAGGCCCTTGACTGGCTGGCGCCGACCGCCGACGAGCGGGTCCTCGACCTGTTCTGCGGGCTGGGCAATTTCTCCCTGCCGCTGGCGCGCCGGGTGGCGCGGGTAGTCGGGGTGGAGGGCGTGGCGGCGATGGTCGAGCGGGCAGGCGCCAACGCGCTGGCCAATGGCCTTGGCAACGCGCACTTTTTCCAGGCCGACCTGTCCAAAGCGCTTGCCGAAGCGCCCTGGGCGGAGCAAGGTTTTACCGCTGTGCTGCTCGATCCGCCGCGCGACGGCGCGTTCGAGGCGGTACGCGAAATGAGTTCTCTGGGTGCCCGGAGGGTAGTCTATGTATCCTGCAATCCGGCGACCCTGGCGCGCGATGCTGGCGAAATGGCCAGGCAGGGCTATCGTCTGAAGCGCGCCGGAATCCTCGATATGTTTCCGCAGACCGCACATGTCGAGGCCATGGCTTTGTTCGAGGCAGGCTAGGATGCCTGCGTAATCCGACCAGCCCGTTCGAAGGCTGGCGCAGTCATCGGTGGGCTACGCGCACCGTGGTAAAGGGTAGGCAAGATGGTACAGGTGAGAGCGCACCAGCCGGTCAACACCGACGGCAGTATCAACCTCGAGGCCTGGCTGGACCACGTCCAGAACCTCGTCCCCGGGCTCGATCGTCAGGGCTTGCTGGAGGCTTGCGAGTTCGCTCGCGAATCCGAGCAGCGAGCGATCGCCGCACAGAACTCCTGGGCAGAAGGCACGTCCAGCTTCCAGACCGGACTGGAAATCGCCGAGATCCTCGCGGACCTCAAGCTGGATCAGGAGTCCCTGGTCGCCGCGGTCATCTATCGAGGCGTGCGGGAAGGCAAGATCACCCTGGAAGCGGTCAACAAGCATTTCGGGCCGGTGGTGGCCAAGCTGATCGAGGGCGTGCTGCGCATGGCCGCAATCAGCGCCAGCCTCAATCCGCGCCATTCCATGGTGCTGGGTACCCAGGCGCAGGTGGAGAACCTGCGCAAGATGCTGGTGGCGATGGTCGACGACGTTCGCGTCGCTCTGATCAAGCTGGCCGAGCGCACCTGCGCCATTCGCGCGGTGAAGAATGCCGACGAGGAAAAGCGCCACCGCGTCGCCCGGGAAGTCTTCGATATCTACGCGCCGCTGGCCCACCGCCTGGGCATCGGGCATATCAAGTGGGAGCTGGAGGACCTGTCCTTCCGTTACCTCGAGCCCGACCAGTACAAGCAGATCGCCAAGCTGCTGCACGAGCGCCGGCTGGATCGCGAGCAGTACATCGCCAACGTGATGAGCCAGTTGAAGGAAGCTCTCGCGGCCACCGGCGTACAGGCCGATCTCAGCGGGCGGGCGAAACACATCTATTCGATCTGGCGCAAGATGCAGCGCAAGGGCCTGGACTTCAGCCAGATCTACGACGTTCGCGCCGTGCGCGTGCTCGTTCCGGAGATGCGCGACTGCTACACCGCGCTGGGCATCGTGCATACCCTCTGGCGGCACATTCCCAAGGAGTTCGACGACTACATCGCCAACCCCAAGGAAAACGGCTATCGCTCGCTGCATACCGCAGTGATCGGCCCCGAGGGGAAGGTGCTGGAAGTACAGATCCGTACCCACTCCATGCACGAAGAGGCGGAGCTCGGGGTCTGCGCGCACTGGCGCTACAAGGGGACCGACGTCAAGGCCAGCTCCAACCATTACGAGGAAAAGATCTCCTGGCTGCGCCAGGTGCTCGAATGGCACGAGGAACTGGGCGACATCGGTGGCCTGGCGGAGCAACTGCGGGTCGATATCGAGCCGGACAGGGTCTACGTCTTCACTCCCGACGGCCACGCCATCGACCTGCCCAAGGGCGCGACCCCGCTGGATTTCGCCTATCGGGTCCACACTGAAGTCGGGCACAACTGCCGCGGGGCGAAGATCAACGGACGCATCGTGCCGCTGAACTACAGCCTGCAGACCGGCGAGCAGGTCGAGATCATCACCGGCAAGCACAGCGGTCCGAGCCGTGACTGGCTGAACAGCAACCTGGGCTATGTCACCACCTCCCGGGCGCGGGCGAAGATCGTCCACTGGTTCAAGCTGCAGGCGCGGGACCAGAACGTCGCTGCCGGCAAGGCCCTGATCGAACGCGAGCTGTCGCGCCTGGCGCTGCCGCCGGTGGATTTCGACCGGCTGGCGGAGAAGGCCAACGTGCGTACCGCCGAGGATATGTTCGCCGCTCTCGGCGCCGGCGACCTGCGCTTGGCGCACCTGGTCAACTATGCCCAGCAACTGGTCGAGCCGGACCGCGACAGCGAGCAACTCGAACTGATCCCGCGCAAGCCGAGCAAGATCGGCCACGGCAAGCGCGGCGACGTGCAGATCCAGGGCGTCGGCAACCTCCTGACGCAGATGGCCGGCTGCTGCCAGCCGCTGCCGGGAGATCCCATCGTCGGCTACATCACGCTGGGCCGTGGGGTCACCATCCACCGCCAGGATTGCGCCACCGCGCTGCAACTGGCGGGACGCGAACCGGAGCGGATGATCCAGGTCAGTTGGGGGCCGGAGCCGGTTCGCACCTATCCGGTGGATATCGCGATCCGTGCCTATGATCGTTCCGGCCTGTTGCGCGACGTGTCCCAGGTGCTGCTCAATGAGCGGATCAACGTTCTGGCGGTGAATACCCGTTCGAACAAGGAAGACAACACCGCGACCATGCAACTGACCATCGAGATTCCCGGTCTGGACGCTCTTGGACGCCTGCTGGCGCGCGTTTCGCAACTGCCCAACATCATCGAGGCGCGGCGCAACCGTACGCCTTGAGGCGAGGCGGAAACAGGCCACGGGCGCTCGCAGGCTGCCCGTGGCCTTTTCGTTTCCGGAAAGGGCAGAATGCCCGGACCGTTCACTGAAGACCCGAGATACCCATGTACCGACTCGACGACCTGCTCCACCTCATGGCGCGCCTGCGCGATCCCGAATTCGGCTGCCCCTGGGATCTCCAGCAGAGCTACGCGACCATCGTCCCGCACACCCTGGAAGAAGCCTACGAAGTAGCGGACGCCATAGAGCAGGGGGATTTCCCGCAATTGCGCGAGGAACTGGGCGACCTGCTGTTCCAGGTGGTTTATTACAGCCAGTTGGCTCGCGAAGAGGATCGCTTCGCTTTCGACGAGGTGGTGGACGGCATCACCCGCAAGCTGATCCGTCGACATCCCCACGTATTCCTCGATGGCGATCTCTATGGCAAGCCCGATGCGGCGAAGCTCGCCGAAGCGGCGGTCAAGCAGCGCTGGGAAGAACTGAAGGCCGAGGAGCGTGCCGCCAAGGCCAAGGAGCCGCAGCAGTTGTCGCTGCTGGATGACGTTCCTGTCGCCCTGCCGGCGTTGTCACGGGCGGCGAAGCTGCAGAAGCGCGCGGCGCAGGTCGGTTTCGACTGGCCGGAAGCGCTGCCTGTGGTGGACAAGGTTCGCGAGGAGCTGGACGAAGTCCTCGAGGCGATGGCAGAGGGTGACGAGGGTGCCGTGGGCGAGGAGGTTGGCGACCTGCTGTTCGTCGTGGTCAACCTGGCCCGGCATCTCAAGGTCGATCCGGAGGCTGCTCTGCGCCAGGCCAACGGCAAGTTCGAGCGGCGCTTCCGATTCATCGAGCGGAACCTGCGCGAAGCCGGCCGGAAAGCCGAAGAATGTTCGCTGGAGGAACTGGACAGCCTCTGGGGCGAGGCCAAGAAAGCGGAGAGGAGCGCGCCTGGCTGTTGATGGGGAAAATTACCGTGGCAGCCGGGCTGCCACGGCATCTGAATCAGCCGAAGATCCAACGATAGAGGATGACCAGCAGGATCACCGCCAGCACCGGGCGGAGGATTCGGTAGGCCTTCGGGTAGGCGCGTTTGAAGCGCTTCACCTGGGCGCCGATGGCATTGCCGCCGCGAATGGCGACCGAGTAGGCCTGGTTGATGCTGCCGACGCGTTCGCCTTCGACGTTCTGCGGTGCGGTCGCACGCCCGAGAATGCCGCTGATCCAGCGATTGAGCCGGGTCAGCAGGCGGGAACGGAGCGGCCGCTCGATATCGCAGAAGAGAATCACCCGGGTCTGCTCGGTCTCGTTCTTCACCCAGTGGACGAAGGTTTCGTCGAACATCACGTCTTCGCCATCACGCCACGCGTAGGGCTGGCCGTCGACGTAGATGCGGCAGTTGTCCGAATTCGGCGTGGACAGGCCGAGGTGATAGCGCAGCGAGCCGCCGAAGGGGTCGCGGTGCGGATTCAGGTGGCTGCCGCCGGGAAGCAGGGTGAACATCGCGCCCTTGACGTTGGGGATGCGGCTCACCAGCTCTACGGTCTTCGGGCAGAGCTGCTGGGCGGAGGGCAGCGGGCCGTCGTACCAGGTCAGGTAGAAGCGCTTCCAGCCTTTCTTGAAGAACGAGCCGAAGCCGGCTTCGTTGTTGTTCAGGGCAGCCCGGATATAACCCTCGTCGAACAGGTTGAGGGCTTCTTCGCGGATGGTTTGCCAATTGTTCTTCAGTTCGTCCAGCTCCGGAAAACGGCTGCGATCCAGATAGGGCTTCGAGGGGACGCTGGAGAACAGGTACATCAGCGAGTTGTAGGGGGCGAACCAGGCGGAGTGGTTGACCAGTTGACGCAGGAAGGGCAAGCGCGCGCGCCCACGGAAATGGACGAACAGGACGCTGGCGACGAACAGGCCCACCAGAGTGACTTTTACCAGGAGAGAAACGCTCATGCCTTGCTTTCCATGCCTTCGATATCAGGGGCCGGGAGGAGTGCCTGCGGGTGCTCGGGACGGTAGGGAGGGGTCTCCAGGGCATGCGTGGCAGTTTGCGAGCCGCCGAGACTTGCGTTGAGGCGGCTGAGGCTGGAGGATTATACCCCCTGCGAGGGCCGGCTGAACCCCAGTCGGCTGGAAGATTATGCCGCACCCCACCGGGCGTGCCACGCGAGCGAGTCGTTGACGAATGAGCATGTCATTGCGTGACCAGTTGCTGAAAGCCGGGCTGGTCAATGAGAAACAGGCCAAGCAGGCCACCAAGCAGAAACAGAAACAGCAGCGCCTGGAGCACAAGAACCAGGTCGACAAGGACGACTCCCAGCGCCAGGCGGCGGAGCAGGCCAAGGCGGAAAAGCTGGCGCGCGACCAGGAATTGAACCGCCAGCAGCAGGAAAAAGCCGAGAAGAAGGCCAAGGCCGCGCAGATCAAGCAACTTATCGAAGGGACGCGCCTGCCCAAGCTGGAAAGCGACGACTACTACAATTTCGTCGACGCCAAGAAGGTCAAGCGGATCGCGGTCAACGACCTGATCCGCGACAAGCTGAGCCGAGGCAGCCTGGCTATCGTCAGCTATGACGGACGCTACGAGATCGTGCCCCGGGATGCGGCGGTGAAGATCCAGGAGCGCGATCCGCGGCGGGTGGTGCTGCTCAACATACAGAGCCAGGAGCCGGACGAAGACGATCCCTACAAGGACTATGTGGTGCCCGACGATCTCATGTGGTGAGGTCCGCATCCGGAGTGTCGCTTGACCGGTACGGATGCCGGTCAACTACCAATTCTGGAATGCGAAGCAGTTCTAAAATAACTACCGATGATTTCGTTTCGATAGCATAATGCTTTTCCTCAGAAATCTCCTACGGCTGCCTTTGCGTGCATCTGTGGGCTAGCCGCCTATCGAAAAGGACGTTGGTATGCCTTCCTCACAGCTTCCGGGGGCTTCGCCCTCGGAGATCGATATCGTTCAGCTGTTCCAGCAATTGTGGGCGTCGAAGTGGCTGATAGCGCTGATCGCGGCCTTGGCGACCGCCGCTGCGCTCGCCTATGCGCTGTTGGCCGTTCCGACCTACCAGGTGGATGTCCTGTTGCGGCCGATCCAGACCAAGGCCCTGGAGGCTGTCAATGTCAAGGGGCTGTATGCCCTGACTCCGCGGGAAGCGCTGGATCGCGTCGGCAACGAGCTGGCAGCCTACTCCGGCAGGCTGGAGTATTTCGAAGCCCATCCAGAGCTATTCCAGCAATTGAACGCCGAGGGCCTGTCCCCCGAGCAGGCTTTCTGGAAGTTCAACCAGGATGCCTTCAGCATGCAGCAGACGGACTTGAAGAAGGACCCCCAGGCGGCGCCTTTCTTCCGCTTGTCCATGCAGTATCCCCAGGGCATGGATGGTGCCGCCATTCTCAACGGCATGCTCGCGTCGACCATCGAGAACGAGCGCCAGCGAATCCTGGACGACCTCCAGGCACGTATCGACGGTCGCCTGCAATTCCTCGAGCAGGATATCGAAGGCAAGCGTGCCAGTTACCAGGCTAGCAAGGAAGGCAAGATCGCCCGGTTGCTGGAAGCGGACAGCATCCGGCGGGCTGGCTTGGAGGATGAGCTCAGGGCGTTGCGCGGGCGGCTGAAGATGGTGCGCGACTCGCGTATCCAGCAGCTCAACGAGGCTATCCAGATCGCCACGCGGCTGGGGATCGTCAAGCCGACGACCCCGGGCGCACTGGGAGAGGTTGGGCAGGATGGCTCGCGCAGCGTTTTCCGCACCGAGGTGAATAACCAGCAGATTCCCCTGTATTTCATGGGTGTCGATGCCTTGACCGCCGAGCGCGATACCTTGCTCAAACGCAAGGGCGATGACTTCACCGAGCCCCGCGTGGCGAAGATCCAGCAGGAGCTGAAGCAGCTGGAGAACAACCGTGAAGTGCAATACCTGCAGGCTCGAAAGGGCGAGGAGCGTTTCTTCGAAAACATCGACAAGCTGCGTGGAGAGCAGGCGCGTCTACAGACCTTGAGGGCAAGTGACCTTAAGATCGAACTGGTACGGGTCGACCAGAAAGCTGCAACGCCTCTGAGGCCGATCAAGCCACGCAAGGCCCTGGTGGTGGCCTTGGGCCTCCTGGGTGGGCTGGCGCTCGGCGTGCTGGTGGCTCTGGTTCGGGCAATGTTGCGTGCCCCTCGGCAACGGGTACAGGAAGATAGCCTGCCGCCGGGAGTCGTCAGCCTCGACCGGAGCCTTTCCGGGACCTGAGACCAAAGGTGCGCCCCCGAAGTACGCGGGGGCGCATGGTTCAGGCCGATTTACCTATCTGCCGCAGTTCTTCTTCTTTCTCCAGTTTGATCCGATAGGCGTGGGCGTCATCCTCGTTATGGAAGACGCCAACCAGCAGTCCCTGCTGATGCACGTCCCAGCAGCGGCGGCCAAGCGCACGCAGCTCGCGGGATTTGTGGTCATCGTCACGCTCGGTCACTGTCACACTCATCTTTTCTGCTCCAGGGTTGATCTGCATCAAGGCAAATCCAGCCTATTTCAATAGCAGGCTAATCAAATAGTCCTGGAATTGAGAAAAACCTTTTCAGTTTCCAAGGTGTGAAGGTGGCATGCCGGATGCTCTGGAACAGGCCTCTTCCCTCAGGCGTATGCGGCCGAACAAGGCCGCTTCCGTGAGGGCGGTAATCGCCAACAGGCGATCCAGGCGCAGCAGCAGAGTCGCTCCTTCGACGGCCACCTCAAGGTATTCCTCCTTGCCGCCGCCTGGCCGAACGGCCCGGGTATGCGTCGTGCGCGCCTCGGCTTCGAAGCGAACACCATCCTCGAGTTCGAGGAGCAACCGGTAGCGGTAGAGGCAGGCGATCTCCAGGTAGTCATGGAGATCGCAGGCGATCGGGTGGTAGCTGTCCATTGGCCTCAACAGCCTTCCAGGGGAAGGATGTAATGGCCATGGAGCCGAATGGCTTCGGCAACCTCTGCTGTCGCAATCTCGCTATGGCAGTAGCTGCAATGCCCCTGGCTGATATCGGCCTCGTCTATGCCTCTTCCGGCGAGCCAGCGTCGAGCGAACTCGCCGGCGCGAGCCCCCAGCTCCTCCGTGACCAGGACATCGAAGTGCAGGTAGCGGCCGTCGCGGGTTCGCACATGGGTGTCGAAGATCTTCACCTCCATGGCCGTTCTCCTTATTTCAGATCGCTGAGCGCCGCACCGAAGTTAAGGTGCAGTACCTGTCCATCGACAACCAGGGCAGGAACCGACTTGACCCCGGCCTTTTCCGCCTCGGCGATGCGTGCCGATTGTTCGGCGAGATGGACCACTTCGATGTCCACCTGCTTGCGATCGAGCAATGGCAGCAAGGAACGTTCGGCTTCGACACAGATTGCGCAGCCGGCGTGGTAGTAGATGGCTTTGGTCATGCTGATTCTCCTGTAGGAATTTAGTATCGATACGATACTTTTTCAGCCTAAACAAGAGGTGACCTCTTTGTCAAACATGTTTTTAGTCGATACTATATTGGCAAGGAGGTATCCCATGTCCGCCATCGCCCTTTACGATTACCTGGAAAGGCTGACCAGCCTGATGCGTGCCTGGTCCCGCGAGCAGCCGCTGGTGGCTGAGCTGCAGCCGGTGCAGTTGAGCGCCTTGCATTACCTGGCGCGTTGTAATCGCTATTCGGATACTCCGCTGGGCGTGACCGAATACCTCGGCTTGACCAAGGGCACAGTGTCGCAATCGCTCAAGGTGCTGGAAGGGCGGGGGCTGATCAGCAAGCTGCCGGATGCGCGGGATCGGCGCAGCGTTCATCTGCGGCTGACCGATGCGGGGCGCGCGCTGATCGAGGCGGTGATTCCGCCGCAGTTCCTCGAGCAGGCCGTCACGGCACTGGGCGAGAAGGGCGAACACTTGCAAGGCTTGTTGCGTGATCTTCTGGTCGTCATCCAGCGTCAGGAGGATGTGCCTGGTTTCGGCCTTTGTCGGTCCTGCCGGTTCCATCAACGGCGTGCGGGTTCGCCCTTCTGCGGTCTAACCGGGGAGCCGTTGAGCGCTGTCGATGCCGAGCTGATCTGCCGCGAGCACCAGGCCTGCGGCTGACCCGCGGGCAATAAAAAACCGGGCAATGGCCCGGCTTTTCGTGGGAGAGGGGGTCAGCTCTTTTCGCCAGTGACGGTCTTGCCGTCGATGGTGCCTTCCTTGAGCATGATCTGGTATTCCTTGCCGTCGGTTTCCATCTGGTACAGGCGGACCAGCAGGTAGTCCCAGTCCTTGGCGAACCAGAGGATGGTCTTGCGGTTGCTCTTGCCCGGATCACGCACGCGCTCGACCTTGATCGCGTTGATCAGGCCGGCCTGGGTGCGTACCTTTTCCTCGCCGAGAACCCGGAAGTCGTAGGTATCGACATCCTCGCCCTCGATGATCTGGTAGCTCATGCTCTTCTTGCCGTCGGCAACGTCATGCTGCAGGACCAGTTGATAGGTGGACTTGTCCAGTTGACCGCGATTCAGGGGTTGCCGCACCGCATCGCCGCGGTCGCTGCCGAGCACCTGCTTCTGCGACCAGTCGAAGTCCAGTTCGATCTGCTTGCCTTTGCCCAGACCTTGGCGGGCGAAGCGGTAGGTCTGTGGCAGGAAGGTGTCGTTCTCGACCTTGAAGGTGCTGACTTCGTTGAGACTGGCCAGCAGCATGGAGGCCTCGAAGTCCAGTTGCCAGCGGCCGTCGCCGAGAGCCTTCAGGCTGCGGGAGGCATTGCCGCTGATGGGCATCTGTTTCCAGTCGGCGGTATAGCTGGCGGTAAACGGCTTCAGCTCGAAGGCATAGGCCGGCAGGGTCAGCAGCGTCAGCAGGAACAGCATGGCTTTACGCATTGCGAATCTCCTTGGTGCGAATCTGATGGCCGGTGGCAGGCAGGGCCTGGCCATCCAGCAGGGCGCCCTGTTCGCCCAGGCGCAAGCGGCCCTCGGCGAACCAGCGCATGGCCAGCGGGTAGATCCGGTGTTCTTCCTCGTGAACCCGTCTGGCCAGGCGTTCCGGCGTATCTTGCGACTCTACCGGGATTACTGCCTGTACGACCAGTGGCCCCCCATCGAGTTCCTCCGTCACGAAGTGCACGCTGCAACCGTGCTCGCGGTCGCCGGCTTCGAGGGCGCGTTGATGGGTATGCAGCCCTTTGTGGCGCGGCAGCAACGAGGGATGGATATTCAGCAGTCGCCCCTGGTAATGGCGAACGAAATCGGCGCTGAGGATGCGCATGAACCCGGCAAGGATCACCAGGTGCGGTTCATGGGCATCGATCCGTTGTGCCAGGGCCTGGTCGAAGCTTTCGCGATCGGCATAGGCCTTGTGATCGAGCACCTCGGTCTGGATGCCGGCCTGGCGCGCGCGTTCCAGGCCATAGGCGTCCGCGCGGTTGGAGATCACCGCGCGGATCCGGGCCGGCGTGGCGCCCTCCCGGAGGCTGTCGATCAGCGCCTGCAGGTTGCTGCCGGAGCCGGAAATCAGCACCACGACATTGCAGAGTTTCGGCATCAGTGGTTTTTCAGATTGTTCAGGACCACGCGCTCGGCGTCCGCGCCGCAGGTTTCGATGCGACCGATCTGCCAGGGTTGCTCGCCGGCGGCACGCAGGACTTCCAGGGCTTTCTCGGCGTCGCTCTGGGCCACGCAGATGACCATGCCGACGCCGCAGTTGAGTACGCGATGCATCTCGGTCTCGTCGACGTTGCCCTGTTCCTGCAGCCAGTCGAATACCGCCGGACGGTTCCAGCTGGCGACATCGATCACGGCCTGGGCGTTGTCCGGCAGGACGCGCGGGATGTTGTCCAGCAGGCCGCCGCCGGTAATGTGAGCCATGGCCTTGACCGCGCCGGTCTGCTTGATCAGTTGCAGCAGCGGCTTGACGTAGATGCGGGTCGGCGCCATCAGCAGGTCGGCCAGCGGCTTGCCGTCGAGTTGGACCTGCTCGATGTCGGCGCCGGAAACCTCGATGATCTTGCGGATCAGGGAGTAGCCGTTGGAGTGCGGGCCGGAGGAGGGCAGGGCGATAAGCGCGTCGCCGGCCTGGACCCTGGAGCCGTCGATGATCTCGGCCTTTTCCACGACGCCGACGCAGAAGCCGGCCAGGTCATAGTCTTCGCCTTCGTACATGCCGGGCATTTCGGCGGTCTCGCCGCCGACCAGGGAACAGCCCGCCAGTTCGCAACCGGCACCGATGCCGGTGACTACGGTGGCGGCGACGTCGACGTTGAGCTTGCCGGTGGCGTAGTAGTCGAGAAAGAACAGCGGCTCGGCGCCGCAGACCACCAGGTCGTTGACGCACATCGCCACCAGGTCCTGGCCGATGCTGTCGTGCTTGTTCAGGTTGAGCGCCAGGCGCAGCTTGGTGCCCACCCCGTCGGTGCCGGATACCAGCACCGGCTGCTTGTAGCCGGCCGGGATTTCGCAGAGGGCGCCGAAGCCGCCGAGGCCGCCCATCACTTCCGGGCGTGCGGTGCGCTTGGCCACGCCTTTGATGCGTTCCACCAGGGCTTCGCCGGCGTCGATGTCCACACCAGCGTCCTTGTAGCTCAACGAGGGTTGCTTGCTGCTCATAAATCCAGGCCTATAGGGGTAATTCGGAGATCGGCCGGCCGCCCAGGCGTGCAACGCTGTTTGCCGGTTTTGAAGGCGCGCGATTTTATCAGGCTTGCCACGCAGCGGCCATCTCGGTTGCCGCTGGACGGACTGCTGTTTAAGGTATAGGTCCACTTGCGCGGCCTTCACAGCTCGTCGCCGCCGTTCCCATCCGTTCGTCGAGAGCCCTCCATGCGCATAGCCCGACTCTTCGTTCTCTGTTTTTCCCTGCTAGGCTTGCCCGTCTTCGCGGCAACGGTCCCCAATCTCTACCAGGTCCGCGAGCCGGTTTCGTCGCAGCAGCCCGGGGAGCGCGATGCCGGACTGGTGCGAGCCCTGCAGACCCTGCTGGTGCGTCTGACCGGCAATCCGCAGGCGCCGCAGAACCCGGCATTGGCGGGGTACCTGAAGGATCCGCAGCAACTGATCAGCCAGTACGCCTTCGAAAATGGTCCGCCGCTGGCGCTGGTGGTCGATTTCGATCCGACCGCCACCGGTAATGCGCTGCGGGCCGCCGGCCTGCCGAGCTGGGGCGCCAACCGCCCGGCGGTGCTGGCCTGGTGGCTGAACGAAAGCGCCGATGGCAGCACCCTGGTCGGTGACAACCAGGCCTCGGCCGAACCGCTCAAGCGTGCGGCGCAGAACCGCGGCTTGCCGTTGCGCCTGCCTCTGGCGGATCTCGACGAACAGATCGTCGGTACCCCGGAGAACCTCACCGCCGCCCAACCCGATGCCCTGCGCGCAGCCTCCGAGCGTTATGCCGCCGATGCCTTGCTGGCAGTGGACGCCAAGGAGGCGGACGGCAAATGGCAGGCGCAATGGCGGCTGTGGATGGGCGATTCGCGAGAGCAAGGCCAGGCTGAAGGCGCTACGCCCGACGCGTTGGCAGACAGCGTGATGCTGGCCGTCGGCAACCGCCTGTCCACTCGTTTCGTTGCCACGCCGGGAGCGGCGACCGGCCTGACCCTCCAGGTCCAGGGCGCGACACTGGCACGCTATGCCGAGTTGCAACGCCTGCTCGATCCGTTCGGCGCGCGTCTGGTAGGCGTGCGGGGCGATCGCCTCGACTATTCCGTGAAGGCCAGTCCCGAGCAATTGCGTGCCCAGCTGGGCCTGGCGCAGTTGCAGGAAATCCCGGCCGACAGCGTACCGGTGGATGCCTCCGGCCAGCCCGCAGCGCCCAGCGCGGCGGTGCCGTCGTCGACCCAACTGAATTTCCGCTGGCAGTGAGTCGGCGCGCCGATCCGCTCCTATGCAACGGAGCGGGCCGGCGCGCGACCGGCCGATGCTCTGGGCAAGGAGCCTCGGCTATCGGCAAACCTTTGATTTTGCTTGCCTAGTTGCTCATTGTGCGGCCTTGCCGAGGCGTATAAACTTTGCAGCCTTTACGGTGACTCCTGCGGCGTTTTCGGATTGTCCGCCCAGCCTGGCATGAAACCTATTCAGCTTCCCCTCAGTGTGCGTCTGCGCGACGACGCCACCTTCGCCAACTACTATCCCGGTGCCAATGCCGCGGCACTGGGATATGTCGAGCGTTTGTGCGAAGCCGAGGCTGGCTGGGCGGAAAGCCTCATCTACCTCTGGGGACACGACGGCGTCGGCCGCAGCCACCTGTTGCAGGCGGCCTGCTTGCGTTTCGAGCAGTTCGAAGAGCGAACCATCTACCTGCCGATGGCCGATCTGGTGCAGTACGGCCCGGAAATCTTCGACGATCTCGAGCAGTGCGAGCTGGTCTGCATCGACGACCTGGATGTGCTGGTTGGCAAGCGAGAGTGGGAAGAGGGGCTGTTCCACCTGTTCAATCGACTGCGCGATACCGGTCGGCGCCTGCTGCTGGCGGCATCGAAGTCGCCCCGGGAGCTGCAGGTCAAGCTGCCGGACCTGAAGTCCCGCCTCACCATGGCGCTGATCTTCCAGTTGCACGGTCTTTCCGACGAGGACAAGCTTCGTGCCCTGCAACTGCGGGCATCCCGTCGTGGCTTGCATCTGACCGATGAAGTCGGTCGTTTCATCCTCAACCGCGGTTCGCGCAGCATGAACTCTCTGTTCGATCTGCTGGAGCAACTGGATCGCGCTTCGCTCCAGGCTCAGCGCAAGCTGACCATTCCTTTCCTCAAGGAAACCCTCGGCTGGTAGGCGTCGACAGTCCGTCGACGAACTCCCGCATGGCCGTGCCGCAGTCCTTGGGTTTCGCTTGCGGCAGGAAGTGACCGCCTTCTATCCGTCTCTCCATCCATGCGCCGGCAATACCGGAGCGCTGGCTGTCCGCAGGCTTACCGGCGGTCGGCACTGGAAAGCGGCGCAGGCAGGGCAGGAGGGGCTCCTGCCTTACCATCAGCGTTCCCCGGCGACCCTTCGGTCGTACTGGAATCGCCAGCGCGTATAGAGCAGCGCGGCGCAGAACAAGGTCACGCTGAATAGCACTTCGGCCCAGCCGAACAGGCGCTGCGTGGGATCGAAGGCGGCGAGTACGCCGAGGATGAAATACAGGTTGACCACGTAGCAGGCCCAGGCATGCCCGCGCGCGCTGCCCATGAGCAGTCCGGGGGCCACCACCAGCAGCGGCAGCAGCTTGAAGGCGAGGACCAGCCAGGGCACCCAGCTCGCCGCACCATGGGCGTCCGCGTAGATCAGGTCGCGAATGAGGATGAGCAGGACCAGGCCGACGAAGCTTCCCAGGCTGATGGCGCGGCTGAGCGCCAGGCGCGGCTGCAGCCACGCTACTTCGGGCAGCGGTTTGTTCTTGCGGGCCATTTCAACTCCCCAGCTTGCCGGCGGTTTCCGCCAGGCGTTTGCCCAGCGCGCGACACAGGGTCAGTTCGTGCTCATCGAGGCTGCGCTTGCCATCGGCGCCGGCGAAGTGGCTGGCGCCGTAAGGCGTGCCGCCGCCGCGGGTTTCCAGCAGGGCGGGTTCGCTGTAGGGAATGCCCAGGACCAGCATGCCGTGGTGCAGCAACGGCAACAGCATCGATAACTGAGTGGTCTCCTGGCCGCCGTGCAGGCTGGCGGTGGAGGTGAAGACCGCTGCCGGCTTGCCGACCAGGCCGCCGGTCAGCCACAGGCTGCTGGTACCGTCGAGGAAGTATTTCAGCGGGGAAGCCATGTTGCCGAAGCGGGTCGGGCTGCCGAGGGCCAGGCCTGCGCAGTTCTTCAGGTCCTCCAGGGTTGCGTACAGCGCCCCCTCCGCGGGGATGTCCGGGGCGACCGCTTCGCATTCGGTGGATACCGCGGGAACCGTGCGTACGCGCGCCTCGAAGCCGCCTTGTTCGACACCACGGGCGATCTGCCGGGCCATTTCCGCGGTAGCGCCATGGCGACTGTAGTACAGCACCAGGATGTAGGGACTGCTCAAGCGAGGATCTCCAGGACTCTTTCCGGAGGCCGGCCAACCACCGCCTTGTCACCCGCGACCAGCACCGGACGCTCGATCAGCTTCGGATGTTTGGCCATTGCCTCGATGATGGCCTCTTCGCCAAGACTGGGCTCATCCAGGCCGAGGGCCTTGTATTCGTCCTCCCCGGTCCGCAGCAACTGGCGGGCGGGAATGCCGAGCTTGGCCAGGATCGCTTTCAGCTCGGCGGCGCTCGGCGGGGTCTCCAGATAGCGCACCACTTGCGGTTGCAGGCCGCGGGCTTCGAGCAGTTCGAGCGCTGCGCGGGATTTCGAGCAGCGCGGATTGTGCAACAGGATCAGTTCGCTCATGTCAGGGGTCGCATGGCCGGTGAAGTGACGGCTATTCTAACCGCCTCGTCGACCAGGACTGAACCCGTCGGCGCGAAGTACCGCCCCGAGAGGCGAAGAACCGGCGCGACTTCAAGGAGAGGGCATGCGCGAACATTTCAACGATGGGGTCGAGTTCGCTCGCTTCCTCGCTCATCGCTTCGTCACCGACAAGGCTCCCAACAGCGCGGCGGCGCTGACCTACACCACGTTGTTCGCGGTAGTGCCGATGATGACGGTGATGTTTTCCATGCTTTCGCTGATTCCGGCATTCCATGGCATGGGCGAGTCGATCCAGACTTTCATCTTTCGCAATTTCGTGCCTTCCGCTGGAGAAGCGGTGGAAACCTACCTGAAGAGTTTCACCACCCAGGCCCGGCACCTGACCTGGGTCGGGGTGGTCTTTCTGGCAGTCACCGCCTTCACCATGCTGGTGACCATCGAGAAAGCCTTCAACGAGATCTGGCGGGTTCGCCAGCCACGCCGGGGTGTCGGGCGGTTCCTCCTCTACTGGGCGATCCTCAGCCTGGGCCCATTGTTGCTGGGGGCCGGCTTCGCCGTGTCCACCTACATCACTTCGCTGTCGCTGCTCCATGGCCCGGACGCGTTGCCGGGCGCGGAGACGCTGCTAGGGCTGATGCCGCTGGCGTTCAGCGTGGCGGCCTTCACCCTGCTCTATTCGGCGGTCCCGAACGCCCGGGTCCCGGTGCGCCATGCCCTGATGGGCGGCGTGTTCACCGCGGTACTGTTCGAAGCCGCGAAAACCCTGTTCGGGCTGTACGTAAGCCTGTTTCCCGGCTACCAGTTGATCTACGGTGCCTTCGCCACCGTGCCTATCTTCCTGCTGTGGATCTATCTTTCCTGGATGATCGTTCTGTTCGGCGCGGTGCTGGTCTGCAATCTCTCTTCTTCCCGTCTCTGGCGGCGGCGCTCGCTGCCCAAGCTGATCGTTCTGCTCGGCGTGCTGAGGGTGTTCCACCAGCGCCAGCAGCTTGGACAGTCGCTACGCCTGACCCACTTGCATCGTGCGGGTTGGCTGTTGCCCGAGGATGAGTGGGAGGAACTGCTGGACTTTCTCGAGAAGGAGCAGTTCGTCTGCCGCGCCGGCGGAGGTGAGTGGGTGCTGTGCCGGGATCTTGGCGCCTACAGTCTGCATCGCTTGCTGAATCGCTGCCCCTGGCCCATGCCTAGCCGAGAGCGCATGCCTGCGAATCTGGACGAGGCGTGGTATCCGCCGTTCCAGCAGGCGATGGAACGCTTGCAGGTGGAGCAGGAGGCGCTGTTCGGAGAAAGCCTGGCCCACTGGCTGGCGGACGGAACCTCGGGAGCGAAGGTGACGTAAAGTGTCAGTTTGCGGCGAACGATGTGCATGAGGCGCTGCATTCTGCCGGAGGAATCCCAGCAAGCGCAGGGAAAGCGCTGTTGGCACGCTTCTGGCAAACCCTCGTGTGACAGTCGTTTCACTCCGTAGTTCCGCCGAGGTTCCCGTTCATGCTCCCAATGTCGAACAAGGTCGTCCATTTGCATCACAAGGATGAGCAGGCAGCGCTTGAGCGTTTGAACCGGATTACCGGGCTGCAGTTCAGCAGTTGGCCGGAGTCGCTGGTGCCGGCGCGTAGCGTCAGCGAACCGTCGCCTGAGAAAGCGCGGGACGAACCCCTGCTCGATCAGGTGCGCCAGGGCTGAGCGATCCGGCTCAAGCTTCGGACAGCTGCTGGGTCCTGTTTTCCTGCTCCACCGCTTGTACGAAGAACTCCTCCACGACCAGTCGGGAAAAGGCCGTCGCCGACTTCAGGCGTACCTGCATGTTCTCCACTTTCTGCCGTACGGGTAGGCGGGCAATGCCGGAAAGCAGGATGCGTTGCTGGCGGTCGATTCGTCCGTGATCCACCGCCACTTCGCGCTGGCGCCCGCCATCCAGATAGCTGACCACCAGTGACACCAGCAGGTCGCAGGCATCCGGAAGATGTAGCCAGGCGGCAATGTTGTAGTCCGCGACCAGGCCCTCGTGGGCTGTCAGGGTCGGGCGTGCGGCATCCACCAGGTGTGCGGGGACGCTTCCGATCAGATGGTCTTTCATAAGCAGCAGTGTGTCCGTTTAAAAGGGCTTCGGACTCGTCGCTCTCGACTTCTCCCCAAGTCGATCCTGCCGATGCCTGGGCATACGGCCGGTTGAGTCGTCGCGTCGTGTGTGGCACGCGGATTATAGGGGTGGTCCTTTGCGTCAAACTGTGCGGTTCGACGGCGATCGTCGTGACTCTTCTCGCACTTTGTGCCTTGTAGGAAGTATCGGGGCTTCTTCTTCCCATATTCGTCTCCACTCGGTTTTGCAGAGGTGGATGGCTTCCAGTAAGGTCTCGCCATAGTGCCGCGCCGGGTTGCCCTGGTCCGGCCGATGTTTTCCTGACTCGAGAGGTTCCTGACATGGGGAGTTGGCTACGCCCGCTGGGCGCTGCTGCGGTGTTGTTTCTCGCGGGCTGTTCGGCGGATTACGGAGTCGACCAGGACGGGCGTCCTGTCGCTGCGGAGCAGTTGGACGGGCATTGGCTGGTGGTCAATTACTGGGCTGACTGGTGCGCGCCCTGCCGGACCGAGATTCCGGAGATGAATCGCCTTGCGCAGGTGCTGGAAGGGCAGGGCGGGCGCGTCATTGGCGTGAATTTCGATGGCTTGCGCGATGCCGAGTTGAAGAAGTCGGCCGATGGCATGGGGATTCGCTTCACCGTGCTGGCCGATGATCCGGCGCATCGCTTCAAGCTCCCTCGCAGCGAAGCGTTGCCTGTCACCTATATCGTCGATGCTCGGGGGGAAATGCGTCAGCGTCTGCTGGGTGAGCAGACGGCCGATGGCATATTGAAACAGCTCGAGGCTTTGCGGGAGGGACGCTGATGGCGAGGATCTGCTTGCATGCCTATGTCGGCGGCCGGGTACAGGGCGTCGGTTTCCGCCAGGCGACCCGGGAAGAGGCTGATCGCCTCGAACTCGACGGTTGGGTGCGCAACCTGGATGACGGGCGTGTCGAAGTCGTCTGGGAGGGCGAGGAGGACCGGGCGAAAGCCCTGGAGCGATGGCTGGGGCGGGGCCCGCGGCACGCGGAGGTCTCTGCGGTCGAGGTCGAGCAAATGCCGCTGCAGGGGATCGCTGGCTTCGTCGTCCGTCGCTGACGAGGCGAGTTCGCCGTCAGGGCGTCTCGCCAGGGTCCGCGGCCAGGCGTCCGGCATCCCGGAGCAGGGCATGCATGAACTGCTGCTGCAGTTCGGGGTCGTTGCGCGTGAGCTCGATCAGGCTCTGTTCCAGTTCGCTGGCTTCTTCTTCCAGGCCCAGCTCCGCGAGGCGTTTCACCCGATGGACCCAGTGGTGGACGTCATCGCCTTCCAGGTCGTCATAGATCAGGGCGTGAGCTTCCAGGAGCTTGCCGCGCAGGCTGCGGCTGACGCGGAGGCTGGCATCGGCGCGGGTACCATCCTGCGGGTCGCTCACCGAAAGATGTATCTGCGAGATGCGGCTGATGTCCTGTTCGGCGAAGGGGCTGTCAAGCAGGTTGAGGCGCAGCACGCCATGACGGTCGGTAAGCAGTTCGTTGAGTTCCTTGCCGGAACTGACCATGACCGGACGCTCCGCCCAGGGCAGGCTGGAGTACTCCAGGCGCTTGTCGCGCTGTTTCTCGTCGATGCTCGCGAGATTCTGTTCGGCGCGACCGTTGGATTCCACGTTCATGAACGGATTCACCCCGGCCAGCCCATAGTTGATCCAGCCGTGGGTGATGTTGTCCGGTACGCTGCCGAAGGTCACCACGTTGACGATGTTCGCTCCGACGCCGGCCACCAGCGCCACCGCGCCCAACGGGATCTCGTAGATCTCCCGCCAGGCCTGGTACGGCGTATAGCGGTCGTAACGGCGCGTCACCTCGAACTCGGTGACCTCGAAGGACTTCTGGTCGTTGATCCGGACCCGGCGCTGCGGTAGTTCGAGCACATCGGGCTGGCCGACATCGACTTGCAGGGTATGTTCGAGCAGCTTCCGCTCGACGCGCTCCTCATGCTCGCTACGCTGCGGCAACTGGTTGGCGCAGCCGCTCAGCAGAAGGCCGCCGCACAGGGCGGCGGCGAATAGGCGCAGGGGGCTTCCGGTGGGCATCGTTACGCTCAGCGGCTGAGTTTTTCGGTGATGAACGACATCAGTTCGCCGATCGGCAGGTTCTGCGACTCGCTGTCACGGCGGCCCTTGTATTCCAGGACGCCTTCGTTGAGGCCGCGGTCGCTGATCACGATGCGGTGGGGAATGCCGATCAGCTCCATGTCGGCGAACTTCACCCCGGGGCTGGTCTTCTTGTCGCGATCGTCCAGCAGCACTTCGAAACCGGCTGCGGTCAGCTCGGCATAGAGCTTGTCGGTCGCCTGCTTGACGCTCTCGGTTTCGTACTTCAGCGGTACCAGGGCGATCTGGAACGGCGCCAGTGCGCTTGGCCAGAGAATGCCACGCTCGTCATGGTTCTGTTCGATGGCGGCGGCGACCACGCGGGATACGCCGATGCCGTAGCAGCCCATGATCAGGTTGACCGGCTTGCCCTGTTCGCTCAGGACGTTCAGCTTCATCGCTTCGCTGTACTTGGTGCCAAGCTGGAAGATATGACCGACCTCGATGCCGCGCTTGATCACCAGGGTGCCCTTGCCGTCCGGGCTGGGGTCGCCTTCGACGACATTGCGCAGGTCGGCGACCTCGGGCAGCGGCAGGTCGCGCTCCCAGTTCACGCCGAAGTAGTGCTTGTCCTCGATGTTGGCGCCAACGGCGAAATCGCTCATCAGGGCGACGGAGCGGTCGACGATGCAGGCGATCGGCAGGTTGACCGGGCCCAGCGAGCCGGGGCCGGCGCCGATGGCGGCACGGATCTCGGCCTCCGAAGCGAATACCAGCGGGCTGGCGACCAGCGGCTGGTTGGCGGCCTTGATTTCGTTGAGCTCGTGATCGCCGCGGACGATCAGGGCGACCAGGGTGCCTTCTTCGGCGCCATGCACCACCAGGGTCTTGATGGTTTTCTCGATCGGTAGCTGGAAGCCGTCCACCAGGGCCGCGATGGTCTTGGTGTTGGGCGTGTCGACCAGGCGCATGTCCTCGGTGGCGCTGCCGCGGGCGCTCTCGCGCGGCACGGCTTCGGCCTTCTCGATGTTCGCGGCGTAGTCGGAGCTGTCGCTGAAGACGATATCGTCCTCGCCGGAGTTGGCCAGCACGTGGAACTCATGGGAGTCGCTGCCGCCGATGGAGCCGTTGTCGGCTTGCACGGGACGGAAATCCAGGCCGAGGCGGGAGAAGATCTTGCTGTACGCCTGGTACATCCCGTCGTAGGTCTGCTGCAGCGAGTGCTGGCTCAGGTGGAAGGAATAGGCATCCTTCATGATGAATTCGCGTCCGCGCATCAGGCCGAAGCGCGGGCGGATCTCATCGCGGAATTTGGTCTGGATCTGATAGAAGTTGATCGGCAGTTGCTTGTAGCTGTTCAGCTCGTTGCGCGCGAGGTCGGTGATCACTTCTTCGTGGGTCGGGCCTACGCAGAATTCGCGCTCGTGGCGGTCCTTCAGGCGCAGCAGCTCAGGGCCGTATTGCTCCCAGCGCCCCGACTCCTGCCACAGCTCGGCCGGCTGCACCGCCGGCATCAGCACTTCCAGGGCGCCGGCAGCGTTCATTTCCTCGCGGACGATGGTCTCGACCTTGCGCAGTACCCGCAGGCCCATTGGCAGCCAGGTATAGAGACCCGAGGCCAGGCGACGGATCATGCCGGCGCGAAGCAGCAGTTGATGGCTGATTACCACCGCGTCGGCGGGGGTTTCTTTGAGCGTGGAAAGCAGATACTGACTGGTACGCATCTTTGGCCGTTATGTCGGTTGTATCGGGAGGAATGGCTGGGCATTGTACGGTGCCGGTCTGGCTGCGTACAGGGCGCCGGCCATCGATGATGAGGAGTCAGCAGGCAATGAACGCGGCGCAGGTACAGGCGTTGATCCGCATGGGGCTGCCCATGGCCGAGGACATCGATTTTCGTGTCGAGCGTCTCGACGAACGACATGCGCTGGCGCGCATACCTTTTCACGGCAAGCTGGTGCGTCCCGGTGGAACGTTGTCCGGCCCGACCATCATGGCGCTGGCCGACGCGGCGATGTACGCGGTCATTCTCGGGCGTCTCGGGGCGGTCGAGATGGCCGTGACCTCGAACCTGAACATCAACTTCCTCAGCAAGCCCAGGCCCGAGGACCTGTTGGCCGAGGCGAGCATCCTCAAGCTGGGGCGGCGCCAGGTCGTCTGCGAGGTCGGAGTGTTTTCGCAGAGTAATGAGGAAGACCTGGTGGCCCATGTGACCGGTACCTACGCCCTTCCTTTATAGGCGCGTTGCCGCCGAGAAGAAAAAACCCGGCGATGCCGGGTTTTTTCGTTGCCTGTCGGTCGATTACAGGATCGACAGCGGATAGTCGACGATCAGGCGGAACTCGTTCTGGTCGCCTTCACCCTCGTCGGCATTGGCGCGGTGCCAGGCCTGGCGGATACGGAACGACAGGTCCTTGGCCGGGCCGGCCTGGACGACGTACTTGGCTTCCAGGTTGGTCTCGTGGTGCTTGCCGTCCTCGCCGTACAGGCCCGCGTAGGAGGAACTGGAGTCGACCTTGGTGCCGTCGATGTCCTTACCGTTGATGTAACGAACCATGAAGGTCAGGCCGGGAACGCCGTAGGAGGCCATGTTCAGGTCGTAGCGGGCCTGCCAGGATTTCTCGCCGGGGCCGTTGAAGTCGGAGTACTGCACGGAGTTGGCGAGGAAAATCGAGTCACCGCCGCCGCCGGAACCGTTCTCGCCGAAGCCGATGTAGTCGAACGGCTCGTCGCCATGCACCTGCTGGTAGGCCAGGGTGAAGGTGTGCGCGTCCAGGGTGTACGCGCCGGCCAGGGACCAGGCGGTGTTGCTGATGTCGCCGGCCTTGGCTTTGCCTTCATCGGTGGTGCGGTAGATGTTGAAGTCGAAGCCCAGCGACTGGTCGGATGCCAGCGGGATTGTGTAGTTGGTGTTCAGGTAATACTGGCGATAGATGTCTTTCAATTCGGCGCCATACAGGGAGGCGCTGAGATTGTCGGTGATCGCGTAGCGGCCGCCGGCGAAGTCCGCGCTCTTGGCGGTCTGGCCTGCATAGGTTGCGTAGAGTTCGCCGCGCGACTTGGTGGTGGTGCCCTGCTTGCCTTCGGTGAAGTGGCCCGCTTCGAGATCGAGCCCTTCGAATTCACTGCTCTGCAGTTGGAAGCCGGTCGCGGTCTGCGGGAACAGGCGGCTGCCGCCGGCGGCGAAGACCGGCGCGGTAGGTTGCATTTCGCCCCACTTCAGCATGGTCTTGGAAATGCGCACCTTCAGGGCGCCGCCAGCGCGGCTGTAGTCGTCGCGCGGCTTGCCGTCGTTCATCACCGGCAGGTTGCCGGTGCCGGTCTTGTCCGAGGTACCGTCGAGCTTCAGGCCCAGGTAGCCGAAGGCATCGACGCCGAAGCCCACGGTGCCTTGAGTGAAGCCGGATTCGTAGGTGGTGAGGAAGCCCTGGGTCCAATCGACGCGATCGCCCCGACCTTCCTTGCCGTCACGGTTGAAATAGTAGTTGCGGAGCAGCAGGTCGAGGCTGCTGTCTTCGATGAACCCCTTCGCTTCGGCCTGATCGCTGACGAATGCGTCGGCCACGGCGAACTGAGTGCTACCTGCGGAAACCGCCAGTGCAATGGCGCTCCACTTCATCACTTTCATTGTGATTGCTCCTTTGGTTTTGAAATTATCTCTGCCATCACAGTGCCGCAGTGACGGCTAGTTCTTCTTGTCGGCGCTAACTTATAGCACGCAGTGTTTCTTGGCGATAGTTGAGGTTTCGAAGCGACGGATTCTTTACGGCGTTGTCGCAAAATTGCATGACGTATGTCGCATCTGCGTAGGTGAGCAGTTGAAAAAATGACGTATGTCGCGGGCTTGGTCACTCTTGTTGAGGTCGCTTCTCAAGTCGCTTTTCCCGATTGGCGGGGTCTTGTAATAAAAATGTCATGCTCCGTGCGGCCCCTCTTACTGTGATGAAAGAGGTATAAGCAAACTCCGTGCACAAATTGGAAAACGGCTTCGCCTATGTATTCCAGTTGGTCTCTGCGAGAGCGAAACTATTCTGTTTGAAAGCAAACGAATCATGCCTTGAAACCTGTTTGTAATCCGTCTGCTTCAAGGGTTGGTTGCCATCGAGTTGTCTGTGGCGAATGCGTTTGTATCCACGGCATGTCTCCTGTTCGGCGTCGCGCTGTATTCATTCGACCGGCATCTTATGGGGCGTTCGGCTGGAGTGGCGCGCCAAGCTGGGGCGGGCGGATGTGCGGGCTTGCTTTGGCCGGGCGGCGAAGTATCCTGCGCGGCAGTTACGGCGGGTCCCTTCTCGGAAGGAGGGGCTAAGCTGTCCATGAATGACGGTCGAACAGGAGAGGTCAGTATGTTCGCTTTGGATCCCCGGCTGGAGCAGGACACCCTGTTGCTCGGCGACTTTCCCCTCAGCCGCCTGCTGCTGATGAACGATGCCCGCTATCCGTGGTTCATCCTGGTGCCGAGGCGGGAGGATGTCACCGAGCTGTTCCAGCTCGATGTCGATGACCAGCAGGCGCTGTGGCGCGAGGCCACGCTGCTGGCAGAGGTGCTCAAGGACACCTTCCGTGCGGACAAGATGAATGTCGCTAACCTGGGCAATGTGGTCGGCCAGCTCCACATGCACGTGATCGTCCGGCGACGTGGCGACGACGCCTGGCCCGGCCCTGTCTGGGGGCGCCATCCGGCTCAGCCTTATTCTTCCGAGCAGGTCGAGGCGATCCGCGGCAAGTTGCGGATGGTGCTGACCGACGGCTTCCGTTTTGCCGGGGAGGCCTAGATGGAGCTGGACGCGCGCATGGATGATCTGGAATGCCGCCAGGCTTTCCAGGATGACACTTTGCAGGCTCTCAACGATGTGGTGGTCGAGCAGCAGCGCAGCATTGAGCGACTGCAGCTTCAGGTCGCGGCATTGATCAAGCGTCTGGAAGACGTCCAGGGGCTGGTGGGCGAGGCGGGGGAAGACGAAGCGCCTCCTCCCCATTATTGAATGCACAAAAAACCCGCCGTTCGGCGGGTTTTCTGTTTTTCGCGGCGGTCAGCGGCGGGAGGCGATTACGTCTTCCGCCTGCAGGCCCTTGTCCCGTTGTACCACCGAGAACTCCACGCGCTGGCCTTCGATGAGGATGCGGTGGCCTTCGCCGCGAATCGCTCGGAAGTGGACGAAGATGTCCTCGCCCGAATCGCGGGAAATGAAGCCGAAACCTTTTGAGGTGTTGAACCACTTCACGGTACCGGTCTCCCGGTTGCCGCTGTCCTGGCTGCCGCCGAGGGCCGTCGGGGCGCTGGCGCTGCGCGAGACCGGTTTGCCGGGCTTCAGGCTGCCCGCCAGTTGCAGGGCCGTGGCCAGCACCAGGCTTAGCAGGGGCAGGATGATCGCCGGCTGGTCGGCGATGGTCGGCAGCGGCGCCAGCAGGATCAGTGCCTGCAGGACGACGCCCAGGACCAGCAGGGCGGCTGCGCCGGCCTGCAGCGGGCGGGTTGGATGTGACGATTGCAGTACGGGAGCGAAGAGCAGGTTGATCAGGCCCAGAATGGCCAGGTAGATGGCATCGGGATGTTGCAGGAAGGGTGTGGCTTCGGTTCTTAGGCTGGGAATGAAGGACAGCAATAGGGCGGCGACGCCCGTGACCAGAAGGACGATTTTCAACATGTCAATGAGTTCACCTTGATGGGGTAACGATCAAGTAGCCGGACAGCGCTTCGGTGCATGAAACGAAAGGTGCGGAAGGACGGCCGGCCTATGCGTGTGACGCACGGCGGCTATTTAACAGGAAAGCAGGAGGCTACTCAAATCAAGCGGTTGGCGCCGGAGGGGAGGGCGGGGCCCTGAGGCGGGCCCCGCTTTCTATCGAGCGATCGACGATCAGCTGGCGAGAAGGCTGCGCAACATCCAGGCGGTCTTTTCATGTACCTGCATGCGTTGGGTGAGCAGGTCGGCGGTGGGTTCGTCGCTGACCTTGTCCAGCAGCGGGAAGATGCTGCGGGCGGTGCGCACCACGGCTTCCTGGCCCTGGACCAGTTGCCGGATCATCTCCTCGGCTTCCGGCACGCCTTCCTCTTCCTTGATGGACGACAGGCGGGCGTAGGCGGCGTAGGTGCCGGGCGCCGGGAAGCCCAGGGCCCGGATGCGCTCGGCGATGTCGTCCACGGCAACGGCCAGTTCGGTGTACTGACCTTCGAACATCAGGTGCAGCGTATTGAACATCGGGCCGGTGACGTTCCAGTGGAAGTTGTGGGTTTTCAGGTAGAGGGTGTAGGTGTCGGCCAGTAGCCGCGACAGGCCCTCGGCAATGGCTGCGCGATCCTGTTCGCCGATTCCGATATTGATTTCCATGGCGTTCTCCTTTCAGTCGGCCTTGTGAATGGGGCACTCCGAAACAGTTGGAGTGAGGCTAACACAGGGTTTTTCCCAGCGCTCTTGGTCTATGTCAAAGGCGGCGATAGGGAGAATCTATTCCGACTGCCCGGTCAAGCGAATGGTTCGCAGGGTGCGGCGAAATGCTTCCGTTCAACGGCCTGGCTTCCCGCGTGACAGGCCGGCGGGGCTGGCTGCAAGCCATGGATTTTTCAGGCTATAATCCCCGCCTTCAATGCGAAGTGGGCCCGGATGCGGGTGCTTCGCCGTTGCCGTTCACCGGGCAGCGCGGGAGATGTCCTTCCGGGGGCGTACCGATGGTTCCGGTGCTCGGTCAGGGCCGGCGAGAGCCCGGCAATGGTCGCCAGGCAGCCGGCGGCTCCACAGAATCCAAGACTTACGAGAAGCGAACCACACCATGATGCGCAGCCACTATTGCGGCCAACTGAACGAGAGCCTGGACGGCCAGGAAGTCACCCTTTGCGGTTGGGTTCACCGCCGCCGCGACCATGGTGGAGTGATCTTCCTCGATGTGCGCGATCGCGAGGGGCTGGCCCAGGTGGTGTTCGATCCGGACCGTGCGGAAACCTTCGCCAAGGCCGACCGGGTGCGCAGCGAGTTCGTGGTGAAGATCACCGGCAAGGTGCGCCTGCGCCCTGAAGGCGCGCGCAACCCGAACATGGCGTCTGGCTCCATCGAGGTACTGGGCTACGAACTGGAAGTGCTGAACCAGGCCGAGACTCCGCCGTTCCCGTTGGATGAATATTCCGATGTGGGCGAGGAAACCCGCCTGCGCTACCGCTTCATCGACCTGCGTCGTCCGGAGATGGCTGCCAAGCTGAAGCTGCGCGCGCGCATCACCAGCAGCATTCGCCGCTACCTGGACGACAACGGCTTCCTCGACGTCGAGACCCCGATCCTCGGCCGGCCGACGCCGGAAGGCGCGCGCGACTACCTGGTGCCGAGCCGTACCTACCCGGGACACTTCTTCGCCCTGCCGCAGTCGCCGCAGCTGTTCAAGCAACTGCTGATGGTCGCCGGCTTCGATCGCTACTACCAGATCGCCAAGTGCTTCCGTGACGAGGACCTGCGTGCCGACCGCCAGCCGGAATTCACCCAGATCGACATCGAGACCAGCTTCCTCGACGAGAGCGACATCATCGGCATCACCGAGAAGATGGTGCGCCAGCTGTTCAAGGAAGTGCTGGACGTCGAGTTCGACGAGTTCCCGCACATGCCGTTCGAAGAGGCCATGCGCCGCTACGGTTCGGACAAGCCCGACCTGCGCATCCCGCTGGAGTTGGTGGACGTCGCCGACCAGTTGAAGGAAGTGGAGTTCAAGGTCTTCTCCGGTCCGGCCAACGATCCGAAGGGGCGTGTCGCCGCCCTGCGCGTACCGGGCGCCGCCTCCATGCCGCGCAGCCAGATCGACGACTACACCAAGTTCGTCGGCATCTATGGTGCCAAGGGCCTGGCCTACATCAAGGTCAACGAGCGCGCCAAGGGCGTGGAAGGTCTGCAGTCGCCGATCGTGAAGTTCATCCCCGAGGCCAACCTGAACGTGATCCTCGATCGCGTTGGCGCGGTCGACGGGGACATCGTGTTCTTCGGCGCCGACAAGGCCAAGATCGTTTGCGATGCCCTGGGCGCGCTGCGTATCAAGGTCGGCCATGACCTCAAGCTGCTCACCCGGGAGTGGGCGCCCATGTGGGTCGTGGACTTCCCGATGTTCGAGGAGAACGACGACGGCTCGCTGTCCGCGCTGCACCACCCGTTCACCTCGCCTAAGTGCACCCCGGCCGAGCTTGAGGCCAATCCGGGCGCGGCGCTTTCCCGCGCCTACGACATGGTGCTCAACGGCACCGAGCTGGGTGGCGGTTCCATCCGTATCCACGACAAGTCCATGCAGCAGGCGGTGTTCCGCGTGCTGGGCATCGACGAGGCGGAGCAGGAAGAGAAGTTCGGCTTCCTGCTCGACGCGCTCAAGTACGGTGCGCCGCCGCATGGCGGCCTGGCCTTCGGCCTGGATCGCCTGGTCATGCTGATGACCGGTGCATCGTCGATCCGCGAAGTGATCGCCTTCCCGAAGACCCAGAGCGCTGGCGACGTCATGACCCAGGCACCGGGTTCCGTGGACGGCAAGGCCCTGCGCGAGCTGCACATTCGCCTGCGCGAGCAGCCGAAGGCCGAGTGATTCGAATCAACCCGCGGTGGCGCCGCTTGCGGCGCCTCCTGCCGAGAGAGCAATACGGAGTGAGTTATGGCTGGTCATTCTAAATGGGCCAACATCAAGCACCGCAAAGAGCGGCAAGATGCCAAGAAAGGCAAGATATTCACCAAGCTGATCCGTGAGCTGACCGTCGCTGCAAGGCAGGGCGGCGGCGTCCCGGCGGACAACCCGCGTCTGCGCCTGGCCGTGGACAAGGCGCTGACCGCCAACATGACTCGCGATACCATCGATCGTGCCATTGCACGCGGCGTCGGCTCCAACGATGCCGACAACATGGTCGAGCTTTCCTATGAAGGCTATGCGCCGAGCGGCGTAGCGATTATCGTCGAGGCGATGACCGACAACCGCAACCGTACAGCTGCGGAAGTGCGTCATGCCTTCAGCAAGTGTGGCGGCAACCTGGGCACCGATGGTTCGGTCGCCTACATGTTCGAGCGCAAGGGACAGATCAGCTTCGCTCCCGGCGTGGACGAGGAGGCGCTGATGGACGCGGCTCTGGAGGCCGGCGCCGATGACGTGGTAGTCAACGACGATGGCTCCATCGACGTGTTCACCACCTTCGCCGACTTCATTTCGGTGAACGAGGCGCTGGCCGCCGCCGGATTCAAGGGCGACGAAGCCGAAGTCACCATGATCCCTTCGACCACCGCGACCCTGGACCTGGAAACCGCGCAGAAGGTGCTCAAGCTGATCGACATGCTCGAGGACCTGGACGACGTGCAGAACGTCTATTCCAATGCCGATATCCCGGACGACGTGATGGCGCAGCTCGGCTGAGCCGATCGGAGCGATAACGCGAAGCCGGAAGTGGGGTACGCTTGATGCGTTCGAACCCCGCTTCCGGCTTTTAGTATCCAGCTTATGACTTTGATTCTAGGGATTGACCCGGGCTCGCGCATCACCGGCTTCGGCGTGGTGCGGGAAACGGCGCGCGGTTGCGAATACGTGGCGTCCGGATGCATACGGACCGGTAACGGCCCCTTGCACGAGCGTCTGCACGTGGTGTTTCGCAGCGTCCGCGAGGTGATCCGCACCCATGGCCCGACGGCCCTGAGCATCGAGCAGGTGTTCATGGCGCGCAACGCCGATTCGGCCCTGAAGCTGGGGCAGGCGCGGGGGGCGGCCATCGTCGCGGCAATGGAGGAGGGGTTGAGCGTGGCGGAGTACACCGCCTCGCAGGTCAAGCAGGCAGTCGTGGGGACCGGCGGTGCAGACAAGCAGCAGGTGCAGATGATGGTCATGCATCTGTTGAAGCTGACCCAGAAACCGCAGATCGATGCCTCCGACGCCCTGGCCATCGCCCTGTGTCATGCCCATACCCAACAGAGTCTGGTCCCCCATGGCCTGGTGGGCGCACGCCGACGTGGCGGGCGCCTGCGTCTTTGAATAAGGAAAGCTCTTCGTGATCGGACGCTTGCGTGGCACCCTGGCGGAGAAACAGCCGCCGCACCTGATCCTCGATGTGAATGGCGTCGGCTATGAAGTGGAAGTGCCGATGACGACCCTCTATCGGTTGCCTTCGGTAGGCGAGCCGGTGACCTTGCATACCCATCTGGTTGTGCGTGAGGATGCGCACTTGCTCTATGGCTTCGCCGAAAAGCGCGAGCGAGAGCTGTTCCGTGAGCTGATCCGACTCAACGGCGTGGGTCCGAAACTGGCTCTGGCGCTGATGTCGGGCCTGGAAGTGGACGAACTGGTGCGTTGCGTCCAGGCACAGGACACTTCCACCCTGGTGAAGATCCCCGGTGTTGGCAAGAAGACCGCCGAGCGCCTGCTGGTGGAGTTGAAGGACCGCTTCAAGGCTTGGGAAAACATGCCCACGATTGCACCGTTGGTGATGGAACCCCGTGGCAGCGCTACAGTCTCAAGCGCCGAGGCCGATGCAGTCAGCGCGCTGATCGCCCTCGGCTTCAAGCCACAGGAAGCCAGTCGTGCCGTCGCAGCCGTACCGGGAGAGGATTTGTCCAGCGAAGAAATGATCCGCCAGGCCCTGAAGGGCATGGTCTAGGTGGCGCCCGATGATCGAGCCTGATCGCCTCATATCCGCCGTTTCTGGTCGCGAACGCGATGAGCAGTTGGACCGCGCCATTCGCCCACTGAAGCTGGCCGACTACATCGGCCAGCCCAGCGTGCGCGAGCAGATGG
Organism: Pseudomonas sp. CP-1; assembly: GCF_021213715.1. NCBI lineage: Bacteria > Pseudomonadati > Pseudomonadota > Gammaproteobacteria > Pseudomonadales > Pseudomonadaceae > Pseudomonas > Pseudomonas sp. CP-1. The sequence goes on from NZ_JAJQKY010000001.1 coordinate 325,801, forward strand.
AGCTGTTCATCCATGCCGCGCGCGGCCGCCAGGAGGCGCTCGACCATACGCTGATCTTCGGTCCGCCGGGGCTGGGCAAGACGACCCTGGCGAATATCATCGCCCAGGAAATGGGCGTTTCCATCAAGAGTACTTCCGGGCCGGTGCTCGAGCGTCCCGGCGATCTCGCCGCGTTGCTGACCAACCTGGAGGCCGGCGACGTCCTGTTCGTCGACGAGATCCACCGTCTTTCGCCCATCGTCGAAGAAGTGCTGTATCCGGCCATGGAAGATTTCCAGTTGGACATCATGATCGGCGAAGGGCCCGCGGCCCGCTCCATCAAGCTGGACCTGCCGCCGTTCACCCTGGTCGGCGCGACCACTCGTGCCGGCATGCTGACCAATCCACTGCGCGATCGCTTCGGTATCGTCCAGCGCCTGGAGTTCTACAATGTCGAGGACCTGGCGACCATCGTCAGTCGGTCGGCCGGCATTCTCGGCCTGGAGATCGAGCCGCAGGGCGCGGCGGAAATCGCCAAGCGCGCCCGCGGTACGCCGCGAATCGCCAATCGCCTGCTGCGCCGGGTACGCGACTTCGCCGAGGTCCGGGGGCAGGGCGACATTACCCGGGTGATCGCCGACAAGGCATTGAACCTGCTCGATGTCGACGAGCGTGGCTTCGACCACCTCGACCGTCGTCTGTTGCTGACCATGATCGACAAGTTCGATGGCGGGCCTGTAGGAATCGACAACTTGGCTGCGGCGTTGAGCGAGGAGCGGCACACGATCGAAGATGTACTGGAGCCCTATCTGATCCAGCAGGGCTACATCATGCGGACACCGCGGGGACGCGTGGTAACACGCCATGCGTACCTGCACTTTGGCCTGAATATTCCGAAAAGGTTGGGGCCGGGGGTGACGACGGATCTATTCACGTCTGAAGATGGTAATTAATTGCATTTGTGGGCGATTGCCGATTGGCAAAGCCGGGACTTGGTTCTAGAGTATGCGCGCGCAACACGGGGGAAAGCCGTTCCAGCAGCGTTTCCGGGTCTATTACGAGGACACGGATGCCGGCGGCATCGTCTATTACGTCAACTATCTCAAGTTCATGGAACGGGCTCGGACCGAGCGGCTGCGAGCTTTGGGGTTCGCCCAATCGCAACTGGTCGGCGACAATCTGCTGTTCGTCGTGCACTCCGCCGAGGCGCGTTACCACGCCCCGGCCAAGCTCGACGATGAACTGCTTGTCAGCGCCGAGGTCGAGGAGTTGAACCGGGCGAGCCTGAAGTTTCGTCAACAGGTTCGTCGAGCGTCGGACTCCGTCCTGCTCTGCGAGGGGCGGTTCCTGGTGGCGTGCGTGCGAGCGGACACCCTGAAGCCACGTGCTATCCCCGAAACGTTGCGTGCGGCTTTTGCCGGAAGCCCGGATTCTTTTTCAGCAGGAGATTAAAGTGGAACCGAACGTCGTCGACCATACCTCCATGTGGAGCCTGATCAGCAACGCCAGTATCGTGGTGCAGCTGGTCATGCTGACCCTCGTGGCCGCCTCGGTCACATCCTGGATCATGATTTTCCAGCGCGGCAACGCCATGCGCGCTGCCAAGAAGGCACTGGATGCCTTCGAAGAACGCTTCTGGTCGGGCATCGACCTGTCCAAGCTGTATCGCCAGGCCGGTAGCAATCCGGACCCGGACTCCGGCGTCGAGCAGATCTTCCGTGCCGGCTTCAAGGAGTTTTCCCGTCTGCGCCAGCAGCCCGGCGTCGATCCCGATGCGGTGATGGAGGGCGTGGCGCGCGCCATGCGTGTGGCCATCTCCCGTGAGGAGGAGAAACTCGAGGCCAGCCTGCCGTTCCTGGCAACCGTCGGCTCCACCAGCCCGTACGTCGGCCTGTTCGGTACCGTCTGGGGTATCATGAATTCCTTCCGTGGCCTGGCCACCGTGCAGCAGGCTACCCTGGCCACCGTCGCCCCGGGTATCGCCGAAGCGCTGATCGCCACCGCCATCGGCCTGTTCGCCGCGATCCCCGCGGTCATCGCCTACAACCGCTTCTCCGCACGTTCTGAGATGCTGATCGGTCGTTACTACACCTTCGCCGACGAGTTCCAGGCCATCCTGCACCGCAAGGTGCACACCAGCGACGACTAAGACGACTGAGAGGTAAGCCGATATGGCAAGGGTTCGTCACAAGCGCAAGCCGGTCGCGGAAATGAACGTGGTGCCTTACATCGACGTGATGCTGGTACTGCTGGTGATTTTCATGGTGACCGCACCGATGCTCAACCAGGGGGTCAAGGTCGACCTGCCGAAGGTGTCCAGCGAGGCGTTGCCTCAGGACAACAACAAGCAGGTCCTGACCCTTTCGGTGAAGGCTGACGGTTCCTATTACTGGAACGTCGGCAGCGAAGTGGATACTGAAAAACAGACCGATAGTGCCGTGTCGTTGGAACAGATGACCGATGCAGTCACCAAGATCATGAGTGCCCGTCCGGACACCCAGGTATTCATCCGCGGCGACAAGGCGGTGAACTATGGTGCGGTGGTTGGCGCCATGGGTGCCTTGCAGCAGGCCGGTGTGCCCAACGTCGGGTTGATTACCGAGGCCCCCTGATCTTGAAGCAACAGTTCGAGCGCTCGCCTTCCGAGAGTTATTTCTGGCCCGTCGTCCTGGCGGTGGTCCTGCACGTTCTGATCTTCGCCATGCTGTTCGTCAGCTGGGCGTTTGCTCCGGAGCTTCCTCCCTCCAAGCCGATCGTGCAGGCCACGCTCTACCAGCTCAAGTCGAAGAGCCAGGCGACGACCCAGACCAACCAGAAGATCGCTGGCGAGGCGAAGAAGACCGCCTCCAAGCAATACGAAGTCGAGCAGCTCGAACAGAAGAAGCTCGAGCAGCAGAAACTCGAGCAACAAAAGCTGGAACAGCAGCAGGTCGCTGCTGCGAAAGCGGCGGAACAAAAGAAGGCTGACGAGGCTCGAAAGGCCGAGGCCCAGAAAGCCGCCGAGGCGAAGAAGGCCGATGAAGCCAAGAAAGCTGCCGAGGCCAAGGCCGCCGAACAGAAGAAGCAGGCTGACATAGCCAAGAAGCGCGCCGAGGACGAGGCCAAGAAAAAGGCCGCTGACGACGCCAAGAAAAAGGCAGCCGAGGACGCGAAGAAGAAAGCGGCCGAGGAGGCCAAGAAGAAGGCTGCTGCGGAAGCGGCGAAGAAGAAAGCCGCCGTCGAGGCCGCCAAGAAAAAGGCCGCCGCCGCTGCCGCGGCAGCCCGCAAGGCTGCCGAGGACAAGAAGGCGCAGGCGTTGGCCGAGTTGCTTTCGGATACGACCGAGCGCCAGCAGGCCCTGGCCGACGAGGTGGGCAGCGAGGTCACCGGCAGTCTCGACGACCTGATCGTCAACCTGGTGAGCCAGCAGTGGCGGCGTCCTCCATCGGCGCGTAATGGAATGAGCGTAGAAGTACTGATCGAAATGCTGCCGGACGGTACCATCACCAATGCCAGCGTCAGCCGTTCGAGTGGCGACAAGCCTTTCGACAGTTCGGCGGTGGCGGCGGTGCGCAACGTCGGCCGTATTCCCGAGATGCAGCAATTGCCGCGGGCTACCTTCGACAGCCTGTATCGTCAGCGCCGCATCATCTTTAAACCGGAGGATTTGAGTCTGTGAGTACCCTGATTCGCATTGCGCTGTTCGCCCTGGCCCTGGTGGCAGGTGCTGCGCAGGCTGCCGACCCGCTGGTGATCTCCAGCGGTAACGACCGTGCCATTCCCATCGCCGTGGTGCCGTTCGGCTTCCAGGGGGGCAACGTGTTGCCGGAAGACATGTCCAATATCATCGGCAACGACCTGCGCAACTCCGGCTACTTCGAGCCGCTGCCCCGGCAGAACATGATCAGCCAGCCGGCGCAGGCCAGCGAAGTGATCTTCCGTGACTGGAAGGCAGTTGGCGTCAACTACGTGATGGTCGGCAACATCGTGCCTGCCGGCGGGCGCCTGCAGGTGCAGTACGCATTGTTCGATGTCGGCACCGAGCAGCAGGTCCTGACCGGCAGCGTGACCGGCAGCACCGATCAGCTCCGCGACATGTCGCACTACATCGCCGACCAGTCGTTCGAGAAGCTCACCGGTATCAAGGGCGCGTTCTCCACCAAGATGCTCTATGTCACCGCCGAGCGTTTCTCGGTCGACAACACCCGCTACACCTTGCAGCGCTCCGACTACGACGGCGCCCGCCCGGTGACCCTGCTGCAGTCGCGCGAGCCCATCGTGTCGCCGCGCTTCTCGCCCGATGGCCGCCGTATCGCCTATGTCTCCTTCGAACAGAAGCGCCCGCGTATCTTCATCCAGTACGTCGATACTGGCCGTCGTGAGCAGATCACCAATTTCGAGGGCCTGAATGGCGCTCCGGCATTCTCCCCTGACGGCAACCGCCTGGCCTTCGTCCTGTCGCGCGACGGCAACCCGGAAATCTACGTCATGGACCTTGGCAGCCGCGCCCTGCGCCGCCTGACCAACAACCTGGCGATCGATACCGAACCCTTCTGGGGCAAGGACGGCTCTACCCTGTACTTCACCTCGGACCGTGGCGGCAAGCCGCAGATCTACAAGATGAACGTGAACAGCGGTGCCGTGGACCGGGTAACCTTCATCGGCAACTACAACGCCAACCCGAAACTCTCGGCCGACGAGAAGACCCTGGTAATGGTTCACCGCCAGCAGGGCTACACCAACTTCCAGATCGCCGCCCAGGACCTCCAGCGCGGCAATCTGCGGGTGCTGTCGAACACCACTCTGGACGATTCGCCCACTGTTGCGCCCAATGGCACCATGCTAATCTACGCCACCCGCCAGCAGGACCGGGGCGTGCTGATGCTCGTATCCATCAACGGACGCGTACGGATACCTCTCCCTACCGCTCAGGGCGATGTGCGCGAGCCTTCCTGGTCCCCTTACCTGAACTGACGGTCGCCAACGGTTACAAACTTATACACTGGGGTTCATTAGGAGTTACATGATGGAAATGCTGAAATTCGGCAAATTTGCTGCGCTGGCTCTGGCCATGGCTGTGGCTGTGGGTTGCTCCTCCAAGGGCGGCGATGCTTCCGGTGAAGGTGCCAATGGCGGCGTCGACCCGAACGCAGGCTATGGCGCCAACAGCGGTGCCGTTGACGGCAGCCTGAGCGACGAAGCCGCTCTGCGTGCGATCACCACCTTCTACTTCGAGTACGACAGCTCCGACCTGAAGCCGGAAGCCATGCGCGCTCTGGACGTACACGCGAAAGACTTGAAAGGCAGCGGTCAGCGCGTAGTGCTGGAAGGCCACACCGACGAACGCGGCACCCGCGAGTACAACATGGCTCTGGGCGAGCGTCGTGCCAAGGCCGTTCAGCGCTACCTGGTGCTGCAGGGCGTTTCGCCGGCCCAGCTGGAACTGGTTTCCTATGGTAAAGAGCGTCCGGTCGCTACCGGCCACGACGAGCAGTCCTGGGCTCAGAACCGTCGCGTCGAGCTGAAGAAGTAAGAAGTCGTTATGCCCAAGCACCTGCGTGTCCTGACGTTCCTCGCGCTCAGCCTGCCATTAGCGGCCTGGGCGGAAGTTCCTGTGTATGACGGCGTTGCCGCCAACAATGGCGGCAACGTTCCTCCTTCCGGGTATGGCACGGCAGGTGCCGGCGGCGCCTTTGCCGGAGGTGGGGTGACAACCCCCACCTCCGTGCAGGGCGAACTGTTCATGCAGCTCCAGCAGATGCAGGACGAGTTGGCTCGCCTGCGTGGCACGCTCGAGGAACAGCAGAACCAGATCCAGCAGCTCAAGCAGGAAAGCCTGGAACGCTACCAGGACCTCGACCGTCGGATTTCCGGTGGTGGCGCTCCCGCTGCACAGAATTCCGCACCTGCTGGCGCCATCAACGCCAATGGGGCGCCTGCGGCTCCCGCAGGCAACAACGCACCGGCGCCGAGTAGCGAGCCGGGCGACCCGGCGAAGGAGAAGCTCTACTACGACGCGGCCTTCGACCTGATAAAGAGCAAGGATTTCGACAAGGCGAGCCAGGCGTTCAATGCCTTCTTGCGCAAGTACCCGAACAGCCAGTACTCCGGCAACGCCCAGTACTGGCTCGGCGAGGTGAACCTGGCCAAGGGCGACCTGCAAGGTGCCGGCCAGGCTTTCGCGCGGGTCAGCCAGAGCTACCCCAGCAGCCAGAAGGTGCCCGACTCGCTGTACAAGCTGGCGGACGTCGAGCGTCGCCTGGGTAACAACGATAAGGCCAAGGGCATCCTCCAGCAGGTCATTTCCCAGTACCCGGGCACTTCGGCCGCCCAACTGGCGCAGCGCGACCTGAAGAACCTTCGCTGACCCCGTTCCCGATGAACAAACCCGCGCCTGTCGCGGGTTTTTTCGTTAGAATCTGCGCCCCCGTGAAGCTGCATGGTTTCAGCTCGGCTGATCTTCGTGCCTCTCCTCGCGAGACCTTCCGGGATTTCGAGTGCCACGACAGGATACGTTCCGTGGCGCCCCTTCATTTACCGCAACGGAGGCGGACGACCTGTTCAGTCGTCACGCCCGTGGCTGAATATGCAACAGACCCTGCGCATCACCGAGATTTTCTACTCGTTGCAGGGGGAAACACGTACCGCCGGCTTGCCGACGGTCTTCGTGCGCCTGACCGGCTGCCCCCTGCGCTGTCACTATTGCGATACCGCCTATGCCTTCAGCGGCGGCGACGTCGTTAGCCTGGACGCTATTCTCGAGCGGGTTGCCACCTACAAGCCTCGCTACATCTGCGTGACCGGCGGGGAGCCGCTGGCCCAGCCGAATTGCATTTCTCTGCTGGAGCGGCTTTGCGACGCCGGCTACGAGGTTTCCCTGGAAACCAGCGGGGCCCTCGATGTGTCACGGGTCGACCCGCGCGTAAGCAAGGTTCTCGACCTCAAGACGCCGGGATCTGGCGAGGTCGGACGCAACCGATACGAAAATATCCCGTTGCTGACCGACAACGATCAGGTGAAGTTTGTCGTCTGTTCGCGAGAGGACTACGACTGGGCGGTATCCAAGCTGATCGAGTACCGCCTCGACCAGCGTGCCGGTGAAGTCCTGTTCTCGCCGAGCCACCATCAGGTCAGCGCGCGAGAACTGGCCGATTGGATCGTGGCCGACAACCTGCCGGTCCGCCTGCAATTGCAACTGCACAAGATTCTCTGGAACGACGAACCGGGCCATTGAGACGAGGAATCCATCATGAACCAGAAGAAAGCGGTCATCCTGCTCTCCGGCGGCCTCGACTCCGCCACCGTTGTCGCCATGGCCAAGGCCGACGGCTACGCCTGCTACACCATGAGTTTCGACTACGGCCAGCGCCATCGCGCCGAGCTGCAGGCCGCCGAGCGCGTGGCCCGGCAGTTGGGCGTGATCGAGCACAAGGTGATAGGGCTCGACCTCAATGGCATGGGCGGCTCGGCATTGACCGACGAGAGCATCGCGGTGCCCGAGTCGCCTAGCGAAGGTATACCGGTGACTTACGTGCCCGCGCGCAATACGGTGTTTCTCTCGCTCGCCCTGGGCTGGGCCGAGGTCCTGGATGCCCGTGACATCTTCATCGGTGTGAATGCGGTGGATTACTCTGGTTATCCGGATTGTCGCCCTGAGTTCGTCGAGGCTTTCGAGCGCATGGCGAACCTGGCAACCAAGGCGGGCGTGGAAGGCAATGGCTTCCGCATCCAGGCGCCGCTGCAGTATCTGTCCAAGGCGCAGATCATCCAGGCGGGCGTGGCGCGTGGGGTGGATTACGGCCTGACGGTGTCCTGTTATCAAGCCGATGAGCAGGGGCGTGCGTGCGGCAAATGCGATAGCTGCCGGCTGCGTGCGGATGGCTTCGCGGCGGCTGGTATTTCCGACCCGACGCCATATTTCTGAAAAAAATTCGCGAGAGGTGTTGTTTTTACGTTAGAAATCAGTATTATACGCCTCGCGTTGGGTCGTTAGCTCAGTTGGTAGAGCAGTTGGCTTTTAACCAATTGGTCGTAGGTTCGAATCCTACACGACCCACCATTTCTCTACGGCGTGTTGCATAGATATAGAAAGGGGTGTTACGCCTTTTACTTGTCCAACAGCCGTATGGGCCAAATATGAAGCCCGTATCGATGTGATATCAATATGGAAAAGCCCACCTATCTAGGTGGGCTTTTCTGTTTCTAAGGACCTGAAACCATTCTGCAGGCGTAGCAAACGTGACCTGCTCCCCAACTTCAGTACCACGCTGAACTTAGTAGAGTCCGTTTTCCAAGCAGGAGACGGCAGTGCAGAAGCGTTCTTCTCGACTTCCTCAAGCGGGTCGAGGCCAGTGTACCGACCGAGCTGCACGCCCAACTGGTGGAACTGGCCCAGGAGCATCGACGCTGTGGCTAACGCCGCCTGCACATCCTGCTGTGGCGTGCAGGTCAACCACAAGCGGATTTACCGGCTGTACCGAGCCGCCGGCTTGATGGTGAGGCAGCGGAGGATCGCGGTGGCGCGGTTTCGCGGCTACCCGCAGGCGATCCGCACCGACCAGGGCCCCGAGTTCACCGGCAAGGCGCTTGATCAGTGGGCCTGTCAGCGTGACATCAAGTTGAAGCTGATTCAGCCTGGCCAGCCCACGCAGAGCGCCTTCATCGAGTCATTCAACGGCAAGTTCCGGGGCGAATGCCTCAATGAGCACTGCTCGCTGGTCGAAGCCAGAATCCGTATCGCGGCTTGGCGGGATTACAACGAGCACCGACCACACAGCGCCATTGGCAATCTCTCCCCGGCAGAGCTTGCTGCGAAGTGGCGAACCAACCAGCAGCAGCTGAAGCGGGAAAAGTTGATATCAACCCCATAGCCTACTAACTAGGCAGCGGTACTAAAACTGGGGGCAGGCCAGTCCGAACTGATAAAAAAACGTCCGAAACTGGCAAAACCTTATGGCCGGTTTTCCTAATATTTGCTCCGAACCCTCGGTATTTCAAGGAGCGAACATGCATATCCAATCGTTGGGGGCTACTGCCTCCTCGCTGAATCAGGAGCCTGTCGAAACCCCGTCGCAGGCAGCGCATAAGTCCGCCAGCTTGCGTCAGGAACCTTCAGGGCAAGGTCTCGGGGTTGCCCTAAAGAGCACGCCGGGAATACTTTCCGGGAAGTTGCCGGAAAGCGTTAGCGACGTGCGTTTCAGCAGTCCCCAAGGGCAAGGGGAGTCCCGTACTCTGACTGACTCGGCAGGGCCGCGGCAGATCACTCTGCGCCAGTTTGAGAACGGAGTCACCGAGCTACAGCTCAGTCGGCCACCATTGACCAGTCTGGTCCTAAGCGGCGGTGGTGCCAAAGGTGCGGCATACCCGGGAGCAATGCTGGCGCTAGAAGAGAAAGGCATGCTCGATGGCATCCGCAGCATGTCCGGTTCGTCCGCTGGCGGCATCACCGCCGCCCTTTTGGCCTCAGGTATGAGCCCGGCGGCGTTCAAGACCCTTTCCGACAAGATGGATCTTATTTCGCTGCTCGACAGCTCGAACAAGAAGCTGAAGCTGTTCCAACACATTAGCAGCGAGATCGGCGCATCGCTGAAAAAGGGCTTGGGCAACAAGATCGGCGGCTTCTCTGAGTTGCTGCTCAATGTACTCCCACGCATAGATTCGCGGGCTGAGCCCCTAGAACGCCTATTGCGCGACGAGACACGCAAGGCCGTGCTCGGACAGATCGCTACGCATCCAGAGGTTGCACGCCAGCCGACCGTTGCCGCCATCGCCAGCAGATTGCAGTCCGGCTCCGGAGTCACCTTTGGCGATCTAGATCGGTTGAGTGCTTACATTCCCCAGATTAAGACGCTGAACATCACAGGTACGGCCATGTTCGAGGGGCGTCCGCAATTAGTGGTGTTCAATGCCAGCCACACACCGGATCTGGAGGTCGCCCAGGCGGCACATATCTCCGGTTCCTTCCCAGGAGTGTTCCAGAAGGTCAGCTTGAGTGATCAGCCGTACCAGGCCGGCGTAGAGTGGACAGAATTCCAGGATGGCGGGGTGATGATTAACGTGCCGGTCCCTGAGATGATCGACAAGAATTTTGACAGCGGGCCACTGCGGCGCAACGACAACCTGATCCTTGAGTTCGAGGGCGAAGCTGGGGAGGTAGCGCCCGACCGAGGTACTAGGGGCGGCGCGCTCAAGGGCTGGGTCGTCGGGGTGCCTGCCCTGCAGGCGCGCGAAATGCTGCAGCTCGAGGGCCTGGAGGAATTGCGCGAGCAAACCGTTGTGGTGCCGTTGAAGAGCGAGCGCGGTGATTTCAGTGGCATGCTCGGTGGCACCTTGAACTTCACCATGCCGGACGAGATCAAGGCGCATCTTCAGGAGCGCCTCCAGGAGCGAGTCGGTGAACATCTGGAGAAACGTCTTCAGGCTTCAGAGCGTCATACCTTCGCTTCTCTCGACGAGGCGCTGCTGGCACTTGATGACAGTATGCTCACCAGTGTTGCTCAACAGAACCCGGAGATCACAGACGGGGCGGTGGCTTTTCGCCAGAAGGCGCGGGATGCGTTCACCGAGCTGACTGTCGCTATCGTTAGCGCCAATGGCTTGGCGGGTAGGCTCAAGTTGGACGAGGCTATGCGCTCCGCTCTTCAGCGACTCGATGCGCTGGCAGATACTCCGGAACGCCTAGCATGGTTGGCAGCTGAGTTGAACCATGCTGATAACGTTGATCATCAGCAGTTACTCGATGCCATGCGCGGGCAGACGGTGCAGTCGCCGGTGCTCGCCGCTGCGTTAGCAGAGGCGCAGCGCCGCAAAGTGGCGGTTATTGCCGAGAACATTCGTAAGGAAGTTATCTTCCCCTCTCTGTATCGCCCTGGCCAGCCGGATTCCAACGTAGCTCTGTTACGTCGGGCGGAGGAGCAGCTACGGCATGCCACCAGTCCGGCGGAAATCAATCAAGCGCTGAACGATATCGTCGACAACTACTCGGCACGAGGCTTCCTGTGTTTCGGCAAACCCTTGAGTTCGACTACCGTTGAGATGGCTAAGGCTTGGCGGAATAAGGAGTTCACATGATTGATACATGGCTGGCACAGTGGGGCTTGAGACTTCCCTCGAGCAACGATGCCACGTTGCGGCTGCAACCGGCAGAGGGACCGGAACTGGTTATGGAGCGCCTCGAGGGCGGTTGGCTTTTCGTCGTCGAGTTGGGACTTGTGCCTTCAGGGTTACCGCTGGGTGTGATCTTGCAATTGTTACAAGTGAACTCTCCATTCTCATCCTTGGCACCGGTGAAACTTGCGGCGGACGATGCCGGTAGACTTGTGCTCTGGGCTGAGGCACGTGATGGCGTTGACGATGTGGATGCACTGAACCGCTTGCACGATAGGCTGCGGGAAGGACATTCACGATTAGTGCCATTGCTAGAGCCCACGGGTGAGTTGGTTCCAGCTCAGATACAAACCAGCGCGTTAGTGTTCGTTTGAACGCAAGGGGAAGGAGCGATACTGCCAATAAAATCCGCAGTTGGTAATTTCTCTAATAGATGGGCCACCCGAAGGTGGCCTATCTGTTCATGCTGCAATGAGTTGTCGTGCCAACACCATTTCTACCGAGCCCCATCCTGGTTCAACGAGCCGAGGCCCTCGAGGTGGGCTTTTCTGTTTCTGGAGTCCGGATATCCGATCCACAGCGCGCCAGAACGAGCGGCTGGTTTCGTGCTTTCGCCAGTTATATCGGCACTGGCAACCACAGTCGTGTGCCTGCCAGTCTGCTTCCATGCAGCCTGGTGAACAGGTGCATGGCTATCCGAGGATTTGTCAGTGGGCCTTGACTTTCATAGAGTGAAGCTCCTTTCCTCGCGACTGGATTAGTGACGCGATGCCGACCCCGGTTTTCATAAAAAGAACGGTACTGTTTGGCGACTGTGATCCCGAAGGGATCGTCTATACGCCACGTTTTTCATACTTCGTGCTGGAAGCGGTGCAGGAGGCGCTCGGGGTCTGGCTGGGAGGCCCGGGGCTCAGAACCCTCCTGGGTTTCAGGATTCTTCCCCCGGCGAGAGCGTTCTCCCTGGAATTCCTGCATCCGGTCACCTGGGACGACGAACTCACGCTGCGAGTGGGTGTGTCGAACGTGGGGACGCATTCTTTCTCGTTTTCAGTCGAAGGACGTCTTTCGCCGGACGTGGTGGCGTTCACTGCGAGTCTGACGCAGGTCTGTGTCTCCCCGGATACCCGCGAAGTCATGGAAGTCCCCGCGCAGCTCCGCGCGCTCCTCGCATAGAGACACATTCTGGCTATTCGTCGCGGCGCTGGCTACGGCCGGCAGGACGCTGCGAGCGGCATGCCGCTGACCTGCTCCGTGGCGCTCCGGAGGAGGGCGGCAAGCCGCCTTCCTTCATTTCTACTCGTTGCCGAGCATCGCATCCAGATCGCGCATGGTCTGTTTCTTGGCCTGGACGCCCTGCAGTTCGACGAACATTGCCTGGACGGTCTGCACCATGCGCGCAATGGGCATCTTGCCCAGCGGCAACATCTGGTTGTTGTCGCGGATGGCCGGGGCGCAGACGAAGGCGAACGAGCGTTGCAGCCAATAATCGTATTTCTCCGGGTCGATCCAGCCGTCGACGGTTTTCACGTTGGTGATGACGTTGTCGATGCGGCGCATGGCGCGTGCGTTGTCGAAGCGGACGCTGCGCTCCTTGCACTTGAACTGGACCTCGTAGGCCGTCAGCGTCGGCATCGACCGGTCTTCGAATAGCTGGATGATCTGCGCCGACTGGATACCTTTGGGTTGCTGCAAGATGCCGGTGGCGTTGGCGACGAATACCTCGTTGTTGTAGCGTTCGCCCTTGCCGTAGACGATCCAGTAGTCGCCGGTGCTTTCGGCGACCGCAGTCGTTGCCGTGCAGATGAAGGCGAGCGGCAGCAGCCAGCGCCGAGCGTGAAGGAATGGTTTGCCCATGAGTTCGTCCTTGAATGTCTTGTTCCCGACCGCGGAGGGTCATCCAAGGGACGAATCATAGGTGCATCCCAAGGTGAGGGTCGACTAGCACGGATGAGCTATGGACGAAGCGGGGGGAACTCGCTCGGAGCTTGCACGTTCGGGATGGTCGGGCGGCTGGCGCTTCGGGTGCGCTCCGGCAAGCATTCGAACGAGAACGACGGGCTGGCTTTACTGGTCGGAAGGCACGCTGCGCCGCTGTTGGCGGCGTCAAGCTGCCGGCGATGGGGGAGGGCGGCAAGCGCTCATCGACTGGTCGGTCGATCTGCCGGGTGCGCCTGCTGGACGCCGTTGGGGTCAGGCCGTCTGCCGCGCGATGACTCCATGAGGTCTGCAGCCTAGTCGAAAAGCGCCTCTGGCGTTCCTGCGCGGATTCGCTGCCATAACGTCTGGATCTGCGAGGCCAGTACCCGGTGCTCGGAAAGCGGCGGCAAGGCGTCCACCGGAAAGTACTCGGCCGCCGACGTTTCGTCCGTTTGTTGCTGAAGCCTGCCACCGGTGACGTGGCAGAAGAAGAAAGCTTTCAACGCATGCGGCAGTTGGGGAGGGTGGGGATGCTTGTGCTTGTCCAGCAATGCCAACAGGCGTATCGCTCGGACTTCCAGTCCGCTCTCTTCCTGGGTTTCGCGAACTACCGCATCTGCCGGCGACTCGTTTACGTCGCACCAGCCGCCCGGTAGGGTCCAGCGACCATCCGAGGCCTCTCGGACCAGCAGGACCCGCTGTTGCGAGTCGAGGATCAACGCACGGACGTCCAGTTTCGGGGTCGGGTAGTGGCTGTCCAGGGCGATCCAGTTCTCGACCCGTTCGTACGCTACCCCCTGGTCGCTGGCGATGAATTCGGCGACGGCATGCTGGAGCGCGCGAAAGCGTCCGATGTCGAAGCGGTCCTTGGAAAAGGCGAGACCGGCCTGGGCGGTGGACAGTATCAATTCCAGAAGATGGGCAAGCGCCCTGGGATCGCTGACCGATGGCACCTTTCCTTCCGTTTTTTCGGCCTTCGGGTGGTCCGCGTCGTGCGAGCCGTCCAATGGTTGTGCCATAGATAGAACCCTCGCTGCTCGATGATCTGTAGAGCTGGTTTTCAACCAGGTGTTCCCTGCGTCTTCCTCGTATGCCTGTGCACGCCAATAGTGGTTCATCAAACCCTGGTTGCGACCGTCGCTTTCCAACACATGCGCGTAACCCAGGTTCGCGTGTCGCAGCGATGGCTCCACTGCCAGGTTCGCTTCGAACCTTCAGGCGGTCGCAACTGATGACGCCTCTTCGCACAGACTTACCGTAGGAGTTTCCCTCCCCGAAACGAGCGGTCGGGCCGGCTGCGGTCGGCTGGCAAAGGTAGACTCCGTGCCGGCCATGAGCGTTTCCAGGGCCGTTTGGGGCCGTTCGATGAGGCGCAACAAGCGATGCTCCCCTGTTTGGACGGCAGAGGCGGAGGCAATTCCCTTATGCTGCTTGCGGATAACTGGCCCGGACGGCATGTACGGCCTTGTCGTTCTACGGATGCCTGGAGTCCCGCAGGCGGGACAGCGCAATGCGCAGTGACCTTCCTTTAAGCATATCGATGGAGTCTGTATGAAAGCGCTTGGTTCGGAATCGCCGATGGAAAGTCTTTTCGACATTCGTTCGCTGGAGGCCATTACCGGCGGCGAGCCGGCTGCATTGCGGCGGTTGCTGGAAACTTTATTGGCCAGCAGTCGGGATGATCGTACTCGGTTGGCGGAATTGCTTGAACTCGCAGACCTGCAAGGAGTGGCCGAACTTGCGCACAGGATAAAAGGGGCTGCGAGGGTGGTGGGCAGCAGCCTATTGGTCGAGTCTTGTTCCTGCCTTGAAAAGGCTTGCCAGAACCCATCGGAGTCTTCCGAGCGGATAGCCAATCTGGCCTCTTCATTGGAAGGCAAACTAAGTGCGTTCGAAATCAGTATCTCAACCGAATTGGCAAGGCTCTAGAGATCGGGCTGGATAGAACTTTCAGAAGCTGTTCAGGTCTCTCCATAACCTGAATCGCCTCTATTCTCCAGCATGGATTTCTCGAACCCATAAGCTCCGCGTTTGCTGCTGGGGCAATGGGGTAATTGGGTACTTGCTGGGTTTGCTTTGATTTGTCTTGGTTTTTCATTCTTCCATATAAGAGGCGCTATCGAAGCTGATGGCGCTTCTTTCGGATCGTTCATTGTCTTTGGCTGTTGGTGGCAGCGAGCTTGTGGTGTCGGAGGGTTTTTAACTACGAGGTTTTTGGCGCTTGTAGGAAACTTCATACAAGCACTGGGGAAGTTTCACACGATTGCCTGGGAAGTGCTTCGTTGTCGTTCTATTCGGCTTTTCGGAGAATGTTGCTGGCTCTTATAGAGTTCAAAAATCGCAACACTTTCACTGTCAAAAGGAAGCTCAATCGTGTCCATTTCCATGAAAAGCATTCTGGCTGCCGCAGTAGCCAGCCTGGTCGTCGGCAATGCCATGGCGGCAGACGGCACCATCAATTTCAAAGGTGAAATCACCGCGGCCGCTTGCAGCATCACTGGAGGTGCTGGCACCACCGTTGGCGGTGCAGCGGGCAACCAGACCATCGACGTAAACCTCGGCAAGATCAGCATCGACTCGCTGAGCGGCACCGCGGGCGGCAGCATCGCTGGTGGTACCAGCCTGAATCTGAACCTGGACTGTGGCAAGACCGGTACCGGTCTGACCACCGTGAAGCTGAAGTTCGACCCGATGTCCGGTACCGGCATCGATTCGCACAACGAAAGCCTGCTGAAGCTTGGTAAAGACTCCACTGCCACTGGCGTCGGTATTGGCATCTATGGTTCCGATGGCAAGCTGCTGAACCTGTCGGCGAACGAGACCATTGATGCACCCTTGAATTCCAGGGTTGAAAAAGATGGCGAAGGCCAAGACATCACCCTTTACAGCGCCAATCTGAATCTGCGGGCTGCTTACGTAAAGTCTGGCGCTGCGGCCGCTACGGCAGGTGTTGCCAACGGCTCCCTGCCCTTCACCCTGGAATACAACTAAGTTCTGCTACATGGGCGGGGTATGTATATACCCCGCTCCATGAGGTGTGAGTTCGTCATGAAATATCCATTTTCTTCCAGAGTTATCTGGGGTGGCATCCTTTTGCTTTTTTCCACCCTTGCCAATGCGGGAATCACACTGGGAGGAACCCGGGTCGTTCTGCAGGCGCCTGCCAAGGAGGCTGCAATCCTGGTCAGGAACCAGGCTTCCAAGGACGTGATGATTCAATCCTGGGTAGAGGCTGATAATGGGGCAGATAATCGCGAGGTCCCGTTTGCCATCACGCCTGCCCTAAGTCGTTTGGGAGGCAACAAGCAGCAAACCCTGCGTATCCTGTTTCAAGGGGAAGGCTTGCCGAGCGACAGGGAATCCGTATTCCGCCTGAACGTCCAGGAAATTCCGCAAAAATCTGCGTCGGCTAATACGTTGCAGATAGCTTTGCGCCAGCGTATCAAGGTCTTCTACCGCCCCGATAACTTGTCGGGAACTTCCGCCGAAGCGCCTGGAAAGTTGATCTGGCGTCTTGTTCGGCAGGGAGGTAAGTCGGTTGTCGAAGTTTCCAACGATACTGCGTTTCATGTCTCTTTCGCCAACGTGAAATTAAAAGCTGGCAATGCCTCCTATGTCGTTGATGCCGACATGGTCGCGCCGAAGTCGAGTCGCCGATTCGAAATCAAGGGAACTCCCCCCGGCGTTTCTGGAAATATCGAGTTCCAGAGCGTAAATGACTATGGCGGCCTCGATAAACATTCCAGCTCCTTATCCGACTGAAGCTCAGAAGAGCAGAAGGGCAGAAGAGCTGCTCTTAACTTCCCCTATGGATGGGTTTTTCCGGTTTGTCGGAAATTAGTCCAAGGAATATTCGCGTGGCCATATTTAGGAAAAGGTTCGACCTCAAGGTGTCCGTCTATTCCAGGTCTTCCTGTCTCGTGGCCTTGGGATTGGCTTTGCCTGCCGTAACTTCCGCGGTGGAATTCAACGCCGAGTTCCTGAACAACGAGGGCGGGGCGCCCGTTGAACTGAAGTATTTCGAGAACGGCAACTCGGTGTCGCCCGGCACTTACAGCGTCGACATTCATTTGAACCAGATCATGATCCGGCGCGAAGATGTCGTGTTCAGTGCCGATCCCGACACCGGAAGCGTTCGCCCGATCATTCGGATGGGCCTGCTCAAGGAGATTGGGGTCGATATCGCCCGGCTGACTCGGGACAAGCTCATTCCGGCCAACCTGGAAAACAATACGCCCCTGAATGTCGCCGAACTCATCCCCGGTGCATCCGTAGAGTTCGACGTCAACAGCCTTTCCCTGCTGGTCAGCATTCCACAGCTGTATGTACAGCGGCACTCGCGTGGCTATGTGGATCCCTCTCTTTGGGATGACGGCGTCACCGCGTTGTTTTCCAACTACCAGGCCAACTTCACGCGCAACACCAATTTTGGCCAGAACAGCGATTACCGCTACCTGGGCCTGCGCAATGGCTTCAACCTGTTTGGCTGGCGCCTGCGCAACGACTCCTCCCTGAGCGGGGGTACCGGCATGCGCAACAAGTTCAGTAGCAACCGTACCTATGTGGAACGTGACATTCGTGCCCTGAAGGGGACCTTGTCCCTCGGTGAGTTGTATACCTCCGCTCAGGGGGATGCTTTCGAGAGCGTGCGTATGCGCGGCGTGCAACTGCAATCCGATATCGGCATGCTGCCCGACAACGAGATCAGCTATACCCCGGTGGTGCGCGGTATCGCTGAAACCAATGCGACGGTCGAGGTGAGTCAGAATGGCTTCGTGATCTATTCCACCAACGTACCGCCCGGTGCGTTCGAGATCACCGACATCTATCCCAGCGGCTCCAATGGCGACCTGGAGGTCAAGATCATCGAGGCGGACGGACGCCAGCGGTCCTTCAAGCAGTCCTATTCCTACCTGCCGGTCATGACCCGCAAGGGGAACCTGCGCTATGGCCTGGCCGCCGGTGAATACCATAATGACGGCCAGCCGTCGGTCAACCTGCTCCAGGGATCGGCTGTGTATGGCTTGTCCGACAGGGTTACCGGCTTTGGCGGCCTGCTGGCTGCGGAGAAGTACAATGCCACCAACCTGGGCCTCGGCTTCAACACGCCCCTGGGCGGTCTTTCTGCGGACGTGACCCATAGCCAGTCCCGCACGCGACGGGGTGGGCGCAACCAGGGGCAGAGTCTGCGGCTTCTCTATTCCAAGACCATCAACGCCACCGAAACCAGCTTTACCGTGGTGGGCTATCGCTATTCCACGGAAGGCTACCGTACTCTCAGCCAGCATATCGACGACATGTCCGACGAGAGCTACCTCTATGGCTCAAGTTCCAGTCGGCAGAAGAGCCGCATAGACCTGACGGTGAACCAGACGCTGTTCCGACGCAGTTCGCTCTATCTCACGGCGGGCGAAACCACATATTGGAATCGCCCCGGCAGCAGCCGTCGCGTGCAGTTCGGCTTCAGCAGCGGCATCAAGCGCGCGAGCTACAGCCTGGCGGTTTCCCGTACCCAGGAGACGGGGTCGTTCGGGCGCTCCGATACCCAGTTCACGGCCTCCGTCAGCATCCCCTTGGGCGGTAGCGCACGCTCCAGTCAGGTATATGCCAATGCCGTGAGTTCACAGCATGGTGATTCGAGTCTGAACACCGGTATCTCCGGATACCTGGATGAAGCCAATGCGTTCAACTACAGCGCACAGGCCAACTACAGCAAGGACGGCGGCAACTCCGGCAGCGTCGGCCTGGGTTGGGACACGTCCAAGGCCAAGTTGTCCGCCAATTACAGCCAGGGGCGCGACAACAAGCAGATCAACCTGGGAGCAAGCGGTTCGGTAGTGGTGCATCCGGGGGGAGTGACCTTCGGCCAGCCGGTGGGGGAAACGTTCGGCCTGGTGGAGGTTCCGGAGGTTGGCGGCGTCGGCCTCGACGGCTACTCTTCGGTTCGCACCGACGGCCGTGGCTATGCCGTGCTCCCCTACATGCAACCCTATCGTTACAACTGGGTGAACCTGGATACCAATACCCTTGGAAGCGATACCGAGATCAGCGACAGCACGCAAATGGCCGTGCCGACCCGGGGCGCCGTGGTTGCCAAGCGTTTCTCCGCGGAGTCCGGTCGGCGGGTGCAGTTCGTCCTGAGCATGGAGTCTGGAGGAAAGATTCCCTTCGGTGCACAGGCATACGACAAGGAAGAGCGGGTCGTGGGAATGGTCGACAACCTGTCCCGTTTGCTGGTGTTCGGTATCGAGGACCAGGGGCGCCTGTCCATTCGCTGGAGCGATGGCTCCTGTTCCGTCGACTATCAGTTGCCGCCCAGGAACAAGGACCTGACGTACGAACGAGTTGCGCTCAGTTGCCGTCGGTCCTCGATCTGAAATGTCCCCGCTGCAGTCGGGTCAAGTCAAAAGGCGAGGATTTTTCCGGTGAACACCGGGCGCGAGGGCAAGCGGCAGCTCACTCGTCCTCGATCATGCTCAACAGGTCTGGTGTCCTGCCTCGGGTTTCCAAACGCAGCAACCACTGCTTGGCGGCCAACCCACCGGCGAAACCGGTGAGGCCGCCAGAGGCTCCGATCACCCTATGGCAAGGTGCAACAATGGACAGTGGGTTCCGTCCGTTGGCGGCTCCAACCGCCCGTACTGCGTTGGGGCTGCCGATCTGCACGGCTATTTCCGTATAGCTGCGGGTCTCGCCGAATGGAATGGTGAGCAGGGCGGACCAGACCTTTTTCTGAAATTCGGTACCTTGGAAGTCGAGCGGGAGTTCGAACCGGGAACGTTTGCCGGAAAAATATTCCCGCAACTGGCGTTCGGTTTCCGCCAGGAGGGAGCTGTCCTCGGAGAGGCGCATCTCGTCCAGCGGTACTCGGTTGGGACGCTCATGCTGCCAAAGAATCGCGACCAGAAAGGCATCGTCCCTGGCTACCAGGGTCAGTGTCCCGACCGGCGATTCCATTTTCCTGTAGCTATGGGGCATGTAGGTGTCCTCTTCGGCAGGATCGCCCAGTGTACTACGCAATGGGATTTCAACAGGGAGGCCTGCAAATGGCAGGCGAGACGGGGTGGAGCGCTATCGGCCCGATGGATGGCCGCTCGCTTCCAGGCATGCCGTCGCCCCCGTGGAGCCCAGGCCGAGCGCCTCGAACTGTGAGATCTGGGAGGCGATTTGCCGAGCAAAGTGGGTTGTCATTGGTTTGCCATCTCATGGGTTCGGACGCGGCCTCGAGCAAGGGTTGTAACGGTTTTTGTCTGGCCGATGGGGCTCTTGCGTAAAGAGGCTGCCGCCCTTCTTGCTTGGTTGCCGTTCTCGGATCCCGCGCAGCCCGGTGGGTGTGCCAAATTTCTCGCGGTTTGGATCGCGCCGATTGTCGCGGCCTACGAAGCCCGTGGTTCTTCTCCCCGAAACTTTTTCGTTCGGACTCCGAATATCGCGCTTCGCCCAGCGCCGCTAGTTTCCCGTTCCTGACAAAGCAAGCGCTCTGGCTCAGGTATCTCCTGATCCGGATGCATATCGCTGAAGAGGGAACGTTCTGTCATGTCCACATTGGCCAACCTGACCGAGGTTCTGTTCCGCCTCGATTTCGATCCCGATACCGCCGTTTATCACTATCGGGGCCAGACTCTCAGCCGGCTGCAATGCCGGACCTACATTCTCTCCCAGGCCAGCCAACTGGCCCGCCTGCTCAAGCCCGGCGATCGCGTGGTGCTGGCGTTGAACGACTCACCTTCGCTGGCCTGCCTGTTCCTGGCCTGCATCGCGGTCGGCGCCATTCCCGCCGTGATCAATCCCAAGTCCCGCGAGCAGGCCCTGGCCGATATCGCTGCCGACTGCCAGGCCAGCCTGGTGGTACGTGAAGCCGATGCACCGTCGCTGAGCGGTCCTTTGGCGCCGTTGACCCTGCGTGCGGCCGCCGGTCGCCCTTTGCTCGACGATTTCTCGCTGGACGCGCTGGTCGGTCCTGCGGACCTCGATTGGAGTGCCTTCCATCGCCAGGACCCGGCGGCAGCCTGTTTCCTGCAATACACCTCGGGTTCCACCGGGGCGCCCAAGGGGGTGATGCACAGCCTGCGCAACACGCTCGGATTCTGTCGGGCGTTCGCTACGGAGCTGCTGGCATTGCAGGCGGGGGACCGGCTGTATTCGATTCCCAAGATGTTCTTCGGCTATGGCATGGGCAACAGCCTGTTCTTTCCCTGGTTCAGCGGAGCCTCGGCGCTGCTCGACGATACCTGGCCGAGCCCGGAGCGGGTCCTGGAGAACCTGGTCGCCTTCCGCCCCTGGGTCCTGTTTGGGGTGCCAGCCATCTATGCCTCGCTGCGTGCGCAGGCCAGGGAGCTGTTGAGCAGCGTGCGCCTGGCGTTTTCCGCCGGCTCGCCGCTGCCGCGCGGCGAGTTCGAATTCTGGGCCGCGCACGGGCTGGAGATCTGCGACGGCATCGGGGCTACCGAGGTCGGCCATGTGTTCCTCGCCAACCGCCGGGGGCAGGCGCGTGCCGACAGCACCGGGCTGCCGTTGCCTGGCTATGAGTGCCGGCTGGTGGACCGCGAAGGACACACTATCGAGGAAGCGGGCCAGCAAGGCGTGCTGTTGGTGCGTGGCCCTGGGCTGAGTCCGGGTTACTGGCGGGCCAGCGAAGAGCAGCAGGCGCGCTTCGCAGGTGGCTGGTATCGCACCGGCGACCTGTTCGAGCGCGACGAGTCGGGTGCCTACCGCCACTGTGGGCGGGAAGACGATCTGTTCAAGGTGAATGGCCGCTGGGTGGTGCCGACCCAGGTCGAGCAGGCGATCTGCCGTCATCTGCCGGAAGTGAGCGAGGCGGTTCTGGTTCCTACCTGCCGGCTGCACGACGGCTTGCGTCCGACCCTGTTCGTCACCCTGGCCACTCCGCTGGACGACAACCAGATCCTGCTGGCGCAGCGTATCGACCAGCATCTCGCCGAACAGATTCCCTCGCACATGCTGCCTAGCCAATTGCATGTGCTGCCGGCCTTGCCGCGCAACGACAACGGCAAGTTGGCGCGCGCCGAGCTGCGCCACCTGGCCGACACCCTTTATCACGACAACCTTCCGGAGGAACGGGCATGTTGATTCAGGCTGTGGGGGTGAACCTGCCCCCATCCTATGTGTGTCTGGAGGGGCCGCTGGGAGGCGAACGCCCTCGCGCCCAGGGCGACGAGATGCTGATGCAGCGCTTGCTGCCGGCGGTTCGCGAAGCCCTGGACGAGGCGGCGGTCAAGCCCGAGGAGATCGACCTGATCGTCGGCCTCGCCCTGTCTCCCGACCATCTGATCGAGAACCGCGACATCATGGCGCCGAAGATCGGCCATCCGTTGCAGAAGGTCCTCGGCGCGAATCGCGCGCATGTCTTCGACCTCACCGACTCGAGCCTGGCTCGCGCCCTCTACGTGGTCGATACCCTCGCCAGCGACCAGGGCTATCGCAACGTCCTGGTCGTGCGCGGCGAATCCAGCCAGGGATTGGAAGTGGACAGCGAGTCCGGCTTCGCCCTTGCCGACGGCGCCCTGGCGCTGCTCTGCCGGCCGACCGGCAAGGCCGCGTTCCGTCGCGGTGCGCTGGG
This sequence comes from Pseudomonas sp. CP-1, assembly GCF_021213715.1. NCBI lineage: Bacteria > Pseudomonadati > Pseudomonadota > Gammaproteobacteria > Pseudomonadales > Pseudomonadaceae > Pseudomonas > Pseudomonas sp. CP-1. The sequence continues at coordinate 348,362 of NZ_JAJQKY010000001.1, forward strand.
CGGTGATCCGGCGCAGGAATGGCTGCCGCTGAGCATTCCGCTGAATACCGATATTCGCCAGGTAGGCGACGTCAAGGGGCACCTCAACCTGCCGGCCCAACCTGGATTGCCCGAAGCGGTACGCGCCGGATTCACCCGTCTGGCCGGGGACTTCCCGCAACTGAACTGGGTGCGCGAGGAATGGTTCGGCCAGGGACGGCCCGATGGTCGTTGCCTGGGGCCGTTCGAGCTGGCGTCGCAACTGCGCGCGGCACAGCGCGACCGTCTGGATGAACTGCTGCTGATCAGCTTCGATCCGTTCGGCATGGTGGTGGAGGGCGTGACCCTGGAACTGGCGGGAGAAGCTCATGCATAAGGTCAAACTGGCAGCGATCACCTGTGAACTTCCGGCTCGCAGCTACGAAAACGACGATCCGGTGTTCGCTGCGGTACCGGACCTCAGCGAGTCCTGGTGGCAATTCTGGGGCGTCAATCGGCGGGGCTATTTCGACCCGCGGAACGGTGAGAACGAGTTCAGCCTGGTGGTCCGGGCCGCCGAGCGCCTGCTGCGCAGCAGCGATACCGCGCCGGATAGCGTGGACATGCTGATCTGTTCGGCTTCCTCGCCGATCATGACCGACGCCGGCGATGTCCTGCCGGACCTGCGCGGGCGTCTCTATCCGCGCATGGCCAACGTGCTGTCCAAGCAGCTCGGCCTGAGCCGGGCGCTGCCATTGGATTCGCAGATGGAGTGCGCCAGCTTCCTGCTCAACCTGCGCCTGGCAGCGAGCATGATCCGCCAGGGCAAGGCCGAGAAAGTGCTGGTGGTGTGCAGCGAGTACATCTCCAACCTGCTCGACTTCACCTCGCGTACCTCGACCCTGTTCGCCGATGGCTGCGCGGTGGCCCTGCTGACCCGCGGCGACGACGACAGCTGCGATCTGCTGGCTTCGGCCGAACACAGCGACGCCACGTTCTATGAAGTGGCCACCGGTCGCTGGCGCCTGCCGGAAAACCCGACCGGCGAGGCCAAGCCGCGGCTGTATTTCTCGTTGTTCAGCGACGGCCAGAACAAGATGGCCAGCTTCGTCCCGACCAACGTGCCGATCGCGATGCGCCGGGCGTTGGAAAAGGCCGGCCTGGGCAGCGATGACATCGATTATTTCGTCTTCCACCAGCCAGCGCCGTTCCTGGTCAAAGCCTGGGCCGAGGGCATCGGTGCCCGTCCGGAGCAGTACCAACTGACGATGGGCGATACCGGCGTGATGATCTCCGTTTCCATCCCGTACACCCTGATGACCGGCCTGCGCGAGGGCAAGATCCGCCCCGGCGATCGTATCGTCATGGCCGGCGCAGCCACCGGCTGGGGTTTCGCCGCCCAGGTCTGGCAATTGGGCGAGGTGCTGGTGTGCTGAGGCATAGCCATGTTGAACCACGGTGTCCGAGGAGGGCTGTACATGGGTAATCCGATCCTGGCCGGGCTGGGTTTCAGCCTGCCGAAACGCCAGGTCAGCAATCATGACCTGGTAGGGCGCATCAACACGTCGGATGAGTTCATCGTTGAACGCACCGGCGTACGCACCCGCTATCACGTCGAGCCGGAACAGGCGGTCAGCGCGCTGATGGTACCGGCGGCGCGCCAGGCCATCGAGGCTGCCGGGCTGCTGCCGGAGGACATCGACCTGTTGCTGGTGAACACCCTGTCGCCGGACCACCACGACCCGTCCCAGGCCTGCCTGATCCAGCCGCTGCTGGGCCTGCGGCACATCCCGGTGCTGGATATCCGGGCACAGTGCAGCGGGTTGCTGTACGGCTTGCAGATGGCTCGCGGGCAGATCCTCGCCGGGCTGGCACGGCATGTCCTGGTGGTCTGCGGCGAGGTGCTGTCCAAGCGCATGGACTGTTCGGACCGCGGCCGCAACCTGTCGATCCTGCTCGGCGACGGTGCCGGCGCGGTGGTGGTCAGCGCCGGCGAGAGTCTCGAAGACGGACTGCTGGACCTGCGCCTGGGCGCCGACGGCAACTACTTCGACCTGCTGATGACCGCGGCGCCGGGTAGTGCCTCGCCGACCTTCCTCGACGAGAACGTCCTGCGCGAGGGCGGGGGCGAGTTCCTCATGCGCGGCCGGCCGATGTTCGAGCATGCCAGCCAGACCCTGGTACGGATCGCCGGCGAAATGCTCGTGGCCCATGAGCTGACCTTGGACGACATCGACCATGTGATCTGCCATCAACCGAACCTGCGCATCCTCGATGCGGTGCAGGAGCAACTGGGCATTCCCCAGCACAAGTTCGCGGTGACCGTGGATCGTCTGGGCAACATGGCTTCGGCCTCGACCCCGGTCACGCTGGTGATGTTCTGGCCGGACATCCAGCCCGGACAGCGGGTGCTGGTCCTGACCTACGGTTCCGGCGCGACCTGGGGCGCGGCGCTGTACCGTAAACCTGAGGAGGTGAACCGGCCATGTTGAGGCTTTCGGCTCCCGGTCAACTGGATGATGACCTGTGCCTGTTGGGGGACGTCCAGGTGCCGGTGTTTCTGCTGCGTCTCGGTGAGGCGAGCTGGGCGCTGGTTGAAGGAGGGATCAGCCGGGATGCCGAATTGGTTTGGGCGGACCTGTGCCGCTGGGTCGCCGACCCGTCCCAGGTGCACTACTGGCTGATCACCCACAAGCACTATGACCACTGCGGCCTGCTGCCCTACCTGTGTCCGCGGCTGCCGAACGTACAGGTCCTGGCGTCCGAGCGGACCTGCCAGGCCTGGAAGTCGGAAAGCGCGGTGCGGGTGGTCGAGCGCTTGAACCGGCAACTGTTGCGTGCGGAGCAGCGGTTGCCCGAGGCCTGTGCCTGGGACGCTCTGCCGGTTCGCGCGGTGGCCGACGGCGAGTGGCTGGAGCTGGGACCGCGGCATCGCCTGCAGGTCATAGAGGCCCACGGCCACAGCGACGATCACGTGGTTTTCTACGACGTGCGACGCCGACGCCTGTTCTGCGGCGATGCCCTGGGCGAGTTCGACGAGGCAGAGGGGGTGTGGCGGCCGCTGGTGTTCGACGACATGGAGGCTTACCTGGAGTCCCTGGAACGTCTGCAGCGTCTGCCGACCCTGCTGCAACTGATCCCGGGACACGGCGGCCTGCTGCGGGGGCGGCTGGCCGCGGATGGGGCCGAGTCGGCCTATACCGAGTGTCTGCGCCTGTGCCGGCGGTTGCTCTGGCGCCAGTCCATGGGCGAGTCCCTCGACGAACTGAGCGAGGAGCTGCACCGCGCCTGGGGTGGGCAGAGCGTCGACTTCCTGCCCGGCGAACTGCACCTGGGGAGCATGCGCCGGATGCTGGAGATTCTCTCCCGCCAGGCGCTGCCTCTGGACTGAGGCGGGACATCCATTGCGGCGATCGCCGCCGACGGCAGCGGTCGCAATTGGGGGAAAAGGGGGTTATCGATGATGAACATGCCGTTGCGCGCTAGCGTCGCGCAGGCCAGTCGTCCATGGGCGCGGGGAGATGGCTCGTGAGCGGGGTTGGCTATCGACTGGAAGAAAGTCTGGAGTACCGCACGCTGGTGCCGGAGGCGCTGTCGATCTGGCGCATGGCCGGCGCCAACCGGATGCTGTTCGACTGCTTCGACGTGGACAGCAAGGCTGCGCGGCGTAGCGTGGCGATCCTTTCCAGCTGCCTGCGCATCGAGTGCTGGGGGCGCGATGTAGTGCTGCGGGCGTTGAACGCCAACGGACGCGCCTTGCTGGCACCGTTGAGCGAGGCCTGTCCGGCCCAGGTCACCTGCTTGCGTGACGGCGACACCCTGCACTGGCGCTTCCCCCAGGAAGAGTCGCAGGCGGACGAGTGGCGACGCCTGCATGGCCTGTCCAGCCTGGAGGCGCTGCGCCGCGTGCTCGGAACGCTGGGCGACGCGGAGGAGCCTGCGCTGCTGGGCGGCCTGTTCAGTTTTGACCTGGCCGAGCAGTTCGAACCCTTGCCGGCGCCGGCCGAACCTGCGCGGCATTGCCCGGACTACCTGTTCCTGGTGCCGGAGTTGCTGCTGGATATCGATCACCTGGCGCGCCGGACTTCGCTGCAGGCGTTCGTCCACGATCCGGCCGGGCACGACCGGTTGGCCGCCAGCCTGCGCCAGTGTGCCGACGAATTCCATGGCGCCGTGGAGGAGGCTTCCGAGTCGCCGGTGGCAGGCGTACGGGCCGGCAACTACCAGGTCGACCTGGACGATGCGAGCTTTGCTCGCCAGGTGGAGCGCCTGCAGGCCCACGTGAGGGCCGGCGACGTGTTCCAGATCGTACCGTCGCGCAGCTTCAGCATGCCGTGCGCGGACCCCTGGCGGGCCTATCGCCAGTTGTGCCTGCGCAACCCCAGCCCGTACCGCTTCTTCCTCGATGCGGGGGACTTCTGCCTGTTCGGCGCTTCGCCGGAGTCGGCATTGAAGTACGACGCGGAGAGTCGCGAGGTGGAACTCTACCCCATCGCCGGCACTCGCCCGCGCGGACGCGATGCCCGGGGCGCCATCGATGCGGAACTGGACAATCGCCTGGAAGCGGAGTTGCGCCTGGACGCCAAGGAGATCGCCGAGCACATGATGCTGGTCGACCTGGCGCGCAACGATCTGGCGCGGGTCTGCCGCAGCGGTACGCGGCAGGTGCGCGACATGCTCAAGGTCGATCGCTACAGCCACGTGATGCACCTGGTCTCGCGCGTGGCTGGCGAACTGCATGGCGAACTGGATGCGCTGCATGCCTACCGTGCCTGCCTGAACATGGGCACCCTGGTCGGTGCGCCGAAGGTCCGTGCCATGCAGTTGCTGCGGCAGTACGAGGATGGCTATCGCGGCAGCTACGGTGGCGCGATCGGCATTCTCGACAGCGCCGGCAACCTCGATACCAGCATCGTCATCCGCTCCGCCGAGGTCCGCGAAGGTATCGCGCGGGTCCGGGCAGGCGCCGGCGTGGTGCTTGATTCGGATCCACGGCTGGAGGCCGAGGAAACCCGCAACAAGGCGCTGGCGGTGCTGACCGCCGTGGCCGCTGCCGAACGCGAAAGGGGAGAGCGCGATGCGCATCACGCTGTTGGATAACTTCGATTCCTTCACCTACAACCTGGTTGAGCAGTTCTGCCTGCTCGGCGCGGAGGTCCGGGTGATGCGCAACGATACGCCGTTGCCGACGATCCAGGCGGCATTGCTGGCCGACGGTTGCGAACTGCTGGTGCTGTCGCCGGGGCCGGGTCGGCCGGAAGACGCCGGCTGCATGCTGGAATTGCTCGCCTGGGCCCGCGGGCGCTTGCCGGTGCTCGGCGTCTGCCTCGGCCACCAGGCGCTGGCGCTGGCCGCCGGTGGCGCGGTGGGCGAGGCGAGGAAACCGCTGCATGGCAAGAGCACGTCCCTGCGTTTCGATCAGCATCACCCGCTGTTCGACGGCATCGCTGACCTGCGCGTCGCGCGCTACCACTCGCTGGTGGTCAGTCGCCTGCCGGAAGGTTTCGACTGCCTGGCCGATGCCGATGGTGAGATCATGGCGATGGCCGATCCGCGCAATCGACAGCTGGGCTTGCAGTTCCATCCCGAGTCGATTCTCACCACCCACGGCCAGCGTCTGCTGGAGAACGCTCTACTCTGGTGCGGCGCGCTGGCGGTACGCGAGCGCCTTCGGGCCTGAGCGGCGCTGCGCCGTTTCGACGATGCTCGGTTGCCAGGCCGGCGCATCGTCGAAACGCTGGCGGCCGAGTTCGCGCAGGCGCTGGCGGGCGCTTTCGAGAAAGCGCAGGAAGCTGCGCTCGGATTCCAGCGCGGTGTTGTAGTAGCAATACACCTTGGTGTCGATGCCGCCCGGTTCGTAGAGTTCGCTGAGGACTGCCAGGGTACCGTTGCGCAGGCGTTCCTCGACGAAATAATGCGGCGCGATGCCCCATCCGACGCCGGCTTCCACCAGACGCAGCATGTCGTCGAAGTTTTCCACGAAGAGCACCTTGTCGCTGACCGGCCGCAGCAGGTTCGAATGCTGCCCGGAGCGGCTGCCGAGGCTGATCTGCCGGTAATTGGCCAGGCTCGCGATGCTGTGCAGGGAGGCATTGCATAACGGGTGCTGCGGATGGGCGACGACGAACGCCTTGGTGTAGCCGAGCACGCACTGGTTGAAGCGGGAGATCTTCAGTTCCTCGTCGATGGTGATGGCGATATCGATTTCCGCGTTATCCTGCTTGATCGTCGCCAGGCTGTCGGCGGGCGAGGTGCGTATCAGGCTGACCATGTTGAAATCGTCGAGCAGTACGCTGCTCACCGTATCGCAGAACGACGGCGGGATGGCGGTGTCCAGCAGCACCCGGAGATTGCGCGGACCCTTGTTGAGATTGAAGGCGATGTCGCCGATCAGTTGCTGGTAGTTCAGCAGGCTGCGCATGTAAGGGATCAGGCGAAGCGCCTGCTCGGTGGGTTCGACCTTGTAGCCGTCCCGACGGACCAGCTCCACGCACAGGTCGATTTCCAGGTTGCTGACCGCCGAGCTGACCGCGGTGTGCGACTTGCGCAGGATCCGCGCAGCGGAGGAAATCGAACCGGAGGCGATGACCTGGAGGAACATGTTCACGTGATTCAGGTTATGAATAGGCATCCCTTATTCCTTTTATTGGGTGGCGCGTGCCGCTTCCCTTGATCGGGTCAGGTTGCCGCTACTGTGGAAGAAGCGTCGAGGACTCGATAGATAGCGCCCGAGTGTTTCAACTTGTCTTCTGGATGACGTTTTCATCGGGGAAACCTCCCGTCGGTCAGTGAAGCGCAAGGGCTGGCGTGCGAGGGTGGAATCGGCCGCCGGCTCGCTTTCTGCGCGGCGGGCGCACGGCACGGGGAGTCGTCGTTTTGGAGGTGAGGGATGACGGCTCTGTTTCAGGATATTTTTATAATTATGTGAAAGAAGAGCTTATTTCAACGAAATATGTTTCATATTGCTCGTAAATTCGACGAAAAGAAAATCCGGATATTTACCGGTTATTTAACGCTAATACCAAGGGCCTAATACCAAAGTATTAACGCTGGCATGCCGGCATGTCGTGTTCGGTCGTGGAGCGAGCCGAGCTAGGGACGGTTCTAAGAAACGAAAAAATTATGTCGCGTAGGTCTAACGACCGAAACCTATGTCTTTTGTTAGCGTAGCCACCGGCCAGGCCGGTACGGACGCCGGGATGGCCCTGGCGCGACCTATGCGGTTAGAATCCGCGGCCTTGCAGGCGGATACCCCGAGCTTCGCTCGAGGGTGTCGCGGGTGCCGTGCCCGAAACCTGCAATCGTCAGCTCCCGGCGGTCCAGCCTGCCGCCGGGTATAAAATCGAGAGACGCGCTGTTGCGCCTTCAGGTGTAGCGACTATGACGCACATTTCCGAACGACTCCTGGTCCAGGCCCACCTGGCCGCCAAGCAACCCCGCGTGTTGAGCGAGCAGGAGAGCGCCGAGCATCGCGCGGCGATCGCGGCCGAACTGAAGGCGCAGAACGCGGTACTGGTGGCGCATTACTACTGCGATCCGGTGATCCAGGCGTTGGCCGAGGAGACCGGCGGTTGCGTATCCGATTCGCTGGAGATGGCCCGTTTCGGCAACCAGCATCCGGCGCAGACGGTGGTCGTGGCCGGGGTGCGCTTCATGGGCGAGACGGCGAAGATCCTCAACCCTGAGAAGCGCGTGCTGATGCCGACCCTCGAAGCGACCTGCTCGCTCGACCTGGGCTGCCCGGTGGATGAGTTCTCGGCATTCTGCGACCAGCACCCGGAACGGACCGTGGTGGTCTATGCGAACACCTCCGCGGCGGTGAAGGCACGCGCCGACTGGGTCGTGACCTCCAGTTGCGCGGTGGAGATCGTCGAACACCTGATGGACAACGGCGAGCCTATCCTCTGGGCACCGGACCAGCACCTGGGACGCTACATCCAGCGCGAGACGGGGGCCGACATGCTGCTCTGGGACGGCGCCTGCATCGTCCACGAGGAGTTCAAGGCCAAGCAGCTGGAAGACATGAAGGCGCTCTACCCGGACGCCGCCATCCTGGTCCACCCCGAATCGCCGGAAAGCGTGGTCGCGCTGGCCGATGCCGTGGGCTCGACCAGCCAGTTGATCAAGGCCGCGCAGACCCTGCCGAACAAGACCTTCATCGTCGCCACCGATCGCGGCATCTTCTACAAGATGCAGCAGCTGTGCCCGGAAAAGGATTTCATCGAGGCCCCCACCGCCGGCAACGGCGCCGCCTGCCGCAGTTGCGCGCACTGCCCGTGGATGGCGATGAACACGCTCGAGCGGACCCTGGCCTGCCTGCGCGAGGGCAGCGGGGAAATCTTCGTCGACCCGGCGTTGATCCCGCGGGCGGTCCGTCCGCTCAAGCGCATGCTCGACTTCACCCAGGCCGCGCGCCTGCGCCAGGCCGGGAACGCCTGAACCTGGCGAGGGCGTCCCGCTGCGTAGGGCGAGTAAGCGCGGTGCGGTTGTTCGCCCAACCCCCTGTTTCGACGAGCATCGCCGGGCGTTTTTCCTCGGATACGCCGTTCAGCGGAACATTTCCTTGACCATCTTTTCCTGCTGGCGAATTTCCTGCTGGCGGGCGTCGAGTCGCGCAGCCAGTTGGAAGTTGCCGCCAGCGCGGCGCTTGGCGAAATCGAGCTGCTCGATGGCGGCCTGGTAGTCGCCGGTCAGAGACAGGTACTCGGCCCGGGCCTGGTGCACGCCGATGGCGTTGTTGGTCAGGCTGCGCACCTCGGCCAGGCGGTTCCAGACATCCGGGTCCAGCGGCCGCGCCTTGCTCAGGTCGTCGAGGATCTTCTCCGATTCCTGCGGCTTGCTCATCTTCAGCATCAGGTCGGCGCGCACCTGTTTCAGCGGGTAGCTACTGGGGAACTGGGCGAGCATCTTCTTCAACCGCTGGTCGGCATCCGGCAGGCGGTTGGCGGTGATGTCCAGCTCGACCTGGGCCAGGTTGTAGGCGACGTCGTTGGGTGCCTTCGCCAGCAATTGCCTGAGGTTGTCACGGGCATCGTTGAGCTGGCCGATGCGCGTCTGCGAGATGGCCAGTCCGTAGCGCGCGGCATCCAGCTTGGGATTGTCGTTGAGCATGGCGCGGAAGCGCTTGCCGGCCATCCCCGGGGTCTCCTCGAAGAGCAACTGAGTGCGCGCGCGCATCTGCTGGTAGCGCAGGCTGTCTTCCTTGCCGCCCTGGGGATACTGTTCGGCGCGGTTGCGGGTGTCGGCGATACGCGATTCGGTGACCGGGTGGGTGAGGAGGAACTCCGGCGGCTTGCCGTCGTAGCGATACTGCCGCGCCAGGCGCTCGAACATGTTCGGCATCGAGCGCGGATCGTAACCGGCGCGAACCATGTTGGTGACGCCGACGCGGTCGGCTTCCTGCTCGTTCTGCCGGGAAAAGCGCAACTGGTTCTGGATCGCCGCCGCCTGGGTCCCGGCGATCGCCGCGATACCCGCATCCCCTGCGCCGGCGGCTGCGGCGACGATGCCGGCGAGCATCGCCGCCATCACCGGCAGTTGCATGCGCTGCTGTGCCTCGATGCCGCGGGCGAAGTGGCGCTGGATCAGGTGGCCGAGTTCGTGGGCCAGCACCGCGGCATACTCGCCTTCGGTCTGGGCGTTGAGCAGTAGCCCGCCGTTGACCCCGATCACGCCGCCGGGCGCGGCGAAGGCGTTGATCTGTGCGTCGCGGATGAGGATGAAGGCCAGCCGGTGGTCCTGCAGGTCGCTGGTTTCGGCCAGCCGGTAGACGCTGCTTTCGACGAAGTCCTTGAGCTGCGGGTCGGAGATCGCATCGACCTGGTTGCGCAGCATGCTCAGCCAGGCGCGGCCCAGCTGGAACTCCTGCTCCGGCGAAACGATCGAGGAAGATGCGTCGCCCAGGGAGGGCAGATCGTCCGACATGACCGGCGAAGCGAGCATGCAGGCGAGCGTCAACAGGGCAGGGCGCAGTACATTCATGCAGGAGGCTCAGGTTGGCAAAGGCCTTACTTTAGCCGTTGGTTATCGGCACTGCCTAGGTATCTGCCCGAGACCCGAAGCTGTTGGACTTCGAGCGCCGTTTCAACTGGCCAGCGGCGGATAGGCTTGGGTATGCTTGTCGGCCCTTCGGGAGAGGCTGTCATGACGGATAACGATTCATCCCCCCTGGTATGTGACGCGGAGCTGGATGCCAGTGGTCTCAATTGTCCGCTGCCCCTGCTAAAGGCCAAGCTGGAGCTGAACCGCCTGCCCAGCGGCGGGGTGCTCAAGGTGATCGCCACCGATGCCGGGTCGCAGCGAGACTTCCGGGCCTTCGCCCAGCTCGCCGGCCATGAACTGCTGCGCGAAGAGGCCGCCGAAGGCGTCTATCGATACTGGCTGCGCAAGCGTTAGCGGAGCCTTCGCCGTTCCGATTCAGGATTTCCGATGATCAAGGTGTTACGCGACTGGATGCAGCGCTACTTCTCCGACGAGGAGGCAGTGGTGCTGGCGATCATGCTGGTGCTCGGCTTCAGCGTCATCCTCGCCTTCGGCGGGATGCTCGCGCCGGTACTGGCGGCGATGGTGATCGCCTTCCTGATCCAGGGCGTGGTCGGCATGCTGGAACGCTTCCGGGTGCCGCACCTGTTCGCCGTGTGGCTGGTCTACAGCCTGTTCCTCGGCTTGCTGGCGCTGTTCCTGGTGGTCCTGCTGCCGCTGCTCTGGCAGCAATTGTTCACCCTGTTCAACGAACTGCCGCGGATGCTCGGCGAATGGCAGAGCGTGCTGCTAATGCTGCCCGAGCGCTATCCCAGCCTGATCAGCGAAGAGCAGGTGCTCAAGGCCATCGAGACCGCGCGCGGCGAATTCGGCCAGATCGGCCAGTGGGCGCTGACCTCGTCGCTGGCCAGCCTGCCGGTGGTGGTGAACGTCATGATCTACCTGGTGCTGGTGCCGATCCTGGTGTTCTTCTTCCTCAAGGACAAGAAGCGCTTCCATACCTGGTTCCACCGCTACCTGCCGCGCGAGCGCGGGCTGATGAAACAGGTCTGGGCCGAGATGAACCAGCAGATCGCCAATTACATTCGCGGCAAGGTCATCGAGATCGTCATTACCGGCGCGGTGACCTACATCGCTTTCGCCTACCTGGGGCTCAACTACGCAGCGCTGCTGGCCCTGCTGGTCGGCCTGTCGGTGGTGGTGCCGTACATCGGCGCGGTGGTGGTGAGCGTACCGGTGGCGATGATCGCCTTCTTCCAGTGGGGTTGGGGCGACCAGTTCATCTATCTGATGGTGGCCCACGCGATCATCCAGGCGCTGGATGGCAACGTGCTGGTGCCGCTGCTGTTCTCCGAGGCGGTGAACCTGCACCCGGTGGCGATCATCTGCGCGGTGTTGCTGTTCGGCGGGCTCTGGGGCTTCTGGGGCGTGTTCTTCGCGATCCCCCTGGCGACCCTGGTGAAAGCGGTGCTGGATGCCTGGCCCAAGGACCTTCCCGAGACTCTGGCAGCCACGCGATAGCATCGGCCGCATGAAAAATGAAAAAGGCCGCGGATGCGGCCTTTTTTTTCGGGGCGGGGCTCAGGCGCCGTTGAGCGCCTGGGCGGCGGCGAGAACCGCGTCGACATGCCCGGGCACCTTCACGCCGCGCCACTCCTGGCGCAGTACGCCGTCCCTATCGATCAGGAAGGTGCTGCGGTCGACGCCCATGTATTCCTTGCCGTAGAGCTTCTTCAGCTTGATCACGTTGAACAGCTGGCAGACCGCTTCATCCTTGTCGCTGATCAGCTCGAAGGGGAATTCCTGTTTGCACTTGAAGTTCTCGTGGGACTTCAGGCCGTCGCGGGAGATGCCGAAGACCTCGGTATTGGCCTTCTGGAACGCCGCGTACTGGTCGCGGAAGCCCTGGCCCTCGGTGGTGCAACCGGGGGTGCTGTCCTTCGGGTAGAAATACAGGACGACCTGCTTGCCCTTCAGCGCGGACAGGGTCACCTCCTTGCCGCTGGTTGCGGGGGCGGTGAAGTCGGGTACGGGTTTGTCGATTGCGACCGGCATGGCTCGGCTCCTCAGGGGTGTTGGGGGCGCCAGGGTTCGATCAGGGCATCCAGGTTCAGGGCGTCGGCGAAGTCCAGGAACTGGTCGCGCAGCCAGCTGATCTGGGTGCCGGCGGGCAGCGTCACGGTAATCGTGGCGTTGAGCATGGTGGTGTTGGTGTGCGGCGCCTGGTAGGTGTCGCAGGTCAGGTTCTCCAGCTCGATGTTGTGGTCGATGAAGAACTGGCAGAGTTCGTTGAGGATGTCCGGGCGATACACCGCGCTGACATAGGCCACGTAAGGCAACGCCTGGGCGCGGGTCACGTGGGCGTTGCTGCGGGTCATGCTGAGGGTGATGTCGCCGCGCTTGGTGAGGGCCGGCAGGCTGCCCTCGAGGCGGGCGAGGGCATCCCAGCTTCCGGAGATCTGCAGCACCAGGGCGCTGAACTCTCCGTGGCGGGTCAGGCGGCTGCTGACCACGGCGCAGCGGCTCTCGACGCAGGCGCGGCAGAGCAGGGTGGTCAGCTCCATCGGATTGGGGCCGAGGGCGCTGATCAGAAGGAATTGTTCGCGGGGTTGGCTGGTGGACATTCAACTTTCCTGGAATACGCTGGCGGCACGGGCCGTACCTAAAGCGGGAAGGGTAGCGAAAAGCGCCGCCGAGGGAAACGTCTGCCGCCTGTCAGCGGCTTCCGACGAGGTGGCGCTCGTCTTGTGCAAGGCCTGCCGCCGACAGTACCATTACCGCTTTAATTTCGCGGCAGGAGCGGTTGCATGATTGCGGGCAGTATGGTGGCACTGGTCACCCCCTTCGATGCTCAGGGTCGACTGGACTGGGACAGCCTCGCCAAGCTGGTGGACTTCCACCTGCAGGAAGGCACCAACGCCATCGTCGCCGTCGGCACCACCGGTGAATCGGCCACGCTGGACGTGGAAGAGCACATCCAGGTGATCCGTCGCGTGGTCGACCAGGTCAAGGGCCGCATCCCGGTGATCGCCGGCACCGGCGCCAACTCCACCCGCGAGGCGGTGGCGCTGACCGAGGCCGCGAAAAGCGGCGGCGCCGACGCCTGCCTGCTGGTGACGCCGTACTACAACAAGCCGACCCAGGAAGGCATGTACCAGCACTTCCGCCATATCGCCGAAGCCGTTGCGATCCCGCAGATCCTCTACAACGTACCGGGCCGCACCTCCTGCGACATGCTTCCGGAGACCGTCGAGCGCCTGTCCAAGGTGCCGAACATCATCGGCATCAAGGAGGCCACCGGCGACCTGCAACGCGCCAAGGAAGTCATCGAGCGCGTCGGCAAGGACTTCCTCGTCTATTCCGGCGACGACGCCACTGCCGTCGAGCTGATGCTGCTGGGTGGCAAGGGCAACATCTCGGTGACCGCCAACGTCGCGCCGCGCGCCATGAGCGACCTGTGCGCCGCCGCCATGCGCGGCGACGCCGCTGCCGCGCGCGCCATCAACGACCGCCTGATGCCGCTGCACAAGGCGTTGTTCATCGAATCCAACCCCATTCCGGTGAAGTGGGCCCTGCATGAGATGGGTCTGATCCCCGAGGGCATCCGCCTGCCCCTGACCTGGCTCAGCCCGCGTTGCCACGAGCCGCTGCGTCAGGCCATGCGCCAGACCGGCGTATTGGCTTGATCAAGGAGCTCCACGCAATGAAGCGACTGGCTGGACTGACCGCCCTCGCCCTGGTTATCGGCAACACTTCCGGCTGCGGCTGGCTGTGGGGGCCGGAGGGCTATTTCCGCGACCGCGGTGACGACTACCTCGGCGCCCGCGAAACGCCTCCCATGCAATTGCCCGAAGGGGTGCACAGCAAGCCGCTCGATCCGCTGCTGCCGATTCCGCTGAACGTCGCCACCACCCACGAAAAAGAGGGTGAGTACGAGGTTCCGCGTCCGCAGCCGCTGGCCAACGCCGGCGACATCAGCGACTACAGCCTGCAGCGCAGCGGTGATAGCCGCTGGGTCGTGGCCCAGCGTCCGCCGGCGGAGGTCTGGCCGGTGGCCCGGCAGTTCTTCGAGGAGAACGGTTTCCGCATCGCCGACGAGCGCCCGCAGACCGGCGAGTTCAGTTCCGACTGGCAATCGCTGTCGCAGCTTTCCGCACCGCTGGCACGCCGCCTTAGCAGCCGCGTGAGCGGTGTCGAGCCGGACGGCCAGGCACGGGTTCGGGTGCGTATCGAGCCCGGCGTGCAAAGCAATACCAGCGAGGTCTACGTGCTCAGCCAGACCCGCGCCGCCGGTGACACCAGCAGCCCGAGCTGGCCGAGCAAGTCGGTGGCGCCGAGCCTCGACGCGGCGCTGCTCGACGAGATGGTCGCGAGCATGGCGCGCAGCGCCGAGCAGGGCGGCTCGGTCTCCCTGCTGGCAGCCAACTCGATCTACGACACGCCCGGCACCTTCGAGTTGAGCAAGGACGGCAGCGGCAACCCGGTGCTGACCTTGCAATCCGACTTCGACCGCTCCTGGGTCAGCGTCGGGCGTGCCCTGGATAACGCCGATATCCGCGTCGACGACCTCAACCGCAGCCTTGGCGTGTACTACGTGAACATCGCCGAAGGGGCGAAGAAGCCCGACGAAGACAAGCCCGGGTTCTTCAGTCGCCTGTTCGGCGGCGGCGAGAAGACCAAGGAAGAGGAAGACGCCAAGGCGCAGCGCTACCAGGTCCGCCTGACCACCGTCAGCGACGCCGTGCAGGTCACCGTCGACAAGGACATCAACACCTCTGCGCCGGCCGATGTCGCGCAAAACGTACTGGAAAAACTCCAGGAGAGCATGCGCAATGCGGTTCGCGGTTCTGGGCAGCGGAAGCCGGGGCAATTCGGCCTTGGTGAGCAGTTCTGACACCCGGATACTGATCGATTGCGGCTTCCCGCTGCGTGAAATCATCAAGCGTCTGGCGCGCCTGGGGCTGAGCCCCGCGCAGCTGGACGCGATCCTGGTCACGCACGAACACGCCGATCACATCCATGGCGTCGAACTGCTGGCGCGGCATTACCAAATCCCGGTCTATCTCAGTGCGGGTACCCTGAGCGGCATGCGCCGCCCGGTGCACCCCGCCGAGCTGTTGAGGGCCGGCCAGCGCCTGGCGATCCGCGGGCTGGAAGTGCAGGTGGTTGGCGTCTCGCACGACGCCCGCGAGCCTACCCAGTTCGTGCTGTCCGACGGGCAGCGGCGCTTCGGCATGCTCACCGATCTGGGAATGGCCACGGCCGAGGTGCTGGAGTGCTATCGTGCGGTGGATGCTCTGGTGGTCGAGGCCAACCACGACAGCACGATGCTTGCCGGTGGCCCGTATCCCTATTTTCTCAAGGCCCGCGTAGGCGGTTCGCGAGGGCACTTGAACAACCATCAGTCCGCAGAGCTGGTGAAGCAGCTGGATTGGGGCCGCATGCAGCACCTGGTGCTGGCCCATCTCAGCGAAAAGAACAACTCGCCGCAGCTGGCCCGGCAAACCTTCGTCGACACCCTCGGGTGCGATCCGGGCTGGCTGCAGGTGGCCGATCAGCATTCAGGCCTGGATTGGCGCGAGATCGCCTAGGCCCTATTACCCGTAAGCGGAGCCCATCATGGAAAAACGCGAAGAACTCTACCGCGGCAAAGCCAAGTCGGTTTACCAGACCGACGATGCCGATCGTCTCATCCTGCTGTTCCGCAACGACACCTCCGCCTTCGACGGCAAGCGCATCGAACAGCTCGATCGCAAGGGCGCGGTGAACAACAAGTTCAACGCCTTCATCATGCAGAAGCTGGAAGCTGCCGGCATTCCGACCCAGTTCGACAAGCTGCTGTCGGATACCGAGTGCCTGGTGAAGAAGCTCGACATGATCCCGGTCGAGTGCGTGGTGCGCAATTTCGCCGCCGGTAGCCTGGTGCGTCGCCTCGGCGTGGAAGAGGGCATCGCCCTGACTCCTCCCACCTTCGAGTTGTTCCTGAAGAACGACGCCCTGGGCGATCCGTTCATCAACGAATCCCACGTCCAGGCCTTCGGCTGGGCCACTCCCGAGCAACTGGCGCAGATGAAGACCTATTCCTTCAAGGTCAATGAAGTGCTGAACAAGCTGTTCGACGACGCCGGTCTGCTGCTGGTGGACTTCAAGCTGGAGTTCGGCCTGTTCCATGGCCAGATCGTCCTCGGCGATGAGTTTAGCCCGGACGGCTGCCGTCTGTGGGACAAGGAAACCCGCAAGAAGATGGACAAGGACCGCTTCCGCCAGGGCCTCGGCGATGTGATCGAAGCCTACGAAGAGGTAGCCAAGCGCCTGGGCGTGCCGCTTTAACCTCCTAACGCGCGCAACCATCTGAAAGAACGCGAAAAAATCTTCAAGAAAGCTTCGCGTTCTTCGTACAAGCTGGTATCATGCGCGCCGCACGGAGAGATGCCGGAGTGGTCGAACGGGACGGATTCGAAATCCGTTGAGTCAGCAATGGCTCCTAGGGTTCAAATCCCTATCTCTCCGCCATTACATATGAGCAAAGCCCCTGGAATGCCTGGCGTTCCGGGGGCTTTGTCTTTTCTGGCGAGCGTTCGGGCATCCCCTCTGCCGGGCGGGCGAAAAAGCCGTGCCATGGTTTCGGGTGCCGGCCAGGTCGTGCAGCTTTCCTAGGAATGCTGCGGGCCCTTCCTTGGTTCTGCCCTTCCTTCTCCTCTGGGTGGTCGTCCCGCTCTGCCTGGGTTTCGTGGGTGCGCTGAGCGCGCATTTCTCCACCGCTTCCGATTTTCTGTCC
The DNA here is from genome assembly GCF_021213715.1 of Pseudomonas sp. CP-1. Classification (NCBI taxonomy): domain Bacteria; kingdom Pseudomonadati; phylum Pseudomonadota; class Gammaproteobacteria; order Pseudomonadales; family Pseudomonadaceae; genus Pseudomonas; species Pseudomonas sp. CP-1. Next base: position 365,079 of record NZ_JAJQKY010000001.1, read on the forward strand.
TTCGGGCGCCGCGTCGGGCGACCTGCCGGTTTCGATGGTCGGTGCGGTTCTTCTTAGTATCCCGGCGCTTGAAGGCGCCGCGGATGTGTGGCCGAGCTGCATGGCACGGTTTCCCTCCGGCGGACAGCCAGGATATCGGTTTGTGCCGAGTCCCGGAGCCGGGGCTGGGGAGGAAGAAATGCGTCCGCTCGTTTCCGTCGTTTGCGCCTGTTTCAATATCTCGAAGTATCTGGACGAGGCGATCGCCAGCATCTACGCGCAGGGCTATCCCAATCTCGAGTTGATCGTGGTGGATGACGGATCCACGGACGACACCTATGAGCGTCTCGCCATGCTCCGCGAGCGTCACGGTTTCCAGCTCTACCGCCAGGCTAACCGAGGGGTGAGCGACGCGCTCAATCACGGTTTGCGTCATGCGCGGGGCGAGTTCGTGATGACTCCCGACCTGGACGACATTCTCCTGCCTGGAGCGCTCGACACGCGCGTCGACTACTTGCTTGCGCACCCCGAGGTCGGGTGCGTGGGCGGTTTCAATATCTGTATCGACAGTGCTGGTAACGAAGTGGCGCGAGACGGTTTCAGCGAGGGGTGTGTGGAGCGTTGGGGGTTCGATGCAGCATTGGCCGAGACCCTGGTGGTCATGCCGCTGACGGCGCTCTACCGCATGGAAGCGATGAAGCGGGCGGATTTCTTCGACCCGTTGATTCGCGTGCAGGATTTCCAGATCACCCTAAGGATCGCGGCGCAGGGCTATGAAATTCATCGACTGCCGGCCTACATGGGGCGTTATCGCCGGCATGGAAGCGGTCTGTCCGGCAGGTACAAGCTCAATTACGAGGCGGATATGCAAGCCATCGAGCCTTATCGGGCTCACCCGAATTATCGCCGGGCCCGGCAACTGATCCTGAACAAGGTACTGAAGAAGGCTGTTGTCCAGGATGGGCGATATGCCTGGCAGTTGTTCCGCTCGGTGCCGCTGCGAGCGTGGGACCGGGTGACGCTGAAGCGATTCTGGCGCTTTCTCCGTTATCTGCCGGTCCTCGGGTTGAAGGATGGTACCGGCGTCGAGGGTCGATGACGGCTGGCCGGCTAATCTTTCAATGGGTTGAATGCCATTTCAGGATTTCTCCTTCAGTGCCTCGCCCTGGGGAAATAGCGCGCGGCTCACGAAGCGCGCGGTATCCCGCAGGCTGGTGCCGATCCGTTCCAGGTCGTCGGGCTGGTGCTGGGCGCTGATGCCGATCGCGGAGATGGCGAAGCGCGGTTGTCCGTCGCGGTCGGTGATGGCGCTGGCGACCATGCTCACGCCGCGGTAGAGGTGTTCCTGGTCGATAGCCCAGCCGCGCTCGACGGCCTCGGACGCTTCGGCCTGGTAGCGCTCGAAGCTCGGCGGATTTTCCCAGCGCACGCGGGTCAGTCGGCGGCGCAGTTCGTCCTCCGGCAGTTCGCGCAGGCCGGCAATGCAACGCCCGGCGGCGCCGACCAGTTCCGGCAGGCGCGTGCCGACGGCGACGTTGACGTGGGCGACGGGCGGTGCGGCAAGGGCGATGACGCGGATGTGCGCATCGTCGGTGACTTGCCACAGGGCGATGAGGATGTGGTGGGCAAGGCTCAGTCGCTCCAGCTCTGGCTGGATCAGGTCGGCATAGCTGCGTCCGACGAATCCTACGGCCAGTTCCGACAGGCCAAGGCCCAGTTGGTAGGTCTTGCCCGCATCGTCGAAGGAGGTCAGCCGTTCGTTGCTCAGGGTGCGCAGGATATTGAAGGCGCTGCTCGGGCTGATGCCGGTGGCGCGAGCGATGGCGGCCACGCCTTGCGGTCCGTCGGCGTGGGCTAGGTGGCGAAGTATCTGAATGGCGTTCACTACCGCGCCGACATCTTTGCTGCTGGTGCCTTTGGTTGTGGCGTCCTTGGTCATTTTTCCTCTTTTCATTCAGTATTGTGATTGACATTCACGATAGTGAATATATTCTGGCCTTCCGGAACGTACAACCGGGGACGGAAGCAGTATCCGGTTCGGCGTCCAGCGCGATGCACTTTGCAGCAAAGGTCGACAAGAACAAAGGAGAAACCTCGTGGCAGATCTTCCCGATGGCAGTACTCCGGGACCTGAGGCGCAGTACCTTGCGTTTCTCGCCCAGGGCCGTTTCATGTTGCAGCGCAGCCGTTCCAGCGGTCGCCATGTGTTCTACCCGCGCCAGTTGGTGCCGGGTAGCGGCGAGACTGATCTCGAGTGGGTTCCCGCCAGCGGCCTGGGTACGCTCTACGCGATCACTGTCAATCGCTCCCGCGGCGGCAATCACAATGTCGCGCTGGTCGACCTGGACGAGGGCGTGCGCATGATGTCGCGGATCGACGGGCACCAGAGCCTGCCGATCGGCACCCGTGTGCAGGCGCGCATCGTCGAGCAGGACGGTGCCAATGTCGTGGTGTTCGTTCCCCACCAGGAGGGACGACCATGAGCGCGGCCATCCGTAGCAAGACCGCCATCGTCGGCATCGGTAGCGCCGGCGTCGGCGAGGCGCCGGGCTACAGCGCCATCGAACTGCTCGGCCAGGCGTCGCTCAAGGCCATTGCCGATGCCGGCCTGAAGCTTTCCGACATCGACGCGATCTTCGCCGCCACCAGCTCCCATGCCTTTCCCACCTTGTCGGTCGCCGAATACCTCGGCATCCGCCCGAAGTTCGTGGATGGCACCAATATCGGCGGCTCCAGTTTCGAGCTGCACCTGCTGCAGGCCACTTTGGCACTGGAGGCCGGTCTCTGCGACGCTGCGCTGATCTGCTACGGCTCCAACCAGCGAACCGCCGGCGGCCGCCTGGTATCGATGAGCGAGCCACAATGGCACGAGACGCCCTACAAGCCGCGCCACCCGATCACCGCCTATGCCCTGGCGGCCAGCCGGCACATGCACCAGTACGGCACCACACGCGAGCAGCTCGCCGAGGTGGCGGTCTCTGCCCGGCAATGGGCCAACCTGAATCCTGAGGCGTTCGCCCGCGGGCCGTTGAGCGTCGATGACGTCCTTGCCGCGCGGATGGTCAGCGACCCGCTGAGTGCCGCCGACTGCTGCCTGGTCACCGACGGCGGTGGCGCCTGCGTGGTAGTGCGCGCCGAGCGCGCCCGCGACTTGCCCAATGCGCCGGTGTACTTCCTTGGCGCGGCCGGAGCGCAGTGGCATCGCTCGATCGTGTCGATGCCCGACCTCACCGTGACGGCGGCCTCGGAAAGCGGTCCGCGAGCCATGCAGATGGCCGGTGTGCGGCACGCCGACATCGACCTGGTGATGCTCTACGACGCCTTTACCATCAACACCCTGCTGTTCCTCGAGGACCTGGGTTTCTGCGCCAAGGGCGAGGGCGGCCCATTCGTCCAGGGTGGACGCATCGCGCCCGGCGGCGAGCTGGCGGTGAACACCAACGGTGGCGGGCTGTCCTGCGTGCATCCGGGGATGTACGGGATGTTCCTGATCATCGAGGCGGTGACCCAGCTCCGCCGCCAGGCCGGCGAGCGGCAGTTGGCCAAGGCCGACGTGGCGTTGCTGCACGGCAACGGCGGCACGCTGTCCAGCCAGGTAACCGCGTTGCTCGGCACCGGCGACACGCTCTAGACCCCTGGCCGACAGGCCTTCCGGGCGCTGCCGTGGCGGCGTCCCGCGGGCGCGCTCGCCCGCGAGAAGGTTGTCGTGCCGGCCACAGACAAACGGATCAGGTGAACCCATGTCAGCGAACCACTCGCAACAGCTCATCGACGCTCCCCGTTTCGCCAGTCTTACTCCATTGATCGAACCACGCTCGGTCGCGGTGATCGGCGCCTCCAGCGACCCGACCCGCATCGGTGGCCGTCCCATCGCCTACATGCTGCGCCATGGCTATGCCGGGCAAATCCTCCCGGTCAATCCGAATCGTGCTGAAATCCAGGGGCTGCCGGCCTTCGCCAGCGTTGCGGAGCTGCCGCAGGCACCGGACGTGGCCATTGTCGCGGTGCCTGCGCCTCAGGTGCTGGAGACCGTCCGGGCGCTGGGCCGCCAGGGGGCGCGCAGTGCCATCGTGTTCTCTTCCGGATTCAGCGAGGTCGGCGAGGCCGGCGCGGCGATGCAGGATGCGGTGGTAGCCGCTGCCCGCGAGCACGGTATGCGCCTGCTCGGTCCGAATGCGCTGGGCGCGTTCAACAGTAACCTGGGTTATTACGCGTTCTTCTCCACCAGCCTGGAACGTGGCGTACCGCTGCCCGGCCGGGTAGGCATCGCCACCCAGTCCGGTGCCTACGGCGCGCACCTGCTCGGCATGGCGCGCCAGCGGCGCCTGGGAACCCCTATCTGCGTGGCCACCGGTAACGAGGCCGACGTCACCCTGGGCGACAGCATCGGTTGGCTGGTGGAGTCGCCGGAGATCGACGTGGTGATGGCCTACGCCGAATCCATCCGCAACGTCGACAGCTTCCTCGCCGCCCTGGAGGCAGCGCATCGCGCCGGCAAGCCGGTGATCCTGCACAAGGTCGGGCGCAGCGCCCTGGGTAGCCGCGCGGCGCTGTCCCACACCGCTTCGCTGGCCGGCGACGACAAGGTGCTGGACGCCGTGCTGGACGACTACGCGGTGATCCGCGCCAGGACCACCGAGGAACTGATGGACATCGCCTACCTCGCCACCCGGCGTATCTATCCGCTGGGCAACAGTCTCGGCATGATCACCGTCAGCGGCGGCGCCGGGATCATCGTCAGCGATGTCGCCGAGGAAGTCGGCCTGCCGATGCCGCCGATGCCGGACATGGCCCAGGAGCGGCTGAAGGCACGGCTGTCCTTCGCTTCGCCGATCAACCCGGTGGACTGCACCGCGCAGGCCCTGAACGACCTGACGCTGGTGCGCGACTTTACCGAGTCGATGGTGGTCGACGGTGGCTACCGTTCGCTGCTCGCCTTCTTCACCCAGGCCGGCACCGCCGCCTCCATCGGCGCGCGTCTGGCCGAGCAGTTCCGGCGGATCAAGGAGGCTCATCCCGAGCGTCTGTTCGTGGTCTCGGTGATGGGCGAGGGGGAGGAGCTGGCACCCTACGAGGAGGCCGGCTTCGCACTGTTCGAAGACCCCACCCGGGCGGTAGTGGCGATCCAGGCCATGGGGCGGCTCGGCGAAGCCTTCGCCCGGCCGTTGCGCCTGCGCCGGCCTGCCGGCGGGCTACAGTTGCCCGCCTCCACGCCCGGCGAAGCCGAGGCCAAGCGCCTGCTGGCGCGCGCCGGTATCGAGTCCGCCGCCGAGGCGGTGCTGGGCAGTGCCGAAGAGGCGGTTGCCTTCGCCGAGGGCATCGGATACCCGGTGGTGCTGAAGCTCGCCTCGGCGGACATCCAGCACAAGTCGGAAATCGGCGGCGTGCTGCTTGGCGTAAGCGATGCGGACGCGGTACGCGCCGGTTTCCAACTGCTCCTGCGCCGGGCCGCCGAGAAGGCGCCGCAGGCGCGTCTCGATGGCGTCCTGGTGGCGCGTCAGCTGCAGGGTGGGGTGGAGTGCTTCATGGGGATCCAGCGCGATCCGCTGTTCGGCCCGGTGGCGCTGTTCGGCCTGGGCGGGATCTTCGTCGAGGTGCTGCAGGACGTGGTGTTCCGCTGCTGCCCGTTCGAGGTCGACGAAGCCGAGGCGATGATCCGTAGCATCAGAGGCGCGCCGCTCCTGCTCGGCGCGCGTGGCCGGCCGCGGGCCGACGTCGCGGCGCTGGCACGGCTGCTGTCGAATCTCTCGCGGTTCGCCTGGGAGGCGGGAGAGCGCTTGCGCTCGGTGGACCTCAACCCGGTCATCGCCTTGCCGGAGGGCCAGGGCGCCTGGGCGGTGGATGCGGTGTTGGAAGTCGAGGAGGTGGCCGATGGCGCTCGATCCTGAGGTACTCCTGAACTACCCGATCCCCGAAGTACGCCAGCGCTACAGCCGGCGCGACAGCGCCTTCTACGCATTGACCCTCGGTCTGGGCGGCGACCCGCTGGACGAGCGCCAACTGGTCTACGTCGATCCGTGCCGCGATCTCCAGGCATTGCCGTGCATGGCCCTGGTGCTCGGTCATCCGGGCTTCTGGCTGGGCAATCCGGCGACTGGCGTGGACGCGCTGCGCCTGGTTCACGGCGAGCAGCGCCTGGAGTGGCGGCGGCCGTTGCCGGCGGAAGGCGAGGTGATCGGTCGGACCCGGGTCACCGGTCTGGTAGACAAGGGCGCCGACAAGGGCGCGCTGCTCTACAGCGAGAAGGTGCTCAGCGACGCGCTCAGCGGCGAGGTGCTGGCTGTCGCCCGCAGCACCACCTTCCTTCGTGGCGACGGCGGCTTCGGTGGTTCCCGGCAGGTGCCGGAAATGCCGCATCGCTTGCCTGAACGGACGCCCGACCTGCGACTCGACCTGCCGACCCGTCCGGAGCAGGCCCTGTACTACCGCCTCAACGGCGACGACAACCCGCTCCACGCGGAGCCCGCGGCAGCGCTGCGGGCCGGCTTCCCGCGGCCGATCCTGCATGGCCTGTGCACCCTCGGCGTGGCATTCCACGCGGTGTTGCGCGGGCTCGCCGACTACCGCGCGGAGCAACTGGGACATCTGCAGGTGCGTTTCTCGGCTCCGGTGTTTCCCGGCGAGACCTTGCGTACCGAGATGTGGAGCGACGGCTCGTTCCGCACTCGCGTCGTCGAGCGCGATGTGGTGGTGCTGGACAACGGCCGGGTAGGTCCGCCGCCAGAGCGGCCGGACTGAAGCGAAGGGCGGTGGCGCGAGGGAACGACCGTCGGGCTGCCGTGAAGATCAACCGAAATCCTGCTTGCGAGAACAAGAATAATGAATGCAACCGCGCTTTCCCCGAACCCGGCGCCGGCCATCTCCCGGCGCACCATGCTGATCGCCTTCGTCTTCTGCTTCCTCGGCCTGCTCGCCGACGGCGTCGACCTGATGTTCCTGGCCTACAGCCTCAACAGCCTGAAGGCCGAATTCGGCCTGAGCAACTTCGAAGCCGGCTCCCTCGGCAGCCTGACTCTCGCCGGCATGGCCGTCGGCGGTATCTATGGCGGCTGGTGCTGCGACCGCTTCGGCCGGGTGCGAGTGGTGACCTGGACCATCGTGCTGTTCTCCATCGGTACCGCGTTGCTGGGGCTGACCCAGAACTACTGGCAGTTCGCGCTGATCCGCTTCGTCGCCTCGCTCGGCCTCGGCTCGCTGTTCGTCGCCTGCAACATCCTGATGTCCGAGTGCGTCGGAACCAAGTACCGCACCACCATCCTCGCCGCCATGCAGGCCGGCTGGACCGTGGGCTACCTGGTGGCGACCCTGCTGGCGGGGCAGATCATCCCCGAGTTCGGCTGGCGCACCTTGTTCTTCACCGCCGTGGCGCCGGCGCTGGTCTGCCTGGCCCTGCGGCCCTGGGTGCCGGAGTCGCCGTCCTGGCTCGCGGCCCAGGCCGGGCGCCAGCGTCCCGGCGCGGCTCCGCAGAGCCACGCCGAGGCTGGCGGCGCCGGCCCGCTGGGACGGATGCTGGGCGATCCGGAAACGCGCGGCATGTTCCTGCTCTGGAGCCTCACCTCCTGCTTCCTGCTGTTCGGCTACTACGGCACCAACAACTGGATGCCGTCCTACCTGGAGAGCGAGTTGGGGATGAACTTCAAGTCGATGACCGGCTACATGGTCGGCACCTACAGCGCGATGATCCTCGGCAAGGTCGCCGCCGGTGTCTGCGCCGATCTTTTCGGCCGGCGCCTGACCTTCGCCGCCGGGGCCATCGGCAGCGCCGCCTTCATGCCGTTGATCGTGTTCTACCACTCGCCTTCCAACATCCTCTGGATCCTCATCACCTTCGGCTTCATCTACGGCGTTCCGGTCGGGGTGCTGGCCACCTACATGACCGAGAGCTTCTCCACCCGCGTCCGCGGCTCGGCGGTGGGCACCGCCTACAACCTGGGTCGTATCGGCGCGGCGGTGGCGCCCGCCGGCATCGGCCTGCTGGCCACCCACGTGTCGATCGGCGCGGGTTTCCTGGTGATGGGCATCACCTACGTGCTCACCGGGCTGATCCCGGCGCTGTTCATTGCGGACCGGCTCTACGACCCGAACCGCGAGTCCCGCGATGCCGAGAGCGCTTCCCGACGGCAAGCGCCGGGCAGTGCCGTGGATACCGCCGAGCGGCGCGCGGCCAAGGCCTGATCCTGCGGAAGGAGTGCACATCCATGAGTTCTTTTCCACGACAGCCAGCGGCGGAGCAGCGGCCCGCCAGCTTCCAGGAGTTCATCGGCCTCGAGCGCTGGACCGATGCCGACGGGGTGGCGCGGGTGCGCCTGGGGCATCGCCCGGAACTGATGAACTACCTGCAACAGTTCCATGGCGGGGTGTTGATGTCGGTGCTGGACGCCGCCATGGCCCAGGCGATCCGTGCCTGCTTGCCGGACTGCTCGATGGTGACCATCGACATGGCTACCCACTTCATGGGTAGCGCCCGCGGCGAGCTTCGTGCGGTTGGCAGGGTGGTGCGGCGGACCCGCACGATCTGCTTCTGCACGGCGGAAATCTGCAACGAGGGCGGCGAGGTCATCGCCATGGCCTCGGGCAGCTTCAGGTACCGCGCGGCTAAGCCGTAGCGGAGTTCCGGCGGCGCGGCAGCGGAGCCATCCGTCGCGCGTCCGGACCACGGCCTGCGCGGTCGCTCCGCGCGGACAAGCCGGCGCCGCCCGTGCAGATGACGGACGGGCGGTCGGCGTATCGACAGGAGGGCGAACAGATGAGTGAGCAAGACGAGTGGGCCGGCGAGCGCGAGCAGCGTCTGCGGATGATCCGCGACAGCGCGGCTTCGCTGGTGCCGCGCGACGGCGACCTGAGCCGCGTGCGCCGCAGTCGTTTCACCGGTAGCGGGGTGGACCGCCAGGCCTGGCGCGAGGTCTGCGCCATGGGCTGGCCGGCGCTGCGCCTGGATGAAGCGTTGGGCGGCAGCGGCCTGGGCATGAGCGAATACGCGGCGTTGCTGGAGGCGCTGGGGCGCGGCCTGCTGCCCGAGCCGCTGATGGAGGCCGGGCTGGTGGCGCCGTTGCTGCCGGAAGACGAGCGCGTTGCGTTGCTGGCCGCTGAGCGGCTGGTCCTGCCGGCGGGCATCGCCTACCGCGATGGGCGGCGGCGCCCTCGTATGCAGGAAGGGCGGCTGCACGGCGAAGTCGCTCACGTACATCTGGCTGGCGCCGCCGATGCCTGGCTGGTGGCCTGCGAGCAGGGCCTGGCGCTGGTCGAGCGCGATGCCGATGGCGTGGAACTGCTCTGCGAGGCGACCCAGGATGGCGCTCACCTGGCGCGCCTGCGTTTCCGCGATGCGCCGGCACGGTGGTTGTCCGGCGAGGTGGCGGAACAGGTTCTGGACGAGGCAGCGCTGGCCTGCGCGGCCTATCTGGTCGGACTGATGGATGGCGCCTTCGAGCGAACCCTGGAGTACCTCAAGGTACGTCGCCAGTTCGGCCGCGAGATCGGCAGTTTCCAGGCGCTGCAGCACCGCATGGTCGACCTGAGGATCCAGATCGAACTGTCGCGCGCCATGGTCGAGCAGGCCGCCGCCGCGATCGATGCCGGGGCGTCGGAAAGCGAGCGCCAGCGGCAGGTTTCCAGCGCACGGGTACGGGCCTCGGAAGCGGCTCTGCTGGTGACCCGCCAGGCCATCCAGTTGCACGGCGGCATCGGCTACACCGACGAGGCGGACATCGGCCTGTTCCTGCGCCGCGCCATGGTACTGCTCAATGCCCACGGCTCGCTGGCGTTCCACAAGGCGCGCTACGCCGCGCTGCTACAGCGGGAGGTGGCCTGATGAGCGGTTTGTTGCAGGAAACGCGCGGCACGGTGCGCCTGCTGCGCTTCGACAACCCGGCCCGGCGCAACGCACTGTCGCCGGCGCTGCGCATGGAATTGCTGCGGGCCCTGGAGGCGGCCGAATGCGACCCATCGATCCGCAGCGTGCTGCTGACCGGTGGCGAAGAGGTGTTCTGCGCCGGCGGCGACCTGGGCGACATGCGGGTGACCGAGTTGGCCGCCGGCAGGGCGCGAATGCAGGACAACGCGCGGCTGGTGCGGCAGATGGTGCGCATGGGCAAGCCGCTGATCGCCTCGGTCGAGGGCTGGGCGGTGGGAGCCGGGCTGTCCGTGGCGCTGGCCTGCGACAGCATCGTTTGCGGCGCCGGCGCCCGCTTCGCCGCCGGCTTCGGCAAGGTCGGGCTGCTCGCCGACCTTGGCCAGTTGCATACCTTGCCGGCGCGCATCGGTTGGGGGCGGGCACGGCAGATCCTGATGTTCGGCCAGGTGGTAGAGGCCGAGGAGGCACTGCGCATCGGCCTGGCCGACCGCCTCTGCGCCGCTGGCGGCGCCTTGGCGATGGCGCTGGAACTGGCCGGGCGGGTGGAGCAGCAGGCGCCGTTGCCCCTGGCGATGACCAAGGCGTTGCTCGCCGAGGGCCTTGACCTATTGCTGGAGCGGGAGGGCGAGTTGCAGAGCCAGTTGTTCCTCAGCGCCGACCACGCCGAGGGCAAGGCGGCCTTTCTCGCCAAGCGTCCCCCCGTATTCAGAGGAAACTGAGATGAGCGACTACGACAGTCTCGACGACAACGCCTTTCGCCTGATGGTCCGTGAGTGGATCGCCGCCAACTATCCGCAGCGCATCCGCAATCCGCCCCGTCGCCTGGGGCGCGAGGAAACCCGCGAGTGGTACCTGCTGTTGTCGCGCCAGGGCTGGCTGTGTCCCGGCTGGCCCAGGGAGTACGGCGGCATGGGGCTGAGCGCCGGCAAGCAACTGATCATGATGGAGGAAATGGAGGAGTACGGCTGCGCGCGCTTGCCCGACAGCGGCGTGACCATGCTCGGCCCATTGTTGATCCGCTATGGCGACGAGGCGCAACGGGCGCGCTTCCTGCCGCGCATTCTCAGCGGCGAAGACATCTGGTGCCAGGGCTACAGCGAGCCCAACGCCGGCTCCGACCTGGCCAGCCTGCGCACCGAGGCGCGCCTGGAAAACGGCGAGTGGGTGATCAACGGACAGAAGACCTGGACCACCATGGGCTCGGAGGCCAACTGGATCTTCCTGCTGGTCCGCACCGAGCGCAGCGCCAAGGCGCAGCACGGCATCAGCTTCCTGCTGGTGCCGATGGACAGCCCGGGCATCGAGGTGCGGCCGATCCTCAACCTGGAGCTGCACGGCGAGTTCTGCGAAGTGTTTTTCAACGACGTGCGGGTGCCCTACGACAGCCTGGTCGGCGAAATCAACCAGGGCTGGAGCATGGCCAAGGCGCTGCTCGGTTTCGAGCGGATCTTCCTCGGTTCGCCCAAGCAGTCCACCTTCGCCCTCCAGCGCCTGGAGCGCCTGGCCCGGCACCTGGGACTGTGGCACGACCCTCTGTTCGCGCGCCGCTTCGCCGCGCTGAGCATGGACCTGGACAGCCACAAAGCGCTCTACGAGCGTTTCGCCGAACGCCTGCGGCGTGGGGAGAGCCTCGGCCCGGAGGTATCCATGCTGAAGATATTCCAGTCCGAACTGTTCCAGCGCATCAGCGAGCTGGGCCTGGAGGTCGCCGGGGAGGACTCGGCCCTGCTACAGCCCTTCGCCGAAGACCCCGAGCTGCATCCGGCGGGGATCTTCATCCAGTCGCGGCCGACCACCATCTACGGCGGCAGCAACGAAATCCAGCGCAACATCCTGGCCAAGAGCGTCCTCGGCCTGCCGGGCTGAGCGCAACCGAACGACATCCACGGGACGAAGAGGATTACCCATGAGCAGCAGACTCAATGAAGGCAAGGTCGCGATCGTTACCGGCGCGGGCGGCGGCATCGGCCGCGAGATCGCCCTGGCCCTGGCCGATTCCGGGGCACGGGTGGTGATCAACGATATCGGCGTATCGCTACAGGGCGAGGGCGGGTCGGCCTCGCCGGCCGAAGAGACCCTTGGCCTGATCCGCCAGCGAGGCGGCGAAGGTCTGATCAACACCGACAGCGTCGCCGACTGGGACAGCGCGCGGCGTATCGTCGAATGCGCCATGGACGGTTTCGGGCGTCTGGATATCGTGGTGAACAACGCTGGCATCCTGCGCGATGCGATCTTCCACAAGATGAGCGCCGACGACTGGCTGTCGGTGATCAATGTCCATCTCAACGGCAGCTTCTTCGTCAGCCGGGCCGCCGCCGAACGCTTCCGTACCCAGCAGGCCGGCGCCTTCGTACACATGACCAGCACTTCCGGGCTGATCGGCAACTTCGGCCAGGCCAATTATTCCGCGGCCAAGCTGGGCATCGTCGCCTTGAGCAAATCCATCGCCCTCGACATGCAGCGCTACAACGTGCGTTCGAATTGCATCGCGCCGTTCGCCTGGAGCCGGATGACCGACTCGATTCCGGCCGAGACCCCGGAGCAGAAGGCCCGCGTCGACAAGCTGCAGCGCATGACCCCCGAGAAGAACGCGCCGCTGGCCGTCTACCTGGCGTCCGACGCCGCCCGCGAGGTCACCGGCCAGGTGTTCGCCGCGCGTCACCACGAACTCTTCCTGATGAGTCAGAGCCGGCCGCTGCGCAGTGTGCATAGCGAGCGCGGCTGGACCCCGGAGAGCATCGCCGAGCACGGCATGCCGGCGTTGCGCGGCAGCTTCATGGACCTGGCGCGCAGCCCGGACGTGTTCTCCTGGGACCCGATCTGACCGAGGAGGCAATCCATGGGCGTGTTCAGGACCCGTTTCACCGAGACCTTCGGCGTCGAACACCCGATCATGCAGGGCGGTATGCAGTGGGTCGGCCGTGCCGAGATGGCTGCGGCGGTGGCCAACGCCGGTGGCCTGGCGACGCTGTCGGCGTTGACCCAGCCGAGCCCGGAGGCACTGGCTGCGGAGATTGCCCGCTGCCGCGAGCTGACCGATCGGCCGTTCGGGGTCAACCTGACCTTGCTGCCGACGCAGAAGCCGGTGCCCTATGCCGAATATCGTGCAGCCATCATCGAGGCGGGAATCCGCGTCGTCGAAACCGCCGGCAACGACCCCGGCGAGCACATCGCCGAATTCCGTCGACACGGCGTCAAGGTGATCCACAAGTGCACCGCCGTGCGCCATGCGCTCAAGGCCGAGCGACTCGGTGTGGACGCCGTCTCCATCGACGGCTTCGAGTGTGCCGGCCACCCGGGCGAGGACGACATCCCCGGCCTGGTGTTGCTGCCGGCCGCGGCCAACCGGCTACGCGTGCCGATCATCGCCTCCGGCGGTTTCGCCGATGGACGTGGCCTGGTCGCGGCGCTGGCGCTGGGTGCCGACGCGATCAACATGGGCACGCGCTTCCTGGCCACTCGCGAATGTCCGATACACCCTGCGGTGAAGGCGGCGATCCGTGCGGCCGACGAGCGTTCCACCGACCTGATCATGCGTTCCCTGCGCAATACCGCGCGGGTGGCGCGCAACGCGATCAGCCAGGAAGTACTGGCGATCGAGGCACGCGGCGGCGCCGGCTACGCCGATATCGCCGCGCTGGTCAGCGGCCAGCGCGGTCGCCAGGTGTACCAGCAGGGCGATACCGACCTGGGGATCTGGTCGGCCGGCATGGTCCAGGGCCTGATCGACGACGAACCGGCCTGCGCCGAGTTGCTCAGGGACATCGTCGAGCAGGCGCGCCAACTGGTGCGTCAACGCCTGGAGGGCATGCTCGCCGGGGTCTGATCCGCTCCGCCACGGCGGTCGCGGCAGGGAGTGGCCGCGGCGCCGTGTCTATCCACTGACGACGAAGAGACAACAACAATGAAAATTCTTCCCGTTCCGATGCTGGCCGCGGGGCTGGCGTTGCTGCCGTCGTTCGCCCAGGCGGAGTTTTTTGCCGACGGCAAGGCCGGCCTCGAACTGCGCAATTTCTATTTCAATCGCGACTATCGCCAGCCCGGCGCCAGCCAGTCCTATTCGGAGGAGTGGGCGCAGGGTTTCCTGTTGCGCTACGAGTCCGGCTACACCGAGGGGCTCTTCGGCCTGGGTGTCGATGCGCTGGGCCTGCTGGGTGTCAGGCTGGACTCCTCGCCAGAGCGATCCGGTAGCGGTCTGTTGCCGTATTCGACGAGCGACCGGCGCGCCGCCCACGACTATTCCAGCCTGGGCCTGACCGCCAAGCTACGGGTCTCGCACAGTACGCTGAAGATCGGCACCCTGATGCCCAGGCTGCCGGTGGTGCAGTTCAACGACACGCGCCTGCACCCGCAAACCTTCCAGGGCGGACTGCTGGAAGTGAACGAGATCGACGGGCTGGCGCTGCAGTTCGGCCAGTTGCGCCAGGTCAAGCAGCGCGACTCGACCAACGCCGAAGACCTCGGCATCACCCGCGGCAACAAGCGCAACGTACTGGCGGGCCGGCACCCCGGCAGCGACCGCTTCGACTTCGCCGGCGGTACCTACCGCTGGAGCGAGCGCCTGAGCAGCAGCTACCACTACGCCAACCTGGAGGATTTCTACCGCCAGCATTATCTCGGCGTGCAGCACCTCTTGCCGCTCGCCGATGACCAGTCGCTGAAGTCCGACATCCGCTGGGCGCGTTCCACCGACGAGGGCGGCAGCCGCGTCGACAATCGCGCGCTGAATGCGCTGTTCACCTATCGCCTGGGCGGCCACGCCTTCGGCCTCGGCTACCAGCGCATGTCCGGCGACAGCGGTTTCGCCTACCTGGCCGGGACCGATCCGTATCTGGTCAACTTCGTGCAGATCGGCGATTTCGCCAACAAGGACGAGCGCTCCTGGCAGTTGCGCTACGACTACGATTTCGCCGCCATCGGCCTGCCCGGCCTGACATTCATGAGCCGCTACCTGCGTGGCGAACACATCGACCTTCTTGACGGCGGTGGGCGCGGCAAGGAATGGGAGCGGGACACCGATATCGCCTACCTGGTGCAATCGGGGCCGCTGAAGAACCTGGGGATCAAGTTGCGCAACGGCACCTTCCGCAGCGATTTCGGCAACGACATCGACGAGACCCGGCTGATCGTCAGCTACGCGTTGCCGCTGTGGTGAAGCGGACTTGAGTTTCCCGATGTTTCCGCGCCATTGACCCTGTAGTGGCTACAGCCTTTTCACTGGAAGCCGTCAGATCCAGACGAGAGGGTTGTGCCATGGGGTTCTTCGAACGGTTGTTGATGGGTGGGCGTCATCATGGACAGGGCGGTGGTCATCACGGCGGCGGTCATCACCGCGGTCAGGGCGGCTATCCGCCGGCGCCAGTCGCGGCGGGAATGGCCTGTCCCGCCTGCCGCACCGCGAATGCGGCGACGGCACGATTCTGCCAGGGCTGCGGCGGCGCCCTGGCGCCGCTGCGCTGTATCGCCTGCAACGCCGATCTCGCGGCGGGCGCGAAGTTCTGCGGCGCCTGCGGTGCGCCGCAGCAGTAGCCTCAGTCGACGGCGAGGATTTCCACCGCAAGGGGGGAGTCCTTCGCCCCGGTCTCGTCGCCCGGGTGCCTGCCGATCAGGCTCTGGCCCAGTGGCGAGCGAGGTGTGATGACCAACACCTCGCGACCTTCACAATCGATCTTCAGCCCGGCCGCCTCGGGGCCGAGGAACACTGTTCGCCGGCTGCCGTCGGCGTTCAGCAGGGTGACCAGCGCGGTGAGCTGGATGCCCTGTTCCTCGTCGAAATCGCGCAGCACCAGATTGCGGTACAGGCCCAGCGCCTGGCGGATCTCCTCGACCCGGCGCGACTGCCCGGCGGCCAGGTAGGCCGCCTCCAGGCCGAGGGTGTCGTACTTGTTCTCGGCGACGTTCTCTTCGTGGGTTGCCGTCTCATGGGCGGTCTGCGCGGCGCGGACGGCGACTTCCAGGTCCGCGGCGAGCTTTTCCGTGATCAGGCGCAACAGCTTTTTCTTGTCCATGTCGGGTAGGCGAGGGCTGGCCGGCGAAGGCGTGCATGGTACGGGAAAGACGGCGGATCGCGACAGCTCGGAGCCAGTATGAAAACTCGGAATGACGTGGCGAATAAAGGTCGTTTGTCGCTACCGGGCAAACCGACTAAAACGAGCGGAAACGAACAGCCAGGAGAACCTCACATGATCGACGGATTGCTGCGCAGTCTCGGCCTCGACCCCAATGCTTTTCGCGATGGCGAGCTTGCCGTGCATACCCCCATCGACGGCAGTCGCCTGGCTGCGGTGCGACTGGAGGGGCGCGCCGCCGTTGCCGCCAAGGTCGAGCGCGCCGAACAGGCGTTCCGCGCCTGGCGCCAGGTGCCGGCGCCGCGCCGTGGTGAACTGGTGCGGCTGTTCGGCGAGGAATTGCGTCGGCACAAGGCCGAACTCGGCGAACTGGTGTCCTGGGAGGCGGGCAAGATCACCCAGGAAGGCCTCGGCGAAGTCCAGGAAATGATCGATATCTGCGACTTCGCGGTGGGCCTCTCGCGCCAGTTGTACGGTCTTACCATCGCATCCGAGCGTCCCGGCCACCACATGCGCGAGACCTGGCACCCGCTGGGCGTGGTAGGCGTGATCAGCGCGTTCAACTTCCCAGTCGCGGTGTGGTCGTGGAATACCGCGCTGGCGCTGGTCTGCGGTAATTCCGTGGTCTGGAAGCCTTCGGAGAAGACCCCCCTCACCGCACTGGCCTGCCAGGCACTGTTCGAGCGTGCCGCGCGGGCCTTCGGCGGCGATGCGCCGGCGCACCTGAGCCAATTGCTGATCGGCGACCGCGAGGCCGGCGAAGCGCTGGTGGACGACCGTCGCGTCGCCCTGGTCAGCGCCACCGGCAGCACTCGCATGGGGCGCGAAGTGGCGCCGCGGGTGGCGGCGCGTTTCGCTCGCTGCATCCTCGAACTGGGCGGCAACAACGCGATGATCCTGGCGCCAAGCGCCGACCTCGACCTGGCGGTGCGCGGCATCCTGTTCGGCGCAGTGGGCACCGCCGGGCAGCGCTGCACCACCTTGCGCCGGTTGATTGCCCATGAGTCGGTGAAGGACGAGATAGTCGAGCGCCTCAAGGCAGCCTATTCCAGGGTCCGTATCGGTCATCCGCTGGAGGGCAACCTGGTCGGGCCGCTGATCGACGAACGCAGCTACCTGGCCATGCAGGACGCCCTGGCGCGAGCCCGCGAGCAGGGGGGACGGGTGTTCGGCGGCGAGCGGCAATTGCAGGAGCGCTATCCGGATGCCTACTACGTGTCGCCGGCCATCGTCGAGATGCCGGGACAGACCGAAGTGGTGCGCACGGAGACCTTCGCACCGATCCTGTACGTGGTCGGCTACCGCGATTTCGACGAGGCCCTGCGCCTGAACAACGAGGTTCCCCAGGGACTGTCGTCGTGCATCTTCACCACCGACCTGCGCGAGGCGGAACTGTTCCAGGGCGCGGCGGGCAGTGACTGCGGGATCGCCAACGTCAACATCGGCACCAGCGGGGCGGAAATCGGCGGGGCGTTCGGCGGCGAGAAAGAGACCGGCGGCGGTCGCGAGTCCGGCTCGGACGCCTGGAAGGCCTACATGCGACGGCAGACCAACACCGTCAACTATTCCCGCGAGCTGCCGCTGGCACAGGGCATCACCTTCGATTGAACGGGGCGCGGCGGGCTCCCGCCGCATGGCAATGAGGCTGGCAGCGGAGTCGCGCATGGGCGGTTTGCAGCAACGGTGTCTGTGGGAAGTGGTTACGCCTCGCCTGTCCGGAGCGGCGAGCCTGAACGGCGAGCAGCGCGCCGACGTATGTGTGATCGGCGCCGGTTTCACCGGGCTTTCGGCGGCGCTCCACCTGCTGGAGGCGGGCCGTTCGGTGTGCGTGCTGGAAGCGTACGAGGTCGGCCACGGCGGGTCGGGACGTAATGTCGGATTGATCAACGCCGGCACCTGGATTCCCCCGGACGAGGTGGTCGCCACCCTCGGCGCCGAGCAGGGAGAAAAGCTCAACGCCGTGCTGGGGCGGGCGCCGGCGCTGGTGATGGAGACCATCGAACGCCTCGGCATCGATTGCCAGTTGCGCCGCGAGGGCACCCTGCACATGTCGCACAACGCCAGCGGCGTGGCCGATCTGCAACGCCGTCACGCGCAGTGGACGCGCCGCGGCGCTCCGCTGGAGTTGCTGACCGGCGCGGCTTGCCACGAGGCCTGCGGCACCCGGCGAATCAGCGCGGCGTTGCTCGACCGACGCGCCGGCACTCTCAATCCCATGGCCTATTCGCGCGGACTGGCCACTGCCGTCGTACAGCGTGGCGGGCAACTGTACCAGCGCTCGCCGGTGCTCGCCCTGGAGCGGCAGGGCGCGCTGTGGGCGGTGCGCAGCGCCGCGGGGGCGGTACTGGCGGAACAGGTGGTGATCGCCTCCAACGCCTATACCGAGGGCGAGTGGACCAACCTGAGGCGGCACTTCTTTCCCGGCTACTACTACCAGGTGGCTTCGGCGCCGCTGCACGGCGCCGCGGCCGAGCGCATCCTGCCTCACGGCCAGGGTTCCTGGGACACCAGGACGGTGCTCAGCAGCATCCGTCGCGATGCCCAGGGCCGCCTGTTGCTGGGAAGCCTCGGCAATGGCGCGAACAAGCCCGCCTGGTTCCTGCGGCAATGGGCCGATCGAATCCAGAGCCATTACTTTCCCGACCTGGGCCAGGTCAACTGGGAGTACAGCTGGACGGGTTGCATCGCCTTCACCCCCGATCATCTGATGCGCCTGTTCGAGCCTGCGCAAGGCTTGCTGGCGGTGACCGGCTACAACGGACGCGGCGTGACCACCGGTACGGTAGTGGGCAAGGCGTTCGCCGACTACCTGCTGAGCGGCGAGCGAGCGACATTGCCGTTGCCGTTCAGTGACATGAAGCCCGTCCCCGCGGCCAGGCTGCGCAGTTGCGCCTACGAGATGGGTTTTTCTCTCTATCACGCCGGTCAATGCTTGCGCGTGGTTCTCTAGGTTCGACCGAATCAAGGTGTGTTTTCAGCAAAATAATGATAGTTTGTTGTAAACACACATGAGGAGGTCGTCATGAGCGCTCTCATCAAGGAACGTCCCAGCGCCGATGCTGTCCTGGCCAAGGCCGTCCTGGCCGCGCGCGAGCAATTGGGGCTGACGCAGCTCGAACTGGCCGGCATCGTCGGCGTCGATCGCAGCGCCATCAGCCGCTGGAAGACCCAGGGCCTGCGGGTGGACAGCAAGACCGGCGAGCTGGCTCTGCTGCTGGTGCGAGTCTATCGCGCACTGTATGCCCTGTTCGGCGGGCAGCAGGAGGACATGCGCCACTTCCTGCGCACTCCCAACCATCACCTGGCGGGCGAGCCGCTGGCACTGATGGGACAGGTGCAGGGCCTGGTTCATGTGCTGGAATACCTCGATGCGATCCGCGGCAAGGTCTGATGCCCGGCGCGCCTGTACGGGGGCCTACGCCTGTCACGGAAAAGGCTGGCAGCCAGAGGCGACACGCCTGGCTGAATGGAGACTGCGGTGCCGCTACGCTGGCATCCGACACCACAGGAAGCGAGGGGCGGAAGGTGAGCGAGATCTGGCGACAGTGCAAGGGTGAGCGGCATGTCCGACCGCTCCAGGGGCGGCTGGTGCGGTTGGTGGAGAGCCAGGAGCAGGTGGCGACCCTGCAATTGGTCGACACCCTGGAAGAACAGGCGTTGCTCGAGGAACTGCTCGAGTCGAGCAAGCCGCCGGTGCCGGCGGATGCCGAGCCATTGCATTACCTGTTGAAGACCCCGTTCCGTTATCCGCCCTTGCGTTGGGGGTCGCGGTTTGGCCGTCGTCACGAGCCAAGCCTGTTCTACGCCGCGTTGAAGCTGGAAACGGCCATGGCCGAAAGCGCGTATTACCGTTGTGTCCTGTGGAGTGGCATGGCGGTGCCGCCACCGAGCGGGAGGATTCTGTCCGAGCACGCTTCGTTCGAGGCGGGCTGGAAGGTGGAGCGGGGAATCCGTCTGCAGGCGCCGCCTTTCTCCGATCACGAGGCTGCGCTGACCGACATCGCCGACTACCGCGCTCCCCAGGAACTGGGAAGTGCCATGCGCAGCGCCGGGGTGCAGGCATTCGAATACCGTTCGGCGCGTTGCCCGGAGCGCGGCTGCAATGTCGCCCTGTTCACGCCCGCGGCCTTCACCGAAAAGCGTCCTCGCAACCTGACGCCCTGGCTGTGCGAAACCACGGCCGGTTACGTGGCGTTCAAGCCGGCGCATGTGCCGGGGTCGCCGAAAATCTTCTCCTGGGAGCTGTTCCTGGTGGACGGAAAGTTGCCGCATCCGGCGTGAGTGGAGGGTCGCACGGTTGTCAGCGATCCGGGGTCGCCGTCTGGAGGCCGCAACCTGCTGGTTGGGCGGGGCTGGCCTGCATGCCCCCAGGGAAAGAGTGGCTGGGGATTTCGAACGGCATTGCCCTGCAATGGGGCGGCAAGAGGCTTCGGCGAAAATTTGTGCACAAATGGAAAGCAGCTTGTCAAGGGTTGAGAGCGTTAGGCTCTAAACGCTTGATTTTTCATGTTTGAAACGTAACTTATTGAAAAATAACGATAAAAATAGTTGGTGAAAAAATCGTCAATCTGTCCCATAGCCCCACTCCATCGGGGGTTCGGCAGTTTTTTAGGGGCTTTTCCACTGGGTTATCCACAGGATCTGTGGATTTCCCAAGCGCTTGCTCGACAGCACATCGCACGCTCCAAGGCAAGCCCTGTAGCCGCGACAAAAATGCCGTGGAAGCAGAAATTTCCCGGCGGCGAAGGGCGCAGGGCGATGGCTTCCGTTACGGAAGTATCTGAAATGTCCTGCGCATGGGGTTACGCACAGCTCGGAAGCGGAGTGCTCGTTCGGCGCGGCGCTATTCGCTCGACGGTCTTTTCCCAAGAACCTAGAATCCGCTGCACGCGCGCCTGCCAGGCGGGTGTTGCGTCGTTTTCCGCTGGAGTGCCCCATGCCCGTCGATCTACCGAACCTGTTGCTTGGCCTGCTGGCTGCCGCGATTCCCCTGGCCGGCCTGGCATGGCAGCTACAGAGAAGGGCCAGCCTGGCGGAGCGCGAGATAGCCTTGCTCGGCGAGCGACTGGCGACCGCGCAACTGGCCCAGGACGGGCTGAATGCGCAGTTGGAGACCAGCAGGGAGGCTTACCAGCAACTCGGCGAGCGCCATGCCAGGCTCGCCGGTGAGGTCGCCGCGCTGCGTCGGGAAGCCGAGTTGATGGGGGAGGAGCGGCAACGGGCGTCCCAGGCGGAGGCACGTTGGGCCAGCGAGCGCCAGGGCCGGGAAGAGGAAGTGCGTCGCCTGGCTTCCGAACGGGCTGCGCTGGCTGCGGAACTGCGCGAACAGCAGGAAAGCCACCAGCAGCGCCTGACCGACCTGCAGTCGGCCCGCGACGAGTTGCGGGCACAGTTCGCCGAACTGGCGGGAAAGATCTTCGACGAACGCGAACAGCGTTTCGCCGAAACCAGTCAGCAGCGCCTGGGGCAGATGCTCGATCCGCTCAAGGAGCGCATCCAGGCGTTCGAGAAGCGGGTGGAGGAAAGCTACCAGCAGGAAGCGCGCGAGCGTTTCTCCCTGAGCAAGGAACTGGAGCGTCTGCAGCAGCTCAACCTGCGCCTGGGCGAGGAAGCGACCAACCTGACCCGCGCGCTCAAGGGCCAGAAGACCCAGGGCAACTGGGGCGAACTGGTGCTGGAGCGGGTGCTCGAGCATGCGGGCCTGGAAAAAGGCCGGGAATACGAGACCCAGGTCAGCCTGAAGGGCGCCGAGGGCGAACGCTTCCAGCCGGACGTGCTGATCCGCCTGCCCGGCGACAAGCAGGTGGTGGTGGATGCCAAGGTCAGTCTCACGGCCTACCAGCAGTACATCGCCGCTGACGACGATCTGCTGCGCCAGCAGGCGCTGAAGCAGCACGTAACGTCGTTGCGCAACCATGTGAAAGGCCTCTCCGGCAAGGACTATCGACGTCTGGAAGGGTTGCACAGCCTCGACTTCGTCCTGCTGTTCATGCCGATCGAGGCGGCTTTTTCGACGGCCCTGCAGGCCGAGCCGAACCTGTTCCAGGACGCCTTCGCGCAGAATATCGTGATCGTCAGCCCGACCACCCTGCTGGCCACCCTGCGGGTAATCGACAGCCTCTGGCGCCAGGAGCGGCAGAACCAGAATGCGCGGGAAATCGCCGAACGTGCCGGTTCGCTGTATGACAAGTTCGTGCTCTTCGTCCAGGACCTCGATGAGGTCGGTTCGCGCCTGCAGCAACTGGACAAGGCCTATGCCGCGGCGCGCAACAAGCTCACCGAGGGACGTGGCAACCTGATCAGTCGCAGCGAGCAACTCAAGCTGCTCGGTGCCCGCGCCAGCAAGAGCCTGCCGACGGACTGGCTGGACCGGGCGCTGGTGGCGCCCGTGGAAGAGGCCGGAGAGGAGTGAGATCAGTTCGATCCCGTGCCCGGGCTTTCGAGAAAACGGAGGCTTTCCGGGAGGGGGATAAAAGAAGGGCGTCCGGAAGGACGCCCTGAAGATGATCATGGAGTAAGTCGGCTGTTCAGAGCCACGGCGCGGAGGAAAGTTCCGCGCCGTCCGTTCAGCGAGCGGGAGTGAGCGTCAGCCGCTTGTTGCCGTAAACGCGATCGAGGTTCTGTGGCTGGAACGGGAAGCTGACGTAGCGCCCCTTGAGCCAGGCGTCGATACCGTCGGCGTAGTGCGGGCTGGCCGGATTGCCGGATTGGCCGCTGCTGTTCACGCCGATCATCGGTTCGCTCTGGCCGAAGTCGACGATTAGCCGCATCGCCGGGATCAGCCAAGTGTCGAAGTCCTGGCCCCAGCCGTAGGCCGATACGTCCAGCGTGGTGTGGTCGCCGCCGGCCGGATAGGGCCCGCGATCGAGATAGCCCTTGATCGCGCCGAGTCCGGCGCGCTCGCCGGCGCCCAGGTAGGGGGCCATTTTCGAGCTGTCGCTCCGCCATTCGTAGGTGTGCAGCTTGCCCCATTGCCAGGCCTTGCGCTCGCTCCCCAGTCGCTGTTCGCAGAACTCCACGGCGGCGGCGAGGCTGCGCGCGAGGATTGCCGGCTTGTCCTCCTTCTGCGGAGTGCGGGTATCGTCCCAGAACGGACTGTCGTCGCGCCCGAGCAGGTGGTCGGCTTGCGCCGAGTAGGAGAGGTTGGCGGTCTCGACGAAGGCTTTCCAGGCAGGGCCGTCTTCCGGTCCTAGCTCGTCGAGGAATATCTGCCTGGCGCTCTCGTGGAGGAAGGCGCCGTACAGCGCGGCGTCGCTGGAGCTGGCTGTCAGCTTGCCGTCGAACGCCATCAGCCGGTCGTAGGCCTCCCGCGCCCGGCTGCGTTGCGCCTCCGGCAAGGCGTCGATGGCCTGGCGCAGCGGCGCCGCCATGCCGGGATTGTCGAACATGGCTTGCAGCTTGGCGACGAACAGCGAGGTCTGGTCGTACTGCATGCGGATCATGCTCTGGGTGTCGTGGCTCTTGCTGGCACCGGCGAGCTGGGCGATGCGCTCGGCGCGCTCCGGGTAGTACCAGGAATTGGACAACTGGGCGCCGTAGCCGGGCTGCACGGTGCGGTGGTTGGCGGTACCCAGCCAGCCCTGCTGCGGGTCCTGGTCGGAGGGGTGGAGGATCGGGTCGGCATAGCCATCCCAGTCGTAGCGGCCGTCCCAGCCAGGGGAGGGCAGCAGGCCGCGACCCTCCTTGCGGTTCGGATAGCGTCCGGTGACCTGCCAGCCGATGTGCTTTTCGTCGGCGAACACGATGTTCAGCGGCATCGCGCGAATCTCGCGGGTGGCGTCGAAGGCCTGCTCGATGGTCTTGGCCCGCGACAGGTCGAAGAAGCCGTCCAGGGTCTTGTCGGCTTCCTGCTGGATGCTCCGGTAGGCCAGTCCGTAGCCGCTCTTCAGCGGCAGCGGC
The DNA here is from genome assembly GCF_021213715.1 of Pseudomonas sp. CP-1. NCBI lineage: Bacteria > Pseudomonadati > Pseudomonadota > Gammaproteobacteria > Pseudomonadales > Pseudomonadaceae > Pseudomonas > Pseudomonas sp. CP-1. The sequence continues at coordinate 388,878 of NZ_JAJQKY010000001.1, forward strand.
TGGAGGATGTTCTTGCGCTCGCCCAGGGCGCTGTTGAGCAGCGGGCCATGGCGGGTTTCGTGGATGACCTCGCGGATCGGCCGCTGGCCCTTGATGAAGAAGGTTTCCTGGCGTTCGCGGGTTGGCTGCCACTTGCCGTCGGCCAGGTAATAGAGCCGGTTGCCCTGGCGTCGCAACTGTTCCAGGTAGAGATCCTGGTTGTCGCCCAGGACCATGGTCATGCCCCAGGCCAGCTTGCCGTTGAAGCCCGCCACCACGCCCGGCAGACCGGCGATGGAAACGCCCGCGGCCTGGTACTTGGGCGAGCGGATCTGCACGTAGTTCCACACCGACGGCATGCTCAGCGGCAGGTGGGTGTCGTTGGCCATCAGGCTCTTGCCGCTGCGGCTGCGTTGCGGCGCGATAGCCCAGTTGTTCGAGGCGGCGACCCCGAGCATGCTCAGCGCTGCGACCTGCCGCGCCGCGTCCTCGACGCCCGCGAGGCCGGGAACCTGCCCGTCCAGGCGCAGGCCCTTGAGCTTTTCCGCCTCGTCGAACGGCAGGTTTTCGTCGGGATAGGTCGGCGTCAGCCAGGCCAGCTTGTCGCTGCCGACCTTCTGCGCGAGCGTCAGCGAGGCGATTTCTTCCTGCAGGTTCACCGCCAGGCCGAAGTTGAGCAGGGCGAAGACCAGGGCCGAGTCCTCGGGCTTCCAGTATTCCGGACGGTAGCCGGACTGGGCCAGGTCCATCGGCAGCTTGTCGCGATAGCGATACAGGTAGGCGTTGACCCCGCGCGCGTAGACCTCGAAGAAGCGTTGCAGGCGCGGCGAGGCGTTCCTGTACTGGATCTCCGCGGCCTGGCGCAGGTTCACGGTACGCATGAAACGGTCGATCTCCAGCGCGCCGGGGCCGACCATCTCGGCCAGCCGTCCCTGGGCCAGCAGGCGCAGGCTGACCATCTGGCTCAGGCGGTCGGAGGCGTGTACGTAGCCCAGGGCGAACAGCGCGTCATGGAAGGTGCCGGTTTCGATCAGTGGCATGCCCAGCGCGTTGCGCCGGATCGATACGTTTTGCGCCAGGCCCTTGATCGGTTGTACGCCGGAGGTCGGCGGCAGGCTGTCGGCGTAGCGATCGTCGAGCCAGGACTGGCAACCGGCCAGGCCCAGGAGGGTGCCGAAGGCCGCGGCGGCGCCGCAACGGGGAAGAAAACGCATGAAGGCTGGCGAGGCCATGGGGTGGGGGCTCCTGCGGGAGTGGTCGCGTCGAGAGGCGCTACGTTAGTGAGGAGCGCAGGGCTGCGCAAGCTCCGCCTGCGGTCGTCCGCGAGGACGTCCGCAGGCCGGCTCGGGACCCGCTACTGCGGCGGATTGATGCGCTCCACCAAAGCATAGGCGCGTTGCGTCGCCGGACGCTGGCGAATGCTCTCGAACCAGCGCTGCAGGTGTGGGAAGTCGGCGAGATCCTGCTCCTGCCACTGGTGTGGGACGATCCACGGATAGATGGCCATGTCGGCGATGCTGTAGTCGTCGCCGGCGACGAAGGCGCGGTCCGCCAGGCGCTGGTCGAGAACGCCGTACAGGCGCGCGGTTTCCTTGACGTAACGGTCGATGGCGTAGGGAATCTTCTCCGGGGCGAAGCGGTTGAAATGGTGGTTCTGCCCGGCCATCGGCCCCAGCCCGCCCATCTGCCAGAACAGCCACTGCAGGGTTTCCTGGCGCGCGCGCAGGTCCTTGGCGAGGAAGCGTCCGGTCTTTTCCGCGAGATAGAGCAGGATGGCGCCGGACTCGAACAGCGACAGGGGAGCGCCGCCGTCGGCTGGTTGGCGATCGACGATGGCGGGAATCTTGTTGTTCGGCGACACCTTCAGGAAATCCGCCTGGAACTGGTCGCCCTGGCTGATATTGATCGGATGGATGGCGTAGGGCAGGCCGGTTTCTTCCAGGAAAAGAGTAATCTTGTGGCCGTTCGGGGTGGTCCAGTAGTACAGGTCGATCATCGGTGCGTCTCCGGCTCGTCGATGGGCTACGAACGGAAGACTCTACGCCAGGAACCTAGGTTCGATGCAAACCGCTGTCGCGCATGACGCCCCGGCGGGGCTGGTGGCGCGCCAACGAAAAGGCCCGCTGCTCAGCGGGCCTTCGGATGCCGGCGCGTGCGAAGGGTCAGGCGCCGTGGCACTTCTTGAATTTCTTCTCGCTGCCGCAGGGGCAGGGATCGTTGCGGCCTACGGCCTTGAGCGGATTGCGCACCGGCTCGTGGCTGTGGTTGCAGTGCGGACCATGGACATGACCATGGCCATGATCGTGATGATGATCGTGGTCGTGGTTGCAGTTCGGGCCGTGTACGTGGGGTTCCTGACTCATGGTGGACCTATTCTGGGATGAAATCGCCGGGAATTATCTCGCCATTTCGTCTCAGGTGCACGCTGCGGCCGAACATCAGTCCGGTCTTCACTTCGCCCTGCAGGCGGTAGCGGATCGGCTCCTCGGGACGCTCGAGGAGCTTGACGATGTATTTCATGTGGCGCCAGAGATTGGTTCGCACCGGCACGTCGAATACCTCGTGGCCGTGGGCGGGAACCGTGAACCACTGCCCGGACTCGCCTTCTGCGAGCTGGATGTCGTTCAGTTGCACGGCGTACTGCAGGCCGCGTACCGGCAGGCTGAAATCGTTGGGGTTGTCGATGCGGAAGCGCATCACGAACTCCTGTTCCAGCAAGCGTGCCTTGACCACTTCCACCTTCAGCAGCTTGACGTCGGGGTCTTCGAAGCTGCCGGTCATCCAGCTGCAGCCCGAGAGATTGGAGAGAACTCCCCATGCCATTATTAGGCTGATAATTCTTATCATTTGCGCCTGGTAATTCATGCTATTCCCCCCGAGACGCCTCAGTTTAACAAGCAGTGATTGTGCTGCAACTTATTGTTGTATAGAGGAAAGATGTTTCAGGTACAGGCCTGTGTCCATATGTTTCCCGTAGCGCAGTCGGGGGAGCATGGAGAAGCGCGTACGCCCGTGCAAGTCTTCCCGTCGGCTGGCGTGACCGGCTCGGCTAACCTGAACGGACCCGCCGGCCAATTTGCCGGACCCAGTCACTCCACGCGTGGCTGTCGATGGGTACAATCGTTCGACGAAACGCCAGGGCCGCCATGCCGAGCGGCCCTTCACTCGGAGAGATGCCAATGAGCCGCTTTGAAATCGCCTTTTCCGGCCAGTTGGTCGCCGGCGCCCGGCCCGAGGTGGTCAAGGCCAACCTGGCCAAGCTGTTCCAGGCCGACGCGCAGCGTATCGAGCTGCTGTTCTCCGGCCGCCGGGTGGTGATCAAGAACAACCTCGATGCCGCCTCCGCGGAAAAATACCGCAGCGTGCTGGAGCGAGCGGGAGCGATCGCCGTGGTCGCCGAGATGGAGATCGAGGAGGTGGTCATGGCGCCGCCGCCTGCGCAGCAGGCCGCCGTGGAAGCCCCACAGGCCCGCGTCGCTGCGCGGGACAGCGCGCCCTCCGGGCGTTTGCAGGTAGCGCCGCGGGACGGCTACATGGCGGCGTTCGCCGAGGTCGATGCGCCGGATTTCGGCCTGGCTCCGGTAGGCGCCGACCTACAGGACGCCAAGGCCGAAGCCGAGGCGCCGAAGCTCGACCTGAGCCGCTTCAGCGTCGCCCCGGTCGGTAGCGACATGGGCCAGGCACGCCCCGAGCCAGCGGCTCCGGCTCCGGACACCAGCCACCTGCGCCTGCAGGACTGAGGCGGGCAGCGGCCTGCGACAAGCGTGGGCGTGGGGCGGATAACCGCGTCGCGGGCCGTGGCATCGGGGACAGGCGAGGGGTTGGAGGAACGCGTCGACCAGGGGCAGGCGCTTGCTTCAGTGGTCGAAATCGTCCTGGTAGACGAACTTGGGCATTTCCCAGTGGAAGCGGATGGCCAGCAGGCGGAACAGGAAGCCGCTGAACAGGGTGATCAGCATCGCCTGTTCGGAGGGCAGTTCCAGCTCCACGCAGATCAGGTAGCACCAGGCGCTGGCGAAGGACACGCTGGCATAGAGTTCGCGGCGGAAGATCAAGGGTACGTCGTTGCACAGGATGTCGCGGAGAATGCCGCCGAACACCCCGGTGATCACCCCGCTGATCGCCGCGATCAGCAGGCTGTGGCCCATTTCCAGGCTGACCTGGCAGCCGATCAGGGTGAAGGCCACCAGGCCAACCGCGTCGAGTACCAGGAACAGCGAGCGCAGGTGGCGCATCAGCGGCGCGATGAACACTGTGACCAGCGCGGCGACTGCGGTCAGCGCCAGGTATTCCGGGTGACGGACCCAGGTCAGCGGGTAATGGCCCAGCAGCATGTCGCGTACCGAGCCGCCGCCCAGGGCGGTGACGCAGGCGATCAGCACCACGCCGAACAGGTCCATGCTGCGCCGGCCGGCCGACAGCGCGCCGGTCATGGCTTCGGCGGTGATGGCGATGATGTAGAGCACGGTCAGCAGCATGGGGATGGGGCCCGGATGAAAAGGCTGCGCATTCTACCCGAGCGCTCGTCAACGCCCAAACCGCGCCGCCTGGCGCTGTATCTCAGGCGTGCATGCGCAACCAGAAGCGTTCCTGGCAGGCGTTGACGAAGTGCTTGTGGCGTGGGCTGATTTCCTGCCCGGCGAAATCCAGCACTTCGTAGCCGATCCAGCATTCCTCGCAGGCCCCGCTGCTTGGCAGGAGGTCGCGCTCGCAGTGCTGGCGCAGGCGCACGCCGTTGTCGAAACGGTAGAGCGCTTCGCAGCTGTGGATCTCGACGCCGTCCTCGCAGCGCTGTTGCTCTTCGACCTGCGCATCGCTTATCGAGACTGGCGAGGGCAGGGCATGGATGGCGCGGATATAGCTGGCGAGCGAATGCATCAGGTGATCCATGGACCGCAGCATTTCTTCAGCTTGCCGCCGGCGCCGCAGGGGCAGGGGTCGTTGCGGCCGAGTTTCAGGGCCACGGTCGGATCGAGGAAGTACCAGCGACCGTTGCGCTGGACGAAGCCGGAACATTCGCGATGGGCATGTTCCCCCTCGGCGTCGTGCCAGCGCGCGACGAAGGTGACTCGCGCATGTTCCGGCTGGCCGCCGAGCACCTCGTGGTTTTCCACCTCCAGGCCGAGCCAGGTGCTGCCGTGGCTCCAGGCGCGGATGCCGTCGAGATCGAGGCCGGCCTGTTGCGCCGGCAGCGTGGTGTCGCGCAGGTAGTCCACCAGTCCGAGGGCATAGGCGCTGTAGCGCGAGCGCATCAGGGCTTCCGCGGTGGGCGCGGGATGTCCCTGGTGATAGCGGCCGCAGCAATCGTCGAGCGGGTCGCCGCTGCCGCAGGGGCAGGTGGGTTGGGTCATGGTTACCACCAGTACTTGCCGAAGTTTTCCGGGTTGGCCCAGAACTTGGCGTTCAGCCAATCGGGGACCTGCTTGTACTCGTACAGGTCGTAGGTGTACAGGGTCAGCGTCTGGCCTTCGCGCTGGAAGCGTTCGCTGTTCTGCATGGCGAGGGCGAAGAAGTCGGTTTCCTGCCAGTCGCTGGCCTCGAGGTCGACCAGTACGGCGACCCGGCTGGCGTTCAGGTTGCGCACGCCCGCGAGCAACTGCAGACCGGTGCGCTGCGGCAGGTGTTCCAGGCAATCGACGAACAGCGCCAGGTCGAAGCGCTGGCCGGCCAGTTCGGCGGGCAATGCCGCCGCCGGGCTGTGCGCCAGTTGGCACTGGGGATGGTTGTGGATGAAGGCCTCCACCGCCGGCAGCCGGCTGGCGCCGACCAGCAGCAAGCGCTTCGGCGCGTAGCGGGCGAGCAACGCGGCCAGGGCCTGCTGCGGGGTGCGGGGAGAAATCGGTTCGCTCATGGGAAAACACTCTCCTGGGATTCGCCAAGACTAGCCTGAAGCGCCTGCATGGCCTAGTGCTGGCGCTTTTTTCGGCTGGGGTCTTTACTCCCTATTTGTCGGTTACAACCGATCCACGAGGAGAGTTCCAATGAGCATCACGAGGACCGCTTTACCCCTGATTCTGGTCAGCGGCTTGCTGACCGGTTGCGCAGGGTTGCAGAAAAGCGACTGGCCGACCTGTGCGGCGGTCGGTGGTGTTACCGGCGCCGGCCTGGGCGCGATCGAAAGCAGCAGCTGGGCTGGCTGGGGCGCCCTGATCGGCGGTGGCGTCGGTGCCGCCTATTGCTGGGTGCACGGTGCCGGCGAACAGGTCGCGCCGCCGCCTCCGCAGCCGGTCGAGGAAGTCGCGCCGCCGCCTCCTGTCGTCAAGGAAGAAACCATTGTCGTGCGCGACCTGCACTTCGCCTTCGATTCGTCGAAGGTGGACGCCGCCGACAGCGAGAAGCTCAACGGCATCGCCGAACGCCTGAAAGGCGAGGCGGCCAGTACGCGCCTGAGTATCACCGGGCATACCGACAGCGTCGGTTCCGATGCCTACAACCAGAAGCTGTCGGAACGGCGCGCGAATGCCGTGGCGAACTATCTGATCGATGCCGGGGTGCCTTCGAGCATCATCGTCGGCGTGCAGGGATTGGGCGAAAGCCAGCCGGTCGCCGACAACAAGACTCGCGAAGGGCGGGCCGAGAATCGCCGGGTGGAAATCCTCATCAAGCGCGAATGACGCTGGCGGCGCGGAGCAGAACGGGGGCGTCGAAGCCCCCGTTTTCGTTCATGGCTGGCGCCGCGGCGGGCTGGCGAGTATGTTCCCCCGCACACGATGTATTGGGGGGAGTTCCATGAAAGCGTTTCTCGGGCTGGGCAAGCTCGTGACCCTGGTGTTCTGGGGCGCGGTGCTGGTCAATCTGCTGCATCCGTTCGCCTATCCGCTGAACTGGCTGTTGTCGATAGCCGGCGGCCTGATCCTGTTGATCCACCTGATCGAGATTCTCGTCCTCGGACGACGCCTGAAAGCGCGTGCGCATCCCTGGCTGGACCGTCTCCAGGTCTTGCTGTTCGGGGTCTTCCACATGCTTGCGTTGCCGGCGCTGAGCCCGGCCAGCGAGTTGCCGCAGGACAAGGAGGACGATCATGCGTAAGGCCATGCTCGGATTGTTCCTGGTCGTTCCCCTGGCCTGGGCTGGCGCCGCGTTTTCGGCCGAGGCGCCGACGGCACGCCAGCAGGGTATCGGCGGAACCGTGAAGGTTCAGGCGAACTCGGTGATGCGCCTGCCCAAGCGGGCCCAGGAGCTGCGCCTGCGCAGAGTGGAGATCGGCGAGGATGCCGCCCTGCTGATTCCGCTGGAGGTCAGCGTCCTGCGCATCGAGGAACTGCACATGGCGAAGAACGCCCGGATCGGCGTGGCGCCGGGCGAAGAGCGAATCAGCATCGAAGTCGTCAGCGGCCGCCTGGCCGATGGCAGCATCATTTCCGCGCCCGGCGCGACCGGCACCTTCCGGCAAAGCGCCGGTAACGGCCGCGACCTGACCTTGCGCTTGCAGGCGGTGGAGGTGGAAAGCCTGCTGCTGGACGCCCGCGGTGGCGTCGGCGCGCCAGGCTACGATGGCCTGGACGGGGCTTCCGGCAAGGCCTCCGGCTGCCTCTGGGGCAGCGCGCTGAAAGGTGGCGACGGCCAATCCGGAAGCGACGGCGGTCCGGGCGGGGCGGGCGGTCGGATTCGTCTGGAAGTGCCGGGCGATTTTCCTCTGGAGCGCTTGCAAACCCGTCTGCAAGGCGGCGTCGGCGGCGCCGGAGGCAAGGCCGGCAAACCGGGTGCGGCGGATAACGCCACCGGTTGCTGGATCTACTCGGTGGATGCCGGTCGTGCGGGGCGCAGCGGAGAGGACGGCGCGAACGGCGCCAACGGCAGCGACGGCAGCCTGGACGTCGTGCGCTTCTGAGGAGAGGCCGGCAGCACGGCTGCCGGCGCATCGCCGGTTCAGAGGCTCGGGCGTGCCGCTACCAGGGCTATCAGCAGCAGGCCGAGGAGCAGGTTGAAGCCGACGGTGCGGCGGATCTTCCCCAGCGCCTGCCCGCCTGCCGGCCAGTCCTGGGCCTGCACCGCGCGGCGCAGTTCCGGCACTTGCAGCGCCTGCACCCGCAGGAACAGTGCCAGCATGGCGACGTAGAGCCCCATCATTACCTGTACGTAGCGCGGCGCGCCGGCGAAACCGTTGAAGCTCAGGTGCAGCATGCCGACGCCGCTGATCGGCAGCAGGATCACCGCCGCCCAGACCCAATGGAAGAAACGGCGGAACACCTCCAGCCACAGGCCCAGGCGGGCTGGGGCCTCCAGCGCGGCGACGGCCGCCGGACGAAGAATCGTCCAGGCGAAGAACATGCCTCCGACCCAGACAAGGGCGGCCAGGACATGCAGGGCGTAGACGAGGGCGTAGGGGGTCATTCGGCGATCTCCGCTGGCGGTTGTGACGAAGCGCGTTATCATAGCCGCCCTGTCGAACCACTGAAAATTTATCCAGCTATGGCGCGCCGGCGGATTCGCCTTCCGCTGCGCGCCGGGCCCAGGAATTCCATGCTCAGCGCCGAACTCAAGTCCCAGATCCAGGGTGCCTACACCCGCTTTCTCGAAGCCAAGGAGCTGAAGCCTCGCTATGGCCAGCGCCTGATGATCGCCGAAGTGGCCAAGGCCCTCGGCGCGATCAAGGAGGACGAGGAGGGGCACCGCGAGGGCGAGCCGGCGGTGGTCGCGGTGGAGGCCGGAACCGGTACCGGCAAGACCGTGGCCTACAGCCTGGCGGCGATCGCCTGCGCCAAGGCCAGTGGCAAGCGCCTGGTGATAGCCACCGCGACCGTCGCCCTGCAGGAGCAGATCGTCCACAAGGATCTTCCCGACCTGCTGCGCAACAGCGGGCTGGCCTTCAGCTTCGCCCTGGCCAAGGGCCGCGGGCGCTACCTGTGCCTGTCCAAGCTCGACGTGCTGCTGCAGGAAGGCCAGGCGCAAAGCGCGACGGCGCAACTGTTCGCCGATGACGGTTTCAACATCGACGTCGACGAGACCAGCAGCAAGCTGTTCAACCAGATGATCGAACGCCTGGCCGGCAACCGCTGGGACGGCGACCGCGACAGCTGGCCGGAGGCGATCGACGACGCGCATTGGGCGCAGCTCACCACCGATCACAGCCAGTGCACCAACCGACATTGCCCGAACTTCCAGCAGTGCGCCTTCTACAAGGCGCGCGAAGGGATGACCAAGGTCGATGTGATCGTCACCAACCACGACCTGGTCCTGGCTGACCTGGCCCTGGGCGGCGGCGCCATCCTGCCCGATCCGCGCGAGACTCTCTACGTGTTCGACGAGGGCCATCACCTGCCGGACAAGGCGATTGGCCATTTCGCCCATTTCACCCGCCTGCGCGCTACCGCCGACTGGCTGGAGCAGATCGCCAAGAACCTCACCAAGCTGCTCGCCCAGCACCCGCTGCCGGGCGACCTCGGCCGCCTGATCGAACAGGTGCCGGAGCTGGCCCGGGAGATCAAGACCCAGCAGCAGTTCATGTTCACCGCCTGCGAAGAGATCGGCGATTTCCGCGCCGGCGAGGACATGGAAGGTCGCGAGCGGCCGCGTCACCGTTTCGTCGGCGGGGTGGTCCCCGAGCATATCCGCGAGATGGGCATCGAGCTGAAGAAAGGCTTCTCCAAGCTGACCGACCTGTTCACCCGTCTCACCGATATCCTCAAGGAGGCGATGGACGGCGAAGGCGCCGGCGGCATCGCCAGCCACCAGGCGGAGGAGTGGTACCCGCTGTTCGGTAGTCTTTTGGCGCGCGCCCAGGGCAACTGGGAACTGTGGACCGCATTCACCTGCGAGGACCCGCAGGACAGCCCGCCGATGGCGCGCTGGCTGACCCTCGCCGAGAGCGGCAGCTTCTACGACATCGAAGCCAACGCCAGCCCGATCCTCGCCGCCGAGACCCTGCGCCGCAACCTGTGGAACGTCGCCTATGGCGTGCTGGTGACCTCGGCGACCCTGACCGCGTTGGGCACCTTCGACCGCTACCGCATGCGCGCCGGCCTGCCGCGCAACGCGGTCACCGCGGTGGTGCCGAGCCCCTTCCACCATGCCGAGGCCGGGGTATTGCGGGTTCCCGACCTCAAGGCGGATCCGCGCAACGCCGCCGAGCACACCGCGGCGATCATTCGCGAGCTGCCGGAACTGGTGAAGGGCGCGCGCGGCAGCCTGGTGCTGTTCTCCTCGCGCAAGCAGATGCAGGAGGTCTTCGACGGTCTCGACCGCGACTGGCGCAAGCGGGTGTTCATCCAGGGCAACCTGTCCAAGCAGGAAACCCTGAACAAGCACAAGTCGCGAGTCGACGACGGTGAGGACAGCGTGCTCTTCGGCCTCGCCAGCTTCGCCGAAGGCGTGGACCTGCCGGGGGCCTATTGCGAACACGTGGTGATCGCCAAGATTCCCTTCGCGGTACCCGACGACCCGGTGGAGGCGGCGCTGGCCGAGTGGATCGAGGCGCGCGGCGGCAATCCGTTCATGGAGATCGCCGTGCCAGACGCCTCGCTGCGGTTGGTCCAGGCCTGCGGGCGGCTGCTGCGCACCGAGCAGGACCGCGGCACCATCACCCTGCTGGATCGCCGCGTGGTCACCCAGCGCTACGGCAAGGCTATCCTCAATGCATTGCCGCCGTTCCGGCGGGAAATCGCCTGACGCGCTGATCTGCGCGGAGGGCGCCAGCCTTCACGTCCGAGCCGCATCGGGAAATTCCCGGCATTTGTCCATGCCGGGATGGAGTTAAGGAAAACAGGCTTCATGATCCGTTCGCGTTGGCATCTTCCCCTGCTTCTCGGCCTGCTCGCGGTGGCCGCGCCGCTGGCGGCGAACGACACCCAGCAGGTGCTGTTCAACTTCGTCAAGCCGATGGCCGTGGTCGGCATCACCCTGGAGGATGCCGACCTGCCCAGCGTGACGGCGGAGGCCACCCCGGAGGGCGACATTCTCCGTCGCGTCACCTTCAGCCCGGCGCAACGGCCCACCTTGCGCATGAGTCCGGCGCAGGGCCGTTGGGACTGGTCCGCAGCGGACTACGTGAGCCTGCGCATCCAGAACGCCATGAGCTGGGACATGACCCTGGAGGTCGCGATCGAGGGCGAGCAGGGTGCGCCGGGGTTGCAGGCATCCATCGAGCTTCCGGCAGGCCCGCCGCAGACCCTGCTGGTGCCGTTGCGGGCGGTTTCGCCAGAGGCTCTGGGCATGCGTGCGGGGCCGCCGATGCCGCAGATGGTCGAAGGCCAGCGGGTGCTGCTGGCGCCACGCGTGGAGGGCTCGCTGGACCGCGCCAGGGTCGGGGCGCTGAGCCTGTCCCTGCGCTCGCCGCAAGCTCCCCAGAGCATCCTGCTCGGACGTTTCGGCATACGCGCAGGGAGAGCGGTGGAGCGGAGCATCCTGACCGGCCTGATCGATCGCTATGGCCAGTACAGCCGCGCCGACTGGCCGGAAAAGATTCGTTCCGACGAACAGTTGCGCAGCGCCTATGCGGCCGAGGCCGCACAGCTCCGCGACTGGGAACGGCAGACACCGGCGCGCGACCGTTTCGGCGGCCTGCTGGGTGGGCCGGTGTTCGAAGCCAGCGGTTTCTTCCGCACGGAAAAACGTGGCGGGCGCTGGTGGCTGGTTACTCCGGAAGGACATCCGTTCTGGTCGCTGGGCGTTAATGCGGTGACCGCCGACGGCAGCCGGACCTACGTCGAGGGACGCGAGCCGATGTTCGCCGAACTGCCGGCGGAGGGTGAGCCGCTGGCGGCATTCTTCGGTGAGGGCGACGACCGCCGCGGCGTCGCCGCGCAGGCCGGGCGGCGCTTCGGGCATGGCCGCTGGTTCGATTTCCTCGGTGCCAATCGCCAGCGCATCGCTCCCCAGGCGAGCGCCGACCAGCTCGCCGGCGAATGGCGCCAGCGCACCCTGGAGCGCCTCTCGGCATGGGGTTTCAACAGCCTCGGCAACTGGAGCGATCCGGCGCTCGCCGCACAGGCGCGGATGCCCTACAGCCTGCCGCTGTCGATCGCCGGCGACTACGCCACGGTCAGCAGCGGTTTCGACTGGTGGGGAGCCATGCCCGATCCCTTCGACCCGCGCTTCGCCATGGCCGCCGAGCGCGTCATCGCCATCGCTGCTCGCGACCACCGCGACGATCCCTGGCTGCTCGGCTACTACGCCGACAACGAACTGGCCTGGGCCGGGCGCGACGGCTCGGCCCAGGCGCGCTACGGCCTCGCTTTCGGAGCCTTGAGGCTGTCCATGGACAGTCCGGCGAAGCGCGCCTTCGTCAAGCAATTGAAAGCCAAGTACCTGCGCCATGAGGCATTGGCCCAGGCCTGGGGCATCGAGCTGGCCGCCTGGGAGGCCCTGGAGGCGCCGGGCTACGCGGCTCCGCTGCCGGGCGAGGGGCATCCGGCCATCGCCGAGGACTACAGCGCCTTCCTCCGGCTGTATGCCGACGCTTACTTCAAGACCCTGCGCGACGCCCTGCAATGGCACGCACCGAACCACCTCCTGCTCGGCGGCCGCTTCGCCGTCAGCACTCCCGAGGCGATCACCTCCTGCGCCCGGTATTGCGACCTGCTCAGTTTCAACCTCTATACGCCGTTGCCCGGGCAGGGCCTGGACGACTCCCTGCTGGCGCGGCTGGACAAGCCGGTGCTGATCAGCGAGTTCCACTTCGGCTCGCGGGATCGCGGTCCGTTCTGGGGTGGCGTCAGCGAGGCGGCCAATGAGCGGGCGCGCGGCGACTCCTACCGAACGTTCCTGGAGGCGGCGCTGAAGAGTCCGTATATCGTCGGCGCCCACTGGTTCCAGTACCTCGACCAACCGGCCAGCGGGCGCCTGCTGGACGGCGAGAACGGTCATATTGGCCTGGTCGGGATCACGGGCTTGCCGTTCGCCGGTTTCGTCGACACGGTGCGCCGAAGCAACCTTGCCGCCTTGTCGCGACTGTCGGCGATGGCCAGCTCCATGCCTGCCGTCGAGCCTCCGCCGCCGCGCGAGGATTCAGCCGGTTCATGAGCGCGCATTCACCGCCGCCCGCTTGCGGCGAACCCCTCTTATGTCAGGGTTCACAAGGCCGCCGAGGGCTGGAAGAATGCTCCGACCACTTTCCCACCGGAACTTGCCCATGACGCCCCAAGGCCACTGTGACAGCCGTTTCGCCCCGCTTGCCGAGGCCTTCGCCCGGCTTTTCGACAATCCGCAGGAGCGCGGTGCGGCGTTGTGCCTGGAGGTCGGTGGCGAGACGGTGGTCGACCTCTGGGGCGGCGTCGCGGACAAGGACGGCGAGCAGCCCTGGCAGCGCGACACCATCCTCAATCTGTTCTCCTGCACCAAGACCTTCACCGCCGTTGCCGTGCTGCAACTGGTGGCCGAGGGCAAGCTCGAACTGGACGCGCCGGTGGCACGCTACTGGCCCGAGTTCGCCGCGGCCGGCAAGGCAGCGATCAGCGTGCGCCAGTTGCTCTGCCATCGCGCCGGCCTGCCGGCGCTGCGCAAGCAGATGCCGCCCGAGGCACTCTACGACTGGCAGGCGATGACCGCGGCACTGGCCGCCGAGGAGCCCTGGTGGACGCCCGGCGAAGCGCACGGCTATGCACCGATTACCTACGGCTGGCTGCTCGGCGAGGTGATCCGCCGGGTCGACGGCCGCGAGCCGGGCGAGGCCATCGTGGCGCGTACCGCGACACCGCTGGGCCTGGATTTCCATATCGGCCTGGACGACAGCCAGTTCGGCCGCGTCGCCCACATGGCGCGGAGCAAGGGCAGCCTCGGCGACGCTGCCGCCCAGCGCATGCTGAAGACCATGATGAGCGAGCCATTGGCGCTGACCACCCGCGCCTTCACCAATCCGCCGTCGATCCTCACCAGCACCAACAAGCCGGAATGGCGACGCATGCAGCAGCCGGCCGCCAATGGCCATGGCAACGCGCGCGCGCTCGCCGGCTTCTATAGCGGCCTGTTGCAGGGACGTTTGCTGGAAGATGAACTGCTGGGCCAGTTGGCCCACGAACACGCGGTAGGCGAGGATCGGACCTTGCTGACCCGGACCCGCTTCGGCCTCGGCACCATGCTCGACCAACCGGGCGTGGCCAATGCGACCTACGGACTCGGCCCCAAGGCCTTCGGCCACCCTGGGGCGGGTGGCTCGATTGGCTTCGCCGATCCCGAGCGCGACCTGGCTTTTTCCTTTGTCAGCAACGCCTTGGGGCCGTACGTGCTGATGGATCCGCGGGCGCAACAGCTGGCGCGTGTCGCGGGGGAGTGTCTGTAATCCGTTGGTTAACTTTTAACCGCTTGTCGGCTCGACGCTAAATTTCATTGCCAAATAATGGCTTAGCGACACAATCTAAAGCGTCGTATGAGATAGGGCGTTGCCGGGGCAGTGGATCGACTCCGGCATCGCTGCGATGTGACCGGCGGTTGAGCCGAATGTTCCATCGGGCTCGCCTTCTTTCACTTCCAACGGACCCCGACGTATGAAACTGCTTAAGACCTCGACGCTTCTTCTCTGCATGACCGCCTCCGGCTGCAGCTATTTCCAGACCCAGGATGCTTCCTCGCAGCCAGCCAAGGCTCCGGCCGAGCAGGCTTCCAGCCATTCATGGTGGCCGTTCGGCAAGGACGACGGACAGACCGTCGCCAAGCAGGCCACGGAACAGAAGGCCGAAGCCGAGCATGTCGGCTCCAGCCACTGGTGGTGGCCGTTCGGCAAGGACGAAGGCGGTCGGGACGTAGCCGCCAAGGCTGCGGAGCAGAAGGCCGAGATCGCCGCGGCGAAGAAAGAAGTCGCCGCCGCAGCCGAGCCGAAGGCCGCCAACCCCTGGTGGTGGCCGTTCGGCGCCAGCTCGGCGAGCAAGGCGTCGGGCAAGCCGGCACTGGTCCAGCAGAAGGTCACCAAGGAGTGGCTGGATGCCCATGAGAAAGCCCTGCGCGAAGCGATCGCCGGTAGCGAGTTCACCCTCGAACGCCGCGACAACGCATTGATCGTCATCGCCCCCGCCGACTACTCGTTCAATCCCAAGCGCCATACCATGCTGATGCCGATCACCCTCAACCCGCTGGGCAAGGTCGCCAAGATGGCCCAGGCCGATCCGCAGAGCGGTATTCTGGTACTCGGCCATACCGACAGCACCGGCAGCAAGGCGGTCAACGACAAGCTGAGCTTCGAGCGTGCCCAGTCGGTGGCGGCGATCTTCCGCCTCAGCGGCCTGAAAGGCGACCAATTGCGCCTGAAGGGGGTCGGTTCCGACATGCCGCGCGCGGACAACGCCAGCGCCGCCGGCCGCGCCCAGAACCGTCGCGTCGAAGTGCTCTATACCCAGCGCGCCAGCCTGCTGTCCCTGGCCCAGGGCAACTGAGCCGAACCGGGGCAGGGCGCTTGGCGCCATTGTCCCGGATCAAGCGCGAGGCGGAGTCTGCGGTTAAGCTATGGCGCATTTCCCCCTGGAGATGCGCCATGACCCAGTCCCTGGCCGATATGCGCCGCGAGTACACCCGCGATGGCCTCAGCGAGGCCAACGCCCCTAGCGATCCCTTCAGCCTGTTCCGCCAGTGGTTCGACGACGCGGTGAAGACCGAGCGCCTGCCGGTCGAACCCAACGCCATGACCCTGGCCACCGTCGACGCCGACGGCTATCCGCATTGCCGTATCCTCCTGCTCAAGGGCCTCGACGAGCGCGGCTTCACCTTCTTCACCAACTACGAAAGCGCCAAGGGCCGGCAACTGGCGGCCAATCCGCGGGCGGCCATGACCTTCTTCTGGCCGGCGCTGGAGCGCCAGGTGCGCATCGAAGGCAACGTCGAGAAGGTCACTCCCGAGGAATCCGACGCCTACTACCAGGTGCGTCCGCTGGGCAGTCGCCTGGGCGCCTGGGCCTCGCCGCAGAGCCGGGTCATCGCCGATCGCGCCGAGCTGGAACGGCTGCTCGCGGACACCGAGCGGCGTTTCGCCGACCAGCCGCCGAGCTGTCCCGAGCACTGGGGCGGCTACCGTCTCCTGCCGCAGCGCATCGAGTTCTGGCAGGGGCGGCCGAGCCGCCTGCACGACCGTCTCGACTATCGACGCCAGGACGGCGGCTGGTCGCGCGAACGCCTGGCGCCCTGAGTCCTCCATGTTCGAACTGGATTCGACGCTGGCGCAGCACATCGTCGATCGGGCGATGGCGATCCTGCCGCACAACATCAATGTGATGGATGCCCAGGGCATGATCATCGGCAGCGGCGATCCATCGCGCCTGCATACCCGCCACGAAGGGGCGCAACTGGTGCTGGCCAACCGGCGGGTGGTGGAAATCGACGAGCAGGCCGCCGCCTGCCTGCGCGGGGTGCGGCCAGGGGTGAACCTGCCGTTGCTGCACGCCGAGCGGCTGGTCGGCGTGCTCGGCATCACCGGCGCGCCGGAGGTGGTCCGGCCCTATGCCGAGCTGGTGCGGATGGCAGCGGAAATGCTCATGGAGCAGCGCCAGATGCAGGACGAGCGACACTGGCAACGCCAGCGTCACGAAGCCTGGCTGCGCCAGTTGCTCGATCCCGGCCACGGCCTCGGGGCGCTGGCGGCCGATGCGGAACACCTGGGGCTGGCCATGCACTGGCCGCGCCAGGCGGTCTTCCTGGAGCTGCCCGAGCATGCCGATCCGCTGCCTTGCCAGGCTCGCCTGCTGGCGGCACTCGGCGGCCGGGCGGAGCACTGGAGCGCGGCGCTGGGCGAGCGCCTGGTGTTCTGGTGCCGGCCGGTAGCCCACGCAGATACGCTCGAGCACTGGCTGGAGCGCGCCGACGCGCGCGGCTGGGGCGTGGCGCGCCTGTGTGCCGGCGACCCGGCGCACGACCTGGCCGAGCTGCGCGCCTCGGCCTGCGCCGCACGCGACCTGCTGGACTATGCGCGCAGCCGGTTGCCCGGTCGGCGGGTCGTGACCCTGGACGGACACCGCCTCGCCAGCCTGCTGTTCAGCCAGCGCGACAGTTGGCAGGTGCGGCAGCTGCTGGCGCCCTTGCAGCGGTTGCTCGACCACGATCCGCAAGGTTCGCTGGCCGCTACCCTGGAGTCCTGGTGCGCCCATGACGGGCACGCCCAGGCCTGTGCCCAGGCGCTGGGAATCCATCGCAACAGCCTGCGCTACCGTCTGGAGCGCATCGCTTCGATCAGCGGGCTCGATCTCGCTCGCCTGGAGCACCGCCAGCAATTGTTGCTGGGGCTGCAATTGCTCGTTCCGCGCCGCGGGTAACGGGCGGATCAATCGATTCACTGTGCAGTCGCACAAAATGTTCCCCTTCCAGCGCCGTCTTCCTCTGGCCGTTGCACAAGGCGTGGCCGGTCCCGACGGAGCGAAAATGACCCGCCCCTGGGCGCCCATCCCACACCCATAACAACAAGGAGGCGGCTCATGACCCTGGTCCTGATCCTGCTGGCGTTGATCGCCTTTATCGTCCTGTCCACCACGCGACTCAAGCTGCACCCGTTCCTCGCCCTGCTGGCGGCCGCGCTGATCGCCGGCTTCGCCTACCAGGTACCCACGGCGGAAATCGTCAAGACCGTTACCGGCGGCTTCGGCAGCATCCTCGGCTACATCGGCATCGTCATCGTGCTCGGCACCATCATCGGGGTGATCCTCGAGCGCAGCGGTGCGGCGATCACCATGGCGGAAAGCGTGATCCGCCTGCTCGGCGAACGCTTCCCGACCCTGACCATGTCGATCATCGGCTACCTGGTGTCGATCCCGGTGTTCTGCGATTCCGGCTTCGTCATCCTCAACTCGCTGAAGAACGCCCTGGCGGCGCGGATGAAGATATCCACCATCGCCATGAGCGTGGCCCTGGCCACCGGTCTCTACGCCACCCACACCTTCGTGCCGCCGACCCCGGGACCGATCGCCGCGGCCGGCAACCTCGGCCTGGACGCCAGCCTTGGCCTGGTGATCGCGGTCGGCCTGGTGGTCGCCTTCGTCACCGCGATGGCCGGCATGTGGTGGGCCAATCGCTTCGTCGGCAAGGACATTCCCCTGGTCGACGACGGCCAGGTCGTCCAGACCGAAGAGGATTTCAGCGAGCTGCGTGCCCGCTACGGCAAGCTGCCCAGCGCGACCCAGGCGTTCGCGCCGATCTTCGTACCGATCCTGTTGATCTGCCTTGGCTCGGTCGCGGTATTCCCGAGCAAGCCGCTGGGCGAGGGCGTACTGTTCGCCTGCCTGAACTTCCTCGGTCAACCGGTGATCGCCCTGCTGGTCGGCCTGGCCCTGGCCTGCACCCTGCTCAAGGGCCAGAGCAAGCGCGAGGAATTCCATGAGCGCGTGGTGGAAGGCATCCAGTCGGCCGCGCCGATCCTGCTGATCACCGGCGCCGGCGGCGCCTTCGGTGCGATGCTGAAGATCACTCCGCTCGGCGACTACCTGGGCAGCACCCTGTCCGCGTTGGGCATCGGCCTGTTCATGCCGTTCGTGGTGGCGGCCGCGCTGAAGACCGCGCAGGGCTCGACCACCGTGGCGCTGGTCACCACCTCGGCGCTGGTCGCTCCGCTGCTGCCGCAGCTCGGCCTGGACAGCGAGATGGGCCGGGTGCTGACGGTCATGGCGATCGGTGCCGGGGCGATGACGGTGTCCCACGCCAATGACAGCTTCTTCTGGGTGGTCACCCAGTTCAGCCGCATGACCGTATCCACTGCCTATCGCGCCCAGACCCTGGCGACCCTGGTCCAGGGTATCGCCGGTATGCTCGCGGTATGGCTGCTCAGCCTTGTGCTGCTCTGATTGAAGCGGGGCCGGGGACTCCCGGCCCTGTGAGGTGACTGATGAAAATCGTGATTGCTCCTGATTCGTTCAAGGAAAGCCTGTCCGCGCCCGACGTCGCCGAGGCTATCGCACGCGGTTGGCGGCGAGTCTTCCCGCAGGCCGAGGTGTTGCTGCGGCCACTGGCGGACGGCGGCGAAGGCACGGTCGATGCGGTACTCGCCGCCACCGCCGGCGAACGTCGCGAATGCCGGGTCGAAGGCCCGCTCGGTGAGCCGACCCTGGCGCACTGGGGCTGGCTGGACGACGCCACCGCAGTGATCGAAATGGCTTCCGCCAGCGGCTTGCACCTGGTCCCGCGCGACCGCCGCGACGCCACGCGCAGCAGCAGCCGTGGTACTGGCGAGCTGATCCGTGCGGCGCTGGACGCCGGGGCGCGGAAGATCATCCTCGGCCTCGGCGGCAGCGCTACCAACGATGCCGGCGCCGGCCTGCTGAGCGCGCTCGGCGTGCGTTTCCTGGCTGCCGACGGCGAGGAACTGGCGCCCGGCGGCGCCGCGCTGGCTGGCCTGCACAGTCTCGACCTGGGCGGGCTGGATCCGCGCCTGGTGGATGTCGCGGTGGAAGTCGCCGCAGACGTCGACAACCCGCTATGCGGGCCGCGCGGCGCGTCGGCGGTGTTCGGTCCGCAGAAGGGCGCCAGCGTCGAACAGGTGGCGCAACTGGATGCCGCCCTGGCGCACTTCGCCAAGGTGGTCGCGGCGACCCTGGGCGAGGACTTCAGCCGGGTGCCGGGCGTCGGCGCCGCCGGCGGCCTGGGTTTCGCCGCGAGGGCATTCCTCCGCGCGCGTTTCCGCCCAGGCATCGAACTGGTGGCGGAGCTGGCCGGGCTGGCCGATGCGCTGGTCGGTGCCGACCTGGTGCTGACCGGCGAGGGCCGCCTGGATGCGCAGAGCCTGCACGGCAAGACCCCGGTGGGCGTGGCGCGGATCGCGCGCCAGGCCGGCGTTCCCGTGGTAGCCCTGGCCGGCAGCCTGGGCGACGGCTACCAGCGCCTGCACGATGCCGGCATCGATGCGGCGTTCAGCCTGGCGCCGGGACCGATCAGCCTGGAGCAGGCCTGTGCCGGAGCGGCGGCGGAACTGGAGGCGCGCGCCGAGCAGATCGCCCGGCTCTGGCGCCTGGCTCAGGCTTCGCGGGAAGGGTAGTCGGCGGCGGCGCGCTCCAGCCAGGCTGGCAGGTCGCGCCGCTTCACCTTGCTGGCCTTGGCCTCGGCCAGTCGCTGTAACAGATAGTCACGCTTTTGCGGGTCGTCGCCGGCGAATGACAGCGCCAGGTCGCGGTCCATCCAGCGGCGGATGCGCCAGTAGATCCACCAGTGGAAATACAGGCCGGCGGCGGTGGTGACGACGATGATGAAATAGTCCATGGCTGTTCCTTCTGCGGGCGCTCACCCTAGCCGATCGGTCCCGCCGATGAAAGCGGGAGGGTTCGGTCGAAACTGAACGAACCTGTACCATTGCTGAATCGATTCGATTATCTCGCGCCGGCCAGGTGACAGGAGCGGCTGCGGGAGAGTCTAATATTCGTCAGTTATCCCTTTCGGAGATGCCGTTATGCGCAAGTCTGCCTTGATCGTTGCTTCCTTCACCGCCATGGCCCTGGCTCTTGGCGGCTGCCAATCCAGCCTCACCGGCGATACCTACAGCCGTGAGGAAGCCCGTACCGTGCAGACTGTACGCATGGGCACCATCCAGGCCTTGCGCCCGGTCAAGATCGAAGGCACCAAGACCCCGATCGGTTCCATCGCCGGTGCCGGCGTCGGCGGTGTCGCCGGCAGCGCGGTGGGTGGCGGCAAGGGTAGCTACGTCGCGGCCATCATCGGCGCGGTCGCTGGCGGTCTGCTGGGCGCGGCTACCGAAGAAGGCCTGACGCGCACCCAGGGCGTCGAGATCACCGTGCGCGAAGACGACGGCAGCACCCGCGCCTACGTCCAGCAGGTCGACCAGGGCCAGATCTTCCGCGTCGGCGAGCGCGTGCGCATCCTGACCGTCAACGGCACCAGCCGCGTCGCTCACTGATTCTTCCCTCGTTGTCCCACGGCCGGCACTTCGCCGGCCGTTTTCGTTGTGTCGCCGAGCCATTGCCGGGGTTGTCTTGCTAAGCTTCAAGTCGTTGCCGTTGCAGAGTTTTTTTCGGCTTTCCGGCAGTCGGAACGCCTGAATTTTGTAATAATTCAATCCATGACGTTCGTTCGATAGATTGCGATAATCGCAGCTCCGTTGCGCCGCGCCTGCCGGTGGCGGGCGGGGCTTCGAGCTGCTGGCGATCCGGCCGCGCACCGACAACCGCGGGGAAGCACCGCCGGCCAGGCATGCCGGGGGCTCCGCCACCGAAGAGGAGTAGCCCATGATTCTGGCGCTGATCATCGCGCTGCCGTTCATGGGGGCGTTGTTGCCCCTGCTCGCCGAGCGTGGCGGCCGCACCTTGTGCGCGGCGTCCGCCGGCGTGGCGCCGCTGATCGGCCTGGTCCTGTTGCTCGGGCAGCGCGGCACGGTGTTCGCCGGGCAGACCCTGACCGCCAGCTATTCCTGGCTGCCGGAAATCGGCATCAACCTCAGCCTGCGCCTGGACGGCCTCGGTTTCCTCTTCGCCCTGCTGATCCTCGGCATCGGCCTACTGGTGATCCTCTACGCCCGCTACTACCTCTCCGAACAGGAGCCGATGGGGCGTTTCTTCGCTTTCCTGCTGCTGTTCATGGGCTCCATGCTCGGCGTGGTGCTCGCGGAAAATCTCTTGCTGATGATGCTCTTCTGGGAGCTGACCAGCCTGTCCTCGTTCCTGCTCATCGGCTTCTGGGGCAGCCGTTCCGACGCCCGCAAGGGTGCGAGGATGGCCCTGACCGTTACCGGAGGGGGCGGCCTGGCGCTGCTGGCCGGGGTGCTGCTGCTCGGCCACATCGCCGGCAGCTTCGAACTCACCGAGGTCCTCGCGGCTGGCGAGCTGATCCGCGCCCACGCCCTGTATCCGCTGGTACTGATCCTGATCCTGCTCGGCGTGTTCACCAAGTCGGCGCAGTTCCCCTTCCATTTCTGGCTGCCCCACGCGATGGCGGCGCCGACCCCGGTTTCCGCGTACCTGCACTCGGCGACCATGGTCAAGGCCGGCGTGTTCCTGCTGGCCCGGCTGTATCCGGCGCTGGCCGGCACCGAGTGGTTCTTCTACCTGGTCAGCCTGAGCGGCCTGGTAACGCTGTTGCTGGGCGCCGGCATGGCACTGTTCCAGCATGACCTGAAGGGGCTGCTGGCCTACTCGACGATCAGCCACCTGGGCCTGATCACCCTGCTGTTCGGCCTCGACTCCCCGCTGTCGAACGTCGCCGCGGTGTTCCACATCATCAACCACGCGACCTTCAAGGCCTCGCTGTTCATGGCCGCCGGGATCATCGACCACGAGACCGGCAGCCGCGACATGCGCCTGATCAACGGGATGTGGAAGTACCTGCCGCATACCGCGGTGCTGGCCATCGTCGCCTCCCTGGCGATGGCCGGGGTGCCGCTGCTGAACGGCTTCCTCAGCAAGGAGATGTTCTTCGGCGAAACCCTCAGCCAGAACCTGCTGGGCAGCTTCAACTGGCTGGTGCCGGCGGTGGCGACCCTGGCCGGTGTGTTCTCGGTGGCCTATTCGCTGCGTTTCATCCACGACGTGTTCTTCAACGGCGAGCCGGCCCGGTTGCCGAAGTTCCCGCCCCACGAGCCGCCGCGCTACATGAAGGTACCGGTGGAGATCCTGGTGTTCCTCTGCCTGTTGGTCGGCATGCTGCCGGCCTACACCGTGGCGCCGCTGCTGGCCGCCGCCGCCAGTGCCAGCCTTGGCGGGCAACTGCCGGAATACAGCCTGGCGATCTGGCACGGTTTCAACCTGCCATTGCTGATGAGCGTGGTGGCGCTGGTTGGCGGTGTGCTGGTCTATGTCCTGCGCAAGCCGCTGTTCAACTGGTACGCCGGGTTGCCGGAGGTGGACGCCAAGCTGGTCTTCGAGCAGCAGGTGCAACGTGTGGTGGCCCTGGCCGCGCGCCTGACCGCCTGGCTGGAGAACGGGTCGCTGCAGCGCTACCTGGCCTGGCTGCTGGGCGCGGCGCTGGTCGTGGTGGCGGTCGAGCTGGCGCCGCTGGCGAGGCTGACCGGCTCGCGCGGGCTGACCCCGCTGGACGGTATCACCGCCCTGGGCATGCTGGTGCTGGCCTTCAGCGGCCTGGCCACGGCGCTGTTCCATCGCATGCGCCTGGTCGCGCTATTGATCCTCAGCGTCGCCGGCCTGCTGGTGGCCCTGGCCTTCGCTCGCTTCTCGGCCCCGGACCTGGCGCTGACCCAACTGTCGGTGGAAGTGGTGACCATGGTCCTGCTGATGCTGGCGCTGTATTTCCTGCCCTCGCGCACTCCGGCGGAGTCCTCCAGCCTGCGCGGCCTGCGCGACGTGGCGCTGGCCGGCGGGGTCGGCATGCTGGTGGCGCTGCTGGCCTACGCGGTGCTGACCCGGCCCTACGAGAGCATCGCCGGATTCTTCGTCGAGAACAGCGTCTCCGGGGGCGGCGGCTACAACGTGGTCAACGTCATCCTGGTGGACTTCCGTGGTTTCGATACCCTCGGCGAGATCAGCGTGCTGGCGATCGCCGGTGTCGGTATCTACGCGATGCTCTCCGGTTTCGCCCTGCACAAGCCGACCTGCGACCCGCAGGGGCGCAACTGGGCCCACGCCAAGCACCCGCTGATCCTGGAAACCCTGTCGCGGGTGCTGCTGCCGCTGGCGTTGCTGATCTCGGTGTTCATCTTCCTGCGCGGCCACAACCTGCCGGGCGGAGGTTTCATCGCCGGCCTGGTGACTGCCATCGCCCTGGTGCTGCAGTACATCGCCAGCGGCTCGCAGTGGGTCGAGCAGCGCCTGCCGCTGAACTATGCGGCCATGGCTGGCGCCGGAGTGCTGATCGCCGGGCTCACCGGGCTCGGCAGCTGGCTGTTCGGCTATCCGTTCCTGACTTCCGCGTTCGGCCACTTCGAGTTGCCGCTGATCGGCGAGATCGAGCTGGCCACGGCGATGCTGTTCGACCTCGGCGTGTACCTCACCGTGGTCGGTGCCGCGCTGCTGATCCTGTCCTACCTCGGCAAGCTCAGCCTGATGCCTGAACCCGTCGCACAAGAGGAGGCGCTCTGATGGAAGCCCTGTTCGCCATCACCCTCGGCCTGCTCACCGCCAGCGGCGTCTACCTGCTGCTGCGGGCGAGGACTTTCCCGGTGGTGCTCGGTCTCACGCTGAT
Source organism: Pseudomonas sp. CP-1 (assembly GCF_021213715.1). Lineage (NCBI taxonomy): Bacteria > Pseudomonadati > Pseudomonadota > Gammaproteobacteria > Pseudomonadales > Pseudomonadaceae > Pseudomonas > Pseudomonas sp. CP-1. The sequence goes on from NZ_JAJQKY010000001.1 coordinate 412,836, forward strand.
CTCCTACGCGGTCAACCTGTTCCTGTTCGCCATGGGCCGGCTCGGCGGCAGCGTCGCGGTGATCGGCACTCCCGGGGAGTATGGTGATCCGTTGCCGCAGGCGCTGGTGCTGACCGCCATCGTCATCGGCTTCGCCATGACCGCCTTCGTCGTGGTCCTGGCCCTGCGTGGCCTCGGTGACCTCGGCAGCGACCACGTAGATGGACGCCCGGACGAGGAGGAGCCGCGCCCATGAGCCATTGGCTGATCCTGCCGATCCTGCTCCCCCTGTTTGCCGGCAGCCTGCTGCTGTTGCCGCTGGCCGAGCGCTGGCAGCGCGGCCTGTCGTTGCTCGCGGCGCTGGCACTGATCCCCCTGAGCCTGCTGCTGATACGTACGGCCGCCAGCGGCGACCTGAGCGTCTATGCCCTGGGCAACTGGGCCGCGCCGTTCGGCATCGTGCTCATGCTCGATCGTCTCGCCGCCCTGATGCTGCTGGCCACCGCGGTGCTCGGCAGCGCCGCGCTGATCTACGCGCTGCGTGGCGACGACCGCCTGGGCAAGCATTTCCACGCATTGTTCCAGTTCCAGCTGCTCGGTATCAACGGCGCCTTCCTGACCGGCGACCTGTTCAACCTGTTCGTGTTCTTCGAGATACTCCTGATCGCCTCCTACGCGTTGCTCCTGCATGGCGGCGGCGCGGAGCGGGTGCGCTCGGGCTTGCACTACGTGATCCTAAACCTGGTCGGCTCGGCGTTCTTCCTGATCGCCGTGGGTACCCTGTATGGCCTCACCGGCACCCTGAACATGGCCGACATGGCGCAGAAGATCGCCATGGCAGATGCCGAGCGCGCGCCGCTGCTGGCGGCAGCCGGGCTCTTGTTGCTGGTGGTGTTCGCCCTGAAGGCGGCGCTGTTGCCGCTGTACTTCTGGCTGCCGCGCGCCTATGCCGCGGCCAGCGCGCCGGTGGCGGCGCTGTTCGCGATCATGACCAAGGTCGGCATCTACTCGATCCTGCGGGTCTACACGCTGGTCTTCGGCGATGCCGCCGGCGAGCTGGCCAACCTGGCGCAGGCCTGGCTCTGGCCGCTGGCCCTGGCGACCCTCGGCCTGGGCGCGATCGGTGCCTTGGCGGCGCGGACCCTGCAAGGCCTGCTGGCCTACCTGGTGGTGGTCTCCGCCGGAACCCTCCTGGCTGGCGTGGCGTTGGGCAGCGAGCGGGCGCTGGCGGCGTCGCTGTACTACCTGCTGCACAGTACCTGGATCGCCGGTGGCCTGTTCCTGCTCGCCGACCTGGTCACCCGCCAGCGCGGCGACAAGGCCGGCGACCTGGTCCAGGGCCCGGCGTTGCAGAATCCTCGGTTGCTCGGCGGGGCTTTCTTCATCGGCGGCATCGCCGTTGCCGGTCTGCCGCCATTGTCGGGGTTCTTCGGCAAGGTCATGCTTTTGCAGTCGGTCGCTCCCGGCAGCCAGGCGCTGGCCCTATGGAGCGTGGTACTGGGCAGCGGCCTGGTGGCGCTGGTGGCGTTGAGCCGGGCCGGCAGCACGCTGTTCTGGCGCACCGGGCATACCGTGCTCGGTAGCGCCGAACTGGACCACGGCCGCTTGTTCGCCTGCATCCTGTTGCTCTCCGCCGGCCCGTTGCTGGTGTTCGCCGCGAAGCCGCTGCTGGCCTACGTCCAGGCCACCGCGGCGCAGTTGCACGACCTCGACCTGTATCGCCAGATCATCACCCGCGGAGGTGCCGCATGATCAGCCGTTCGTTGCCGCGTCCGCTTCTTCGCGTATTGCCTCATCCCGTGCTTAGTGTCCTGCTGTTGCTGGTCTGGTTGCTGCTGGTGGATTCCTTCGCCATCGGCCACTGGCTGCTCGGCGCCTTCCTCGGCGTGTGCATTCCGCTGCTGACCAACCGCCTGCTGGTCGGGCGCAGCCAGGAGTGGCATCCGTTGTTGCTGCTGAAGCTGCTGGCGCTGGTGATGTGGGACATCCTCGTCGCCAACATCCAGGTCGCCCGCCTGACCCTCGGACCGATCCAGCGCTTGCGTCCGGCCTTCGTCGAGGTGCCGATCGAGCTGGAGAACGACCTCGCCATCAGCGTGCTGGTGAGCATCGTCTCGCTGACCCCGGGGTCGGTGTCGTCGGACCTCAGCGACGACCGCAAGACCCTGCTGGTGCACGGCCTCGACGTGCCGGACAAGGCGGCGCTGATCGCCGAGATCAAGCAACGCTACGAAGCGCCGCTGAAGGAGATCTTCCCATGCTCGCTTACGTGATCCCGCTGTGCCTGGCGCTGCTCGGCCTGGCCCTGTTGCTGACCCTGGCGCGCCTGGTCAAGGGGCCGTGCCTGCCGGACCGGGCGCTGGCGCTGGACACCCTCTACGTGAACGCCATCGCCCTGCTGGTGCTGTACGGCATCTGGCGCGACAGCGACCTGTTCTTCGAGGCGGCGCTGCTGATCGCGGTGCTCGGTTTCGTCGGTACGGTGGCGGTGGCCAAATACATGCTGCGCGGAGACATCATCGAATGACTGGCGAACCCCTGAGCCTGTGGGTGGAAATCCTCGTCTCGGCGTTCCTCCTGCTGGGCAGCGCCTTCGTCCTGATCGGCGCGATCGGCCTGTACCGCCTGCCGGACTTCTTCATGCGCCTGCACGGGCCGACCAAGGCCACCACCCTCGGGGTCGGCGGGGTGATCGTCGCCTCGCTGATCTATTTCTCCAACCGCCAGGCGGGCATCAGCCTGCATGAGCTGCTGATCAGCCTGTTCCTCTTCATCAGCGCTCCGGTCAGCGCCTACATGCTGGCCAAGGCCGCGGTGCTGCAGCAGTTGCCGCTGGAGAAGAAGACTCGCGGCAAGCCCTGGGAGCAGTGAGGCACGGCGCAACAGTTTTGCCCGCTTTCTGTGCCTGTCGGCGCGGCTAGTCGGCTGCCTATACTGGGAGTCCTTTTTCCGGCGCCGCGACGGCGCCCGTGGTGGAGATTCCCTTGACTCGGACGCGCTGGTTCGCCCTGGCCTGCCTGATCCTGGCGATGGCGCTGTGGGGCAGTTCGTACGTGGTGCTGAAGGTCGCTTTCCGCGAACTGCCGCCGCTCTGGGTGATCTTCGGTCGCATGGCCCTCGGCAGCCTGGTGTTCCTCGTCGCCTGGCGCTGGCGGGGACGCATCGACTACCGCTCGGGCGACTGGAAGTACCTGCTCGGCCTGGCCGTCTGCGAACCCTGCCTGTACTTCCTCTGCGAATCCTTCGCCCTGCAATACACCAGCGCGGCCCAGGCCGGGATGATCACCGCGCTGCTGCCGTTGCTGGTGGCGGTGGGGGCCTGGTTGCTGCTGCACGAACGGATCGGTCGGATGACCTGGATCGGCTTCGGCCTGGCGGTGCTCGGTTCGATCTGGCTGAGCCTCGCCGGCGAGCCCGACCTGCACGCGCCGCAGCCGCTGCTGGGCAACTTCTTCGAACTTCTCGCGATGATCTGCGCCACCGGCTATACCCTGTTGCTGAAGCACCTGTCGGCGCGCTACTCGGCATTCGCCCTGACCGCCATGCAGGCCTTCGTCGGCACGTTGTTCTTCCTGCCGCTGGCGCTGGCCAGCGCCGACCTGCCGAGCCAGCCCAGCGCGCTGGGGATCCAGGCGGTGGTGTATCTCGGCGTGGTGGTCACGGTGGGCGCCTACGGCCTGTACAACTTCGGCGTCGGTCGACTGCCGGCCAGCCAGGCCTCGGGCTTCATCAACCTGATCCCGGTCTTCACCCTGGTATTCGCCGCGCTGTTCCTCGGCGAAACCCTCAACGGCCCGCAGATGCTCGCTGCCGGCCTGGTCTTCATCGGCGTCGCCATCAGCCAGTGGCGCAGCGCTCCGCCGCCGCCTCCGGCCGGCGTCCTGAACTGAAGGAGTTTCCATGACCGTCGACCACCGCCAATGGGCCCGCGAGGCGATCCGCATCATCGAAGCGGATTTCCAGCGCAGCGCCGATACCCATTTGATCCCCCTGGAGACTCCCGGCCTGCCTGGCGTCGAACTGTACTTCAAGGACGAGTCCAGCCACCCCACCGGCAGCCTCAAGCATCGCCTGGCGCGCTCGCTGTTCCTCTATGCGCTGTGCAACGGCTGGCTCAGGCCGGCCGCGCCGGTGATCGAGGCATCGAGCGGTTCCACGGCGATTTCCGAAGCCTATTTCGCACGCCTGCTGGGCCTGCCCTTCATCGCCGTGATGCCGGCCAGCACCTCGAAGGAAAAGATCGCCCAGATCGCCTTCTACGGCGGCCAGAGCCACCTGGTGGAGGACCCCACCCAGATCTACGCCGAGTCCGAACGCCTGGCGCGGGAGAGCGGTGGCCATTTCATGGACCAGTTCACCTATGCCGAGCGCGCCACCGACTGGCGGGCGAACAACAACATCGCCGAATCGATCTTCCAGCAGATGCGCCACGAGCCGTACCCGACCCCGACCTGGCTGATCTCCAGCCCCGGTACCGGCGGCACCCTGGCGACCCTCGGCCGCTACGTGCGCTATCGCCAGCACTGCACCCGGGTACTCTGCGCCGACGCCGAGCGTTCGGTGTTCTTCGACGCCTATGTCAGCGGCGACCGTGGCCTGACCCTGGATTGCGGTTCGCGGATCGAGGGCATCGGCCGGCCGCGGGTCGAGGCGTCCTTCCTGCCGGAAGTGATCGACGCGATGGTCAAGGTGCCGGACGCCTGGTCGCTGGCGGCCATGCATTACCTGGCCCGACGCCTGGGGCGGCGGGTCGGCGGCTCCAGCGGAACCAACCTGATCGGCGCCCTGGTGGCCGCACGGCAAATGGTCGCGGCCGGCGAGAAGGGTTCGCTGGTGGCGATTCTCTGCGACGGCGGCGAACGCTATGCGACCACCTATTACGATCCGGTCTGGCTGGCCAGGCAGGGCTATGCGCTGGAACCCCTGGTCGAGGCGCTGGCTGCCTGCATCGAGCGCGGCGTGGCGTTGCCCGACGGGCTGCTGGTGGCTGGACTTTGAAGGAGTGGATATGCACCGTTTGCGAGCTGCCGAAACCGGCGATATCGAGGCCATGACCGACCTGTTGCTGCGCCACGGGCCGAATCCCTGGAACCATTTGCCGGAGGAGGGGGTGCGTGCGCATCTGCGAGCCATCGCCGACGGCGAGGTACGTGCCGTCCTGGCCGAGCGCGACGATCGGCTGCTGGGGTTCGCCAGCTTCCGTCGCACCGAGGATTTCGCCCATTACCAGCCGCAGCGTGCCGATGCGCCGCGGGCCTACATCTGCGAGGCGGTAGTGCATCCGGCGGCGGCCGGCCAGGGGCTCGGCAGCGCGTTGCTGGAGGCGGTGCTGGCCCAACTGGCCGACGAAGGCATCGAGGACGTCTATATCGATCGTCACGAAGAGAACCTGGCGTCGGCGGGAATGATGCGCAAGGCCGGCTTCGTCGAGCTGGAAACCTACGCCGATCCGGCGCGGCGACCGAACGGCTCGGGGCGCTCGACAGTGTGCCATCGCAATCTTTCCCTCCAGCGCAGAGCCGTGCGATGAGTTTCATCCGCCTCAAGGTGCGCGCCGCCTTCATGGTCCACGGCTACGACGCGGACAACCGGGAAATCGTCGAGCAGATCGGCGAGGAACGCTTCGTCGAGAAACTGCTGCGCATCGAACGGATCCAGTCGATCAGCGAGAAATACCTGCTGGTCAGCGCCTCCCACGGGCGCGTCGCCTACTGGGAGTACGAGGGCGGCCTGACGGCGCTGCGGCGGCGCCTGGAGCAGGCCGGACTGCTCTTGTAGGGAAGGGCCGCCGCTGCGCGGCCCCTCGCTTCACTTGCCCAGTGCGCCCGGATAGGCGCAGCCGCGCAGCGTCTCGCCATCGATGCGCAGTTCGGCGGAGTAGCTGCTGAAGGCGCCGCTCATGCTGTCGGTGCAGGACGACGGGGCGATCCACAATTCGACCTTCTTGCCGTTCGCCTCGCTGGAATAGCTGGTGCTGCCGTTCGGCAGTTCCTCGGCGACGTAAGGCAAGGCCAGGGTCTCGTGTTCCGGGCGGTCCAGGCGCAGGCCCTGGTTGTTCACCCTGGCGCTCCAGAAGGGTTCGTTGCCGTTGGCGGCGAAGGTCAGCAGCTTGAAGTTCGGGTCGTCGCAGCCGGGGCCCTCGTTCTGCACGCGGTACAGTCGGCTGACCTCCAGCTTGCCGTCGGTACCGCGGACCTTGGCCGGTCCCATGGTGCCGCGCAGGTCGACGAACAGGCCCTGGGCGCCGTCGTCGAACAGGCTGTCGGCTTCGCGGCGCAGGCCGGTATTGGCCACGTCCTCGATGCTGAACAGGCGCTTCTCGGTGCAGGGGCGGAATTGCAGCGCGCCGTTGATCTTCACCAGTTCGCCCTGGAAGCGGGTGTCTACACTGGTGCTCGGCGATTCGGGCTTCCACACCTGGCAGGCGGTGAACAAGGGGAGCAGGCTGTAGACCAGCAGACGGGCAGGGCGCATAGGGAAGACTCCATCGAAAATGCGCCCACGTTACCGAGCGTCCGGGCCTAGCTCAAGTCCGGATCGGACTTCATCGCAACCAGGGAGTCGATCGATGATCCAATGCAAGCGTGTATACGAACCGGCGTCGCCCGCCGATGGCCGGCGCGTACTGGTGGACCGGCTGTGGCCGCGCGGCATCCGCAAGGAAGCCCTGGCCATGGACGACTGGCTGAAGGAGGTCGCGCCCTCCAACGAGGTGCGCAAGCAGTTCTGCCACGATCCGGCACTCTTCGACAGCTTCCGTGAACACTACCGCGCCGAGTTGCAGGCGCACCCGGAACATTGGTGGGGCCTGCTCGACTGCGCTCGCGAGGGCACCCTGACGCTGCTCTACGGCGCCCACGACCAGCAGCACAACAATGCCGTGGTGCTGGCCGAGTTCCTCGAGGAAGAGCTGGACCGCCAGCAGCCGGGCAGTTCGCCGACCTGCTACGCCGACCGCCTCTCCTGAGAAATATCGCTTACCAGATGCGGTACACCTGGCCGGTCTGCGCGCCTTCCACGCTGCGTGCGTAGCCCAGCGCGGCGTCCGCCGCCGGAACCGGCTTGAAGCCACGGAAGTAGGGCGCGTAGCCGGGCAGCGCCTCGCTGACCACGGTCGGGCTGACGGCGTTGATGCGCAGGCCGCGCGGCAACTCCAGGGCTGCGCCGCGGACGAAGCCCTCGACGGCGCAGTTGACCATGCTCGCCGAACTGCCGAAGCGGATCGGCTGCTCGGCGAGCACGCCGCTGGTGAGGGTGAAGGAGCCCCCGTCGTTGGCGTACTCGCGGCCGAGCAGTACCAGGTTGACCTGGCCCATCAGCTTGTCGCGCAGGCCGAGCTGGTATTGCGCCTCGCCCATTTCCTCCAGGGCGCCGAAGTGCACCTTGCCGACCGCGGCGACCAGCGCGTCGAAGCGACCGGTCTTCTCGAACAGGGCGCGAATGGAGTCCGCGTCGCTGATGTCGACCTGGAAATCGCCGCTGCTGTGGCCTACCCGGACGATCTCGTGGCGCTCGCCGAGTTCTTTGTCGATGCCCTTGCCAAGGGTGCCGCTGGCGCCGATCAGGATGATTTTCATACAGGCCTCTCGTTGCGTGAAGGTGAGTGGTTTCCAGTGTAGAGTCGCCTTTGCTGTGGATAATCCTGTCAATCGACAACCTACCGTTTTCATAGGGAAACAATCGTGAAGGACCTGGACGATCTCGCCGCCTTCGCCGTACTCCACGACCTGGGCAGTTTCACCCGCGCCGCCGAGCGCCTCGGTTGCAGCAAGGGCCAACTGTCGAAGCGCATTGGCGTCCTCGAGCAGAAGCTCGGCGTGACCCTCTTGCACCGTACCACCCGCCGTCTTTCGCTGACCGCCGCCGGCGCCGCGCTGCTGCCCGAGGCGCAGGCGTTGCTGGTGCAGGCCGAGCGCGCGCGGCAGGCGGTGGCGCGCTTGCAGGAGCGAGCGGAAGGACGGGTGCGGGTGACCCTCCCGGTCTCGCTGGGCGAGACCCTGTTCGACGCGCTGCTGGAGGACTTCCAGGAGCGCCATCCGCTGCTGCGCGTCGAGCTGGACCTGTACAACGGCCTGCGCGACCTGGTTGGCGAGGGCTTCGACCTGGCGATCCGCTCTGGGGTCGAGCAGGACGCCCGGCTGGTGGCGCGGCCGCTGTTCGTCCTGCAGGAAATCACCTGCGCCAGTCCCGCCTACCTGGCGCGACATGGCGAGCCGCAACGCCCGGCCGAGCTGGCCGAGCGCGAGTGCCTGCTGAACTCGCACTACAGCGGCCATGAGGAGTGGCTCTATCACCGCCGCCATCGGCTGGAGCGGGTACGGGTTTCCGGCTTTCTCGCCAGCAACCACTACAGCCTGTTGAAGAAGGCCGCGCTGGCCGGCACCGGCATCGCCCGGCTGCCGTCATACATGGTCCACGACGAACTGGGCGACGGCCGCCTGGCCTGGTTGCTGCGCGACTACCAGACGCGCAGCACGCCGATGTTCCTCGTCCATCCGTTCCAGGGCGGCCTGCCGCGGCGCACCCAGGTGCTCGCCGATTACCTGCTCGACTGGTTCGAGCGCAGCCGGCGACAATTGATCGGCCTGGAGGGTTGAACATTTCGCCGCGACGCGGCTCTATTGCACTCCGGGCCGCTTCCATGCGGCCTGAAGCTCATCGCGGGCACGCCGTTGCACAAGGAACGTGACGGAACGTGGCAGAATCCCGCACCGGACCGCTCGCGCGCGAGCGGACGCCATTCATCGAACGCTTGGATAGGGACATGCAAAGCAGCTTTCCGCAATCGAACACTCCCCAGATCCGTCGCGCTGGAGTCGACCTCAACGGCGTGATGTCGGTGCTCAGCAAGCACCTCTATTCCACGCCCACCGTGGCGTTGCGCGAGCTGGTGCAGAACGCCCACGACTCGATCCTCCGTCGCCGCCTGGAGCAGCCCGACTGGCAAGGGCCGTCGCGAATCGAGGTGATCGGCGACAGCGCCAGCAACACCGTGCGCATCGTCGACACCGGCGCCGGCCTCACCGAACACGAAATCCACGCCTACCTGGCCACCGTCGGCGTCGGCTACACCCGCGGACTGCGCCAGTCCGGCCACGAGGACAGCGGGCTGATCGGCATGTTCGGCCTGGGCTTCCTCTCCGCTTTCGTCCTGGCCCGCCGGGTCAGCGTGCGGACCACGTCTTACCAGCAGCCGGAGCTGGGCTTCTGCTACGTCTCCAGCAACGCCGAGCAATACAGCGTGACGCCGATGCCGGCGCGCCCGGTAGGCACCGAGATCACCCTCGAACTGCAGGACGAATACAGTGCGCTGACCCAGGCCGCGCGCCTGCGCGAGATCCTTGAACGCTACTGCGTGCTGTTGCGCGAGCCGATCCACGTCGGCGGCGACGCCCAGCCGATCAACCCGGAGCCGCCGCCGTGGCGGCTGGCCGCCGACGCCGCGCTGCACCCGCTGCAACGGCAGCGCCGCGACCTGGAGTTCGCCGCGCGTTTCGAACATGACTTCGAACCGATCTGCTGCCTGCCGGTGCGCCCGGACGAGCGGGTCGACGTGCAGGGTCTGCTGTGGATCCAGGACGGCGGCACCTATGGCACCAGCGACAACCGCAATCTCTCGGTATTCCTTCGCGGCATGCTGCTCGACGATGACGCCCGCGACCTGCTGCCGTCCTGGGCCGGGTTCGTCGGCGGGGTGATCGAGTCGAACCGCCTGACGCCCACCGCCAGCCGCGAGGACCTGCAGCGTGACGACCATTACGCGGCGATCCAGCATGCGCTGGCCGAGGCGCTGATCGCCGGGCTCGGCGAGGTGGCGCGGCAGCAGCCGGAGGCCTGGCGGCGGGTCCTGCTGCGGCACAACGAGGCCCTGCTGGGAGCGGCGTTGTGCGACGAGCGTCTGTTCGCGCTGATGATGGACAGCCTGCGCGTACCCACCTCCCAGGGCGACCTCCCGGCTTCCGAACTCCTTTCGCGCGGAGCGGTGCATGTGCTGCTGGACAACGACAGCGGCTTCGAGGAAATGCTGTTCCGTGCCATGGGCGTACCGGTGGCCCATGGCAATCGCTATGCGGTGGTACCCTTCCTCCGTCGCTGGGCGCAGGCCAAGGGGATGCGCCTGGTGGAGCTGGGCACCGAGCAGGGCAACCGCCAGTTGTTCCGCCTCGACCGACTGCCCGAGCGCGAGACCGGCTGGCTGGCCGAACACCTGGGCGGCGCCGAGGAGCAACTGGTGATCGCCCGCTTCAGCCCCGAGGAATTGCCGCTTGTGGTGGTGCCCGACCGCGACGCCGAACTCAAGCGGCGACTGGAGGACGACGAGGCCGACAAGCGTATTTCCACCGCGGCGTTGCGCCTGGCCCGGCAGTTCACCCGCAAGCTCGACAATCGCCAGCCGAGCCGGCTCTACGTCAACCTCGACAATCCGGCGGTGCAGGCGCTGCTCGCGGCCGTCGGCGAGGAACGCGACGAAGCGGCCCATGCGGCGTTGCTGCTGCGCTCGTTCAAAGTGATCATCGCCGGACAGGGACGCGGCCAGCCCGCGACCTCGCTGAACCAGGCCCTGGCCGGACTCGCCGATTCGGTGAAGCGCCTGCTGGGGCAATAAGAAAATTCGCAACACGCCTGATGGAGACTGAAGCATATGGATATCTGGAACTGGGTGGAGAAGCTCCGCGCCGACCTGCGTGAGGCCGGCCAGGAGCAGAGTGCGCGGCTGATCGACGAACTCACCGCGTACGTCTGCGACCTCGAGGTGGAGCGCGCCGAGGCGCTGTTGCCGGAGGTCAAGGCGCTGAGCCGGACGTTGAACAACCCGTGGCTGGAAATCTTCGTCCGCCACTGGGAGATGCGTAACCGGGTCGGCAACCAACTGGAGGGCGAGACCGCCCTGGCCGACGCCGTTTCCCTGTTCGAACTGGCCAACCGCGACGACACCCAGGCCTGCCCGCAGTCGGTCTGCGTGACCCAGGACCTGGCGTCGTGCTACGCCAACGTCGACGGCCCGGGCTGGGTGGAGGAGCGCATTGAGGTGTGCGACGAGACCCTGGCGCGGATCGACCCGACCTGGGCCTGCTTCCACTGTCTGAGCAACGAGAAGGCCGAGGCGCTGCTCGACGACGGGCGCGGCGAAGATGCCCTGGCCTTCCTGGCCGAACAGGAGAAGAAGATCCTCGCCGCCGGCGAGGAGGTATTCGACAGCCTCCTGGAGATGCGCGTGGCGATCCTGCTGAACCTGGGGCGCGCGGAACAGGCGCTGGCCCTGATCGGCGAGATGGAGGAGAAGGTCGAGGGCGCGGAGTGGAACAACATCAGCCAGCCGCGGCGTCTGTACAAGGCCCACGGCCTGGCGTTGCTGGGGCGCGACGAGGAGGCCCTGGAGGCGCTGCTGCCGTTCTCCGAGATTGCCCCGCGCTACCGTACGATCTGGCTGCGCGCGGTCTACCTGCTGCTGCAACGGACCCCGGAGCGCAACACCTGGGACCTCGGCGGGCGCTTGCAGCAGATGCTCGAACACTATTCGCAGAAGGGCGCACACCGGGTGGTCATCGACGTCGCCAGCCAGGCCATCCGCCTCGCGTTGCAACGCGGTTCGGTATGGAGCGCCAGGCGCCACCTGGCGCTGGCCGAACAGCATGCTCAACAGTTGCAGCGCGATCGGGGCGCCAGCCAGTTGCTCGCCGGGTTGAGGGAGGAGATCGATGCCGCGCCGCAGCAGCAGGAGCTGCCGGTGCCGGCTGCGGAGTTGCTCGACTGGCTGGCTGCGCAGGGCAGCGAAGACGCGCCGCGCAACCCGGAGAAAGAAGTGCAGTGGCTGCTCCAGGCGCTGGCCGAGCGGCCCGACGACACCGCCTTGCGCGAAGTGGCCGCCTCGGCGCTACAGGCCTGCTCCGCCGACGACGAGGCCATCGACCTGCTCTGGGAGTACGTCGAGCGCCACACCGACGAGGAGCAGCAACTGGCCTACTACCTGCTCAATGCCTTGCTGGCGCGCGGCGAGTACGACCAGGTCAAGCGCCTCGGCCGGCTCTACGCCGACAGCGTGCCGCTGATCGCGCTGTGGAGCGAAGTCAAGCTGGCCGAGAAACTCAACGACTGGCCGGAGCTGGAGCGCGCCTGCCAATCGGTGCTGGAGATTTCTCCCGGCTCGCTGGGAGCCCACAGCCTGCTGGGTAAGGCGCTGATGGAGCAGGATCGCTTCGCCGAGGCGGCGCTGGCCTACCAGCGTCTGGCCGGCAAGCTGGAGGAGCCGCAGTCGGTGCAGTGGGACCAGATGACCGCCGCCAGCGCCGCGCGCGACTGGACGATGCTGCGCGAGGTCGCTGCCGGCATGGGCATGGAGTTCGCCGCCGGCGACGGACCGATCGAGGAAGACTGGGGCTGGGTGATCGTCCGTTACATCGAGGATGGCGAAGCGCTCGACTACTACGCCCGGCGCACCGGCCCGGTGACCGCGCGGGTCCTCGAGAACGCGCCGGGCAATCGCAGCCAGCGGGTCGGTGACTGGGTGGTGTTCGACGCCGGCCTGATCTATCCGGCTCCGGAAGACGAGGAGGAGCGCAAGCGTTTCGTTCCCACCTATGCGGTGGTGCACGTCCTCGAGAGCGGTGGTTACTCGCCGAGCTGGCTGGTGGACGGCGTCTATCCGGGCGACGAGGCCTTCGACGCCTTCCGCGAAACGCTCGACGCGCGCGGCTGGAAGGTCTGGGTGCACAGCAACCGCGACTACCAGGTCACCGATGCCAGCAGCGGCGAGGAACTGCGGGCGATCTACTTCACCGTCGCGACACCCGCGCAGCAGGCGCCGCGCGACCTGCACCAGGCGTTGCAGGAGGCCACCGGGCAATGGCCGCACCGCATGTGCTGGCTGCGCCTGGCGGAAGCGGCGGAGGTCGACACCCAGCCGCACCTGGACGCTATCGAGCGCTACGGCCTGTAGCCGGTACGCCTCGGCATAAAAAAACGGCCCGTGAGGGCCGTTTTCGTAGGCGCTGAAGTCTCCGGCGGGACGGTGCTCAGCCGCCGAGGTAGGCGTCGCGCACCTTCGGGTTGGTCAGCAGGGCGGCGCCGGTGTCGTGCATGACGATCCGGCCGTTCTCCAGCACGTAGGCGCGATCGGCGAGCTTCAACGCCTGGTTGGCGTTCTGCTCGACGAGGAACACGGTGACGCCTTCGCGACGCAGCTGCTCGATGATCTCGAAGATCTGCTGGATGATGATCGGCGCCAGGCCGAGCGAAGGTTCGTCCAGCAGCAACAGCTTTGGCTTGCTCATCAGCGCGCGGCCGATGGCGAGCATCTGCTGTTCGCCGCCGGACATGGTCCCGGCGCGCTGTTCGTAGCGTTCCTTCAGGCGCGGGAAGAGTTCCAGCACCTTGTCCATCTGCACCTGGTAGTCGTCCTTGTCGGTGAAGAAGCCGCCCATCGCCAGGTTTTCTTCCACCGTCAGGCGGGAGAAGACCCGGCGGCCTTCCGGGACCACCGCGATGCTCTTGCGCATGATGGTGGAGGAGGGCAGGCCGACCAGTTCCTCGCCTTCGTAGCGGATGCTGCCGCTGGCCGCCTGCGGCGAGCCGCAGAGCGTCATCAGCAGGGTCGACTTGCCGGCGCCGTTGGCGCCGATCAGGGTGACGATCTCGCCCTTCTTCACTTCCACGCTGACGTCGTGCAGCGCCTGGATCTTGCCGTAGTAGGTGGAAACCTTGTCGAAACTCAGCATGCTCACGCTTCCCCCAGATAAGCCTTGATCACGTCCGGGTTGTCGCGGATCTGCTCCGGCGTCCCGTCGGCCAGGGGGGCGCCCTGGTTGATCACCACGATATGGTCGGAAATGCTCATCACCAGCTTCATGTCGTGCTCGATCAGCAATACCGTCACGTTGTGCTCGCTGCGCAGCTTGGCGATCAGCGCCTTGAGGTCGTCGGTCTCCTTCGGGTTGAGGCCGGCGGCCGGCTCGTCGAGCATGAGGATCCGCGGGCGGGTCATCATGCAGCGGGCGATCTCCAGGCGTCGCTGCTGGCCGTAGGCGAGGGTGCCGGCGCTGCGGTTGGCGAACTCGGTAAGGTTGACTTCCTCCAGCCAGTGCGCGGCGTACTCCATGGCCTCGCGCTCGCTGCGGCGGAATGCCGGGGTCTTGAACAGGCCGGCGAGGAAGTTGGTGTTGAGGTGGCGGTGCTGGGCGACCAGCAGGTTCTCCACCGCGGTCATTTCCTTGAACAGGCGGACGTTCTGGAAGGTCCGCACCACGCCCTTGCGAGCGATCTTGTGGCCGGGCAGGCCCTGGATCTCCTCGCCGTCGAGGCGGATCAGGCCGCCGGTGGGCTGGTAGAAGCCGGTCAGGCAGTTGAACACGGTGGTCTTGCCGGCGCCGTTCGGGCCGATCATCGAGACCACCTGCTTTTCCTCGACCTTCAGGTTGACGCCGTTGACGGCCAGCAGGCCGCCGAAGCGCATGGTCAGGCCGCTCACTTCGAGAATCGGTCGGCTCATGGCTTCAGCTCCAGGTGCGGGCGTTGCATCGGCAGCAGTCCCTGGGGACGCCAGATCATCATCACGATCATGGTCAGGCCGAAGATCAGCATGCGGTATTCGTTGAACCCGCGCATTTCCTGGAGCAGCACCATCACCACCGCGGCGAGGATCACGCCGAGCTGCGAACCCATGCCGCCGAGCACGACGATCGCAAGGATCATCGCCGACTCGATGAAGGTGAAGGACTCAGGCGTCACCAGGCCCTGGCGGGCGGCGAAGAAGCTGCCGGCGAAACCGGCGAAGCTGGCGCCGATGGTGAAGGCGGAGAGCTTGACGATGGTCGGGTTGAGACCGAGAGCGCGGCAGGCCACTTCGTCCTCGCGCAGCGCTTCCCAGGCGCGACCGATCGGCATGCGCATCAGCCGGTTGATCACGAACAGGGCCAGCAGCACCAGCAGCAGGGCCACCACGTAGAGCAGGATGACCTTGTAGTTGGTGTTGTAGGCGATGCCGAAGAACTCGTGGAAGGTCTGCATGCCTTCCGGCGCGCGGCGTTCGAAGGTCAGGCCGAACAGGGTCGGCTTGGGGATCGAGCCGATGCCGTTGGGGCCGCCGGTGATCTCGGTCATGTTGCGCAGCAGGATGCGGATGATCTCGCCGAAGCCGAGGGTCACGATCGCCAGGTAGTCGCCGCGCAGGCGCAGCACCGGGAAACCGAGGAGGAAACCGAACAGCGCGGCCATCATCCCGGCGATCGGCAGGGCGGTCCAGAAGCCGAACCCGGCGTACTCGGCGAGCAGCGCGTAGGTGTAGGCACCCACCGCGTAGAAGCCGACGTAGCCGAGGTCGAGCAGGCCGGCCAGGCCGACCACGATGTTCAGGCCGATGCCGAGCATCACGTAGATCAGGATCAGGGTGGCGATGTCCACCGCCCCGCGCGAGGCGAAGAACGGCCAGACGAAAGCCACCACGACCAGGGCGAGTACCGCCCAGCGCTGGGTCGACGGCAGGCTGAGGAAGTTCTTCAGGCCGCTGCCGTTGACCTTGTAGCCGACGCCGCGACCCAGCTTGAGCGGGATGCGGTCGCGGAACAGCTGCCAGACGAACATGGCCAGGGCGGCCGCGGCGATGGTCCAGAGGGTCTGCGCATCGGCGCCGAGGACCTCGAGCTTGATGCCGACGGTGCGCAGCTTCAGGCCGAGGATCGGATAGGACACCAGGATCACGAGGAGGGCGCTGAACAGCGCGCGCTTGAGGGACTGGCTCATACTTTTTCCACCTCCGGACGACCGAGGATGCCGGTAGGTCGGAACAGCAGCACCAGGATCAGCAGGCCGAAGGCCACCACGTCCTTGTACTGGTCGCCGAACACGTCGGCGCCGAAGGCTTCGGCGACGCCCAGCAGCAGGCCGCCGAGCATGGCCCCGGGGATGCTGCCGATGCCGCCGAGCACCGCGGCGGTGAACGCCTTGATCCCGGCGAGGAAGCCGATTCCGGGGTTGATCACGCCGTACTGCATGCCCAGCAGCACCGCGGCGACGGCGGCCAGGGCAGCGCCGATGACGAAGGTGAGGGCGATGATGTTGTTGCTGTTGATACCCAGCAGGTTGGTCATCTTCAGGTCCTCGGCGCAGGCGCGGCAGGCGCGGCCCAGGCGGGAGCGGGAGATGAACAGGGTGAGGCCGAACATCACCAGGAAGGTGACGACGAAGATCAGGATCTGCATATAGGAGATCACCACGCCGTTCATGCTGCTTTCGCCGAACACGAAGTTGCCGGGCAGCAGGGTCGGGATGGCCTTTTCCTTGGAGTCCTGCGAGAGCATCACGGCGTTCTGCAGGAAGATCGACATGCCGATCGCGGAGATCAGCGGGATCAGGCGGTTGCCGCCGCGCAACGGGCGGTAGGCGACCCGCTCGATGCTGTAGCCGAAGGCACTGGTGACGATGATGCTGGCGGCGAACGCGGCGAGCATCATCAGCGGAACGCTGTCCAGCCCCATCATCGCCAGCAGGGTGATGGCGATGAAGGCGATGTACGAGCCGATCATGTACACCTCGCCGTGGGCGAAGTTGATCATGCCGATGATGCCGTAGACCATGGTGTAGCCGATCGCGATCAGCGCATAGGTGCTGCCGACGGTCAGGCCGTTAACCAATTGTTGTAGGTAATGATAAATCTCGGGCATGGGACTCTCTCGCTAAACGCCCGCCGTTGTACGGCAGGTAGACGTTCGGCTCGCGGGTGTGGGGCCGGAACGCTGCTGAGACCCGTCACGATCCGGCGCGCGGCGGGCCGGCGGGAGGCAGGGGAAAGCCGCGCTTCCGTCCACCAGGAGTGAACGCTGCCGGTCTTCGCCTGCCCTTGCCGGGCCGCCGCTCGCGGAATCATGCGGGTACTAAAACAAAGCCCACGGTGGGTGACGTGGGCTCCGTACTGCAACGATGCTTACTTGACCTCGGTCCGGGTGGCGTCCTTGTGCCACTCGTAGACGGTGAAGTCGAAGTTCTTCAGGTCGCCCTTCTCGTCGAACCCGAGGTTCCCGGTGGGAGTCTCGAAGGTGTTGGCGCGCAGGGCCGCGGCGACCTTCTCCGGATCGGCCTCGCCGGCTTTCTCGATGCCCTTGGCGATCACGGTGACCGCGGAGTAGGCGGGCAGGACGAAGATGCCACTCGGATCCTGGTTCTTCGCCTTGAAGGCGTCGATCAGGGCCTTGTTCTTCGGATCCTGTTCGAAAGCGCGCGGTAGGGTCGCCAGCATGCCTTCCGAGGCGTCGCCGGCGATCGCGGTGATTTCGCTGTTGCCGACCCCTTCCGGGCCCATGAAGCGCGCGTCCAGCCCGGCCTGCTTGGCCTGGCGCAGCAGCAGGCCCATTTCCGGGTGGTAGCCGCCGAAGTAGACGAACTGCACGCCGGCTTTCTTCAGCTTGCTGATCAGCGCGTTGAAGTCCTTGTCGCCGGCGTTCAGGCCTTCGAAGACGGCAACCTTGATGCCGGCGTCTTCCACGGTCTTCTTCACCTCGGTGGCGATGCCTTCGCCGTACTGCTGCTTGTCGTGCAGTACTGCGATGGTCTTGTCCTTGTAGCGTTCGGCGATGAACTTGCCGGCCACCGGGCCCTGCATGTTGTCCAGGCCGATGGTGCGGAAGATCAGCTTGTAGCCGCGCGAGGTGATTTCCGGGGCGGTGGCCGACGGGGTGATCATCAGCACGCCTTCGTCTTCGTAGATGTCGGTGGCGGGTTGGGTGGAGCTGGAGCAGACATGGCCGACCACGAACTTGACGCCGTCGTTGACCACCTTGTTGGCGACCGCCACGGCCTGCTTGGGATCGCAGGCGTCGTCGTAGATCACGCCTTCGAGTTGCGCGCCGTTCACGCCGCCTGCCTTGTTGATCTGTTCGATTGCCATCAGCGCACCGGCGCGCTGCATGTCGCCGTACTGGGCTACCGGACCGGTGACCGGGCCAGCCAGGGCGATCTTGATGGTGTCGGCGGCCATGGAGTAGCTGGCGAACCCGGCAATGGCCATCGCGGCGAACAGGCGGGATAGACGCTGAGTACCCTTCTTCATAGTGCTCCACTCTTCTTGTGTGTTGTCATTGTTGTAGTCTCGCGGCCGCGGGGGCCGGAGGAGACCGGGTGATCGTCATGGACGGACCCCGGGAACTGTACCGGTACAGTGTAGAGCGGCGCTTCGTCGCTTGAAAAGCACGGCACGGCGAGCTCCCGTGAGTCGTGTCGCCTGGTTGACATAAACGTATAGAAAAACGGCGCGGACCTGCCTCACCTCCCTGGGCCCGGTTTCCCTTCGGCTGTCGTGGGCTACCGGCGGGCGTTATCATGGCGCCCATGCAATCCAGGTAGATCCCATGACAGAACAAACTAGCACCCTCTATGCCAAGCTGCTCGGCGAGACCGCGGTCATTTCCTGGGCCGAGCTGCAACCGTTCTTCGCCCGTGGCGCCTTGCTCCAGGTCGATGCCGCGCTGGACCTGGTGGAAGTCGCTGAGGCCCTGGCCGGGGACGACCGCGAGAAGGTCGCCGCCTGGCTTTCCGGCGGCGGCCTGAGCAAGGTCGGGGAGGACGCGGCCAAGGACTTCCTCGAACGCGACCCGACCCTCTGGGCGGTGGTGGTGGCGCCCTGGGTGGTCATTCAGGAACGCGCGGAAAAAGCGACGTTGCACTGATCCAGGGCGGTTTTCTTTCGCTCGACCCTGGCTAGACTGATTCCGATTCCCACCAGGAGATTCGTCATGTTCGAACCAGGCCACCTCCATCTGGTCAGCCTGCCCGGCCTCGACCAGCAGGACATCAACATCCATATCCGCTACGAGGTGCGGCAGAACGCCGAATCCGGCGCCTATGTGCACTTCGACATGGACGGCGAGATCGATGGCAAGTCGTTCAGCGACTCCTTCGAGCTGCCGCGCGATACCGCCTTCAACTTCGCCAGCGATGCCACGCGGGTCGCCCAGAAGCACGGCCTGCACCCGAAGTTCGGCGCGATCACCCGGGTGCACAAGGAATACGATGCGATGTTCGAGGACATTCGCGCCAAGCTGCATGCCCATCCCGGCGAACCGGTGGATCTCGAGCGGATCATTCGCCACGAGTGAGCCGAGTCCCCAGCGGCCGGAAGCATGGGAAAGGCCCGATATCGACGATATCGGGCCTTTTTTCGTTTGCCGGAGAAGCCGTTCCAGGGGCTTGCCACCCTTGCCGGCAAGCGGAAACGGCTTGCCGCTTGCCGCTTCCGGGTTGTCCTGAAATAAACTCAAGTTATTGAATATAAAGGATTTTAATAATCTGGCACGGGCCTTGCTGAAGTGTTGGCGACGAAAGCCACACCGGCAAACAGGTTCGCAGCCATGAGCATCAGTTTCGACAGAGCACTCGGTATCCACCAGCAGGCCCTCAGCTTCCGCGCCCAGCGCGCCGAAGTGCTGGCCAACAATCTGGCCAACGCCGATACCCCGAACTACAAGGCTCGCGACCTGGACTTCGCCGCGGTTCTCGCCGAGCAGAAGGACAAGGCCGCCAAGGGTACCTTCGCCACCCGCACCACCAACGAGCGGCATATCGCCGCCGAAGGTTTCGGCATGGGCGAGGGCAGCCTGCAGTACCGCATCCCGGTCCAGCCGTCGATCGACCAGAACACTGTCGACGCCCAGATCGAGCAGGCCAACTACGCCGAGAACGCCATGCACTTCCAGGCGTCCTTCACCTTCCTCAACAGCAAATTCAAAGGGCTGGTCAGCGCCCTGCGTGGAGAGTAACCGCCATGTCCCTCGCCAGTGTCTTCAACATTGCCGGTAGCGGCATGAGCGCCCAGAGCACCCGCCTGAACACCGTGGCCAGCAACATCGCCAACGCCGAGACGGTTTCCTCCAGCGTCGACAAGACCTACCGCGCCCGCCATCCGGTGTTCTCCACCATGTTCCAGCAGGCCCAGGGCGACAGCGGCTCGCTGTTCGCCGACCAGGACAGCTCCGGCGCCGGCGTGCAGGTGCTGGGCATCGTCGAGGACCAGAGTTCGCTGATGCCGCGCTACGAGCCGAACCATCCGGCCGCGGATGCCAACGGCTACGTGTATTACCCCAATGTGAACGTGGTCGAGGAAATGGCCGACATGATTTCCGCCAGCCGTGCCTTCCAGACCAACGCGGAAATGATGAATACCGCCAAACAGATGATGCAGAAGGTCCTGACCCTGGGTCAGTGAGCGGAGTAGAGCATGAGCATCGATAACGTCAGCGGCACCAGCAGCAACACCGGCAACGTCAACGGCAGCAAGCGCGCCGCCGGCAGCGGCGCCACCGAGACCGGGCAGAGCGTCAAGGGCAGCAGCAACCTGGGCAAGGACGAATTCCTCAAGCTGCTGGTGGCCCAGTTGAAGAACCAGGACCCGATGTCGCCGCAGCAGAACGGCGAGTTCATCGCCCAACTGGCCCAGTTCAGCACCGTGGAAGGCGTGCAGTCGCTGAACAAGAGCATGGAAAGCATTCTCTCCAACTACCAGTCGTCGCAGGCCCTGCAAGCCTCGTCGCTGGTGGGGCGGAAGGTCATCGTGGCGACCGACAAGTCGGTGGTGGACACCAAGGACACCTTCAAGGCTTCCCTCAACCTGCCGGTCTCCAGCAGCAACGTATGGGTCAACGTCTACGACGACAAGGGCACCGTGGTCAATCGCATCAACCTCGGCCAGCAGGCTGCCGGCAGCGTCAGCTTCATGTGGGACGGCAAGGACAGCAGCGGCAACATCATGCCGCCGGGCACCTATAAGTTCGAGGCGCAGACCTCGATCGACGGCAAGACCTACGGGCTCCAGACCTACCTGCCGGCCAACGTCGACAGCGTCACCCTGGGGCAGAACGGCGGCGAGCTGATGCTCAACCTCGCAGGCCTGGGCAGCATCGCGCTGTCCAAAGTACAGATCATCGGCCAGTAAGCCGGCGTTTCCGGCAAGGAGCTATCCATGAGTTTCAACATCGGCCTGAGCGGCATCCAGGCGGCCTCCAGCGGCCTGAACGTCACCGGCAACAACATCGCCAACGCCGGCACCGTAGGCTTCAAGCAATCCCGCGCGGAGTTCGCCGACGTCTACGCCGCCTCGGTGCTGGGTTCGGGCAGCAACCCGCAGGGCAGCGGCGTGCTGCTCTCGGACGTCTCGCAGATGTTCAAGCAGGGCAACATCGACTCGACCAACAGCGTGCTGGACCTGGCCATCAACGGCAACGGCTTCTTCGTCACCAGCAACAACGGGGCGATCAGCTACACCCGCGCCGGCTACTTCAATACCGACAAGCAGGATTTCATCGTCGACAACAACGGCTACCGCCTGCAGGGCTATGCCGTCGGGCCGAACGGCCAGTTGCAGAACGGCGTGGTCACCGACCTCAAGGTCGAGCGCGCCAATCAGGCGCCGCAGGCCACCTCGAGCATCCAGCAGTCGTACAACCTCAACTCGACGCTGAAGCCGCCGACCGTGACGCCGTTCGATCCGTCCGACGCCGCTACCTACAACTCGTCCTCTTCGCTGGGCATCTATGACAGCCAGGGCAACTCCCACACCATGAGCCAGTTCTTCATCAAGAACGAGCCGGACCCGAATGCGACCCCGCCGATTCCGGAGAACAGCTGGACCATGAAAGTGCTGATCGACGGGGTCAATCCGCTCGACCCGTCGAACAAGACGCCGATGAGCTTCAACGTCACCTTCGACGCCAGCGGCCAGATGACCTCGGTACGGGCTCCGGACGGCAGCACCAGCGGGCCGGGCTTCAGCATCGACGCGACCACCAACGTGATCCAGTTCAGCCCGGCCACCGGCAATCCGCCGACTCCCGGCACCGGCTGGATTCCGGCGGCCTCGGACGGCAAGACCCCGCCGACCTACGCCTGGAACGGCGCGACCGGCGCCGCCAGCGGCATCTCCTTCGACATGCGCAAGACCACCCAGTACTCCACCGCGTTCGCCCAGAGCAACCCGATCCAGGACGGCTACACCACCGGTCAGCTGGCAGGCCTGGAAATCGACGACACCGGGGTGATCTTCGCCCGCTACACCAACGGCCAGTCCAAGGTGCAGGGCCAGGTGGTGCTGGCCAACTTCGCCAACATCCAGGGCCTGACGCCGATCGGCAAGACCTCCTGGGTGCAGTCCGCGGAGTCCGGCGAGCCGGCGGTCGGCGCGCCGCGCTCGGGCACCCTGGGGGCGTTGCAATCCGGCGCGCTGGAAGCGTCCAACGTGGACATCTCCAACGAACTGGTGAACCTCATCGTCCACCAGCGCAACTACCAGGCCAATGCCAAGACCATCCAGACCGAGGATGCGGTGACCCAGACCATCATCAACCTGCGCTGATGACGGCGTGCCGGTGCCGTCCGGGCACCGGCAAGGCCCTTGCCGCCAGCGGCAACCCCTGGCCAGGGGTTGCCCCCGAAGCCTCCGAAAGGAGGCTTTCTGTTTTATAAAATCCTTTTAAATCAATGTATTAATTGTTTTTTCGAATTCTGGCACGGCGCTTGCTGGATAACCTGCAAGAAAGCCCGGCGGATTGTGCCGGTGCCTGGAGGATTCGATGGACAAGATGCTGTACGTCTCCATGAGCGGGGCCAGCCAGAACACCCTGGCGATGCGTGCTCATGCCAACAACCTGGCGAACATCTCGACCAGCGGCTTTCGTCGCGACTTCGAGCAGGCGCGTTCGATGCAGGTGTTCGGCGACAGCTTCCCGGCGCGGGTATTCGCCATGAGCGAGCGGCCCGGTACCGATTTCAGCCATGGCAGCCTCCAGGAAACCGGCAACGAGCTGGACATCGCCATCGACGGCGACGGCTTCGTCGCGGTCCAGGCGCCGGATGGCAGCGAGGCCTACGTGCGTACCGCCGGCATGCACATCGACGCCCTCGGCATGCTGCGCACCGGCGACGGTTTGCCGGTGCTCGGCAACGGCGGACCGATCGCCGTGCCGCCGGAGGAAAAGGTGGAGATCGGCCAGGACGGCACCATCAGCATCCGCGCCCTTGGCGAGAACCCCAACGTGGTCGCCGTGGTGGACCGGATCAAGCTGGTCAACCCGAACCTGAAGCAGATGGAGAAGGGTACCGACGGCCTGCTGCACTACAAGCCGCAGCCGGGCGAGCAGGCGCCGCTGGCCGACGCCAACGTGAAGGTGGTCTCCGGTTTCCTGGAAAGCAGCAACGTGAACGCGGTGGAAGAGATGACCGCGATCCTCTCGCTGTCCCGCCAATTCGAGCTGCACGTGAAGATGATGCGCACCGCCGAGGACGATTCGGCGGCCATGGCGCGGGTTTTGCAAATCAGCTAATCACTTGAGCGTGGTGCCATAAAACCGGCACCCGAGGAGCACGACGATGTTATCGGCACTGTGGGTCAGCAAGACCGGTCTGTCCGCCCAGGACATGAACCTGACCACCATTTCCAACAACCTGGCCAACGTATCCACCACCGGCTTCAAGCGCGACCGCGCGGAGTTCCAGGACCTGCTGTACCAGATCCGGCGCCAGCCGGGCGGCCAGTCGACCCAGGACAGCGAGCTGCCTTCGGGCCTGCAACTGGGTACCGGTGTGCGCGTCGTCGGCACCCAGAAGATCTTCACCCCGGGCAGCCTGCAGACCACCGAGCAGCCGCTGGACATGGCGGTCAACGGGCGCGGCTTCTTCCAGGTCCTGCTGCCGGACGGCACCGTGTCCTACACCCGCGACGGCAGCTTCCACCTGAACTCCGACGGGCAGATCGTCACCTCCAACGGCTTCGCCCTGGAGCCAGCGATCGTGGTGCCCAACGAGACCCAGACCTTCACCGTCGGCCAGGACGGCACCGTCTCGGTGACCACCACCGGCAACGCCCAGCCGCAGGTGATCGGCAACATCCAGACCGCCGACTTCATCAACCCGGCCGGCCTGCAGGCCATCGGCAACAACCTGTTCCTGGAAACCGGCTCCAGCGGCGCGCCGCAGGTCGGCACGCCGGGTCTCAACGGCCTCGGCACGGTTGCCCAGAACACCCTGGAAAACTCCAACGTCAACGTGGTCGAGGAACTGGTGAACATGATCACCACCCAGCGCGCCTACGAGATGAACTCCAAGGTCATCTCCACCGCCGACCAGATGTTGTCCTTCGTCACCCAGAATCTTTGACGGGCCCTGACCGGGCCCTGGCTGTACGCCGCGAGGTAGCTTGATATGAACCGGCTGATGATCGTCTCCCTGCTTGGCATCGCCACCGCCCTGGGCGGTTGCGTCAATCCACCGCCGAAGCCGAACGATCCGTACTACGCGCCGGTGCTGCCGCGCACCCCGCTGCCCGCCGCGCAGAACAACGGCGCGATCTACCAGGCCGGTTTCGAGCAGAACCTCTACGACGACCGCAAGGCCTTCCGCGTGGGCGACATCATTACCATCACCCTCAACGAGAAGACCCAGGCGAGCAAGAAAGCCAACTCCGATATCCAGAAGGACAGCAAGACCAAGATGGGGCTGACCTCGCTGTTCGGCAGCGGCATGACCACCAACAACCCGATCGGCGGCGGCGACCTCAGCCTCAGCGCCGAATACGGCGGCTCGCGCGACGCCAAGGGCGACAGCCAGGCGGGGCAGAGCAACAGCCTGACCGGCTCGATCACCGTGACCGTGGCCGAGGTGCTGCCCAACGGCATCCTCTCCGTGCGCGGCGAGAAGTGGATGACCCTGAACACCGGCAACGAGCTGGTGCGCATCGCCGGCCTGGTCCGTGCCGACGATATCGCCACCGACAACACCGTGTCCTCGACCCGCGTGGCCGACGCCCGGATCACCTATTCCGGCACCGGCGCCTTCGCCGATGCCAGTCAGCCGGGCTGGCTGGACCGCTTCTTCCTCAGCCCGCTGTGGCCGTTCTGAGGACGCTCGCGATGACCAAGTTCAAGCACCTGCTGGCCCTCGCCGCGCTGCTCCTGGCCGCCGGCGCGGCCCAGGCCGAGCGGTTGAAGGATATCGCCAGCATCCAGGGCGTGCGGACCAACCAGTTGATCGGCTATGGCCTGGTGGTCGGCCTGAGCGGCAGTGGCGACCAGACCACGCAGACGCCGTTCACCCTGCAGACCTTCAACAACATGCTGGCGCAGTTCGGCATCAAGGTGCCGGCCAACGTCGGCAACGTGCAGTTGAAGAACGTCGCCGCGGTATCGGTGCATGCCGACCTGCCGCCGTTCGCCAAGCCGGGCCAGCCGATCGACGTCACCGTGTCGTCCATCGGCAACGCCAAGAGCCTGCGCGGCGGCAGCCTGCTGATGACTCCGCTGAAAGGTATCGACGGCCAGGTCTACGCGGTCGCCCAGGGCAACCTGGTGGTCGGCGGCTTCGACGCCGAAGGCCGCGACGGCTCGAAGATCACCGTCAACGTACCGTCCGCCGGACGTATCCCGGCCGGCGCCACCGTCGAACGCGCGGTGCCGAGCGGCTTCGACCAGGGCAACAGCCTGACGCTGAACCTCAACCGCCCGGACTTCACCACTGCCAAGCGCATCGTCGACCGCATCAACGAACTGCTCGGTCCGGGCGTCGCCCATGCGGTGGACGGCGGCTCGGTGCGGGTCAGCGCGCCGCTCGACCCGAACCAGCGGGTCGACTACCTGTCGATCCTGGAGAACCTCGACGTGCAGCCGGGCGAGGCGGTGGCCAAGGTCATCATCAATTCGCGCACCGGCACCATCGTCATCGGCCAGAACGTCAAGGTATCGCCGGCCGCCGTCACCCACGGCAGCCTGACCGTGAGCATCACCGAAGACCCGATCGTCAGCCAGCCCGGTGCCTTCTCCAACGGCCAGACCGCGGTGGTGCCACGCTCGCGGGTGAACGCCGAGGAGGAGACCAAGCCGATGTTCAAGTTCGGTCCCGGCACCACCCTGGACGACATCGTTCGCGCGGTGAACCAGGTCGGCGCCGCGCCGAGCGACCTGATGGCGATCCTCGAAGCCCTGAAGCAGGCCGGCGCGTTGCAGGCCGACCTGATCGTGATCTGAGGACGACGCCATGGATTCCCGTTTGCTCAGCGGTATCGGCGCAGGCCCCGACAGCGGCTCCTATACCGATCTCAACCGCCTCAACCAGCTCAAGGTCGGCAAGGACCGCGACGGCGAAGCGAACATCCGCAAGGTCGCCCAGGAATTCGAATCGCTGTTCCTCAACGAGATGCTCAAGTCCATGCGTTCGGCCAACGAAGCGCTGGGCGACGGCAATTTCATGAACAGCCAGACCACCAAGCAGTACCAGGACATGTACGACCAGCAACTGTCGGTGAGCCTGTCGAAGAATGCCGGCGGCATCGGCCTGGCCGACGTGTTGGTGCGCCAGTTGTCGAAGATGAAGCAAGGCTCCAGGGGCAACGGCGAGAACCCGTTCGCCCGGGTCGCCGAGAACGGCGCCGGTCGCTGGCCGAGCAACCCCAGCGCGCAGGCCGGCAAGGCCCTGCCGATGCCGGAAGCCGGCCGCGACGACTCGAAGCTGCTCAACCAGCGGCGCCTGGCGCTGCCGGGCAAGCTGGCCGAGCGCATGCTTGCCGGCATCGTTCCCTCCGCCTCGCCGGCCGCCAGCCAGATGCAGAGCCTGGGCCAGGACAGCTACCTGCCGGCGCAGAGCTACCCGGCGGCGAGCCGCCGCGGTTTCTCCACCGATGGCGTCGACAGCCAGGGCAGCCGGCGCATCGCCCAGCCGCCGCTGGCCAGGGGCAAGTCGATGTTCGCCTCGGCCGACGAATTCATCGCCACCATGCTGCCGATGGCCCAGAAGGCCGCCGAGCGGATCGGCGTCGATGCCCGCTACCTGGTGGCCCAGGCCGCGCTGGAGACCGGCTGGGGCAAATCGATCATCCGCCAGCAGGATGGCGGCAGCAGCCACAACCTGTTCGGCATCAAGACCGGCAGCCGCTGGGATGGTGCCTCGGCGCGCGCCCTCACCACCGAATACGAAGGCGGCAAGGCGGTCAAGGAGGTCGCGGCGTTCCGCTCCTACTCGTCGTTCGAGCAGAGCTTCCACGACTACGTCAGCTTCCTCCAGGGCAACGACCGCTACCAGAACGCCCTGGACAGCGCCGCCAACCCCGAGCGCTTCATGCAGGAACTGCAGCGCGCCGGCTACGCCACCGATCCGCAGTACGCCCGCAAGGTGGCGCAGATCGCCAGACAGATGCAGACCTACCAGGCCGTCGCCGCCGCCGGCACGCCGCCTCTGGGTTGAGCAAGGAGGAACTGACCCATGTCCGACCTACTCTCGATAGGCCTGTCCGGCCTCGGCACCAGCCAGACCTGGCTGACCATCACCGGGCACAACATCACCAACGTCAAGACGCCGGGCTACAGCCGTCAGGATGCCATCCAGCAGACCCAGGTCCCGCAGTTCAGCGGTGCCGGCTACATGGGCTCGGGCAGCCAGATCGTCGACGTGCGCCGCCTGGCCAGTGACTTCCTCACCGGCCAGTTGCGCAACGCCACCAGCCAGAACAGCGAGTTGAGCGCATTCCGTAGCCAGATCGAGCAGCTCGACGGCCTGTTGTCCAACACCACCACCGGCGTCAGCCCGGCCATGCAGCGCTTCTTCGCCGCACTGCAGGCCGCCGCCAACAATCCCTCCTCGACCGAAGCGCGCGAGGCAGTGCTTGCCCAGGCCGAGGGGCTGGGCAAGACCTTCAATACCCTCTATGACCAGTTGGACAAGCAGAACAGCCTGATCAACCAGCAACTGGGCGCGCTGGCTTCGCAGGTCAACCATCTGTCACAGAGCGTGGCCAGCTACAATGATGCCATCGCCAAGGCCAAGTCGGCGGGCGCGGTGCCCAACGACCTGATGGATGCGCGCGACGAAGCCGTGCGCAAGCTGTCCGAGATGATCGGGGTGACCGCGGTCACCCAGGACGACAACAGCGTCAGCCTGTTCATCGGTAGCGGCCAGCCGCTGGTGGTGGGCAATACCGTGTCGACCCTGAGCGTGGTGCCCGGGCTGGATGACCCGACCCGCTACCAGGTGCAACTGAGCAACGGCAACTCCATACAGAACGTCACCGGCCTGGTGTCCGGCGGCGAGATGGGTGGCTTGCTGGCCTACCGCAACAGCGCCCTGGACAGCAGCTACAACAAGCTCGGGCAGTTGGCGATCACCCTCGCCGATACCATCAACAAGCAGCTGGGGCAGGGCCTCGACCTGGCCGGCAAGGCCGGCGCCAACCTGTTCGGCGACATCAACGATCCGGACATCACCGCGCTGCGGGTCCTGGCGAAGAACGGCAACACCGGCAATGTCCACGCCAACCTGAACATCACCGATACCAGCAAGCTGAATTCCAGCGATTTCCGCCTGGACTTCGACGGCACCAATTTCACCGCGCGGCGCCTGGGCGACGACGCAAGCATGCAGGTCACGGTCAGCGGTACCGGTCCCTACACCCTCTCGTTCAAGGATGCCAACGGCGTCGACCAGGGCTTCAACCTGACCCTCGACCAGCTCCCGGCTGCCGGCGACCGCTTCACCCTGCAGCCGACCCGGCGTGGCGCGGCGGATATCGAGGCGACGCTGAAGAATGCCTCGCAACTGGCGTTCGCCGGTACCGCGCGTACCGAATCGACCACCGAAAACCGCGGCACCGGCAAGATCGGCGCGCCGACCCTCACCAGCGGTCCGTCGCCGGTGGACCCGGCGGTGCTACAGGGCGCGTTCGGGCCCAACGGGATCAGCCTGGGCGCGACGCTCAGCGCCGACGGCAAGACCTATACCCTGTCCTCGCCGTTGCCGGCCGGCTGGAGCTACGTCGACAAGGACGGTAACGCCCTGACCGGCAGCCCGACGCTGACCAGCGGCAATACCAATACCGTGCGCATGGCGTTCACCGACCCGAGCGGGCAGAAATACAGCTACGAATTCGAGCTCAGCGGCGTACCGCAGAACTCCGACAGCTTCAAGCTGGGCTTCAACGACAAGGGCATTTCCGACAACCGCAACGCTCTCAACCTGCTGGCCCTGCAGACCAAGCCGACCGTCGGCGGCACCGACAACACCGGTTCCACCTACAACGAGGCCTATGGTGGCCTGGTCGAGCGGGTCGGCACCCTGACCGCCCAGGTGCGTGCCAGCAGCGAGGCCAGCGCCACGGTGCTGAAGCAGGCCCAGGACAGCCGCGATTCGTTGTCCGGGGTGAGCCTCGACGAAGAGGCGGCCAACCTGATCCAGTTCCAGCAGTACTACGGTGCCTCGGCCCAGGTGATTCAAGTTGCCCGCACTCTGTTCGATACCCTGATTGGAGCGTTCCGTTGAGTTCTCTCGACGGGGCCTAAGCCAGCGAGACCGCCACCATGCGCATTTCCACCATCCAGGCCTTCAACAACTCGGTCAACGGGATTTCCCGCAACTACGCGGACCTGAACCGTACCTTCGAGCAGATCAGCACCGGCAAGCGCATCCTGACCCCGGCGGACGACCCGGTCGGTTCGGTACGCCTGTTGCGCCTGGACCAGGAACAGGGGTTGAACGAGCAGTACAAGACCGGCATGACCGAGGCGAAGAACAGCCTGAGCCAGGAGGAAACCATCCTCCGTTCGGTCGGCAACGTCCTCCAGCGCATCCGCGAGATCGCCGGCCAGGCCGGCGACGGCGCACTGGACTCCAACGACAAGAAGTCGCTGGCCAGCGAGTTGCGCCAGCGCGAGGACGAGTTGCTGAACCTGCTCAACAGCCGCGACGCGAGTGGCAAATACCTGTTTTCCGGGTCCCAGGGCTCGGTGCAGCCGTTCGTGCGCAACGAGGACGGCACCTACAGCTACATGGGCGACGAGAGCCAGCGCGAGGTGCAGATCGCCAGCAGCACGCGGATTCCGGTCAGCGACAGCGGCAAGGTGCTGTTCGAGGACATCGTCAATGCCGCTCGTCTCGATACCAAGGCGGCGGCTGGCAATACCGGCGACGGTCGCATCTCGGTCGGCCTGGTCGAGGACGAGCTGGCCTTCGACAGCCAGTTCCCGGCGAGCAACCCGCCTGCGGCAACCGACGGCTTCAACATCCACTTCGTCAGCGACAAGGAGTATGTGGTCTACGATCCGAAGAGCCTGCCTCCGGGCTATGACTGGACCACCTACGATCCGAATTCGCCGCCGGCCTGGCAATTGTCCAAGGGCGCCATCGACGACGACCCGAAGACCATCGACAAGGTGCTCTACGCCGGTGTCAGCGTGACGATCGACGGCACGCCGAAGGCGGGCGACGAGTTCAACGTCAACTACAAGCCGGGCAGCGAGAAGCGCAGCCTGCTGAACGTGGTGTCGGACCTGCGCAAGGCCCTGGAAAGCTCCACCGACAACCAGGCCGGCAACGACGCCATCCGCGATGCGACGGCGGTGGCCCTGACCAACCTCTCCGCCGTGGCTGCCGCCGTGGATGGCGGCCAGGGCAAGATCGGCGCGCGCCTGAATACCGTGGAAAGCACCGAGACCTTCATCGACGATGTGAAGCTGGTGAATGCGTCGGTGATGTCGCAGATCCAGGACCTGGACTACGCCGAGGCGTTGTCGCGGCTGTCGTTGCAGTCCACCATCATGGATGCCGCGCAGCAGAGCTACGTGAAGATCCAGGGGTTGAGCCTGTTCAACTACCTGAAGTGACAGTCCCTCTGTGGAACAGGGCCCATGACTCCGTCATGGGCCTTTTCGTTCGCAGGGACTGTACCTGTGTCGCTGGAGGGTATGTTCCGCAAGGTCTACGGAAACACGGGAGAATTTGTCAGAAGTTTGACTGCCGATTCGCGCCGCAGCGCCTGTGGAACAGCCAGGGGCCGCGCGACCAGGGGCTTTGACCTGCATCAAGCTCTTTGGGTACGGGCCTTGCATAGAGTGGCGTGCTCGGGTTTTTCGCCCTTTACTCGCCTGAGTATCCATTCATCAGGGCCCTACATGAACAACAAGACGATCCCGGTCACCAGCCCGCTGCTGCCGCCCCTGGAAGAGTTCATCCCCTACTTGGAAAAGATCTGGGAGAGCCGTTTCCTGACCAACGGGGGCGACATGCACCATGCGTTGGAAGAGGCCCTGTGCGAGTACCTGGGGGTGAAGCACATCGTGCTCTTCGCCAACGCCACCCTGGCGCTCATCACCGCGCTGCAGGCATTGCGGGTGACCGGCGAGGTGATCACCACGCCGTACTCCTTCGTCGCCACCAGTCACGCGCTGCTGTGGAACGGGCTCAAGCCGATCTTCGTGGACATCGACCAGGACTCCATGAATCTCGACCCGTCGCGGATCGAGGCGGCGATCACCCCGCAGACCACCGCGATCCTGCCGGTGCATTGCTACGGCAACCCCTGCGATGTCGAGGCTATCCAGCGGATCGCCGATATCCACCACCTGAAGGTCATCTACGATGCCGCGCATGCCTTCGCCGTGCGCGACGCCGGCGGCAGCGTACTGCGCCACGGCGACCTGAGCATCCTCAGCTTCCATGCCACCAAGGTGTTCAACACCTTCGAGGGCGGTGCGATCATCTGCTCGGACGAAAACACCCGGCAACGCCTCAACCACCTTAAGAATTTCGGCTTCGTCGACGAGGTCACGGTGGTCATGCCCGGCATCAACGGCAAGCTCAACGAGGTCGGCGCTGCCTTCGGGCTGCTGCAACTCAAGCACGTCGACCAGGCCCTGGAGCAGCGCAGGGAGATCGCCGAGCGCTATCGGCGCCTGCTGGCCGGCGTCCCTGGCATCCAGTGCCTCCGGCCTGGTACCCAGACCTTCGCCAACAACGCCTATTTCCCGATCCTGGTGGAAGACGATTTTCCGCTTTCGCGCGACGAGCTGTACCAGCGCCTGCGCGACAGGGATGTGCTGGTGCGGCGCTACTTCTACCCACTCATCAGCGACTTCCCCATGTACCATTCGCTGCCCTCGGCGGCGCCCGCCAATCTTCCGGTGGCGCGGTCGATTTCCTCGCGGGTGCTGTGCCTGCCGATCTATCCCGGGCTGGCCGCCGCAGACGTCGAGTTCGTCGCCGGCCTGATCGCTTCCGCCGCCATGCCGCGGCGGCGAGCATCAAGTTGAGCCCGTCGCGACCGATAACAGAATGAACAACCGCCTCACTCAGGTAGACAAGAAATGAGCCAAGCAAAATTCATCGAAGACTTCCTTTCCGCCACCGATTTCCAGAATCCCGTCGAGGTCAGCATGGACACCCAGCTCGAAGACCTGCCGGAATGGGACTCGCTGGCCGCGCTCGGGGTCATCGTCATGTTCGACATGGAATACGGCAAGACCATCACCGGCGAAGACCTGATCAAGGCTCGCACGGTGGGCGACCTCTACCAGATGCTCGGACTCTGACCATGGCCACCTCCACGCTGAAGAACGTCCGTTTCGCCGGGATGGCGACCTGCGTCCCCAAGCGCGTTATCTCCAACCTGACCGACTGCAAGCCGCAGTTGCGCGCCGAGCGCGAACGCCTGGTGCGCAACATCGGCATCGAGACGCGGCGCATGGCGCAGGAGTGGCAGTGCTTCTCCGACCTAGCCTTCGACGCCGCCGAGCGCCTGCTGGAAAGCCTGGAGTGGAAGCGCGAGGAGGTCGATGCGCTGATCGTCGTGACCCAGTCTCCCGACTACCTGGCGCCGGCTACCGCGATCATCCTCCAGGACCGCCTGGGGCTGCCGCATTCCACCGTGGCCTTCGACGTCAACCTGGGTTGCTCGGCCTATCCGTTCGCCCTCAACCTGCTGGGTTCGCTGATTGCCGCCGGCGGGGTGAAGAAGGGCCTTGTGCTGGTCGGCGACCGTGGCGCCAGTGTCAACGATCCGATCTTCTCCGACGCGGGCACCGCGACGGCGCTGGAGTTCTGCGAAGGCGCGCCGCCGATGCATTTCGACCTGAACAGCGACGGCAGCGGCTACAAGGCCATCATCCTGCCGGTAGGCGGCCATCGCGAACCGGTCGGCGTGCAGCACCTGATGCCGTTCCGTGAGGACGAGAACGACCATTGGCACCGTGCCATCGACCTGCAGCTCGACGGCACCGCCGTGCTCAGCTTCTCCACCCAGCGCGTACCGCCGGCGGTGGAAAAGCTGCTCGACTATGCCGGTGCGAGCAAGGACGAAGTGGACTACTTCGTTTTCCACCAGGCCAACCGGATGATCAACGAGACCATCCGCAAGAAGCTCGGCCTGCCGGTAGAGAAGGTGCCTTCGACCCTGCGCGACTTCGGCAACACCAGCGGCGCCTCGCTGCCGGTGACCATGACCGCGCGGATCAACCGGGAGCTCGAGGCCGGCCGCAATCGCGTGTTGCTCTGCGGCTTCGGTATCGGCCTGTCCTGGGGTACCTGCCTGGTGGATATCGAAGGGGCGAAGTTCCCCGATCTGATCGAATCCTGAGTGCCTTGAACGCGGAATCAGCCAAGTGAACGACGAGACTTCCTTCAATCCCTTCAGCCTGTCGGGCAGGCGCATCCTGGTCACCGGCGCCAGCTCCGGCCTGGGCCTGGCCATCGCGCAGAGCTGCGCGCGGATGGGCGCCGAGCTGATCGTTACCGGACGTGACCAGACCCGCCTGGATGGATGCCTGACAACCTTGCAGTCGATCTCGGAGCTGCCGCACCGTGCTGTCCAGGCCGATCTTCGGGTAGCCGAGGAGCGCGCTGCGGTGGTAGCGGCTGTCGACAGCGAAATCCATGGACTGGTGCATAGCGCCGGTATTTCCCGTCTGTGTCCAGTGCGGATGATGACCGAAGCGCACTTGCATGAAGTCCAGTCGATCAATGTCGACTCGCCGATGCTGCTTACCCAGGCGTTGCTCAAGCGCAACCTGGTAGCGCCCGGCGGTTCGATCCTGTTCATCGCTTCCATCGCCGCCCACATCGGGGTTGCCGGAGTGGGGGCATACTCGGGAACCAAGGCCGCTCTGATCGCCATGTCCCGCTGCCTGGCCATGGAAGTGGTGAAGCGCAACATCCGGGTTAACTGCCTGTCTCCATCACTGGTGGAAACACCGCTTCTGGATGCAGCCACCCAGACGGTCGGTTCGATGGACGGTCAACGCAGCAACCACCCGATGGGCTTCGGCAAGCCCGAGGATATCGCCAACGCCGCTATCTTCATGCTTTCCGATGCCAGCCGCTGGGTGACCGGCACGACCCTGGTGATGGACGGCGGCCTGACCATCAGTTGAGGACGATGCAATGAAGAGGATCATCATCCTCGGCGCCGGTGGGTTGGGGCGTCAGGTGCTGGCCCAGCTGCAGGTCGACTACGGTCACGGCATCGACTGGGTGATCGGCGGGTTTCTCGACGAGCGCGGCCCCGACGCGGTCGCGGAGTCGCTCTACTACCCGTGGCTCGGGTATCCGGAGAGCTTCGTCGCGGAGCCTGACCAACTGTTCGTCGCCGCGGTCGGCGATCCGCTCAGTCGCCAGAAGCAGGTCGCATGCCTGCTGGCGAAGGGCGCCGAGTTCGTCGCTATCCGCACCCGCTGCACCCTTGGCGTGCGGACCAGTTACGGCCCGACCTTCTTCGGCTACGACGTGAGCAGCGGCGTGGACTGCCGTATCGGCGCCTACGGTTTCATCGACCAGCAAACCATGCTCGGCCACGACGTGGTCATCGGCGACTATGTACACATCGGCCCGCGCTGCCTGCTGGCCGGCTACGTGAAGGTGGGCGATCGTGCGGTGATCAACTCCGGGGCGATGATCGCCCGCGACGTCAGTATCGGCGAAGACGCCGTGGTGGGCATGGGCGCGGTGGTGTTCAAGGACGTGGCGGCCGGACAGACCGTGGTCGGCAATCCGGCCCGGGTTATTTTCAGCAAGTGAAGGTTGTGGATGTGGACATGACTCGCCATGCGCTGGACGCAGCGCACTACACCGAGCCGCAGACGCTCGCGCTGGAGCGCGAAAGGCTGTTCGGCAGGCTCTGGATCTTCGTCGGCTTCAGTTCGATGGTGCGTGAGCGCAACCAGTTCTTCACCCGCAAGATCGCCGGCGTGCCGGTCGTGGTGCAGCGTACCGAGTCCGGCATCCGGGCCTTTCTCAACCAGTGTCCGCATCGTCTGTCGGCCATCCAGACCGAATGCACCGGCCAGCGACCGCTGGTCTGCCCGTACCATGCCTGGTCGTTCGGCGCCGAGGGGCAGCTACAGGGCATTCCGAACTCCAGTCTGTACCAGTTCAGCGCCGAGGAGCGGGCGCGGATCGGCTTGCGCAAGCTGCACCTGGAAGAGGTGGGGCAACTGCTGTTCGTCAACCTGGCGGACGACCCGCTGCCGCTGCGCGAGCAGTTTGACGATGGATTCCTGGAAACCTTGCGGGAGGTCTCCTCGCACCTGGATACGCGGCTGATCTACAGCTGCCACAAGGTGCGCTACAACTGGAAGCTGAACATGGAGAACGTGAAGGACTACAACCATGTTCCTTTCGTCCATCCGAAGACCTTCCTCCCGGTGATGACCGCCCCGGTGCGCGGTCTGGCACGCGAGGCTGCGGTGCCATCCGAGGTGCTGCGCCTGCTGCAGGAAGGCGAAACGCCGGAGCTGCGTTCGCTGAGCTTCCCCACCAAGGCGCCGATCCAGCCCTACAAGAGCTGGTTCTCCGACCTCTGTGAGGGCTACGGCGACGAGCACGCCTACTACAACTGGTTCATCTACCCGAACGTGAACTTCTGCAGCGTCCGTGGCGAGCACTTCCTGCTCCAGCAGTACGATCCGGTGGCACCCGGCGAGACCGACTACCACCTGTGGATGATGACTGCCCGGCGCAAGGATCCGAAGACCGATTTCAGCGCTTTGCTGAGCACCCTGATTCGCGGCGAGCGTAACGTGATCGGCGAGGACACCCTGGTCCTGGAACGCCTCCAGGAGGGGCTGGGCGCACATTCGCCGCCGTTCATGCACGGCGACTACGAGGTGCAGCTGGTGCGCCAGCACCTGTGGTATCGCGCGCAGGTACTGGGGGAGAGGGCATGAAGCAGGCGATCATCGTCGGGGAAGGGCGCGCGCTCGAACGGGCGGACAGTACTGCGCGGGAACGGGGACTGGAACACCGGGTCCTGGAGCTGAATGCTGCGGATCGACACAACTTCGATATTGCGCCTCTGCTCGAACGCTACCCCGCTGCGGAAAGCGAAGTATTCGTGGCGCTGGACGAGCGGGCGGTGAACTACGCCCGCCACAAGCTCATCGCGGATATCCGCCTGGCGGGCTACCGGCTATTCGATATCGTCTCGCCTCAGGCCATCGTCGGCGAAGGCGTGCGACTGCTGGGCAACGTGTTCGTCGGCGCCGGTTGCGTGCTCGCCGGTCGTGCCCGCATCGGCACTGGCAGTTGGCTGGAGCTGCAGGTCCTGGTGGAGGAGGACTGCCGGGTCGGAACCTGTAGCACGCTGCTCGCTGGCGTGCAGTTGGGACGGCGAGTGGAGATCGGCCAGGGCAGCACGCTGGGTGCGGGCAGCGTCGCGCTCGCCGACACCCGGGTGGGGCGACACTGCGAATGGTTGTTGCCGGGCAGGCTTCCCCGGGAACTACCCAATTACTCCTTTTACGATGAACTCATGCCCGATGGGGCACGCATCCTATGAGCGGGGAGCTGTCGATGATGGCGGGAAACGATATGACGCAGGCGGACTTCCTTTCGCGATGCGAACGGAGCGGATATCTATTGGTGCTGGTGCCTACTTCCTATCTTGGAGGGGTGTTCCGCTCACAGGTGGTTGCCGGTTTGTCGCAGCGTCTGCCTGGGGTTCGCCTGATTGCTGTGGATGATGTGCTTTTCGCCAGCAATAGCGTTCCCGATGGTTTCGACCAGGTGATTCCTACCGCCCAGTTGAAGGAACCATGCCACGCAGGGAAACCCGCAGTGAATTGTGCCTATTCGCTGCCTACCTGGCTGACGCTGGATCACCTGGCGAAGACTGCGCAATGCATCACCCTCGATCTGCCCGAGCTTCTCTACCTGCTGGATATTCCTTTGGTCTACCAGACCGGCGCGCTGACTCGCGAATTGGCGATGCAGCATCACGCCGAGTTCGTCTCGCTGCGCGAGCGCCTGGCCGACGAGCGAAGCCGGAAGACCCTGGAAGCCATCATGCGCCTGCGTTTGGACGGCAACCGCGCTGCGTTGCTGGACGTGTTGTGTCCGGGAGAGCAGGAATACTTTTCCCTGTACCGGGGCCCCGAGCATCCGATCGTCTTGCGAAGCGACGAGCATTACGTGGATATCGGTGCCTACGATGGCGATACGGTGAAGAAGTTCATGCTGGCGGCTCGTCATGAATATGCTTCGATCCATGCCTTCGAGCCTGATCCGGCGAATTACCGGCTCATGCATGCGTCGCTTGCTGGAAGTGTCGGTCTCCATCTGCATAACCAGGCGGTGTCCGATACCGGCGGCCATCTCGCATTCGCAGCCCACGGCACCATGGGAAGCAGGGTCGAGATAGACGGCACCGTGCAGGTGCCGTGCGTGCGGCTCGACGATGTCCTCGATGTCATGACCTTGCTGAAAATGGATGTGGAAGGCCATGAGGCACGGGTTCTGCGGGGGGCCGCGCGGCTGATCGACGAGTGCCGGCCGCGCATGGCCATCACCTGTTACCACCATGTGCAGGACCTGCTGGACATCGTCGCCGCGATCGACGGGATCGCTGCGGGAGCCCGGCTGCGCCTGCGCCATTACTCGCTGTATTTCTACGACACGATCCTCTATGTCGACTGGCCCGATGCTCTTCGTGAAGGGCGCTGACGCGCTCGTCGGAGCAGATGCTCCGCCGCGGGGAGTCGAGACCGGGAGCGGCGACACGAAGGGCCATGGCCCGGCCCTTCCGATCACCATGCGCTGCACCAATTACTCAGGAATGGCTCAATGAGCGCGAACGTTCGTGTCAGCATCGTCATGCCGACCTACAAGCTGGAGTACTTCGAGGACGCCCTCGACAGCGTGCTCGGGCAGACCTATCCGGCCCTGGAGCTGATCATCTGCGACGACAGCAGCGACGAGCGGATCGCCACGCTGGTCGAGCAGAAGCGCGCCTCCGCGGCGTTCCCGATCCGCTACTTCCGTAACGAGACGCGCCTCGGCGAGCTGGGCAGCACGGCGAAAGGCATCCGCCTGGCGGAGGGCGAGTACGTCAAGTTTCTCCACGACGACGACGTGTTGCTTCCCGAATGCGTCGAGGCGTTGGTGGGAGCGATGGAGCGCGAGCCGAACGTGGTCCTGGCCTCGTCGCGGCGGTTGCGTATCGACGAGGAAGGGCAGCCGCTGCCGGACATCCTGGCGACCTGCTTCCCGTTCGCCGGCGACGTCCTGATCGACGGTCGCGAGCTGGTCTCGTTCCTCGCCGACCACACCATCAACTTCATCGGCGAACCCAGTTGCCTGATGGCCCGGCGCGATGCGCTGCTGCAGATCTGCGAGCGCCTGATGATGCTCAACGGCCGGGCCATCGACTGGATCGGCGACCTGGCCATGTGTGCGCAGTTGCTACAGCGTGGCGACCTGGCGTTCCTGTCGCGGCCGCTGACCCGTTTCCGCGTCTCCCGCCAGCAGTTCAGCCAGATCGGGCGCGACCAGCCCGGTATCGGCGAGCAGGGCCATGCCGACTTCCGCCTGGCTATCCGCGAACTGGGTTGGTATCGCCAGGCCGGCGACAACCGCTTCGTCCGGGTGGCACCGATCACCCGCCTGGACGCCCGTGTCTTCAAGCCGGTCAACCTGCTTGCCGCGCTGAGGCGGGCGGCGGGCTTCGGTAGCGTCACGCTGTCGACCTGGCTGGAGGCGCGGCGGCCGGATGCGGTGCAGAAGGTGCTGATCGATCGATTCCTGCAGGAGCAGGGTGGTGGGCCGCGCTTCGCGGTGCTGGTGCTCGATGCCCACGGCGATACCGAGGCCGTGGAGCGTACCCTGCAGAGCCTGGAGCACGTCAATTCGTATCCACGTGTCGAGAGCCACCTGTTCGCGCCGCTGGGCACGAGTCCGCGGAACGGAGCGATGCTCTTCGATCCAGAGGTGGGGCCGGTGCCGACGATCAACCAGGCGCTTGCCCGGCTTGATACCGACTGGTTGCTCCTGGTCGAAGCGGGTGTCGAATTCACTGTCAGCGGCCTGCTGGTGGCGGCGCTGGACCTGCTGGCGGCACCGGAGAGCTGCCAGGCGGTGTACGCCGACGAACTCATGCGCCTGGATGACGGCGAGCTGGGCGCGGCGTTGCGCCCGGACCTGAATCTCGACCTTCTGCTCAGTTTCCCCGCCGGGCTGTCCCGGCACTGGTTGTTCCGCCGCGAGCCGCTGCTTGCCACGGGCGGATTCGACGAGACCGCCTGCGAGGCTTTCGAGCTGGCCTACCAGTTGCGTCTCGTCGAGCAGCGGGGCCTGGGCTGTATCGGACACATCAGCGAGCCACTGCTGTCTGGCCCAGCGCTGCGCCTGCAGGACAGCACCGCCGAGCGTGCGGCGATCGAAGGCCACCTGCGTGCCCGTGGCTACGCGCAGGCGACAGTCGGAAGCCGGCTGCCGGGGCGCTACGAGCTGGACTACGGCCACGCCGGGCAACCGCCGGTCAGCATCCTGGTGCTGGCCGGGGAGCGCCTGGCGCAGCTCCAGCGTTGCGTAGAAACCGTGCTGGAGAATACCGCCTATCCCAACTACGAGATCCTTCTGCTGGAACAGGGTGGCGAAGCGGCCGACGTTCGCGAATGGCTGCTCGCCGTCGAAGGCATGGGTGTCGAGCAGGTGCGGGTGCTGCGAGGCGATGGGCAGTTGTCCCGTGGGGCTCTGCGCAACCTGGCGGCGTCCCGGGCGCGCGGCGAATTCCTGCTCTGGCTCGATGCCGGCAGCGGCATCCTCGACAAGGACTGGCTGCAGCAGTTGCTCAACCATGGCCAGCGTCCGGAAGTCGGCGCGGTAGGCGCCAAGCTCCTGGCGGCGGACGGACGGGTCTGCCACGCCGGCTGGCTGCTCGGTTTGTGCGGACCGGCCGGGCGGGCCTTCGAAGGGCGTTCGCACGAGGACGCCGGTTACCTGCAGCGCCTGCAGGTGGACCAGAACTACTCGGCGGTGGCTGGCGAATGCCTGTTGATGCGCCGCGAGTTGTTCCTCGAATTGGGCGGTTTCGACGAGGCGCTGACGCGCTGGGACGATGTCGACATCTGCCTGCGGGCGGTCCAGGCGGGCTACCTGAACGTATGGACGCCGCGTGCGCGGCTGTTGCTCGATGCGCCTGCCACGACGGCGGCGAGCGTCGAGGAAGAAGATGCGCTGTACGCGCGCTGGCTACCGTTGTTGGCACGCGATCCCGCCTATAACCCGGGCTTTTCGTTGCAGGCCGAAGGCGGTTTCAAGCTGGCCGACCCGCAGCTGGCCTGGCGCCCGTTGCAGGGGTGGCGGCCCTTGCCCACTGTCCTGGCGCACCCCGCCGACCTGTTCGGCTGCGGCCATTACCGGGTGATCCAGCCGTTCAGCGCGTTGCGCGAGTCGGCATCCATCGATGGCGCGCTGTCGATCGGCCTGATGCACGTGGCCGATCTGGAGCGCTACGACCCGGACGTACTGGTGCTGCAGCGCCAGGTCGGCGAGGAGCGTCTCGAGGCCATGCGGCGGATGCAGGCGTTCTCGCGAGCCTTCAAGGTCTACGAGCTGGACGACTATCTGCCCAACGTGCCCCTCAAGAGCGCCCATCGCCAGCACCTGCCGAAGGACATCCTGCGCACGTTGCGTCGCGGGCTGGGTTACGTCGACCGCTTCGTGGTGTCGACGCCGGCCCTGGCAGAGGCCTTCGCCGGTCTCCACCCGGATATCCGGGTGATCGAGAACCGCCTGCCGGTGGGGTGGTGGCAGGGGCTGCGGGCGCAGCGGCGGCGCGGCGAGCGGCCACGTGTCGGTTGGGCGGGCGGCTCGAGCCATACCGGCGACCTGGAACTGATCGCCGACGTGGTCCGGGAACTGGCCGACGAAGTCGACTGGGTGTTCTTCGGCATGTGCCCGCCGTCCATCCGTCCCTTCGTCAGGGAAGTGCATGCGGGGGTGCCTATCGAACGCTATCCGCGGGCATTGGCGGCTCTCGATCTCGACCTGGCGCTGGCGCCGGTGGAGCAGAACCTGTTCAACGAGTGCAAGAGCAATCTGCGCCTGCTGGAATACGGCGCCTGCGGTTTCCCGGTGGTCTGCAGCGACGTGCGCTGCTACCAGGACGATCTGCCGGTGACGCGGGTGAAGAACCGTTTCCGCGACTGGGTGGACGCGATCCGCATGCATACCCGCGACCTGGATGCCGCGGCCAGGGCAGGGGATCACCTGCGCGAACGGGTGCTGGCGGATTGGATGCTCGACGGCGAGCGTTTGCGCGCCTGGTATCGTGCCTGGATGCCGGACTGAGCGGCCGGCGGGGCTTTCCGTCGCGCTGTCCGCAGCGCTTGGGAGGCCTTGCGCGAACCCCTCCGACGGGGACGATGCATGAAAAACGAGGATGGTCAAAAAAAAACCTAAAGCTCCCCAGGGAAGCGCCGATAAAGATCACGAATGCGAACTTTAGGGGTGCCTGGGCGATGCCCACCCGAGGTCGCAAGCTCAGGCAAACATATCGTCCTTGGAGGGCATCAAGATGGCCTTGACCGTCAACACCAACATCGCTTCGCTGAACACTCAGCGGAACCTGAACAACTCTTCCGCGTCGCTGAACACTTCGCTGCAGCGTCTGTCCACCGGTTCGCGCATCAACAGCGCCAAGGACGACGCCGCCGGCCTGCAGATCGCCAACCGTCTGACCAGCCAGGTCAACGGCCTGAACGTGGCTACCAAGAACGCCAACGATGGTATCTCCCTGGCGCAGACCGCTGAAGGCGCCCTGCAGCAGTCGACCAACATCCTGCAGCGTATGCGTGACCTGTCCCTGCAGTCGGCCAACGGCTCCAACAGCGACTCCGAGCGTACCGCTCTGAATGGCGAAGTGAAGCAACTGCAGAAAGAACTGGATCGTATCAGCAACACCACCACCTTCGGTGGCCGCAAGCTGCTCGACGGTTCCTTCGGCGTCGCCAGCTTCCAGGTGGGTTCGGCCGCCAACGAAATCATCAGCGTCGGCATCGACGAGATGAGCGCAGAGTCGCTGAACGGCACCTACTTCACGGCTACTGGCGGCGGTGCGGTCACTGCTGCAACCGCTTCGGGCACCGTCGACATCGCGATCGGCATCACTGGCGGCAGCGCCGTGAACGTCAAGGTCGACATGAAGGGCAACGAAACCGCCGAGCAGGCGGCTGCCAAGATCGCCGCTGCGGTCAACGACGCCAACGTCGGCATCGGTGCCTTCACCGACGGCGCGCAGATCAGCTACGTGTCCAAGGCTAGTGCGGATGGTACTACCAGTGCGGTTTCCGGCGTAGCCATCACCGACACCGGCAGCACCGGCGCAGGCACCGCGGCAGGCACCACGACGTTCACCGAGGCTAACGACACCGTCGCCAAGATCGACATCTCCACCGCGAAGGGCGCTCAGTCCGCCGTGCTGGTGATCGACGAGGCGATCAAGCAGATCGACGCCCAGCGTGCCGACCTCGGTGCGGTGCAGAACCGCTTCGACAACACCATCAACAACCTGAAGAACATCGGTGAGAACGTATCGGCTGCTCGCGGCCGGATCGAAGACACCGACTTCGCAGCCGAAACCGCCAACCTGACCAAGAACCAAGTGCTGCAACAAGCCGGCACCGCGATCCTGGCCCAGGCCAACCAGCTGCCGCAGTCGGTTCTGAGCCTGCTGCGCTAAGCTTCGGCGAGGTCAAGGTGAAGTCACGAGGGGGAGCGCTGGCGCGCTTCCCCTCGTATCTCATTGAGAGGTAGCGACGATGGACGTCAGCAATGTCAACAATTCGACGGCTGCTCCGGTAATCCGGCTGTTCGGCTCGGCGTCTTCTTCCGATGGCGCACGCCCGGCCGGCCAGGCCGGCGAGGCGGCCGCCAGCGCAAGCGCGCAACGGACGGGCGACGTTAGGATGGGCGACAAGGAGCAACGCGCTGCGGTCGAGGAGGCGGTTTCCTCCATCGAGAAGTTCACCCAGAGCATCCGCCGTGATCTGAGTTTCAGCCTGGACGACTCCACGGGGCGGGTAGTGGTCAAGGTGACCGATTCGACTTCCGGAGAAGTCATCCGGCAAATCCCTTCCGAAGAGGCCCTGCGCCTGGCAGAGCGACTGGACGAAGCGCGCAGCCTGCTGTTCAAGGCGGAAGCCTGAGCGGAATTGGCACGTCTTTTGACTGTCTGTTGGAATTGGAAGGACAAAGCGTCAATGAGCTGACGAGGTGAAGCAAGATGGCGAACAGTACGACGATCAACGGCTACAACTCGGGCCTTGATATCAAGAACATCGTTTCCACCCTGGTGGCGGCCGAGAAGGCGCCGAAGGAGGCGCAGCTCAAGCGCCTGGAAAGCGACACCACCGCCAAGTTCACCGGCAT
This sequence comes from Pseudomonas sp. CP-1, assembly GCF_021213715.1. Classification (NCBI taxonomy): domain Bacteria; kingdom Pseudomonadati; phylum Pseudomonadota; class Gammaproteobacteria; order Pseudomonadales; family Pseudomonadaceae; genus Pseudomonas; species Pseudomonas sp. CP-1. The sequence goes on from NZ_JAJQKY010000001.1 coordinate 456,237, forward strand.
CGGCCAGCTCAAGAGCGCGATCTCCGACCTGCAGACCATCCTCAAGGAGCTGAACAAGCCCGAGCTGTTCCAGAAGCGCTCGGCGAGCACCAGCGACGAGAAGTTCGCCACCGCCACCGCCACCAAGGACGCCCTGCCGGGTATCTACAAGCTCGAAGTGACCCAGCTGGCCAGCGTCAGCAAGGTGGCCACCGCGTCGTTTGCCGATGGCTACAAGACCACTTCCGGTGGCACCCTGACCATCAAGCAGGGCGCCGACGATGCCGGCGTCACGGTAAACGTCGCGGCGGGCGCGACCCTCGCCGAAGTGCGCGACTCGCTCAACGCGCAGCTGAAGGACAAGGGCATCAGCGCCAACATCGTCAACAACCCTGGAGACGGAACCTCGCGACTGGTCTTCACCGGCAAGGATTCCGGCGCCGGCAAGGACGTGTTCGTCCAGGGCAGTTCCGGCCTGGAGAACTTCAACATCGGCAGCGTCGGCGCCGATGGCAAGCTGACCCTGTCCCAGTTGGACGGTACGTCCTCCAGCAGCAGCGGCTATATCACCCAGGCGAAGAATGCCAAGTTCAGCATCGACGGCCTGACCCTGGAAAGTCCGACCAATACGGTCGACAAGGTCATCAACGGCGTCACCTTCGAGCTGAAGACGGTCACCGACACCAACAAGCCGATCACCATCTCGGTCGAGCAGGACCGTGGCGGCGTCAAGGACAACATCAAGAAGTTCGTCGAGGCCTACAACAAGCTGGTCGGCGTGACTTCGGAACTGACCGGCGTGACCAAGGTGGGCGACGACAAGGCTCCCGTGGTCGGTGCCTTGGTCGGTGACAGCAGCGTGCGCAACCTGCTCACCACCATGCGCAACGAGATGGTCCAGCCGGGGCAAGGTACCGATGTCCGCATGCTCGCCGACATGGGTATCACCACCAAGAAAGACGGCACCCTGGAGATCGACGACAAGAAACTCGACAAGGTTCTGAAGGACAAGTTCGAGTCGGTTTCCGCTCTGTTCACCGGCGATACCGGCCTGATGAAGCGTCTCGACGACAAGCTCACGCCTTACACCCAGACCGGCGGTGTGCTCCAGCAGCGCCTGGATGGATTGCAGGACACCATCAAGTCGGTGGATACCCAGCGCCAAGCGCTCGATCGCCGGGTCGAGCAGTTACAGGATCGTTTGCTCAAGCAGTTCACCGCCATGGACCAGTTGATCGGCCAGCTCAACCAGACCAGCGGACGCATGGCCCAGGCTCTTAGCAGCCTGCCTGGCCTTGTGAAGAAAAGCTGATGTCGCGTCCTATCGATACCTACCGGCAGGTAGGCAGCGCACAGGACGTCCCGCCCTACCAGGTGGTCAAGCTGCTGCTGGACGGCGCGCTCGAACGCATCGCCCTGGCCCGGCGCGCGGTGCTGGAGCGCAACCCGGCGCTGCGCGGCGAAGCGGTAGGCACCACGTTGTCGATCATCGGCGCCTTGCAGGCTGGCCTCGATCACCAGCAGGGCGGCGAGATAGCCGGCAATCTGGATGCGTTGTACGACTACATGACCCGCCGCCTGGCTGGTGTCGCGCTGGACGACACACCGCGTCCGCTGGACGAGGTCGAGGCGCTGCTGGGCCAGATCAAGCAGGCCTGGGATGCCATTGGCAGCGCCGAAGCGCAGGGCGAAGACAGCGAACGGCGCTAAAGAATCGCGGTAGCCGACCGATATAGAGCGTATCAGTCACCGAACAAGGCAACCGTCGATGAACGCAATGGCAGCCATGCGGCAATACCAGAATGTCAGTACCCAGGCTCAGGCTATCGATGCCAGCCCGCATCGCCTGATCCAGATGCTGATGGAAGGCGGCCTGACCCGGATGGCGCAGGCCCGCGGAGCCCTGGAGCGCGGCGAAGTGGCGCTGAAGGGCGAGCTGATCGGCAAGGCCATCGCCATCGTCGGTGGCCTGCGCGAAGGGCTCGACTTCGAGGCGGGCGGCGAGCTGGCAGCCAACCTCGACCGCCTTTACGCCTACATGTCGATGCGCCTGACGGAAGCCAACTTGAAGAACGACGCGGGCAAGCTCGAGGAAGTTTCCGAGCTGTTGCGCAACATCAAATCCGGTTGGGATGCGATTGCCCCCTGAGAGGCATCCCCAGAGGGACCAAGCAATGAGTGCAGCTGTACAGATCCTTGAAGAAACCGGTAGCGCCCTGCGCGTTGCCCTGGCCAGCCAGAACTGGGAGGCCATCGGTGAACTCGACCAGCGTTGCCGCCAGGCCGTCGACGAGGCGATGCTCGATGTACAGGACGAAGCCACCTTGCGGGCGCGGATGGAAGAGCTGCTGGCGCTGTATCGCGAGCTGATCGATGTCTGCCAGGGCGAGCAGCGCAAGCTGGCCACCGATCTGATCCAGCTGAACCAGTCGAAGCAAGGCGCCAAGGTCTACCAGATGTTCGGATAAGTTTTTCATGGCTTTGTGCCGTTACTTTGGCGCAAGGCTTTTCGGAAAAATTTACATATCCCCCAAAACCCCTGCCAGTACTGCTTTCCATGCGGTCTGTAGGGGTTTTTTATTGCCTCTCCCTGTCGGAAACAGCAAAAAAAACACGCCATAAAATTGACTAATCGTTCACATTTGACTTAACTAGTGGCCAAATGCTGGCTGCTTATTAGAAATAGGCATTAGTCCCAGCCCTCTTTCGGGTCGAGCGAGACCCATTCGATGCAAGGCAGCTGATCAAAATGTGGCGCGAAACCAAACTCTTGCTGATTGACGACAATCTCGATCGCAGTCGCGACCTGGCAGTCATTCTCAACTTCCTCGGCGAAGATCAGCTGACCTGCAACAGCGAGGATTGGCGAGAGGTAGCGGCGGGCCTGAGCAACAGTCGCGAAGCCCTGTGCGTGCTGCTCGGTAGCGTCGAGTCGAAGGGCGGGGCGGTAGAGCTGCTGAAGCAGCTGGCCAGTTGGGACGAGTACCTGCCGATCCTGCTGATCGGCGAGCCGGCCCCGGCCGACTGGCCGGAAGAGCTGCGCCGCCGGGTGCTCGCCAGCCTGGAGATGCCGCCCAGCTACAACAAGCTGCTCGACTCCCTGCATCGCGCCCAGGTCTACCGCGAGATGTACGACCAGGCCCGCGAGCGCGGCCGTTCCCGCGAGCCGAACCTGTTCCGCAGCCTGGTCGGCACCAGCCGGGCGATCCAGCAGGTGCGGCAGATGATGCAGCAGGTCGCCGATACCGATGCCAGCGTGCTGATCCTCGGCGAGTCCGGCACCGGCAAGGAAGTGGTGGCGCGCAACCTGCATTACCATTCCAAGCGCCGCGAGGGGCCCTTCGTCCCGGTGAACTGCGGGGCGATCCCGGCGGAACTGCTGGAAAGCGAATTGTTCGGCCACGAGAAGGGCGCCTTCACTGGTGCCATCACCAGTCGTGCCGGACGTTTCGAGTTGGCCAACGGCGGCACCCTGTTCCTCGACGAGATCGGCGACATGCCGCTGCCGATGCAGGTCAAGCTGCTGCGCGTGCTGCAGGAGCGCACCTTCGAAAGGGTCGGCAGCAACAAGACGCAGAACGTCGACGTGCGGATCATCGCCGCGACCCACAAGAACCTCGAGAAGATGATCGAGGACGGCACTTTCCGCGAAGACCTCTACTACCGCCTCAACGTATTCCCCATCGAGATGGCGCCGCTGCGCGAGCGGGTGGAAGACATCGCCCTGCTGCTCAACGAACTGATCTCGCGGATGGAACATGAGAAGCGCGGGTCGATCCGCTTCAACTCGGCGGCGATCATGTCGCTCTGCCGCCACGACTGGCCGGGCAACGTCCGCGAACTGGCGAACCTGGTGGAGCGCCTGGCGATCATGCATCCCTACGGGGTGATCGGGGTCGGCGAACTGCCGAAGAAATTCCGCCATGTCGACGACGAGGACGAGCAACTCGCCAGCAGCCTGCGCGAAGAGCTGGAAGAGCGCGCGGCGATCAACGCCGGGCTGCCGGGAATGGACGCGCCGGCGATGCTGCCGGCCGAAGGCCTGGACCTCAAGGACTACCTGGCCAACCTCGAGCAGGGCCTGATCCAGCAGGCCCTCGACGATGCCGGCGGAGTGGTCGCGCGGGCCGCCGAACGCCTGCGCATCCGCCGCACCACGCTGGTGGAGAAGATGCGCAAGTACGGCATGAGCCGGCGCGACGACGACCTGTCGGATGATTGACAGGTCGTTTCGCAACGCTTTGATTTTCAAATGAAAAAAATTTAGGCACGGGTATTGCTATATCTCCGTCGACCGACAGAACCATGACGTCGCGCCGACCGAGAGAAACGCAATGCAACCAGCCCTCAACGCCTTCACCGAGCAGCCAGCCGATACGGCCGAGGCCACCAGCCGCGCCGGCCTCGAGCAGGCCTTCGCGCTGTTCAACCAGATGTCCAGCCAGCTCAGCGAGTCCTACAGCCTGCTGGAGGAGCGCGTTACCGAGCTGAAAGGGCAACTGGCCCTGGTCAGCGCGCAGCGCATGGAGGAGCTGGCGGAAAAGGAGCGCCTGGCCAACCGCTTGCAGAGCCTGCTCGACCTGCTTCCCGGCGGCGTCATCGTCATCGATGCCCATGGTGTGGTCCGCGAGGCCAACCCGGCGGCCCTGGGCCTGCTTGGCGAACCGTTGGTGGGCATGCTCTGGCGCGAGGTGATCGCCCGCTGCTTCGCTCCGCGCGAGGATGACGGCCACGAGATTTCCCTGCGCGACGGACGTCGCCTGTCCATCGCCACCCGCTCGCTGAACGGCGAACCGGGTCAACTGATCCTGCTCAACGACCTTACCGATACCCGCCGTCTCCAGGAGCAACTGGCGCGCCACGAGCGCCTGTCGGCGCTGGGGCGGATGGTCGCCTCGCTGGCCCACCAGATCCGCACGCCGTTGTCGGCGGCGTTGCTCTATGCCGGGCACCTCAGCGAGCAGGCGCTGCCGACCGACCAGCAGCAACGCTTCGCCGGGCGGCTGAAGGAGCGCCTGCACGAACTGGAGCATCAGGTACGCGACATGCTGGTGTTCGCCCGCGGCGAGCTGCCACTGACCGACCGGGTGGCGCCGAAGGCGCTGTTCGACAGCCTGCGCGCGGCGGCCGAAGTCCATGTCCAGGGGCTCCAGGTGCGTTGGCAGTGCGAGGCGCGCGGCGGCGAGCTGCTGTGCAATCGCGACACCCTGGTGGGCACCGTGCTCAACCTGGTGGAGAACGCGATCCAGGCCTGCGGGCCCGAACTGCGCCTGAAGGTGCATCTCTATGCCCGCGCCGACAGCCTGCGCCTCAGCGTCAGCGACAACGGACCGGGCATGGACCCGGCGACCCTGGCGCGCCTGGGCGAACCCTTCTTCACCACCAAGACCACCGGTACCGGGCTCGGCCTGGCGGTGGTCAAGGCCGTGGCGCGCGCCCACCAGGGGCAATTGCAGTTGCGCTCTCGGCCCGGGCGCGGCACCTGCGCCACCTTGATCCTGCCGCTGATTCCGGCGGCGCCTCTTTCTGCGATTCAGGAGTAACCCCATGGCAGCCAAAGTCCTGCTGGTCGAAGACGACCGCGCACTACGCGAAGCCCTCAGCGACACCCTGCTGCTGGGCGGTCACGAGTTCGTCGCCGTGGACTCGGCGGAGGCGGCGCTGCCGGTCCTGGCCCGCGAAGCCTTCAGCCTGGTGATCAGCGACGTGAACATGCCGGGCATGGACGGACACCAGTTGCTCGGCCTGATCCGTACACGCTACCCGCACCTGCCGGTGTTGCTGATGACCGCCTACGGCGCGGTCGATCGCGCCGTCGAGGCGATGCGCCAGGGCGCCGCCGACTACCTGGTCAAGCCGTTCGAGGCGCGGGCGCTGCTCGACCTGGTGGCACGCCATGCGCTGGGCCAGTTGCCGGGCAGCGAGGAGGATGGTCCGGTGGCCCTGGAGCCGGCCAGCCGGCAGTTACTGGAACTGGCCGCGCGGGTCGCGCGCAGCGATTCCACCGTGCTGATCTCCGGCGAGTCCGGGACCGGCAAGGAAGTCCTGGCCAACTATATCCACCAGCAATCGCCGCGTGCCGGCAAGCCGTTCATCGCGATCAACTGCGCGGCGATCCCGGACAACATGCTCGAGGCCACCCTGTTCGGCCACGAGAAAGGTTCCTTCACCGGCGCCATTGCCGCCCAGCCCGGCAAGTTCGAGCTGGCCGACGGCGGCACCATTCTTCTCGACGAGATATCGGAAATGCCCCTCGGCCTGCAGGCCAAGTTGCTGCGCGTATTGCAGGAGCGCGAGGTGGAGCGGGTCGGTGCGCGCAAGCCGATCAACCTGGATATCCGCGTGCTTGCCACGACCAACCGCGACCTCGCGGCGGAAGTCGCGGCGGGGCGTTTCCGCGAGGACCTCTACTATCGCCTGTCGGTCTTCCCGCTGGCCTGGCGGCCGCTGCGCGAACGCCCTGCGGACATCCTGCCGCTGGCCGAGCGTCTGCTGCGCAAGCACAGCCGCAAGATGAACCTCGGCGCGGTGGCGCTCGGCCCCGAGGCCGCCCAGTGCCTGGTCCGGCATGCCTGGCCGGGCAACGTACGGGAACTCGACAACGCCATCCAGCGTGCGTTGATCCTGCAACAGGGCGGCCTGATCCAGCCCGCCGACCTGTGCCTCACCGCGCCGATCGGCATGCCGCTCGCGGCCCCGGTGCCGGTGCCCATGCCGGCAATGCCACCGGCCACCCCGCCGAGCGTCGAGATTCCGTCGCCGGCCGCAGGCCAGGACGCTAGCGGCGCGCTGGGCGACGACCTGCGTCGCCGCGAATTCCAGGTGATCATCGATACCCTGCGCACCGAGCGCGGCCGCCGCAAGGAGGCTGCCGAGCGCCTTGGCATCAGCCCACGGACCCTGCGCTACAAGCTCGCCCAGATGCGCGACGCGGGGATGGACGTGGAGGCCTATCTCTACGCCATCTGAGTGCTCGCATGTTCCCCAGGCCCGCCTCGTGCGGGCCTTTTGCGTCCGCCGCCGGTCGTCGCCCGGGGCTGTTCGAGCGTGCGCGCCTGCCGATAACCGGAGCAGGGACGGACCCTGCAGCGGTCGCGGGCATTGGCGGCGAACGCCGATGCCGGGCCTTGGGGTCGACTTGGCACCCTTGTTGCTAACTCCTCTGCAAAGTGCCGGGCGGCGTCAAAAAAGCCGCGGCTGTTGGAGGAAGAGTCATGAGTCAGGGTGTCGAGTTCAATCGTCTGATGCTGGAAATGCGTTCCATGCAAATGGAAGCCATGGCCAAGGCCAAACCGGTTCAGGCGCCGGCCGAAGTGGGGGCGCCGAGCTTTTCGGAAATGCTCTCCCAGGCCGTGGACAAGGTGAACGAGACCCAGCAGGCCTCCACCGCGATGGCCAACGCCTTCGAGGTCGGCCAGAGCGGCGTCGACCTGACCGACGTGATGATCGCCAGCCAGAAGGCCAGCGTGTCGTTCCAGGCCATGACCCAGGTGCGCAACAAACTGGTCCAGGCCTACCAAGACATCATGCAGATGCCGGTCTGAGCGGCGCGAGGATAACTAGTTCATGGCCGATGCACTGATCGACAGCCAGGTTCCCGCCAAGAGCGGCGGTGCCGGGATGCTGAAGAAATCCTTCCCGGGACTGTCGTTCCTCGACAACCTTTCCGAGATGACCATGCTGCGCCAGATCGGCCTGCTGGTCGGTCTCGCCGCCAGCGTGGCGATCGGCTTCGCCGTCGTGCTCTGGTCCCAGCAGCCGGACTACAAGCCGCTCTATGGCAGCCTCAACGGGGTCGACGCGAACCGTGTGGTGGAAGCGCTGACCGCGGCGGACATTCCCTACAAGGTCGAACCCAACTCCGGCGCGCTGCTGGTCAAGGCCGACGACCTCGGCCGGGCACGCATGAAGGTGGCCTCCGCCGGCGTGGCGCCGACCGACAACAACGTCGGTTTCGAGATCCTCGACAAGGAACAGGCGCTGGGCACCAGCCAGTTCATGGAAGCCACCAACTACCGCCGCGGCCTGGAAGGCGAGCTGGCGCGCACCGTGTCGAGCCTGAACAACGTCAAGGCCGCCCGCGTGCACCTGGCGATCCCGAAGAGTTCGGTGTTCGTCCGCGACGACCGCAAGCCCAGCGCCTCGGTGCTGGTCGAGTTGTATCCGGGTCGCAGCCTGGAGCCGAGCCAGGTGATGGCGATCGTCAACCTGGTCGCCACCAGTGTGCCGGAGCTGGACAAGTCGCAGGTCACCGTGGTCGACCAGAAGGGCAACCTGCTCTCCGACCAGCAGGAACTCTCCGAGCTGACCATGGCCGGCAAGCAGTTCGACTTCACCCGGCGCATGGAAGGCCTGCTCACCCAGCGCGTGCACAATATCCTGCAACCGGTGCTGGGCAACGGTCGCTACAAGGCCGAGGTGTCCGCCGACGTCGACTTCAGCGCGGTCGAGTCGACCTCGGAGATGTACAACCCGGACCAGCCGGCCCTGCGCAGCGAGCAACGCAACAACGAGGAACGGCAGAATTCGTCCGGCCCGCAGGGCGTGCCGGGGGCGCTGTCGAACCAGCCGCCGGGCCCGGCCAGCGCGCCGCAGCAGGCCACCGCCAGCGCGCCGGCCGACTACGTCGCGCCGGGCCAGCCGCTGAAGGACGCCAACGGCCAGACCATCATCGATCCGAAGACCGGCAAGCCGGAGCTGGCGCCGTACCCGACCGACAAGCGCGACCAGACCACCCGCAACTATGAACTGGACCGCTCGATCAGCTACACCAAGCAGCAGCAGGGGCGCTTGCGCCGACTGTCGGTGGCGGTGGTGCTGGACGACCAGATGAAGGTCGACGCGAAGACCGGCGAGGTCAGCCACCAGCCCTGGAGCGCCGACGAACTGGCGCGCTTCACCCGCCTGGTACAGGATTCGGTGGGCTACGACGCCAGCCGCGGCGACAGCGTCAGCGTGATCAACGCGCCGTTCGCCCCGGCCCAGGCCGAAGAGATCGACAGCATTCCGTTCTACTCGCAGCCGTGGTTCTGGGACATCGTCAAGCAGGTGCTCGGCGTGCTGTTCATCCTGGTCCTGGTGTTCGGCGTGCTGCGTCCGGTGCTGAGCAACATCACCGGCGGCGGCAAGGGCAAGTCGCTGGCCGGCGGCGGCGGTCGCGACGGCGACCTGGCGCTGGGCGAGAGTGGCCTGGAAGGCTCGCTGGCCGACGACCGGGTGAGCATCGGCGGGCCGTCGAGCATCCTCCTGCCGAGCCCCACGGAGGGGTATGATGCGCAATTGAACGCGATCAAGAACCTGGTCGCACAGGACCCGGGCCGCGTCGCCCAGGTCGTGAAAGAGTGGATCAACGCCGATGAGTAAGCGCCATGAGTGAGAATCGTCTCGCCGCCAAACTGACTAAGGTCGACAAGGCCGCCATCCTGCTCCTGTCGCTCGGCGAGACCGACGCGGCGCAGGTGCTGCGGCACATGGGGCCGAAAGAGGTGCAGCGGGTCGGCGTGGCCATGGCGTCGATGCGCAACGTGCACCGCGAACAGGTCGAGCAGGTGATGGGCGAGTTCGTCGAAGTGGTCGGCGACCAGACCAGCCTCGGCGTCGGTGCCGACGGCTACATCCGCAAGATGCTCACCCAGGCCCTCGGCGAGGACAAGGCCAACAACCTGATCGACCGCATCCTCCTCGGCGGCAGCACCAGCGGCCTGGACAGCCTGAAGTGGATGGAGCCGCGTGCCGTGGCCGACGTGATCCGTTACGAACACCCGCAGATCCAGGCCATCGTGGTCGCCTACCTCGATCCCGACCAGGCCGCCGAGGTGCTCAGCCATTTCGACCACAAGGTGCGCCTGGATATCGTCCTGCGCGTCTCCTCGCTGAACACCGTGCAGCCCTCGGCGCTGAAGGAACTCAACCTGATCCTGGAGAAGCAGTTCGCCGGCAACTCCAACGCCACCCGCACCACCATGGGCGGGGTCAAGCGCGCGGCGGACATCATGAACTACCTCGACAGCTCCATCGAAGGCCAACTGATGGATTCGATCCGCGAGGTCGACGAAGACCTGTCCGGACAGATCGAGGACCTGATGTTCGTCTTCGACAACCTCGCCGACGTCGACGACCGCGGCATCCAGGCGCTGCTCCGGGAAGTCTCCTCGGACGTACTGGTGCTGGCGCTCAAAGGCTCCGACGAGGCGATCCGCGAGAAGGTCTTCAAGAACATGTCCAAGCGTGCCGCCGAGCTGCTGCGCGACGACCTGGAGGCCAAGGGGCCGGTACGGGTCAGCGAAGTGGAAGGTGCGCAGAAGGAAATCCTCACCATTGCCCGGCGCATGGCCGAGTCCGGCGATATCGTGCTGGGCGGCAAGGGTGGCGAGGAGATGATCTGAGGTGGTCCCCCACGACAAGGACAAAGACAATCCCAGCGAACTGATCCGCGGCAAGGACGTGGCGGCCTTCGGCCTCTGGTCGTTGCCGAGCTTCGACGAGCCGCGCGACGAGCCGGCCGTTGCCGCGCCGCAGGTGCCCGCGGTCGCCGAACCCGCGCCGGCGCCGCCGGCGGTGGAAGAGGTCGAGCTGGAGACCGTCAAGCCGCCGACGCTGGAGGAAATCGAGGCGATCCGCCAGGACGCCTACAACGAAGGCTTCGCCACCGGCGAGCGCGACGGTTTCCACGCCGGCCAGTTGAAGGCGCGGCAGGAAGCCGAGGAGGCGCTGAAGGAGCGCCTGCAAAGTCTCGAGCGTCTGATGACGCAGCTCCTGGAACCCATCGCCGAGCAGGACGCCCTGATCGAGCAGGGCATGGTCAACCTGGTCAACCACGTTGCCCGCCAGGTGATCCAGCGCGAGCTGCACATGGACTCCAGCCATGTCCGCCAGGTCCTGCGCGAGGCTCTGAAGCTGCTGCCGATGGGCGCGGCGAACATCCGTATCCATGTCAACCCGCAGGACTTCGAGCGGGTCAAGGCGCTGCGCGAGCGCCACGAAGAGAGCTGGCGGATTCTCGAGGACGATTCGTTGCTGCCCGGCGGCTGCCGCATCGAGACCGAGCACAGTCGCATCGACGCGACCATCGAGACGCGCCTGGCGCAGGCAGTGAAGCAACTGTTCGAGCAACAGCGCGAACAGGCGACCCATCCGCTGGCCAGCGACATCCGGATCGACCTCGACGCCCCCGGAGACGTCGATGCGCCTTGAGCGAACCAGTTTCGCCAGGCGCCTGGAGGGCTACACCGAGGCTGTCTCGCTGCCGGCGCAGCCGGTGGTCGAGGGCCGCCTGCTGCGCATGGTCGGCCTGACCCTCGAAGCCGAAGGCCTGCAGGCCGCGGTCGGCAGCCGCTGCAACGTGATCAACGAAAGCGGCTACCACCCGGTGCAGGTGGAGGCCGAAGTGATGGGCTTTTCCGGTAGCAAGGTGTACCTGATGCCGGTCGGCAGCCTCGCCGGCATCGCGCCTGGCGCGCGGGTCGTGCCGCTGCCGGACACCGGGCGCCTGCCGATGGGCATGTCGATGCTCGGCCGGGTGCTCGACGGCGCCGGCCGCGCCCTCGACGGCAAGGGCGGGATGCGCGCCGAAGACTGGGTGCCGATGGACGGCCCGACGATCAACCCGCTCAAGCGCCACCCGATCAGCGAACCTCTCGACGTCGGCATCCGCTCGATCAATGGCCTGCTCACGGTCGGCCGCGGCCAGCGCCTCGGCCTGTTCGCCGGTACCGGGGTGGGCAAGTCGGTGCTGCTGGGGATGATGACCCGTTTCACCAGGGCCGACATCATCGTCGTCGGTCTGATCGGCGAGCGGGGTCGCGAGGTGAAGGAGTTCATCGACGAGATCCTCGGCGAGGAAGGCCTCAAGCGCTCCGTGGTGGTCGCCTCGCCGGCCGACGACGCGCCGCTGATGCGCCTGCGCGCCGCGCAATACTGCACGCGGATCGCCGAGTACTTCCGCGACAAGGGCAAGAACGTATTGCTGCTGATGGACTCGCTGACCCGCTACGCCCAGGCCCAGCGCGAGATCGCCCTGGCCATCGGCGAGCCGCCGGCGACCAAAGGGTATCCGCCATCGGTGTTCGCCAAGCTGCCGAAGCTGGTGGAACGCGCCGGCAATGCCGAAGCCGGTGGCGGCTCAATCACCGCGTTCTACACCGTGCTCTCCGAGGGCGACGACCAGCAGGACCCGATCGCCGACGCCGCTCGCGGCGTGCTCGACGGGCACTTCGTATTGTCCCGGCGGCTGGCCGAGGAAGGCCACTATCCGGCCATCGATATCGAAGCTTCGATCAGCCGGGTGATGCCGCAGGTGGTCGAGGCCGAGCACCTGCGCGACGCCCAGCGCTTCAAGCAGCTCTGGTCGCGCTACCAGCAGAGTCGCGACCTGATCAGCGTCGGTGCCTACGTGGCCGGCGGCGATCCCGAGACCGACCTGGCCATCGCGCGCTTCCCGGTCATGCGCCAGTTCCTGCGCCAGGGCCTCGACGAAAGCGAAAGCCTGGCGGAAAGCCGTGCGCGGCTGGCGAGCCTGCTCGCCGGCGGGCAGGCCTGAGGCGCCCTGAGGCATGGAGAAGCGCGCGGCGCGGCTGGCGCCGGTGGTGGACATGGCCAGCAAGGCCGAGCGGGATGCCGCGACCCAGCTGGGCAGGTGCCAGCAGCAATTGCTCGCGGCACAGCAGAAGCTGGCGGAGCTGGAACGCTACCGCAACGACTACCAGCAGCAATGGATCAGCCAGGGCCAGAAGGGCGTCAGCGGCCAGTGGCTGATGAACTACCAGCGCTTCCTCTCGCAACTGGAGACCGCCGTCGCCCAGCAGGCCAACAGCGTGACCTGGCACCGCGAGGCGGTGGACAAGGCGCGGCTCAACTGGCAGGAGAGATACGCCCGCCTGGAAGGGCTGCGCAAGCTGGTCGAGCGCTACCTGGAAGAGGCGCGCCAGGCCGAGGACAAGCGCGAGCAGAAACAGCTCGACGAACTCGCCCAGCGTACCCGCCGCCAGGACGACTGACGACTCAGAAGAACGGACGCGACGCCTTCAGCATGAACGTGGTGTCGCAGTAGCTGTTGTGTCCCGAGTAGGCGCTGCAATCGCTGCCGGTCAGGCTGGTGCCGCTGTAGGACAGGTTCAGGTCGATGCCCAGCCAGGGCCGCGAGAGGTTCACCGACCAGTCGTTGAAGACGCTCACGTAGCCCCCGCCGCTGAGGCTCGCCGGGTTGTCCAGGCGATGGTTGCCGTACTTCAGGGTGACGTCGAAACCGAACGGCGGGTTGACCCCGAGGTCGGCGAACAGGGTGGTGTCGTTGCGCCCCGGGTCGCTGCTCAGGGCCGCGCCGAGCCGGCTGCCGAAGATCGACAGGCCGCCGTAGAGTTCGGCTGCGTCGTTGGCCGGCTGCTCCGGGCGGCTGTAGCGGATCAGGCCCATTTCGTAGCCCAGGCGGTTGTTCAGCGGGCGCTTGAAGCCGGCGTAGGAGTCGATCTCGGTGGGCTTGCCGGGGTCGAGGTTGGAGGTCCAGTTGCCGATGTACCAGCCACTTTCGTGGCTTAGGTCGAGGCCGCCGTGGAAACTGCCGGAGCTGCCCGGGGTGACCAGGCCCTGGGCCATGCTGCGGGTCGGACTGGTGGCCAGCTTGAGTTCGAAATCGCCCAGGTCGCGGGCCATCACCTGGGCCAGGGCCGAGGAACTGGCGAGCAGGGCGCAGGTGAGCACGAGCAGGTGCTTGAGCATGGTTCTCCCCTGGTAATGCGGACAACGGCGCTGCGCCGGTCTTCCCGCACGACGCCAACGGCAAGGCCGCGGCATGGGGCCGGGCGAGGTCGGGCAGGTCGGAAGGGCAGGAAGAGCGGCGAGCTAGAGCGCCACGGACCATCTTAACCAAGGTTCGGGCGGCTGACCGACCGCTCGTCAGGGCCGGCCGATCAATTGTTACCGCAGGCTTTCCGCGAGGCTGGCCAGGCGAATCACTTCCACCCGGTTGCGACCGCTGCTCTTGGCCCGGTAGAGAGCCTGGTCGGCGGCGCTGTAGAGCTGCTCGTAGCTGGCCTGGCCGCCTCCGTCGAGGCTGGCCACGCCGAAGCTGGCGGTCAGGCAGAGCACGCCGTCCTGCGTCGCCAGCGGGGTACCTTCGAGGCGTTCGCGGAGTTTTTCCGCAAGGCTGCGAGCCTGCTGCTCGGCGGTGTCGGGCAGGAGCAGGAGGAATTCTTCCCCGCCCAGGCGCGCCACGCTGTCGCTGCTACGGGTATTGCCGCGCAGCAGGTTGGCGGCATGGCGAATGACCTCGTCGCCGAAGGGGTGCCCATAGCGGTCGTTGATGTACTTGAAGTGATCCAGGTCGACCATCAGCAGGCTCAGCGGCTGCGGTTGGCGAGCGATGCGTGCGAGTTCCATGAGCACCAGCTGGTCGAATTCGCGACGATTGAACAGGCCGGTCAGCGGGTCGTGACCGGCCAGGTACTCCAACTGGCGATTCTTCTCCTCCAGCTCCTGCCGCTGCAACTCCAGCTTGCGTTGCTGGCGCAGGTTGCGCACGTGCCCGTGCCAGAGGATCAGCGACAGCAGCAGGCCGAGGCCGAACGCGGTGAGGCCGTTGGCCTGGTTCGACAGGCGCAGTTGCGGGTCGGCCTGGGCGTAGCCCATCGCCAGTTGGAAGACCAGCATGGCCAGGCCGTAGAAAGGCACGGCGTAGGCCGGGCGGATCAGGATGAACATGGCGCAGGCGAAACAGGCCAGCAGCAGCGGCGTGATGTTGCTGGTGATGCGCTGGTCGATGCAGGCGATGGCGACGCCGAAGCCTATGATCCCTGCGCCGCCCAGCAGGATCAGCAGGCGCATGCGCCACAGCTTGGGTGGCTGGCGGCGCAGCCATAGCGCGAGCAGGCCGATGCCGCCGAAGAGCAGGGCCATGGCGCCATGGGCGTACATGATTTCCTGGCGCCAGAGCTGATGGCCGAGGTCCGGGCGGAAGTCCTTCAGGGAAAACACCAGGATGTGGATCAGGTTGAAGGGGACGGTCAGCAGCGCGAGGTGGGTCAGACGCGAGAGATTCTCCAGGGCGATGGGAAGGGCCAGGGACGAATTCACCTCGATGGCGTGCTGGATCGATTCGAGCGTCGTTCTGGCCACGTTCTGCGGGTCCGTGTGGGCGCTGTGCCATCACAGCATAGCAGCGTCGCGACGGCCGCCCTATCCGGCTTTCCGGGCCGGTCGTCCGGTTTGCACGGGCGTACCTGGCGCCGCTTTCATTCCGGCAGCCGCCTGGCCAGCAGCAGTGCGACCAGGCCCAGCAGGCTCCAGTACGCCGCCAGCGGCCAGGGACGGTCGAACGGTAGCAGGGTGGACGCGCCCAGTCCGAGGCCGATCAGCAGGTAGTAGGCGAGCCCGAACAGGGCTCCGGCGCGTCCCCGGCAATCGTCGTAGGCGTGCAGCGCCGGACCCAGCAGGTTGGGAATCGCCACGCCGAAGCCGATGAAGATCGGCAGGGCTGGCAGGGCCCAGTACAGGCCTTCGGCGTATCCGCCGGCGGCCAACAGCGTCTGCGCTGTCGCGCCGGCGGCCGCCAGCGCCAGGCCCAAGCGTACCCGGCGAGCGCTGTTCCAGGTGCGCGGCAGGCGTCGGTTGAGCAAGGCGCCGAGGCTCCCGGCAATGGCGATGGCCAGGCCGATCCAGCCGAAGCCCAGGCCGGGCAGGTCGCCGACCATGAACGGCCCGGCGGCGTAGAAGGAGAACACCAGCACATTGAGCACCGCCACCAGCAGTGCGCGCGTCTGTAGCGGGCGGTCGGCCAGGACCCGTCGGAAGATCGCCAGGGTCGCGGGCTCGGGCGTGCCCGCCAGCAGCGGACGGGTTTCCGGCCAGGCCGGGACGACCAGCGCCGCCAGCGAGGCGAGCAGCACCGCCAGGGTGGCGAACACCGCCGGATGCCCGCCGAGGTCGGCCAGCCACTGGCCGCCGAGGGGACCGACTGCCGGCGACCAGGCCAGCACCGCGCCGAGCGTGACGAAATAGCTCATCAACGCCGTGCCTTGCAGTACATCGCGCAGGCTGGCCTGCACCGTCACCGAGCAGGTCGCCAGGCCGAGGCCCTGGACCAGGCGACAGGCAAGCAGGTAGGAATAGTCGGTACTGGCCCAGGCACCGAAGGTCGCCAGGGCCGCCAGGCCGAGCCCGCCGAGCAGAGCCGGGCGTCGGCCGAGGCGGTCGGCCAGCCAGCCCCAGAGCCAGATGCCGGGGGCGAAACCGACGAAGAACAGCGCCATGGTCCACTGGCTGGTAGCGTCGTCCAGTCGCCAGTGGCTGGCCAGGGCCGGCAGCGCGGGGGAAAGGATGGTTTCGGCGACTTGCGGCAGGGCTAGCAGGGCGAGCACCAGCAGCAGGGGAGGGCGAGGACGGTCAGGCATGATGGCTCCGGAAAAAAGAGCCAAGCCTAGGTCGCCTGCGCCTGGCAGAATGCTGCGGTCAGGACGGAAAACATCGCGAAGAGGACAAGGTGCCGCGCTATCCCTACGAACGGGTCGAGGATCCCGATCTCGCCCGCTGCCCGGTGGTCGGCCTCGAGGTCGACAGCACCGGCCACCGCAGCGACTGGCATTGCCACCGGCGCGCGCAGTTGCTGTACATGGCGGCCGGTAGCGTCACGCTGTATTTCGCCGAGCGCATTTGCCAATTGACGCCGCTCCAGGCCGCCTGGCTGCCGGCCGGCGTGCCGCATCGCACGGTCCTTCACGGGCGCTTCGCCTACCGTAGCCTGTACTTCGAACCCTCGGCGTTCGCCGAGCTGCCGGACAGCGTCCAGGTCCTCGAGGTCGGGCCGCTACTGCGCGAACTGATCCTGCGC
Source organism: Pseudomonas sp. CP-1 (assembly GCF_021213715.1). NCBI lineage: Bacteria > Pseudomonadati > Pseudomonadota > Gammaproteobacteria > Pseudomonadales > Pseudomonadaceae > Pseudomonas > Pseudomonas sp. CP-1. Next base: position 473,035 of record NZ_JAJQKY010000001.1, read on the forward strand.
ATGACCGGCTGGGCAGCCGACTTGCAATTGGAAGGGCGGCACCTGACGCTGTTGCGCGCACTGTTCGATGAACTGGCGACCGCCCCGGCACACGCCGCGAGCCTGCCGATGCCGCGCGATGCGCGGGCGCTGAAGGTGGCCGAGGCGCTGCTGGCGCAACCCGCGCTGGGCTGGAGCATCGAGGCATGGGGACGCGAGGTCGGCGCCAGCGGGCGGACCCTGGCGCGTCTGTTCACCGAGCAGACCGGCCTGGGTTTCTCTCGCTGGCGAACCCAGGCTCGCTTGTTCGAAGCGCGGAGACGCCTGGCCGAAGGCCGCTCGGTGACCGAGGTCGCCCACGCCCTGGGCTACGCCAGCGACAGTGCGTTCATCGCCATGTACCGGCGGGTCTGCGGGCAGTCGCCGGGGCGCGCCCTGCGTGGCCGCGAATGAGCGCTCAGAAGCGTTCGTGGAGGCCGAGGTAGCGCCATTCGCCGAGCGGTAGCCTGGCCAGCGACAGCGCGCCGATGCGCAGGCGGCGGATGCTCCGCACTTCCAGCCCCTCGCTTTCGCACATGAAGCGCAACTGGCCGGGCAGCACGTCTTTGAGGGCGAAGCGCAGGTGGCTTTCGTTCTGCCAGCTGACCTTGCACGGCGATAGCCTGCGATCCTGGTAGGCGAGGCCGTGGCGCAGGCGCTCGAGGCCGCCGGCGGCCAGGTCGCCGGCGACCTCGACCAGGTATTCCTGCTCCAGCCGTGCACCGTCGTCCACCAGCTTGCGCAGTACGCCGTGCTGCTGGCTGAACACCACCAGCCCGGAAGCCTCGCTGTCCAGCGCGAGGGTGGGACGCTGGCGGGCGAAGTGTTTCTTCAGCGCTCGCAAGGGACTGGGGTCATCGCTCCAGCGCCGCCCCGCGGCGAGCAGACCTTCGAAATCGTCGTGGCGCCAGCCGGCCGGCTTGTGCAACAGCAGGGTGGCCGGTTCGATCGTTTCCGCGCGGGCGCCCGGCAGCAGCTCCACGCGCTGGTCGAGCACCTTGAACTGTGGCTCCTCGATCACTTCGCCGTCGACGCTGACCCAGCCGCCCTCGATGTACAGCTCGGCTTCGCGGCGCGAGCAGGCGGTGAGTTCGGCGAGGCGTTTGGACAGGCGGATCGGGTCGGTCATGGCGAGGCTACTGGAATGAAAGACCGCCAGTTTACTCGTTGTGGCGATGGGCGCCGAGGAATGATTCGGCGCCCGCTCGGTCCCAACTTAAGAAACCGGAGAGGAGACCCTCATGCAGTCACGCCTGATCGATGGCCTGGAATGGGACCTGGACGAGGATGGCAGCGGCGGCCTGTGCAACGCCAATGGCGACAAGGTCCATCTGCGCCAGGGCGACATGGACGGCGCCTGCGGGCCCTACTGCCTGGTCATGGCGATGCTGGTCCGCGGTCAACTGCGCCGGCGCCAGGCCAAGGGCCTGGAGCGGGTCGACAGTCGCAGTCGCTACGGGCGCCTGATGAAGGCGCTGGACCAGCACGGCCCGCTGCTGCGCGTCGGCACCACCGGCGTCGACCTGCTGGAGCTGCTGGCCGAGATCAACGATACCGAGCATTTCGCCCTCAAGGGCGAGGGGCGCAGGTTGGTCCGGCACACCCGCGAATACCTGGAGGCCGGCTTTCCGGTAGTGCTCGGTTTCCACGGCCGCAAGGGCAGCGATATCCGCCACTGGGGCCTGGCCATCGGCATGAGCGAGCGTGCCTTCCTGCTCCTCGACCCGGCCCACGACCTGCCGCGCGGGCAGGCCTGGAACGCGGTGATCACCAGCGAGGCGCACGGTTCCCGGTTCGGCTATCGCTATATCAATGCCAAGGGCACCTGGGCGGTGACCCTCAAGGAAATGGTCGCCTTGCTTTGAGGGGCGGGTTTGTTACAGCCCGTGTGCGGACCGCCAGGCGCGGCGGATCTGCGACTAGAGTGGTGTTTTTGCTTGGGGAAGGAGAGAACGCATGCCGGGCCTGTCTTTGAATGCCATCCTGCTGAGCGCTGTCGCACTGCTCGCCCCGTCGGCCGAGGCGGTGGACGCCGGTCGCCACGACAGCGAGCTGGGCGCCGTCGAGGTCACCCCGGTGGTTGGCGGTCTGGCCTATCCCTGGGCCGTCGCCTTCCTGCCGGACAACCAGGGCATGTTGGTCACCGAGCGGCCCGGCAGCTTGCGTTTCGTCAGTCCCGAGGGCCAGTTGTCGGCGCCGCTGGAAGGCGTACCCAGGGTCTTCGCCAGCGGCCAGGGGGGCCTGCTCGACGTCGCCTTGTCGCCGGGGTTCGCCGAGGACCGGCTGGTCTACCTGACCTATGCCGAGGCCGGCGAGGACGGCCGCGCCGGAACGGCGGCGGGACGCGGCCGGTTATCGGCGGACAAGCGACGGCTGGAGGGTTTCCACGTGATCTTCCGGCAGTTGCCGAAGCTTTCCAGCGGCCATCACTTCGGCTCGCGCCTGGTCTTCGACGGCAAGGGCCACCTGTTCATCGCCCTCGGCGAGAACAACCAGCGCAGCACCTCGCAGGACCTGGACAAGTTGCAGGGCAAGATCGTCCGCCTGTATCCGGACGGCGGCGTTCCCAAGGACAATCCCTTCGTCGGCCGTACAGACGCGCGGCCGGAGCTCTGGAGCTATGGCCACCGCAACCAGCAGGGCGCCGCGTTGAATCCCTGGACCGGCCGGCTCTGGACCCACGAGCACGGCCCGCGCGGCGGCGACGAGATCAACATACCCCAGGCCGGCGGGAACTACGGCTGGCCGCTGGCGACCCATGGAATCAACTACACCCTGCTGCCGATCCCCGAAGCCAGGGGCAAGGCCGTCGACGGTACCGAGGCGCCGCACCATGTCTGGGAGAAGTCGCCGGCGATCAGCGGCATGGCGTTCTACGATGCGCAGCGCTTCCCGGCCTGGCAGCACAACCTGTTCATCGGCGCGCTGGCGACGCAGGAACTGATCCGCCTGCAACTGGATGGCGACCGGGTCGTCCACGAAGAGCGCCTGCTGGGCGATCTCGGGGTGCGCATCCGCGACGTGCGGCAGGGCCCGGACGGCTATCTCTACCTGCTCACCGACCAGAAGGACGGGCAATTGCTGCGCCTGGGGTTGGCGCGCTAGCCTTCAGCCTTGGTTGCGCTTGAGCTGGACGTAGAGCGCCTCGACCTTTTCCCGGGCCCAGGGCGTCTTGCGCAGGAAGGCGAGGCTGGACTTGATGCTCGGGTCGTTCCTGAAACAACGAATGTCGACCCGTTTGCCAAGCTCCGCCCAGCCGTGGTGGGCGACCAGTTCGGTGAGCAGTTTTTCCAGGGTGACGCCGTGCAGTGGATCGGGATGGCCAGGCATGAAGGGCTCGGGATTCAGGCAATGAAAAAGGGGATGGAGCGTGGCACATCTGCGTGCCGGCCTGCCATCCCCTTCGTAGTCCCCGGCGAGGGGCGGGCGATCAGCGCTTCTTGCTGATGGTGATCTGCCGCGACGGGCCGTAGACCTGGCCGCTGACGCCCTTGGCGATCTTCTGGATCTCGCCGCCGGCCTGGAGGAAGGCGGCGACCTGCGCTTCGATGGATTCGCGGGTTTCGACCGCGGGAGCCGGCTTGGCGGCTTTCGGCGCGACGGTTTTCTTCATGATGGCCATATCCGGGGACCTGTCTCTGCATTAAATATGGCCGTTCATTATAACCGAAGCGGCGTTTTATTTCATCTTGAATATTGTCGATCAGATTTCGGACGTAACCTGCTGTTTTCTATAAAGTCCGTTAGGCAATACCCGAGCGAGGCGCTGCGGCATTGGCGAGCCGGCGGCGAACTGCTCGAGGTCTCCGCGGCTGGATGTCCCGCCGACCCCGGGCGACGCAGGATACCGCCAGGTGGATAACTCCTTCGCGCATCCCGGCATGAATTCCAATGTTTGCACTAATTGAGCGAGAAAGTTCTCCGGGGCTCTAACTCGCCTATATCGAGAATAATGAAAAGTTCACGATTAGTTATCGGCTAAGTTGCCCGGATATATACGTCGATATCATCGCGCTGCCGGCCGGGGCATGCATCGCCTCGCTGCGTTCCCGGTGCTAACCTGCGGAACCCCAGCCGCCGAGCGAGCGCCGCATGCCAGCCATTCTCTCCTCCCGCCAACGTATCGCCCTGCGCCTGGCCTGGCGCTTCATGGCGCCTTACCGCTGGCGCATGCTCGGGGCCCTGGTGGCGTTGCTGTTCACCGCGGCGATCACCCTGTCCCTGGGCCAGGGCATCCGCCTGCTGGTGGACCAGGGGTTCCTCACCGCCTCGCCCGAATTGCTCAATCGCTACATCCTGCTGTTCTTCGTGCTGGTGCTCGGCCTGGCCGTGGGCACCTTCGTGCGCTTCTACCTGGTGTCCTGGATCGGCGAGCGCTTCGTCGCCGATATCCGCAAGCGCGTGTTCGACCACCTGATCGAGTTGCATCCCGGTTTCTACGAAACCAACCGTAGCTCCGAGATCCAGTCGCGCCTGACCGCCGACACTACGCTGCTGCAGACGGTGATCGGTTCCTCGCTGTCGATGGCCCTGCGCAATGCCCTGATGCTGGTCGGCGGGGTGCTGCTGATGTTCGTCACCAACGCCAAGCTGACCAGCATCGTGGTGCTGGCGTTGCCGCTGGTGATCGCCCCGATCCTGCTGTTCGGCCGCCGCGTGCGCAGCCTGTCGCGGGAAAGCCAGGACCGGGTGGCCGACGTCGGCAGCTACGTCGGTGAGACCCTCGGCCAGATCAAGACCGTGCAGGCCTACAACCACCAGGCGCAGGATCGCCAGCGCTTCGCCGGCACCGTCGAGCGCGCCTTCGACACCGCGCGCAAGCGCATCGCCCAGCGTGCCTGGCTGATCACCGTGGTGATCGTGCTGGTGCTCGGCGCAGTCGGCATCATGCTCTGGGTCGGCGGCCGCGACGTGATCGCCGGCAGCATCTCGGCCGGCGAACTGGCCGCGTTCGTCTTCTACAGCCTGATCGTCGGCATGGCCTTCGGCACCCTCAGCGAGGTGATCGGCGAATTGCAGCGCGCCGCCGGCGCCGCAGAGCGCATCGCCGAGCTGCTCAGGGCGCGCAGCGAGATCCGCCCGCCAGCGCAACCACGCAAGCTGGCGGCGCGGGTGAGCGGGAGGATCGAATTGCAGGCGGTGCGCTTCGCCTATCCGACCCGTCCCGAACACTGGGCCATCGACGACATCAGCCTGGCCGTCGAACCGGGGGAAACCCTGGCCCTGGTCGGACCTTCCGGTGCCGGCAAGTCGACCCTGTTCGATCTGCTCCTGCGTTTCTTCGATCCGCAGCAGGGACGGCTGCTGCTGGACGGACAGCCGATCGTCGAACTGGACCCGGCCGACTTGCGCCGCAGCTTTGCCCTGGTGTCGCAGAACCCCGCGCTGTTCTTCGGCAGCGTCGAGGAAAACATCCGCTACGGCCGTCCGCATGCCAGCGCCGCCGAGGTCGAGGCCGCAGCGCGTGCCGCGCATGCCCACGAGTTCATCCTGGGTCTGCCGCAGGGCTACGCCACCCACCTGGGCGAGGGCGGCATCGGCCTGTCCGGCGGCCAGCGCCAGCGCCTGGCGATCGCCCGGGCGTTGCTGGTAGACGCGCCGGTGCTGCTGCTCGACGAGGCGACCAGCGCCCTGGATGCGGAAAGCGAGCACCTGATCCAGCAGGCCCTGCCAGGCCTGATGAGCGGACGTACCACCCTGGTGATCGCCCATCGCCTGGCCACGGTGCAGAGCGCCGACCGCATCGCGGTGATCGACCAGGGGCGGCTGGTGGCGATTGGTAGCCACGCCCGTCTGATCGCCGAGAACCCGCTCTATGCGCGCCTGGCGGAACTGCAGTTCGCCGTCGGCGGACGCTAGCTTCAGAGCGGCTTGTCGATGCCCGCGTACTGCTTGTCCAGCTCGTCGATACGCTGCGCGTAGGCACGGGAGAGGCAGTCGGTGTCGCCACCGCAGCGCCGGCGCTCACGCAGCCAGTCCTGCTGCCGGTCCTGCATGGCGCCGCGGCCGCCCATGGCGAACAGGCCGCGGAGGAAGTGGTACTTGACGCTCATCTCGACGTCCTTGTCGTTCAGCGCCCGGTTCGCGCAGATGGCCTTTTCGTCCGCTCGCTCAGCCTTTTCGCAATCGAAGCTGGCCGCTTCGGCCAGGGGCGCCAGCAGGAGTCCGCCGAGGGCGAGGAATGCCAGGTGCTTCATGCCGTTCTCCGTTTCGCCTGGTTGCTTGCGAATCTTCGACGCCCGCGACGGCGCTGGGTTCAGCGGGGAGCGCGCGGCGGCCGGGCGGGCCGCTCCGGCGCGGTCAGTGCGAAAGGATCAGGGCCTTCTGCTCGGGGATGACGGTGCGCTCCCGAGGGGCGTCCGCGCGTTCCGCTTCCTCGGTTTCGGGGCGGTTGGCGAACAGGCTTTTCAGGGTGCTCAGCAGCGGCTGTTCCTTCGCCGCTTCGGCGACCTGGCTGCGGCTTTCCACGGGTTCCGGGTTGGCCGCCGTGACCACGTGGAAGTCGCTGATCTCGATGATCCCGCGGCCCTCGGCGAGCAAGTGGAAGGAGAAGGCCTTGCGCGCTTCCGGGTTGTCGAAGGTGAAGCTCATGTCCAGCGGCTTGCCTTTGAGCAGGCGCGGGATGTCCGGTACCGGTATGGGAACGTCGCGTTCGAACTCCTTGGTCTTCAGCGTCACCCGGGCGCCGTTGCGGTCCATCTGCAAGGCGCGGATCTTCAGGGTGACCGTGGTCCTGCTGTTCTTCGGCATCTCCAGGTATTGCGCGCCGATCAGGTTGTCGGTCCAGTCGTTGTGGGTTTCCGGCTTCAGGCGGATGCGTTCGTGGGTGGCGAACTGGAACTCCTGGCCCAACTGGCCGGCCTGTTGCACGGAGTGGTCGAGGACGGCGGCGCGCTGGCTGACCAGGCGTGCCTGGCGTCCGCTGAAGCGACCGAGGAACTCGGCTTCGTCGGCGATGAAGCCCTCGCTGCGGTAGCGCCGGCAGACCTGCTGGAAATCGCACTCGACGAAGGTGGCCTTGCCGTCGTGGTGGCGCAGCATGCCGTTGGTGTAGGACATCATTTCGCGACCGCTGGCGTAGTCGCGGAACAGCGAGCGCCCGGAAATCCCCGCCGGCACGCGGTAGCCGAAATAGTCGAGGACGGACGCGGCGAGGTCGACGTGGCCGTAGACGCCGCTCTTGATCGGCGGCAGCGCCGCCTGTTCCGGTGCCAGCACCAGGTTGAAGCCCCAGGCCGAGGCGAGGCGCACCTGGTCGACACCGTGGGACTCGTCGGAAGTGAGCACCACCAGGGTGTCGCGCAACACGCCCTGTTTCTCCAGGTCGGCGAGGAAGGCGCCGATCGCGTCGTCGAGATAGGCCACCGCGGCCTGCTTGGCGTTCGGGTAGCGGGCCAGGTAGTCGGCAGGCGCCGAGTAGGGCTGGTGGGTGCCGACGGTGAGCAGGGTCAGCATCCAGGGTTTCTTCTGCTGGCGCAGCTGCTTCACGTAGGTCGCGGCGCCCTCGAAGAAGGCCTTGTCGTCCATGCCCCAGGGAAATTCCAGGTAGGACGTGTTGCGGAACCAGTCGCGCCCGAGGGTCTTGTCGAAGCCCATCTGCGGCATGACCTTGTCCTTGGCCATGAAGCGCAGGCCGGCACCCTGCAGGAAGTGTGTGCTGAAACCGTGCTGGCGCAGCTGGGCGGGCAGGCACTCCCTGGCCCGGGCCGGGTTGTTGAGCAGCTCGACGCCCTTCGGCGTGCCCGAGTCGAGCTTGCTGTAGTCGCCGCAGAGCATGGCGTAGAGGCCGCGGATAGTCTGGTGGCTGTGCAGCACGTAGTCCGGGGTGGTCATCGCCCGTTCGGCCCAGCCACTCAGCCTGGGCATCGGCGCTTCGTGGTAGCTGCTGTTGATGGCGGCGCGGTTGGCGGCGATATATGCGCCGGGGATTCCCTCCATGGCCACGATCAGGACGTTGCGCGCGCGCCCTCCGCCGGCCAGCAGCGGCGTTCCGGAAAGGTCGAGCTGGTTGAGCCCGGCGACGTCCGGCGGGGTGTCCGGACGGTCGCCGGCGAGCCAGTCTTCGACCGCCAGTTGGCCACTGCTGAGCGCGCTGGCCAGCAGTTTGTGCGGCAGGTTGTACTGCTGCCACTGGTCGGCATCGCTCGGACGCAGGTATTGCAGGCCGACATGCGCCGCCAGGAACGCCGCCGGCAGCGCGTAGGCATAGCGCGGCAGGCGCGGACCGCGGCGACGCCAGAGCAGCACGCAAAGCAATGTCGCGCCGCCGAGGCCGAGCGCCAGTGGCAGGTGGGCGAGGCCGCCGCCCTGGGTGGAGCTGCTGACGAACTGCGGATCCAGCAGGTACTTGAGGTCGGAAGGCTCCGGCATGCGCCCGACCGCGCCGACCAGTTCGGCATTGCCGATCAGGAACAGGCACCAGAGCAGCATGACCGGGAGCGCGAACCACAGGGAGCGTCGATGCAGGAGCAGCACCAGCAGGCTGCCGAGGGCCAGGTCCGAGAGATAGCCGAACGGCGTCGACCAGCCGAGCCAGTAGCGGCCGGCGAGGGGAACGACCAGGAACAGCGCGGCCAGCGCCAGAAGCGAGCCGCAAGATGAGAGCCAACGGCTGAGTGGACGCACAGGAACTCCTGATGAGCGGCAGCGAGAATCCTTGATAAGGATGTTCCAAAAAAGTCTTTAGGGTTCACGATTTTGAAACATCGTTGTGCTTACTGCCAGTAGACAGTCGGCATTTGGGAAATGTCCGCGTGGTTCAGGATGTTTCGGCGCGAACGGCCGGCAAGGCGATGAGCGGCGTCGGCGTACCGGCAAAAACTTCCGCCCGCCTGCGTGGCGCCCGGTAGAATGCCGCCCCTTCGACAGGGGGAGACAACATGGCGGTCATCGGGCGTTTCAATTCACTGCAGGTGGTCAAGCACACGGAGTTCGGGCTCTATCTCGACGGTACCCAGCACGGCGAGATCCTCCTGCCCAAGCGCTATGTGCCGAAGGACCAGCCCAGCGAAGTGGGTGACTGGCTCAACGTGTTCATCTACCTGGACAGCGACGACCGCCTGATCGCCACCACCCAGACGCCCAAGGTCCAGGTCGGCGGTTTCGCCAGCCTGAAGGTCGTGGAGATCAACCGGATCGGCCTGTTCCTCGACTGGGGCCTGCCCAAGGACCTGCTGCTGCCGCATTCGGAAGAGAAGCGTCCGTTGCAGGTCGGCGACTACTGCGTGGTCTACGTCTACCTGGACAAGCGCACCAACCGCATCACCGCCACCGCGCGCCTGGACCGGCAGTTGGACAACCTGCCGCCGCGCTACAGCGTCGGCCAGGCGGTCGACCTGCTGGTGGTGGAGCGTACCGAGATGGGCTTCAAGGCGATCATCGAGGGCAAGCACTGGGGCCTGATCCACAAGAACGAGGCGTTCAAGTTCCTCCGCAGCGGCATGCGCGAACAGGGCTACATCAAGGAATTGCGCGCGGACGGCAAGATCGCCCTGAGCCTGCAGCCGGTCGGCGCCGAGGCCGCCGTCGAGCTGAGCCAGCAGATTCTCGCCCGGCTGCTGGAGGCCGGCGGCAGCCTGCCGCTCAGCGACAAGAGTTCGCCGGAAGATATCCACCGGCTCTTCGGGGTCAGCAAGGGGACCTTCAAGAAGGCCATCGGCGGTCTCTACAAGAAAGGCCTGATCCTGATCCACCCGGAACGCATCGAACTGCCGCGCTGAGGTTTCCGCTCAGGGCTGGAGGAACGGGGCGAAGTCCAGGCCAGCGCCGCCGGGGCGGACGTCGCGCAGGCGCTTGCCGGGGTCCGCGCTCAGCTCCAGGCTGAGGGTCGGCCGGCGGGCGTTCTTGTCGCGCAGTTCCAGGCTGTCCTGCTGCTGGCGAAGGAAACCGGTGGGCACCTTCAGGTGCTCCACTGCATCGCCGGCCGGGTTCGCCAGCAGCAGGTTGAGGAACTTGCCGGCCTTCAGTTGGCTGAGCGGAATATCGAACCACCAGACGTTCTTGCTCTTGTTGAAGCGGGCGAGCAGGGTGTTGCCGGCATCCAGCACGGACATGCCCAAGGCCTGGTTGAGCTGTGCGATGGCTGCCGCTTTATCGAGTTTCATGGAGTTTCCTGACGGGCCGCGCCGGCCGGGATGGCGGGCGGGTAGCCGGATATTCTAGCAGCCGGAGGGACGGCGCAGGACCTGCGCGGTGCGCAGGCCCCGCCGCTCAGACCATCCGCCGGAACCGCCGCCAGCGTTGCTGCCAGCCCAGCAGCAGCGAAGAGACCGCGGGGCCGGTGCCGGCGTCCTGCAGGCGCGGGTGGTGGCTGACCACGTTGACCAGGATCGGCTCCTGGGCGTTCTTCACATCGACGAAGAACAGGTGCTGCCCCTGGTGCAGGCGTTCTTCGAAGGGGCGGAAGGCGCGGTTGGTGCGCTGCAGGCCGAAGAAGCTGCCTTCCCACAGGCAGAACGCGCAGAGCACGGCGCCGAGGAAGATCACCGGAATTCAGCCGGCGGCGGTTTCCGTCCAGCCGCTGGCATAGGCGAAGGCCACGGCGACGATGGCCAGGACGAGGCCGACCAACAGGCCGACACGGCCGGAGCGGACCACATCCTTCTTCATGAACGGAGAGACTTCGTGCAGATGGCGCTGGCCGGTCTCCGCGTCCTTTTCGCTGAGGACGTGGATCTGCTCGGTGGCGATGCCGCTGGCTTCCAGTTCGGCTTCGAGCCGTTCCAGCTCGTCGAGGTTGTCGCTGATGTAGTAATGCCGGTTCATGGCATGCCTCCCATCGTCTGACGGCCTGTTCCTTGGGCGAACAGGCAAAGGTCGATACCCCCTGTCGGTGAATCCCGGAGCACCCGCAAGCGGCAGGTCGGCCGGGATTGTCGGTTTCTTGCGCAGCATTCAGTCTAGCATCCGCGGCAGCGGCGGCCGGTACGCCGGTCTGCTGGCTTCTTCCTTCAACATAGGCCGGAAGCGGGGTGGCGGCGGGGCCGGGCGATGGACGGGCCAGGTACGGGTGGGCCGTACGCAGCCCGCGAGCGCAGGATTACTCGGCGGGAACGATGATGGCGACGCGGCGGTTCTCGCTGCGGCCGGCGCGGGTCTTGTTATCGGCCACCGGCTTGCTCATGCCCAGGCCGCGGACCTCGATGTTGGCCGCCGGCATGCCGGCTTCGCGGAACACCGCGGCTACCGATTCGGCGCGCCGTTCGGAGAGCTTCTGGTTGTAGCCTTCGTCGCCGTAGTTGTCGGTGTGGCCTTCCAGGCGGACCTTGTCGATGTCTACCGCGAGCAAGGCGTGGGCGATCTTCGTCAGGGTGTTGCGGCTGTCGGGATTGAGACGGTCGAGATTGTTGCCGAACAGCACCTTGCTGGACATGCCGAACTCCCAGCCTTCGTCGCGGAGTTCGAAGCCCTGCTCCTGGAGCACGGCGATCTGCTCGGCGCTCAGGCCGGTCTGCGGCGGTTTGGTCTGGCAACCGGTCAGACCCAGCACAAGGCTGAACAGGGCGAGGGCGAGCAATCTACTTGGGTGGAGCCTCTGGGGTAGCACTGTCTATCTCCTTTTCTTCCTGAAGGATGCGGGGGTCGTTGAGTTCCGCCAGGCGCCGGCTGCCGCGGGCCTGGCGCTTGGCGATGTACATCGCCATGTCGGCGTCGTGGAGCAGCGCCGCCGGGGTATCCGCGTGCTCGGGATAGAGGGCGATGCCGATGGTCAGCGAGGTACTCACCGTGCTGCCGTCGCTGAGCCGGATCGGCGCCTGCATGCTGGCGATGATGTTGTCGGCGATGCGCAGGGCGTCGGCGCCGGACGCCAGCGGCGCGAGCAGCACGGCGAATTCGTCGCCACCCAGGCGCGCCACCAGGTCGCTTTCGCGCAACTGCCCACGGATGCGCATGGCGATGTTGACCAGCACGGTGTCGCCGGCGGCATGGCCGAGGCGGTCGTTGATCTCCTTGAAACGGTCGCTGTCGATGAACAGTACCGCCAATTGCTCGCGGTGCTCGCTGGCATCGCGCAGCGCCCGGCTCAGGCGGCCTTCGAAGAAGGCGCGGTTGGGCAGGCTGGTCAGGCTGTCGTGGTGGGCCTGGTGCGCCAGCGAGGCGTTCTCGTCCTGCAAGCGCGCCTGCCAGGATTCGAGTTCGTCGAGCAGGGCGTTGAAGTCCTCGCCCAGTTGGCTCAGCTCGGCGATGCCGGCTTCCGGTACGCGCTTCTCGAAATCCCGTTCGCGGCGCACGGTATGCGCGACCTTCGCCAGTTGGTCGAGCGGGCCGACGATACCGCGTACCAGCCGCCGTGACAGGTAGAAGGCGCCCAGGGCGGTAAGCAGCAGGCACAGGACCATGCCGGCGAAACCGGTGAGCAGGAAGCGCAGCAGGCTGCCGCCGGAGCCTTTCACCTCCACCGAACCGATCTTCTGGCCGTCGTGCAGGATCGGTTGTTCGGTCGGCGCGCTGAGCAGCCAGTGCGCCAGTTGCTGTTCCAGCAGGTGCAGCGGCCCGGTGCTTTCCCGATGCCAGCTGGCCAGGGGCTGCCCCTGGCGGTCGTAGACGATGGCGCTGGAGACCTCTTCGCTGGAGGCGATCAGCGCCAGGGATTCCTCGGCGGCCTGGGCATCGCCGAAGACTACCGCGGCTTCGACGGTATAGCTGATGGAACGGGCGATCAGTTGCTGGTTGGGGTCCGCGTAGGCGCGCAGGGTCAGCAGGCCGACCAGGGTCACTGCCAGCCCGGCGGTGAATACCGCGACCAGCGCCACGCCCAGGTGCGCGCGATAGAGCACCCGGCGCAGCGATGGATTGGAACCCGTATAGCGACGACGGTTCATCACGGAGTGGCCTGCCGCCTTGCCAGTTTCAATACGCTCGGGTGCACGCGTACGCCGCTGCGGGCGATGGAGTCGAGATTGGCCTCGAAGGTGATGCGCGGACCGCCGACGTTGAGGCAGAACATGCTGCCGACGCTGCATTCGGTGCCACGCTCGCTGATGGACAGGACCGGATGCCCGGCCAGGCTGTGGAACACCTGCTGGCGCTCGCGCTCGTCGACCACTCCGAGGTAGATCACGTTGCAGAGCGTGCCGAGGTCCGGGTTGTCCACCGCGCGGCGTTCCGCATGCACGCGCCTGCCATTGGCCTGCACCATGCCGCGGAGCAGGCCGTCGGCGTACTCGGTCGGGCCGACCACGCAGAGTTGCAGAACCGCCGGTTCCTTCGGCCAGCGCACGTAGCTGAATATGCCCAGCAGAACCTGGCTGACCGCGTTGCTGCGTTGCTCGACCGACGTCCGTGCGTCGTCCGCCCACAGGCCTCCGCCGCCCAGGCAGGAAACCGCCAAGACCAGGCAGGCCAGGGTGCGCCTGTAGAGGTCGAGGGGCTGCAAGGTGGGCAACGAAGGCAAAAAGGTTTCCTCCAGGAAAACGTAGCGGGGTGGTACGACTGGCCAGTGTAGTCGGTGTGCGGCGAATATTACCGGATGTGCCGGGAAAGAAAGCCGTTCGGTGTCAAACCAATGACGCAATTGCCGGAGATGGAAGCTCTTTGCGTCTTGTCCTGTCTGGTTTTCTGGCTGAGCATGTAGGACGTTACTGACCTTTATCAGGGGGCGGCATGATCCGGGAAATCCTCAAGATGGGTGACGAGCGCCTGTTGCGCATTGCGCAGCCGGTGCCGTCCGAACTGCTCGGCAGCGAGGAGCTGCAACGGCTGATCGACGACATGTTCGAAACCATGCATCACGTCGGCGGGGTAGGGCTGGCCGCGCCGCAGATCGGCGTCGACCTGCAACTGGTGATCTTCGGTTTCGAGCGCAGCGAGCGCTATCCGGACGCCCCGGCCGTGCCGCCGACCATCCTGCTGAACCCGCGGATCACCCCGCTGGACGACGAGATGGAAGAGGGCTGGGAGGGCTGCCTGTCGGTGCCGGGGTTGCGCGGCGCGGTATCGCGCCATCGGCGCATCCGCTACCAGGGCCTGGACCCGCAGGGACAGCCGATCGACCGCAGCGTCGAAGGGTTCCATGCGCGGGTGGTGCAGCACGAGTGCGACCACCTGATCGGCCGCCTGTATCCCTCGCGAATCACCGACTTCAGCAAGTTCGGCTTCACCGAGGTGCTGTTCCCCGACCTGGACCCCGCCGCGGACGATTGAGCGGTTGCGCCTGCGGCTCCGCTCCGGCCTGGCTCAGCTCCGCGATGGGGTGCCGAGCGGCGCCGCCGGAGCGTGTTTTTTCGCTCGTTTCGCCAGGCGTTTCTCCTGGGCGGTTTTCAGCGGTTTCCTACGAGTTTCCTTCTTCGCGTTCAGTCCCTTGCTCATGGCGTTCACCTCCCCACGCAGCACCTGCGTGGCGCGCCGGATGGCCGATGACGTCCGCGACGCCGGACGGCGGCGGACGCTTCCAGCATAATGCGTGGCGCAGCGCCCGGCGCGGGCGGCGATCGACGGCGCTCAGCGCAACTGGCGTTGTGCGGTGATTTCCGGCAGGTCCTGGCGGCGCAGATAGACCAGTAGCGGCTCGCCGATGTTCAGTCGTTCGTTGATGTTCTGTTCCAGCAGGATCTGCAACTGCTCGCGGCCCAGGCGCATGACGTCGTCGCGTACCGAACTCCAGACGAACTCGCTGGTGGGCGTGATGCTGTCGTCGGCTACGTCCATGCCGAAGGAGTCTTCGCTGAAACGCACGATGTAGCGGCCGGTCTTGCGGTTGAAACCGACGAACCCCTTGAGGGCATCGGCGGCCTGGCAGATGTCGGTGGATGTGATGCTCATGCGGAACCTCCCTGAACGTTCCTGTTTCTATGGGCGCACGCATGATTGGCGGCGCCCCCGTTCTGCGGCGGGGGTCGCTGGTGCCGAGCGGGGTATTCTGCCAGTTGCCGCCGCCCGGGGAAGAGGGCGGATCGCGAACGGTAGTGGGACGGATTGTCGCGACCTTGGTTAAACCGCCGCCACGCGCTAGGCTCGGGGTTCGCAGCCGACCGAGTGGAGAACAGCGCCAGATGCCAGGGGCCGTGGATTTCAAGGAGCGGATATCCCGCCAGCGTCCGCATGACAGGGAAACCTACGGACATGCCGGGAATACCGATCTGCAAGACATCGTCTACCAGTTGGAAAGCGACCGCGGGCGCATCGTCAATTCCGCCGCCGTGCGGCGCCTGCAGCAGAAGACCCAGGTCTTCCCGCTGGAGCGCAACGCGGCGGTGCGCAGCCGCCTGACCCATTCCCTGGAAGTGCAGCAGACCGGGCGTTTCATCGTCCGCACGCTGTTCCGCCAACTGGGCCCGCGTGCCGCGGAGGTCGGCCTGGACGGGCTGGAAGGCGCGCTGGAAAGCCTGGTGGAAATGGCCTGCCTGATGCACGACGTCGGCAATCCGCCGTTCGGTCATTTCGGCGAGTACGCCATCAACGACTGGTTCGAACGCAATCTCGACGCCCTGTTCGAGCGCCGCGTACCGCCGGGCCAGGGCGACGGCCTGTTGCAGCAGCGCATGCTCACCGACCTCAAGCATTTCGAAGGCAACGCCCAGGCCATCCGCCTGGTGGTGAAGCTGCTGCGCCTGAACCTCACCTACACGCAGACCGCCGGCCTGCTCAAGTACGTGCGTCCGGCCTACGAGCCGAAGCCGGACAAGGCAGCGGCGAACCACTACCTGAACAAGAAGCCGGGCTTCTATCTTTCCGAGGAAGCCTTCGTCGACGAACTGCGCCAAGTCCTCGGCATGCGCCCGGGCACTCGCCACCCTGTGGCCTACATCATGGAAGCGGCCGACGATATCTCCTATTGCCTGGCCGATATCGAAGACTCGGTGGAAAAAGGCATCCTCGACATCCGTCAATTGGCGGATCTGCTGGTGAAGAAGTTTGCCGTCCACCATTCGCCGGACGCACCGATTCCCGGCGACGCGGACAACATGAGCTTCCAGCGGATGGTCGACTACTCGCTGGAAAAGGCCGAGCGGGAGCCGATCAACAAGGTCAGCGAATTCTTCATCCGCCTGCGGGTGAAAATGATCCACCCGCTGGTCCAGCACGCCGCCCAGCAGTTCATCGACAACCTCGAAGCGGTTCATGCCGGCACCCTCGGCCGCGCGCTGATGGAGGACGGCAGCCTGCCGCACGCCATCGTCCAGACGTTCAAGGACGTGGCCATGGAATGGGTGTTCTGCCATCCGGAGGTGGAAACCCTGGAATTGCAGGGCTACCGCATCATCCAGGGCCTGCTGGATTTCTACGCGCCGCTGCTGCGCCTGCCGGCCGAGGAGTTCCAGGCCCTCGCCGAAGGTCGCCAGGCCGCCGCGCCGCATCCGCAACTGCTGGTTCGGCGCCTGCCGAGCCAGCAGATCAAGGCTTACCTGGAGGCCATGAAAGGTGTGGCGGAGGACCCGTTGCAGCGGCAGTGGGAGTTCTACCACCGCTGCCGCATGCTCCAGGATTTCGTCAGCGGCATGACCGACCAGCATGCCCAGGACGAATACCGCGCGTTGTCCGCGCTGTAAGCGGAGGAGCGAGATGCGCGCTGTCGTCGAACTGCTCGCCGGCGCCCGCCGCCTGGTGATCTTCACTGGCGCCGGGGTGTCGGCGGAAAGCGGGATTCCCACCTTCCGCGATGCCCTTGGCGGTCTCTGGGCGCGCTACGATCCGGCGGCCCTGGCTACGCCCGCGGCCTTCGCCGACGATCCCGCGCTGGTCTGGGGCTGGTACGAGTGGCGCCGCCTGAAGGTGCTGGGTGTCCAGCCGAATCCCGCGCACCGGGCGATTGCCGCATTGAGCGGACGGATCGCCGACACCCGGTTGGTCACCCAGAACGTCGACGACCTGCATGAACGCGCCGGCAGCCGCGACGTCCTTCACCTGCATGGCAGCCTGCACGCGCCGCGTTGCGCGACCTGCGCGGCAGCCTACCGGGACGCCTTGCCCGATTCGGTCGAGCCGGAAGAGGGACGACGGATCGAGCCGCCGCGTTGTCCGGCCTGCGGCGGACAGGTCCGGCCGGGCGTGGTCTGGTTCGGCGAGGCGCTGCCCGAGGCGGCGCTGCGCGAGGCTTTCGCCGCGGCCTGCGAGTGCGACCTGTTGCTCAGCGTCGGCACTTCCGGCGTGGTGCAGCCGGCGGCGCGGATACCCGGACTGGCGCTGGAACACGGTGCCAGCGTCGTGCATGTGAACCCGCAACCGGTGCGCACCCGCCATCCGCGCGAGCACTGTCTCGTCGGTCCGGCCGGCGAGGTGCTGCCCGAACTGTTGCGCCGGGCGTTTCCCGGCTGAGGCGGCTCAGCCCTGGGACGAGCCGAAGAGGATCACCGCGGAACCGATCAGGATCAGCAGCCAGTAGAGCGCGCCGAGCACGATGAACAGTAGGTTGTAGCCCGAATAGCCGGCGTTGCCCGTGCCCTGCGGGTCGCCGCTGGCAAGGTTGGCCTGGCGCTGGATGTTGCGCATCGGGATAAGCGGCGTGAGCAGCAGCAGGAGCGAGGGCAGCGAGTAGGGCTCCAGCGCGGGGACCACGTCGGTGAGGTGGCTGATCAGGTTCGCCGCGACCGTCAGCAGCACCGCCCAGGTCGCATCCTTGCTCGGGCTCCATAGTGTCTGGCGCTCTTCCGGCAGGGCCTGGTGGATCCGCCGGGCGAGGGCGTGGAAAAAGAAGATGCCGAAGATCGCCCGCCATACCGGGCTGATCCGCCGCTCCATCTGCGGTTGCTGGGCCTTCCAGTGCTTGTACATCCAGTACACGCCGTAGAGCCCCAGGGTGACGAGGAAGAGCACGCTCATCTTGCCCAGCGAGGTGACGAAGAAATGCGCCCGCTTCGCGCCGCGGGTTTCCACCAGGGGCGCTTCCGGGGTCTTGTAGACGTTTTCCATAACTGATCCGGCAGTCCTTGAGAAAAACCGCCATTTTGCCTTCCGCCGCTCCGTCAGGCCAGCGGCCAGGGGCGTTGCCGCCCCGGCCGTCCGATCAGGCGTTGCGGCTGGGCGGCGCCATGAACTCGGGACCGACCGGATCCTGGATGGTCTCGGCGAGGATCCGCTCGATGCGGGCCATGGCCTCGTCGTCCAGGCGCCAGCCGAAGGCGTCGGCGATGCCGTTCAACTGCTCCGGCTTGCGCGCCCCCCACAGTGCCACCGTAGGGCCGCGATCGAGAATCCAGCGGATGGCCAGGGCCAGCACCGACTTGCCATAGCGCTCGCGAGCCAGTTCCTCCAGTTGCGCGACCGCTGCCAGGTACTGGGCGAAGCGGGGCTGCTGGAACTTCGGGTCGGACTTGCGCAGGTCGTCACCATCGAAGCGGGTCTCGGCGTTCATCCGTCCGGAAAGCAGGCCGCGGCACAGCGCTCCGTAGGCCAGCACGACGATGCCGTTACGCTCGGCGTAGGGCAACACGTCGGCGTCGATGGCGCGCTCGAACAGGTTGTAGGGCGGCTGCACGCTGGCCAGCGGAGCGAACTGGCGGAACCCGTCCATCTGTTCCGGCGAATAGTTGCTCACGCCGATGGCGAGGATCTTGCCGTCGCGGCGCAGGCGCTCCAGTTCGCCGGCGGTCTCCTCGTGCGCCACCAGCGGGTCCGGCCAGTGGATCTGGTACAGGTCGATGCGATCGGTCTTCAGCCGCCGCAGCGAGTCCTCGACCTCCCGGCGGATGCGTGCGGCGGAGGCGTTGCGGTGGATGCCCGCGTCGCTCCACTCCAGCGCCGCCTTGGTGGCGATCACCGCCTTGTCGCGCAGGCCCTGCAAGGCCTTGCCGACGACCTCTTCGGAATGGCCGAAGCCATAGACCGGCGCGGTGTCGATCAGGTTGATCCCGGATTCCACCGCACGCCGGATGGTTTCCACCGACGTCGCGTCGTCAGCGCCGCCCCACATCCAGCCGCCGATGGCCCAGGTGCCGAGGCCGATGCGCGAGACCGGCGTGTCGATACCCTCGATGCGAATGCTTTCAACGCTCATGGAAATACTCCTGCAGATCGGGAAAACGCTTGCCGGCAATGCGCTCGGCGGCACGGAGCGATTACTCTAGATCACCCGAGATTGAATGTGGCTCAATGCTGCATTGACCTCCGAGAACTGCCAGGAGCCCTGGAATGCCGGCTTTCACCCGTTCCGAACTCGCCGACCTGAACGTCTTCATGACCATCGTCCGGCGCCGCAGCTTCCGTCACTCGGCCCAGGAACTGGGTGTCAGTACCTCGGCGCTGAGCCACAGCATGCGCAACCTCGAGGCGCGGCTCGGGGTGAAGCTGCTCAACCGTACCAGCCGTTCGGTGGTGCCGACCGATGCCGGCAGCGCGCTGGCGGCCAAGCTGGAGGATGGTTTCCAGGTGATCGGCGAGGCGCTCGGCGAGCTCGATGCCTATCGCACCTCGCCGGTGGGCCGGCTGCGCCTGAACGTGCCGCGCGATGCCTCGCGGCTGCTGCTGGGGCCGGTCCTCAGGCGCTTCACCGAGGCGTATCCGGACCTGCAACTGGAACTTTCGGTGGAGGACCGCATGGTCGACATCGTCGCCGACGGCTACGACGCCGGCATCCGTTACGGCGGCACGGTGCCCCAGGACATGGTCGCGGTGCCATTGACCGGGGAGCTGCGCTGGGTGGTGGCCGCGTCGCCCGATTACCTGGCGCGCCACGGCGTGCCCCAGCGGCCGGACGACCTGTTGCGGCACGCCTGCATCCGCATGCGCCTGGGCGACAACTCGTTCTACAAATGGGAACTGGGCGACGGCGAGCGGATGGTCGAGGTCGACGTGCCCGGCCCCTTCAGCGTCAACGAAAGCAATACGGCGGTTGCCGCGGCCCTGGACGGTGTCGGCCTGGCCTACTGCCTGGAGGTGGGAATCGCCGAGGAGCTGCGTAGCGGCCGGCTGCAACTGGTATTGCCGGACTGGACCTCGATGGGCGCGCCGTTCTGCCTCTACTATCCGAGCCGACGCCAGCCGCAACCCGGCTTGCGCCAACTGATGGAAATGATCCGCGGCGACTGGCTGGGACGTGCCTGAATCGACCTCCCGCCACACCTTGCAAGGAGCCCCCATGCTTACCGGTCTCAATCACCTGACCCTGGCGGTCGCCGACCTGCCGGCCAGCATCGCCTTCTACCGCGATCTTCTCGGCTTTCGCCTGGAAGCGCGCTGGGACCAGGGCGCCTATCTCGAACTGGGTTCGCTGTGGCTGTGCCTGTCCCGGGAGCCGCAGTACGGCGGGCCGGCCGCGGACTACACGCACTACGCCTTCGGCATCGCCGCCGCGGACTTCGCCCGCTTCGCCGCGCAGCTGCGCGCGCATGGCGTGCGCGAATGGAAGCAGAACCGCAGCGAGGGCGATTCGTTCTACTTCCTCGACCCGGACGGCCATCGCCTGGAGGCCCACGTCGGCGACCTGCGCAGCCGGCTCGCGGCGTGCCGGCAAGCGCCCTATGCGGGAATGCGTTTCGCCGACTAGGCCTTGGCCTTGCCGGAAGCTACGGACGCCACGGCCGGACCGGCGAGGCGCTTCAGCAGGCGCGGGCGGTTGCGCTCCAGTGCGCCGCCGCGCCCCCGCAGGCCGTCCCACAGGCCCCAGCCCAGGCAGCGCAGCTTGAGCAGCTTGTCGCGTTCGAGCAGGAGCACCGCGAGGCCCTGGGTCAGGGTCGGCAGGTTCGCCAGCAGGGCCAGCGGCGAGGACCGGGCGTAGCGGCGCAGGACCAGCAGGCCGTTGCGCGCCAGGTAGTAGCGGCGCAGCGGGGCGTGGTTCATCGCGCTGAGGCTGAGACCGCCGAGGCGGCGGGTCTTGCGCGTGCCGATGCGGTGCTCGAGGACCAGCCGCGGGTCGACGTACAGGGGCACGTCCAGCGCCTGGGCGCGCAGGCTGTACTCGGTGTCCACGTGGTCGATGAACAGTTCCTCGTCGAAGTGGCCGAGGCGCTGGTAGGCCTCGCGGGTCAGCAGGCAGCCGGAGGAGATCAGGAACGAGGTGCGCTGTGGGGTCGTCAGGCCGTCCAGAGACAATTGCCTGAGCGTCAGTCCGTCGAGATGGATGGCCGGCAGGAAG
Source organism: Pseudomonas sp. CP-1 (assembly GCF_021213715.1). Lineage (NCBI taxonomy): Bacteria > Pseudomonadati > Pseudomonadota > Gammaproteobacteria > Pseudomonadales > Pseudomonadaceae > Pseudomonas > Pseudomonas sp. CP-1. The sequence continues at coordinate 494,060 of NZ_JAJQKY010000001.1, forward strand.
CGCCGGTCACCCCGGTCGAAGATCCGTGGGCCGAGCAGGCAGGCCTGACCGTTGCGCGCCTGCAGGTTGCGCCACTGGGCGGCGAGGAAGGCGCCGCCGGGACGGGAGTCCTGATCGAGCAGCAGCACACCCTGCACGCCACGCCGAAACAGCGCGTCTAGCCCCTGGTTGAAGGCGCCGGCGATGCCCTGCCGGTTGCCGTGGTGCAGCACAGCGATGCCTTGCCCGCGCAGCCGGGCATTGCGCTGCGGATCGCTGTGCGGTGAGTTGTCGACGGCGAGGAAGCGCAGTTGCGGAAACGCCGCCGCCAGTTCGCCAAGGTGTTCCAGGTCGTCGTCGCCAGGATTGAACAGTACCACCAGCACGCCCATGTCTATCCGGTCCATGATCGTTCTTCTCCCGTAGGTCGAAGTTGCCAGGCCAGGACCAGCCCGGCCAGGACGAGAAGGGCGCCGGCGAGGAATGGCGCGCCGGCCAGGGGCACTGGCGCGAGCGGACCGCTGCCCCAGTGGAACAGGCCGCTCATCAGTGGCGGACCGATGATCGCGGCGAGGCTCATCAGGCTGCTCAGCACGCCCTGCAACTCGCCCTGGCGGTCGACCGGCACGCGGGCCGAGAGCAGCCCCTGCATGGCCGGGGTGGCGAGGCTGCCGAGCGCGAAGGGCAGCAGTGCGCAGACCAGCCAGAACGACGAGTCGACCAGGGCGAACAGCAGCAGGCCGCAGCCTTGCAGGGCGAGGCCCAGGCGCAGCAGGCGAGCGTCGTCCAGGCGCCGCTTGCAGAGGTTCACGCCGAGGGTCTGGGCGAGCACCGCGAGCACGCCGTAGAGGGCCAGCGAGTAGCCGATCCAGGCGCTGCTCCAGTGAAACTTCTCGATCACGAAGAACGGCCAGACCACCATCACCGCCTGCAAGCCGAGGAATACCAGGGCAAGCACCGCCAGCAGGCGTCCGACCCCCGGTTGCCGAGCCAGGCCGCTGATCGAGCGCAAGGCGTTCATCCGCCTCGGATCCAGGCGGCGGCGTTGCGCGGGGGGCAGGGTTTCCTCGAGGAACAGGCCGGCGAGCAGGGCGTTGAGCAGGCACAGGCCGGCGGCCAACAACAGCGGCAGCGTCGTGCCGTGCACCGCCAGCAGCCCACCGAGGGCGGGGCCGAGGATCATGCCCAGGGCGAGGCCGGCGTACAGCCAGCCGAAGTGCCGGGTGCGCTGCCCGTGCGTGCCGAGGTCCGCCGCGCAGGCCATCGCGGTGGCCACGCTGGCGCCGGTGAGCCCGGCCAGCGCGCGACCGAGGAACAGCATCCAGAGGCTGTCGGCCAGCGCCAGCAGCAGATAGCTGAGGGCGAAGCCGAGCATCGCCAGGACCAGGACGGGGCGGCGTCCGAAGCGGTCGCTGAGGCTGCCGAGGACCGGCGAAAAGAACAATTGCAGCAACGCGAAGGTCATCACCAGGGCGGCGCCCCAGGTGGCCGCGTCGCGGACCGCCAGCGGCGCCACGCTGCCGATCAGCGTCGGCAGCAGGGGCACGATCAGGCCGACGCCAGCGGCATCCAGCAGGCAGGTAAGGAACAGCAGAGGCAGGACGCGTTTCGCGCCGGGACCGTGTTCCCGCGTGGCGGAGGGGCAGAGGCTGGTCGTGGACACGCCAGGATCCTCCCGGCGAACACAGGAAATCCCGATCCTGGGACGCCAGCGAGGGCAAGGGAAACTACCGGAATTCACAGGTTCGACGAACGGTCGCGGCAACGCCGGCGGGCGGCGTGATGTCATAATGATGCGACCCGTGCGCCAGTCGGGTATCCTTGCCGGCCTCTCAACGTTGTTTCCTAACGATATTTTCCTCCTGTCGCGAGCAAAGGGATTTCAATGACGCCCAGAAAAGGAAAGCTACCTGCCGTGCTCGCCTGCATGGCATCGCTGGCGGGCTGCAACATCAACCCGGCGAACCAGGGCTCGGTCTCGTCCTGGTTCTCCATGCGCGCCGGCGATCCGCCCAGCTTCGTCACCGGCGTGGTCGGCTTCGAGAACACCGGCAGCAACGACCCGTCCACCCGCCTGACCCTGCGTTTCCGCGATCCCGCCTCCAAGACCCATGCGGCCCACGTCACCACCTCGTCGTACTCCGAGCTGTTCAGCCTCGCACTGACGCCGCGCTACTACGAGCTTTACGAGTTCGAGGTGAGGTACCTGTCCTATACCGTCACCCGCGAGACCGGTGCGTACGAGGAGCGCTGCGAGGCCAACGGCGAGGCGCTGGAGAAGACGGTCCAGAAAAGGAAGCGCAGCGTCACCCACACGGCGGTGAACGTGGAGTCCAACTGTCGTTCTACGCCGCTGACCAAGACCGACTACTACTACGAGACCTATACCTCCAAGCCGTTCTCCGCGCCGTTCCGTGCCGAGAGCTTCGCCACCAACTACATCGGCGACTTCCGCGTGCAGTGCAGCTACAAGGAGAAGAAGGGCAAGACCCTCGTCGATAGCTGCCGTCTCAACTACGGCGCCGTCAGCCGCGATCGGGTGGACGCCTGGGTGGCGCAGATGAACGAGGCAGACAAGGACAAGCGCGAGCCGCTGCCGCCGGTACGCCAGCAGGCGGTCGACACGAAGAAGGCCGGCAAGCTCATCCATTCGGTATTTCGCTGAGGCGCTCGCTCAAAAAGCGCCGGCGATCGCGCGCCAGGTGTCGGCGTATCGCCATCGCAGCCAGGCGACCAGGCAGCGCTCGTGCCAGCGTCGCAGGGCGCTACCCCTTTGCCGCGCCAGGCGTCGCTCGATGGCCTCTTCCAGCCAGGCCTCGTCGAAGGCGGTCCATACCGCCGGAGCGGGGCTGAGCAGGTTGCCGTGGCAGACCGGCGCCACCTCCTCGAAGAACAACCGTTCCAGCAACGCCGGGTCGACGCCCTTTATCCGCCGGGCGATATCCTCGGGCTCCAGGAGAGTGTCGACGAAGGCGTCGGATAGCGCGTGGCGCAGTCGTCGGCGTTGGCTCGGGTCAAGGGCCATGGCAGGTATGGGTTCGCAGGCTGGTGCGCAGGCAGCATAACCCGCCACGGCCAGTGCGGAGAGGCGTCAGGCCCGACGGGGACGCCAGGAGCGACGACGGAGGGGCTGGCGCTGGCGGCCGAACCAGCGCCAGCGGTTGCGCCGTAGCGCCTCGTGGCACTCGTCGCGCAGCCAGGCTGGCAGCAGGCGTAGCCAGCGCAGGTGACGCCAGGGGCCCGGCAACAGGCGCAGCACCTCGAGCAGGGCATCGTTGTCGTCGCAGGCGTAGGCGCCGTCGACGAACAGCCAGGTGTCGAAATGATCGGGTGCCAGCCCGAACCAATCGAGAATCGCCAGGCCTTCGGCGGACTGCGCGGCAAGCAGCTTCAGCCGGTGGTCGGCGCGGCGTGCCAGGAAACCGCTCCAGAGCGTGCAGAAGCGGCAGTGCTGGTCGTACAACACGACCTTGTCGCCGGGCTTGAGGTACGGCGGCAGTGACATGAGGGGCCCCCTTGGGTTCGGCTTTGTGCGCAAGCCCGGAACCGTAACGGCGGGAAGGGAGGACGACTAGTCGGTGTGCTGTCAGAGTTTTCTTTCTGTGCGGTCATCGATTCGTCTTTCGCCGGACGGCGTCGGGCAACGCGCCATTCCTCTTCCTGAAGGACGATGCTGCGCCAGGCCGGTTTAAGTTCGATGACGCCGGGACGAACGGGAGATGTCCCCGTCCGTGGGGCACGGACGGGGCGCGGCGGGGAATCAGCGGGCGAACGCTTCGAGAAGGGTCTTGGCGGCCAGCTTGCCAAGGTTGTTGGAGGCCAGCGGGCTGTCGCCGGTGAGCAGCTTGCGGTCGCGGTGGACCTGGCCGGTGATGCCCTTGTTGAGGATCTTCACCCCGAGCTTCTGCAGGTTCTCGCCCACCAGCCAGGGCAGGGGACCGGGCATGTAGCCGATCTCTAGGTTGGCGCCGGTGTCCAGGGCGTCGGGGAACACGCAGATCTCGTAGTCCTTGAACGGGTAGTCCTCCGGCTTCTCCTCGACCGCCGGTGCCAGCAGGCAGGCCGGACCGTGGCAAAGGGTAATGATGTAGCGGTCCTTGGCGAGGAAGGCATTGAGCAGCCGTTTCACCTCCCGGCTGTGCGGAATGCCCGCCAGCACGCCGTGGCCGCCGGGAACGAACACCGCGGCGTACGGCGAGTCGTCGGCGACGGCCTGCTCCAGGAGGTCGGCGAGCTTCTGCGGCGCTTTCAGCTTGGGCAGGTACTTCGCGTAGATGCTCTTCACCGCCTCGTCCTCGCCGGGCATCGCCCACATCTCCAGCTTCACCGGGTTGCCGGAGAGCGTGGCGACATCGAACTCGAAGCCGGCCTTGTCCAGGTGGTACATCGGCAGGAGCATTTCCACCGGGTGGTTGCCGGTGGAGAACATGCTGCCGTTCTGCATCAGGATGTAGCGTTCGTCGGTACCGATCATCAGCACCTTCTTGCCGCCCTTGTACGGGGTCGGGTAGTCGGCGCCGTCGAAGTCGGTCTTCGCCGAGGTGTACTGGCTCAGGGAATAGGGCGAGGGAAAGAACGCGTTGTGCTCGGCGTGGTCGGGCGTCGGGGTTCTGCTGGTGTCGCGCTCGTTGCTCATGGCTCGTTCCTTTCTGCGTGATGGAGGTCGCACCAAGACCATAGGCGGGGTCGCCGGCCGGCGAAATAGGGGAAATCCCCTAACCCACGATCGGTCGCCTGAGGGTTTTCCCCTATGGGCTTTTGCCGGCAAGCCGGGGATCATGCGGGAAAAGCCAGGAACGTCCGCTCCATGACCGACTACGCCAGCCTTCTCTTCGACAGCGTCGCCCGGCTGCGTAAGGCCGCTACCACCGAGGCGGTCTGCCGCGAGATGGTGGAGTTCGCCGCACGCCTGGGCTTCGACCGGGTGATCGTCTGCAGCCTGTTCCCCCGCCCCGGCGAGGACGAACTGATCGACGAGCTGTTCTTCGTCCATGGCGACTGGGCCGAGGGGCGCAGCGCCCAGGAGCGCGACGCCTATCTTCTGCACTGTCCGGTCACCCGGCACATCCTCGAACTGGACGAGCCGTTCTTCTGGTCGAAGAACCCCTCGGAGGATCCGGCGCGCATGACCTACCGCATCGTCCGTGGGGTCCGCGACCTCGGCCAGGTCAATGGCATGCAGGTGCCGGTGTTCGGCCGCAACGGCCTGGAGGGCGCGGTGTCTTTTGCCGGCGAGCGGCTGGACCTGAATGCCGGTTGCAAGCTCGCCGCCCAGGCCTTCTGCCCGATCCTGTTCTTCGCCCTGAAGCGCCTGCGCGGCCCTGTGTCGGCGGGCGATGCGCAAGCGCTCAGCGAGCGCGAGCGGGAAGTCCTGCAATGGATCGCCCTGGGCAAGCAGCAGGCGGAGGTGGCGGCGATCCTGATGATTTCCGAGCGCACCGTGGAGAATCACCTGCGTGCCGCCCGCCGCCGTCTCGGCGCGGCGTCCACCGCCCAGGCGGTGGCGCGGGCGCTGCGCCTGGGCGATATCGAGGTCTGAGCGGCTTCAGGGAGCGGACGTGAGGACGATCTTGCCGATGTGCTGGCCGGAGTCCATCAGTTCGTGGGCCTGGCGCGCCTGCTCTAGGGGGAAGGTGCGGAACACTTGCGGCCGGACAGCGCCGGCGCGCACGTGCGGCCAGACCTGGCGCTCCAGTTCGGCGATGATCGCGCCTTTCTCGTCGTGGCTTCGCGAGCGCAGGGTCGAGCCAAGATGGACCAGGCGCTTGCTCAGCATCGGGAACAGGTCGACTTCGGCGGCCTTGCCCTTGATCACGCCGATCTGCACGATCCGTCCGTTCATCGCCGCCGCCTGATAGTTCCGCGTCACATAGTCGCCGGCAACGATATCGACGATCACATCGACCCCGCGACCTTCGGTGCCGCGCAGCACTTCCTCGACGAAGTCCTGCTCGGTGTAGTCGATCGCCACGTCGGCGCCGAGGCGCAGGCTGGCCTCGCGCTGGGCCTCGCTGGAGATCGTGGTGAAGATCTTCGCCGCGCCGAAGGCCTTGCCCAGCATGGTCGCGGTGGTGCCGATGCCGGAGGCGCCACCGTGGACCAGCAGCGTCTCGCCGGCCTTGAAGCCACCGCGCTGGAACAGGTTGACCCAGACGGTCATGAAGGTTTCCGGCAGCGCCGCCGCTTCCTCCATGCCCAGGCCGTCGGGCAGGTGCAGGGTGGTGCGCTCGTCGGCCACCGCGAACTGCGCGTAGCCGCCGCCGGGAATCAACGCCATCACCGCCTCGCCGACGGCGAAGCGGCTGACCTCGCTGCCGACCGCCCGCACCGTGCCGGCGATCTCCAGGCCGGGAATGTCCGAGGCGCCGGGCGGCGGGTCGTACACGCCCTTGCGCTGAAGCACGTCGGGACCGTTGACGCCGGCGGCGCGGACTTCGACCAGGACCTCGCGCGGGCCGGGCGTCGGCAGCGGCCGGCTGGTCGCCACCAGTACCTCGGGGCCGCCGGGCCGGGCGATCTCGATGGCGGTCATTCGTTCGGGAAATCGGTTCGTGCTGCTCATCGCATGCTCCTGGGAAAATGGTTCGGACCTGATTCGCATGGTAATCAGCGCGGATGCCGTGGTCGCGCAGCGCTTTTTCATTAGACTGATGCGAAAATGCATCAGGAAAACCGCCATGAATTGGGACGACACCCGCGTCTTCCTCGCGCTCTGCCGCGAGCACACCCTGCGCGGCGCCGCCCGCGCGCTTCACATCGACCAGGCCACGGTGGGCCGGCGGCTGGCGTCGCTGGAGGCGGCGCTGGGCTCGACCCTGTTCCTGCGCACCTCGTCCGGCTACCTGCTGACCCCGGCCGGCGAGGCGGCCTTCGAACTGGCCGAGAAGATGGAGCGCTCGGCCCTGGAGTTGCTGCGGCGGACCCGCGGGATGGACCACCGACTGTCCGGCGAGGTGCGGTTGTCCACCACCGACTCCCTGGCCGTCGACTTCGTGCTACCCGCCCTGGGCCGCCTGCACCTTGAACACCCGGATGTCCGCGTGCTGCTCGACAGCGCTTCGGCCGTGGTCGACCTGCCCAAGCGCGAGACCGACATCGCGATTCGCACCCTGCGGCCGGAAAATCCCGATTTGATCCTGAGAAAACTCGCCAGTTGGCCCATGGGCCTGTTCGCTTCCGCGGACTACCTGCGGCGCAACGGCGTGCCGGTGCCCGGCGAGCGTTTCCGCGGCCACGACCTGGTGATGTACGAACCCTATTGGCACAGCCAGCGCGAACTGACCCTGGGCGGCGAGCCGATCCGCGACGGCCGGGTGGTCATCGCGGTGAATTCCAACATGATGGTGCGCCAGGCCCTGGCGCGCGGCCTGGGACTCTGCGAGCTGCCGCTGTACATGGGCGAGCGCGACGGACTGGTGCGGGTCTGGCCGCAGCGCGAGCGACGCCGGCCATACGAGGTGTGGATGGTTACCCACAAGGACCTGCGCCACACCGCGCGGGTCCGCGCGGTGATCGAGCGGCTGGTGGAGGCGTTCGCCGAAGCGCCGGCCTGAGCCTGCAACGCCGGCGCCGGGTTCCGGTCGAATGCGGCGGCGCGCCGCGGAATCGCGCATCATAGTCGCCATCAGATCGAGGAGATTTCCATGGCAATCCCAAGCATCCCGCGTTTGGCCGTACTGACGCTCGGACTGGCGCTCGCAGCGGCCGCTAGTGCCGCCGACGAGGCGCAACTGGTCGAGGCGATCAACGCCTACCGTGGCCAGGTGCAGTCCTGCGGCGGGCAGGCCAGCGGCGAACTGCCGCCGCTGGCCGCCGACCCGCGCCTGGCCTTGCCGGTGAATGCCGCCGGCGACCTGCAGCAGGCGATGGCACAGGCCGCCTACCCGATGGTCAACGTGCAGTCGATCAGCCTTTCCGGGCCGCGCGATGCCGGCGCGGCGATGAAGGCGCTGGAGGAAAGCTTCTGCCGCGTGGTGCTCGACCCACAGTTCGTCGACGTCGGCGTCAGCCGCCAGGACCGCGACTGGCGCATCGTCCTCGCCCGGCCATTGCTGCGCGGCGGCATGGGCGATTGGCAGGCGGAAGGGCAGAAGCTCCTGGAACGGATCAATGCCGCCCGCGGGCAAGCCCGCCAGTGCAGTGGCAAACCTTACGCAGCGACCCAGCCGCTGGCCTGGAACGCCACCCTTGGCGGCGCCGCCGAAGCGCATTCGCGGGCGATGGCCAACGGCAATTTCTTCGACCACCTCGACCGCGACGGCCGCACCCCCGGCGACCGCGCCGAGCTGGCCGGCTACAGCGGCGGGCTGATCGGCGAAAACATCGCCGCCGGCCAGGACGGGGTGGACAAGGTGGTCGACGGCTGGCTGGCCAGCCCGGGCCACTGCGCCAACCTGATGAATCCCGGCTACCGCGAGCTGGGCGCGGCCTACGCCACCGATCCGAAGAGTGACGCGGGAATCTACTGGACGGCCATGTTCGGTTCGCCCTGAAGTCCTCCGCGCCCGGAGCTGACGACGGGCTGGGCGCCTTCCGCAAACGAAAAACCCGGCGCCATGGCGCCGGGTTCCCTTTCAGCCTGTCCCGCCCTCAATGCGGCGCATTGAGAGTCAGGCGCATGTGCCGGTTGACGTCCTTGTACAGCAGGTAGCGGAAGCGCCCCGGGCCGCCCGAATAGCAGGCCTGCGGGCAGAAGGCGCGCAGCCACATGAAGTCGCCGGCCTCCACCTCGACCCAGTCCTGGTTCAGGCGGTACACCGCCTTGCCTTCCAGCACGTACAGGCCGTGCTCCATCACGTGGGTCTCGGCGAAGGGGATCACGCCGCCCGGCTCGAAGTTGACGATGTTGACATGCATGTCGTGGCGCATGTCGCTCATGTCGACGAAGCGGGTGGTGCTCCAGCGGCCTTCGGTGTCCGGCATCACCAGCGGCTGGATGTCCTGCTCGTTGGTGACGAAGGCTTCCGGCAGCGGTACGCCGTCGACCTTCTGGTAATGCTTGCGGATCCAGTGGAAGCGGGTGTGCTGGCCGGTGGTATTGCGCACCTTGTAGTCGGCGCCCGGCGGAATGAAGGCGTAGCCGCCCGGCTGCATGGCGTGGACCTGGCCCTGCAGGGTCAGGCTCAGCTCGCCTTCGACGACGAACAGCACGGCCTCGGCGTTGGGATCCTGCTCCGGTTTGTCGCTGCCACCGTTGGGCGCCAGTTCGACGATGTACTGCGAGAAGGTCTCGGCGAAGCCGGACAGCGGGCGGGCGATCACCCACATGCGCATGTTGTCCCAGAACGGCAGGTGGCTGGTGACGATATCGCGCATCACCCCCTTGGGAATCACGGCATAGGCTTCGGTGAACATCGCCCGGTCGGTGAGCAGCTCGGTCTGTGCCGGGTGCCCGCCGTGCGGCGCGTAGTAGCTGGACTTGGACATGGAGCGTTTCCTCGTTGTTGTCTTGCTGCCGGCGCACGCGCCGCCGGAGCGAAACGGGCGGGCGCGAGCCGTTGCTGACGGCAACGATATCCAGCGCCTGGCGCATGCACAAATTAAATGTTGGAATCCAGTATATTCATTTTTCGAATGCGGGCCGGCTCCGGGTATCTTCCGCCAGCACCCGCGACAGCACGCGCGCCAGCGCCTTCACCATCGGATCCGCCGCCGGCCGGTGCAGCAGCGCCACTTCGAACACGTCCACCGCCGGCAGCCCGGCGTTCTTCGGCAGCACCGCGTGGCCTGCGCTCACCGCGCGCAACGGCAGCAGGCCGATGCCCATGCCGTCGGCGATGGCCGATTGCAGGCCGCTGAGGCTGGAACTGGTGAAGCTGATGTGCCAGCGCCGGCCGACCGCTTCCAGGGCGGCGATCATCTCGTCGCGGTAGACCCCGCGCGGTGGGAAGGTGACGATGGGCAGCGGGTCGAGGTCGATGCAGGGATTCCTGGCGCTGTCCACCCAGCATGTCTTTTCCGGCCAGCAGGCCAGTGCCTCGCGGCTGGCGCGGCGCTGCTTGAGCAGCACCAGGTCCAGTTCGCCGCGGTCGTAGCTGGCGCTGAGGTCGCGGCTCATGCCGCTGGTGACTTCCAGCTTGACCTGTGGATAACGCCGGTTGAAGGCCGCCAGTCGCTCGGTGGTGCGGCCGGCGGCGAAGTCGTCCGGCACGCCGATGCGCACCGTCAGCGCCACCGTGGCGCCGGACAGCGCCTCGGCCAGTTCGTCGTTCAGCGCCAGCAGGCGACGGGCGTAGCCGAGCAGCGTATCGCCGGCGTCGGTCGGCAACACGTCGCGGTTGCCGCGCTCCAGCAGGCGGTGTCCGGCCATTTCCTCCAGGCGGCGAACCTTCTGGCTGACGGTCGACTGGGTCGAGTGCAGGCGCGCGGCGGCAGTGGTGAAGCTGCCGCAGTCGGCCACCGTGACGATGGCGCGGAGCAGGTCGAGGTCGAACAGGCGGCTATTCGATTTTTCACTGTCGCTCATGGTCGTATCGCATTTTCGAATGTCGTCGCCGCTTTTAGCAGGCCGTGCCGTCAGCGGCAACCGCTCAGCGTCGACGCAGCGTGCCCAGCGGTCGACCAATGCGCTGGAAGCGGCGGGAAACCCGCCAGGCGGTCATGCATGCGCCAGGAACAGGACTGCGGAGCGCTACTCGGGCACCTCGACGTTGACCTGTAGCGCGTCGTGGCGCCAGTACTCCAGGTCGCAGTCGATCAGGCGGCCCGCCTGGTCGCGGTTGACCCGCACGATCTGTAGCGCCGGGCTGCCCACCGAGACCCGCAGCGGCCCGGCGGCCTCCGCCGGGAGGATGGTCGGGACCATCTCGAAGCGCACCCGGCCGTAGCGGATGCCGTAGTGGTTGGCGTAGAGATCGGTCAGCGAGCGAGTCAGGTCGAAGCGCTCGATGCCGGGAAAGTAGGCGGGATTCAGGTAGTGCTCGACGTACAGCACCAGCCGCCCGTCGACCCGCCGCGCCCGGCGGATCTGGAATACCCGCGACAGCGCCGGCAGCTCCAGGCGCTGGCAGATGTCGACGCTGGCCGGGATCATCGCCGCGCCGAGCACCTCGGTCTCCGGCACCCGGCCCTGGTCGGCGACCATCGCGTGGAAGTGGCTGCGCACCAGCGGGTTGTACAGCAGCCGCTGCGGCGAGACGAACCAGCCGCGGCGTTCCTCGCGGTAGATCAGGCCCTGGTCCTCCAACTGGCCGAGCGCCTCGCGCAGGGTGATGCGGGTGGTCGAGAACAGCTCGCTCAACTGCCGTTCGCTGGGCAGCTTGCTGCCGCGCGCGAGCAGGCCGCGCTCGATCTGCTCGCGCAGGGACTGGTAGATCACCGTCAGGGGTCGGGACGGCTCGTCGCGCATATCGACGCTTCTCCGCTGGGGCTCCGGGGGGGGCTACAGGGTAATGCTTCCGGGCCGCCGGCGGTATAGCGCGGCGCGCCTTCTCAGCGCCATTGCAGCACCGGCCAGCCGGCCTCGCGGGCGTGCCCGAGCAGCGCCGGGTCGGGGTTCACCGTGTGCGGCCGGTCGACCCGCGAGAGCAGCGGCAGGTCGTTGCGCGAGTCGGAATAGAAGGTCGCGCCGGCCAGCGTCTCGCCCTCCTGGGCCAGCCAGGCGTCGAGGCGACGGACCTTGCCCTCGCGGTAGGTGAGGGTGCCGCGGGTGCGCCCGGTGTAGAGGCCGTCGCGCTCCTCGATGTCGATCGCCAGCACCTCGTCCACCCCCAGCCGGCGGCCGATGGCGCTGACCAGGAAGTGCGCCGAGGCGGAGATGATCAGCAGGCGGTCGCCTGCCTGGCGGTGGCGTTCCAGGCAGCGCACGGCGTCGGCGTGGATGCGCGGCGCAACGATCCGCGCGACGAAATCCTCGACGGCGCCGGCGATTTCCGCCGGGGTGCGGCCGGCGATGGGCGCCAGGCTGAAGTCCATGTAGTCCTCCATGGCCAGCCGGCCCTCGGCATAGAGTTCCATGAGGCGGCGTTCCTGGTGCAGGAAGGCGGTTTTCTCGACCCAGCCCAGTTCGGTCATGTAGCGCCCCCAGAGGGTCGCGCAGTCGCCGTCGATCAGGGTGTCGTCGAGGTCGAAGAGGGCAAGTGGCATAGGCGGTTCCTTGTTCGCTAGGGATTGGCCCGGCGCGCCTGGCGCCGGGCGGTGGTTCGGAGAGGTTTCAACGCGGCTTGCCGGCCGCCAGCAGCGGCCCGCCGGCATGCGCCTTCGGTTCGACGCGGCGCGCGCCCGGCCGGCTGTTCCAGAACGGCACCAGCAGCAGGCTGGCGAGCAGCGCGGTGGCGGTGAACACGAAGAACACCGTGAGGGTGTCGAAGTAGCCCGGCAGCAGGCCGCCGAGGATCGCCCCGACCGAGCCGCAGCCGTTGACGAAGCCGGTGGCGGTGCCGGCCGCCTCGCTGGTGCCGAAGTCGATGGCGGCGGCGCCGCTGATCATCGAGTCCGGCCCGTAGAGGGTGACGCCCATCATGAACAGCAGGCCGACCACCAGGTACAGGCTGCCGCTCTGCATCGCCGGGACGAACAGCGCCAGGCTCAGGGTCAGCGCCGCCAGGCTGAGCACGCAGGCCGGCATGCGGCGGGCGCCGAACAGCTTGTCCGAGGCCAGGCCGATGAGGATCGGCCCGGCCAGCCCGGCGACCTCGAAGGCCGAAGGCACGATGGCCGAGGCGACCTTGCCGATCTCCGGCATGCGTTCGTAGATGATCACCGGGCCCCAGAGCAGGATCGCGTAGCGCGCCGGCTTGAGCAGGAAGTAGGCGATGCCGAGGACCAGCACGTGGGGATTCCTGAGTGCCTTCAGCAGGGCGCCGGAATGGCTCGGCCGGGGCGCGTTGGCGGGGGGCGCGGCCTCGGCCTCCACGGGCGGCAGGCCGACGTCCTGCGGACGGTTGCGCTGGAGGAAGAAGAACAGCACGGCCACCGCCAGCACCACTCCCGCCGAGGACAGGAAGGCCATGCGCCAGTCATGCGTCAACCGGTAGGCGCACCAGCCGGCGAACGGCGTCGCCACCAGCCCGCCGAAGGCGTAGCAGGTACTCCACAGGCCGAGCACGCGGCCTCGCTCGTAGGTGGCGAAGAAGGCGCCGATGTTCTTGCACAGCCCCGACCAGCCGGTGGACTGCGCCAGGCCCTGGACCACCATGCAGGCGGCGAAGATCGGCAGGGTGGCGAAGGTACCCATCGCCAGCGCCGCCAGCGCCGAGGTGAGCAAACCGCCGAGCACCACCACGCGGGTGCCGAAGCGGTCGGCGAACACCCCCCACATGAACTGGCCCACGGCGTAGGCGGCCAGGTAGAGGGCATCGAGATCGGCCATGGCGCTCTTGTCGAGTTCGAAGGAAGGGTCTTCGGCGATGCCGAGCTTGGCCACCGAGAAGGCCTTGCGGGTGAAGTAGAAGGCGGCGTAGGCCAGCCAGGTGATGACGAAGATCTGGATGCGCCAGCGCTGGAGCGATTGCCAGCCACGGTGCAGGGTACCGTTGTGGTTGTTCATGTGGGTCCCTATGGGTCTAGACAGTGCGGGGAGGTTGTTCTTGTTGTGCTGCTGCAAAGCTGTCCGGATGCATGGTCTAGGCCAGATGCCTTTTCCATGACTTTTTTCGTGCGCAAGGTTGGCTGTCGGCGCGCTCCTGCTCGGTCCTGCCGAGGCTGAGATGGATTGTGAAGGTGTGGCGGCGGTGCGTGGCGCCGATCCGGTCAGGCTGGGCCGGCTGGCGAAGGTCAATCTAGCACCGGGTATTTTTATGGTCTAGACCAAAAATAGAGCGAAACCATTCGATTTTTTCGGGGGATTGCCCGGTATTGGTGCGTTTTCTTGTCCTGGTTGCGCCTTTGGGTGGGACTTTCCCGCGTATTTTCAAGAAATTGGAATAGACCAGATTTTCGATGATGTGCCAGCGCCTCTGGCGCGCCGTGCGCCGCCGCTGGATGGCCGTGTGTCGCGGCGCTCGGCTAGACTGCGGGACCTCGCGCCGGATCGGACCGCCATGCTGAGAAACGTCACCGACCTAGACCTGCGTCTGTTGCGCATCTTCGCCTGCGTGGTGAAGTGCGGCGGTTTCACCGCGGCCCAGGCCGAGCTGAACATGAGCCAGTCGAACATCAGCATGCACATCGCCAGCCTGGAGAAGCGCCTCGGCTACCGGCTCTGCGAGCGCGGCAAGGGCGGCTTCCGACTGACCGCCAAGGGCCGCCGGGTGCTGGAGGCTTCGCGAACGATGTTCGACGCCATCGGCCTGTTTCGCGACCAGGCGCAGGCGTTGTCCGGACGTTTGGTCGGGGAGCTGTACCTGGGCCTGGCGGACAATCTCGCGACCTTGCCCCAGGCCCGTTTCGGCGATGCGCTGGCGCGCTTCCAGCGGCGCGACCAGGATGTCCAGCTGAACCTTTTCGTCAATTCGCCCACCGAGCTGGAACTGGCGGTGATCGAAGGCGAGCTGGACCTGGCGATCTCCTATTTCAGCCGTTCGCGGCCGAGCCTCGAATACCGCCCGCTGTATCGCGAAGAGATCGGCGTGTTCTGTGGCGATCGCCATCCGCTGTTCGCCGAGGCGCAGCCGACCCTGGAGCGGATCGCCGCCTGTGACTGGGTGATGCACGGCTTCCTGCCGGAAAACCTGGTCCTGCCGCTACGCCCGTCGCGCAGCCGCGCCACCGCCTACCACATGGAAGCGGTCGCCCATGCCGTGCTGGCCGGCACCCACCTGGGCTACCTGCCGACCCATTACGCCGAAGCCTGGATCGAGCGCGGGCGGATGCGCGCGCTGTTGCCGGAGCGGCTGAGCTATCCGGTGGAGCACAGCATGATCGTCTATGCCGGGCGCCCCCTCAGCGAAGCCGCCCGCGCCTTCATCGACGACCTGCTGCAGGTCCACGGCCTGGGGTCCTGAGCGCTCAGGCGAGAGTCCCGGCCACCGCCTGGCGGTAGATGCGCGCATAATCCCGGGCATCGAGCGGCAGGGCGTTGGTCGCCGAGGACGACAGGTCGGCCAGCGCCTGCTCGCCCACCCATTGCGCGTCCTCGCCATCCAGGCCGAGGGCGGCGAGGTTCGCCGGGATGCCGATGCGCGCGCGCAGTTCGAGGATCCACGCCAGCAGGCCGTCGAAGCTCGCTTCGTCGAGTTCCAGGTAGCGCGCCAGGCGCGCGGCGTCGGCTTCTATCGCCGGGCGGTTGGCCAGCAGAACGTAGGGCAGCAGCACGGCGTTCAGCAGGCCGTGGTGCAGGTGATGGCGAGCGCCCAGCGGGTGGGCCAGGGCGTGGACCCCGCCAAGCCCCTTCTGGAATGCCACTGCGGCGCTGGCCGAGGCTACCAGCATGCCTTCCCGGGCGGCGAGGTCGTTGCCGTCGCGCACGGCGTTTTCCAGGTGCTGCCTGACCAGGCGCACGCCTTCCAGGGCGATGCCCGCCGACATCGGATGGTAGAGCGGCGAGAACAGCGCCTCCAGGTGATGGGTGAGGGCGTCCATGCCGGTGGCGGCGCTCAGCGCCGGCGGCAACCCGCGGGTCAGGCGCGGGTCGAGGAATACGCAGGCGGCCAGCAGCTCGCGATGGCCGACGACCCGCTTGATGCCCAGTTGCGTGTCGGTCAGCACCGCCTCGCGTCCCAGTTCCGAGCCGGTGCCGGCGGTCGTGGGCAGCGCCAGCAGCGGCGGCAGGCCGAGCGGCGGGTAGTCGGCGAGGGTCGGATAGCTGCGCAGCGTCTGTGTCCATTCGAAGCGTTCGAGGCCGTGCGGATCGCGGCTGAGCAGGGCGATACCCTTGGCCGCGTCGAGGGCGCTGCCGCCGCCGAGGGCGATCAGCGCGTCATGCCCGCCAGCCTCGAAGCGCCTGGCGCCGCCGTGGACTTCAGCGAGGCTGGGGTTGCTCGACAGTTCGTGGAACAGGTCATGGTCGATGCCGGCGCGTTCCAGGCATTCGCGCACCAGGCGCAGGGGCTCCAGGGCGAGCATGCCGGGATCGGTGACCAGCAGGGGCCGGCGTGCGCCCGCCAGCGCGCAACGCCTCGGCAGTTGTTCCAGGGCGCCGACGCCGCAGAGGATATCGGTGGGGTAGTTCCAGTAATGCAGGTCGCTCATGGCGATGCTCCGTGAAAGCAGGATGAGCCGGGCCCCGCCGGGCGCGAAGCCAGCGTGCGGGAACAACCGGAGGAGGCGCCGGAACGGCCGGCGCGTGCGGGTCAGTCCGCCGGCGGAGCGGCGAAGCTGAGGCTGGTGGCGATGCGCCGATGCGGCTTGGCGATGACCATGTAGAGCAGGCCGAACGCGGCCAGCGCGGAGAACACCACGACCACCGCCCAGACCTGGAACCAGGGCGCGTCGGGCGGGGCGAGGCTGGCCCGCGGCCAGGCGACGTTGAGCGCCTCGAACGACAGCCAGGCGACTGCCAGGACGTTCACCGCCAGCCCCGCGCGCCCCAGGCGCAAGGCGCCCTTGTCCGGGTCCCAGCGGCCGACGAGGCGGGCCCAGAGGGCGCAGGCGGCGACGATCAGGAAGACCACGAAGAAACCGCCGCTGCCGAACGCGATCAGCGTGCCGACCGCCGTGGCGTTCAGCCCCAGGGCCAGGCCGAGGCTGGCCAGCAGCGTGCTGCAGACCATCGCCGCCATCGGCACCTTGCGCCGGTCGACCCGGCGCAGCAGGGCGGAGCCGGGCAGGATGGCGTCGCGCGCCATGCCGAAGATCGCCCGGCCGATGTAGGTCTGCACCGACACCACGCAGGCGACGAAGGCGATCAGCACCACTGCGACGAAGGGCCGCTCGGCCCAGGCGCCGAAGGCGTCCACCACCGCCGGGGTGACCGGGTCGACCACCTGGCCGCTGACCACCGCGCCGATGTCCTGGTAGGACAGGGTCACGGCGAAGGCGGTGAGCATCACGGTGAATCCCACCACCAGCATCGAGCGCAGAATCGCCCGGGGTGTGGAGACGCGGGCATCGGTGGTTTCCTCGGAAATCTGCGAGCAGGCGTCGAAGCCGAGGAAGGCCCAGCCGCCCACCGCCAGCGCGGTCAGCACGCCGTCCAGGTAGGCGCCGTCCGCACCGCCTGTGCCGCCCGGGCCGCTGAACAGCAGATCGAGCGGATGGTTGCGGAAGAACAGCAGCAACAGCACGCCGATACCGATGGAGGCGATGGCCTCGGCGACGATCCCGGCATTGACGAAGTACTTCAACGGGTTGATCCCCAGCAGGTTCACCGCCAGGCCCAGCGCCAGCAGCAGCGCGCCGCAGAGCACCTGGCCGTTGGCCGACGGCGGCGCGCCGGTCGCCAGCAGGCCGAGCCAGAAGCCACCGAGGTAGGCCACGGTAGTCAGCGAGGCCAGCGCCGAAGCCAGGTAGAGGAAGCCGGTGAACCAGGCCAGGCGGTCGCCCACCAGGCGTCGCACCCACTGGTAGCAGCCGCCGGCCAGCGGAAACTGCGAGGACAGCTCGGCGTAGACCAGCGCCACGCCGAACTGCAGCAGCAGGCACAGCGGCACCACCCAGACCCAGGAGGGGCCCATGCTCATGGCGCCGAGGGACATCACCGAGTAGATGCCCACCACCGGCGAGATGGTGGCGAAGCCGACGGAAAAGGACGACCACAGGCTCAGCCCGCGCTCCAGTTCCTGGCGATAGCCGTGGGCCGCCAGCAGGCGTTCGTCGCGGGAGGTATCGCGGAGATCAGTCATGGCGGTCTCCGGGCGAGCGCTGCGGGGAAGGGGAAAGGCGGATGCCACCGATGCGATGGGTGAGCATGGAGAGTCCTCGTCGGCTATTGGAATTGTTATGGCCGCTTCCGGGACGAGCGAAAGCGTGGCAGACGCAGGTTAGGCGGATTACCTATCAGGATGAATTCATATTCGATTGGGCTGGCATCAGGAAAACCTGATGTATGGCCAGGCCCCGAGAAGGCCGGCTCCTGCGAAGGGAGCCGGCCGGTCGCGGCAGTTACTTCAGGTCCTCGCGCGGCGGTTTGCCGGGCTGGCTGGCGTAGTCCGGCAGGGCGCTGATCGCCTGTTCCTTGTCGGGGATGCTGGACGGGTCGAGGTCGCCGCCGACGTTGCGCGGGTCGGTGGGGATCGCCGAGGGAATCACCACGGTGCGCTCGGCCAGCGGCCAGCCGAGAATGGTCTCCAGGCGCCCGCCTTCCTCCTCGGGGCCGGTGATGGCGTCCAGGCGCAGCGGCAGCGGATGGCCGATCAGCCGTTCGACCTCGCCCGCCGCCTCCGGCGCGGCCAGGGTCAGGCTGGTGCGGTAGAAGCCCGGCAGGCTCGAGCGCGGCACATAGACCCGCAGCAGGGCACCGTTGCGGATCCGGCCGCGTGCGTCGGGTTCCTGGTCCTGGGCGTAGCCGTAGGCCAGCGCCGGATCGCCGGCGATATAGAAACCGCGCCAGATCGCGTCAAGGTCCTGGCTGCGCGCGCGCACCCCGCCGAAGACGATGCTTTGCGCCGCTTCGAGGAAGGTGCCGTGGTAGCCGACGAACACATAGCCGCGCTCCTCCAGTTGGCGGTGCGCCTGGAGCAGCCGCTCCACCGTCCAGTTCTGCGTGCCGCGGGTGCTGAAGCTGACGTCGCCGCCGTCGCCGAGGAACTCCGCGCCAGTGGGATAGTTGCGCTCCAGCAGGGCGTCGCCGCTGTCCGCCGGGCCCGCGCATTCACCGGCGGCGACCGGGCAGGTCAGGCTCACCACGTCGGCACTGGCCGCGCCGGCCTCGTCGTTGCCGGTGCCCTGCCGGACGAAGCGCTCGCTCTCGGCGGCGGCCAGGGTCAGGGCCAGACGGGCCTGCTCCGGCTGCTCGCGGATCGCTTCGCCCAGGTCGCCGCCGCTGCCGGGGCTGGCCAGGGCGTTGCGGATCACCTGGTCGACCTGGTTCCACGACAGCCGCGCCGCCAGGTAGAGGGCGACCAGCCGCTGCACCGGATAGCCGCACTGCTCCAGTTGTTCCCAGCCGCGCGGCTGGCGATGACGAGTGAAGGTCTCCAGCGGCAGGTGGCAGGCCTGGTGCGCGGTCAGCGCGGCCAGGCTGCCGCCCTCGGGGAAATGCAGGCGATGACTGATGACCGTGGGCTTGATGTCCAGGTCATGCTTCGCCGGGTTGCCGGCGAGCACCCGGTAGATCTTGCCTTCCCAGGTATCGTCGAGGTTGCAGCGCTGCTGGGCGAGGTAGTTGTAGACCCCGTCCAGCGGGTCGAGCAGGCACAACACCTTGCCGCTGGCCCATTCGCTCCAGCGCTTTTCCCGGCGCGGCTGGGCCTGGGCCATGACCACGCTGACCCCGGCATGGCTGATGGCGAGCGTCGGCTGCATCTCGTTGCTCTCGTGCGCCCTGACGAAGAAGGTGGCATCGCGCGCCAGCTTCGCCAGCAACTCGTCGCCCATCTCGATGGTGTAGATCGGCGACATGTGGCTGAGCTGGTTGCCGGCGTTCAGTTCGTGGATGAACACCTTGATGTTCGAGGGCTTCTCGTGGCCGATCGGTACCAGCCAGTTCAGCGACCAACTGCCGCGCGCCTGGCGCGTGTAGCTGTAGCGCACCGGCTTGTTCGGCTCGACGCCGCCTTCGAGGCGGATGGTCAGGCCGTCGCTGGTGATGCTGAGGGCGTTGTCGATGGCCAGCTTGAGCGCGTCGTTGCCGCCCTCCAGGACCATGGAGTAGTGCAGCACGCCCTGGCCGTTGGTGTCGGCGATGGCCGGGTCGACGCTCATGCGGCTGGAACGCACGCCGTCCTTGAGGTCGAGCACGCAGGCCTTGGCGCATTCGTTCCAGAGGTCGAAGGCTTCCTCGGCGGCGGACGCGGACGAGCCGCCGGCGAGCAGGCCGAGGCTGGCGACCAGGGGGATCCAATGGGGTATCAGGTGCATCGCGATGGCTCCTGTGATGGGTGAAGGATGAGGCTGATCGAGCGGTTGGTTTTTCTTGTCGAGCGAGCCGGCGGAGAGCGGCGGGGCGTCTAGGGTGCGGGATGCGGGGAGGCTGGCGGGGAGCGGAAGAGAGCTTTTATGGGATTTATGAACTGGATTGCAGAGTGGAAGAAATATCCATGGGCGAGGGGACGGAAAACGTTCCTGGGCTTCGGATGAGAGTACGTGGTCGAGGCACTGGGCGAGTGACGAGCCCCCCTCGGGATCGATCAAGGGGAGCTTGGTCGGGTTGGGATTGCAGCGGTTCCGACTATGCCTGTGCCAGCATCGCCGCGAAGCGTGCGGCGGGCCATTGCTTGCGGTCGGAGACCTGGCCATCGCCGAGTTCCATCAGGCGCAACTCGCCACTGGTCGACTCGACCACGTCGACGGAAAAGAACGGGCAATCGATACGTTGTGCCACCTGTTCCACTAGCGGCGGGACGGCATCGAGACGCCCGTGAGCGCGGCCGTGAAGAACGAAGTAGCGTTCCTCGGTTTCCGCCCGCAGCGCCTCGAACTCCCGAAGGCATACACCGCCTTCGATGGTGCCTCGATAACGCTCGATCGAATCGAGGACTTCCCGCACTTCCGCAGCATTGGTGGCCTTCGAGCCGCGCTGGGTGGTCAGGGATTTCACATGGTCCTTGACGAACCAGGCGCGCCACGGGCTTTGCGCCAGCACTGCCTCGAAGTCGGCGTTCCTGGACAGGAACAGGGTCGCTGGCGTGAGGTCCTCACAGAGCGGATACCACTCCGGCAAGTAATGGCAGTGCCGATATTGCTGTGGACTGGTCAGGGGCCGTCCGCCAGCGACGAGGATCGCGCCGTGCAGGCGAGCGTAGTTTTCCGGTGTGAGCATCCAGCCGCGATACAGCACCTTGGGGTTTGCCGGAAACTCCGGGCGGGCGCGAAAGCGTCCACTTTCCAGTTCCTCGTCGCAGAACAGCGAACAGGCCAAGCCTGCCGAACGGGCCGCGTCATATTCCTCGGCGAAGAGTTCATCGACCGCGTTGCTGCGGTCGGGGGCGGAGGGGTAAAGCAGGTGCATCGCGAACCTCGCTGGGTCGGTGGATGGTCATTCGGCGACGGCGCAACCAAGACGTACCACGAGCGTGCTGTCGGCCGCCAGTTGCGCATCCGCTGCCAGCGTTAGGGTACGGGTGCCTTCGTAGCGACCGTCGAGCAGACCTTCCTGAAGGACCTGTGCCTTCGCATTGGCATGCATGGTCAGCAGCCGATATCGCACCAGCGCCGAGGTACAGCCGCATTCGCCGGTGGAGCGCCGGGCCTCAAGGGTGAGTGGCAGGTGCAACTGGCCCTCCGCCGTGTGCGGTGCACCGAGCCGGGCGGCGAGGCAGGCGGAGAGGGCATTGTCGAGCGTCGCCGCGTCGGCGAATGGGGCGGCCAGGCAGAGGCTGCCGAGGAGCAGAGCTTTGGCGTCCATGTCGGGGTTCCGCTGGGGATGGAAAGGGCATCATGGCTGAGGTGGGTGGATATGTGGGGTTTTCTTGCACTACACCCTGATGTCTCTCTAGATCCTGCGCTCAAAGCCTTGCGGGCCTTTCGCGGGATCAGGCAGTCACCCAGGCTGGGATGCAGCCTTGATCTCATGAGCGTTGCGCAACTGCTCGGTCAGGCTTTATTTGCTGTCCGTGGGCGCAAGCGGGCTGGTAGTCAGAAAGCAGAGAGAGACGTTCAATGTAGTTTCGTAATACGGTATTGATCGGTCTTCTTTTGAGGGAGAAGGGGCTGTGCCGCAGTGATCGAGGCCGCAGGGCTACTTCTGTGAGTGGTTCGCCGAGACGAACAAAAAAGTATGTATTTTATCACTAACCGGCCTGCCCATAGGGCAGGCCGGTTAGTGAATAGTTTTACTGCCAGTTGGCAGCTATGATGACCTCTAGCTGTTGGCGTTGTTCTACCGTCATTTCTGATTCTCCTCCGGCGGGTACGCCAAACGACGACATGGCATTTACCAAGTTTTGTACTTGGCTTTCCAGTAAGGTTTTTCCATCGGCTGCGGTAAATTGGCTGATCTGATAGTTCTTGCCTGAATACCAATTGCTGATGCTGACCTTGTCGGATGCGCCAATCAAGTTGATTTCGAGATTATTTCCGTTCTTGCTGAACCAAAGTTTGTCTGCGGTTATGTTGTCCGTGAATTCCAGACGGTCCAACGCATTCGACTCGGTGTGGTAATTGTTAATGGTGTCTTGTCCCCAGCCATTACCTAGCTGATAGATGTCGTTGCCTGCGTCTCCTGCCAGATAGTCATTGCCTGACCCGCCAATCAAAGTATCTTCGCCGGCTCCGCCATATAACGTATCGTTACCATTATTTCCTTCGATTCGGTCATCACCATCCTCTCCATATAGGTAGTCACTGTCTGCTCCCCCTATGAGAGTGTCGTTGCCCGCACCGCCGTAGAGCGTGTCGTTGCCCTCATCACCTTGAAGGAGGTCATTGCCGGCATAGCCGTAGAGTGAGTCATTGCCCAGGCCGCCGCTGAGGGTGTCGGCCACGGCGTAGCCGAACAGGCGATCGTTTCCATCCGTGGCTTGCTGGACCAGGCTTTTCACTGTGTCGATGTTCAGGACCTGGCCATCGACGAAGCGGATTTCCTCCAGTCGATAATTGCTCGTGGCGTCCTGGCTGAAGTAGCTGCTGACGGTGATGCGGTCTGTGCTGTTCTTGAGGGTCAGCACCAGGTTGTCGCTGTCGCGATTGAGCAGGATGTCATTCGCGCTGATGCCGCTGCCGAACTCGATGGCATCGACCTTGTTGGTGTTGCTGTCGTTGTTTTGAATGGTGTCCTGGCCCCAGCCGCGGTCGAAGCGGTATACATCGTTGCCGGCTTCGCCATACAGGTAGTCGTTGCCGAGACCGCCGACGAGGGTATCGTCGCCAGCGCCACCGTAGAGTATGTCGTGGCCTTCGTCGCCTTGGAGGAGATCATTGCCGGCATAGCCGTAGAGTGAGTCATTGCCCAGGCCGCCGCTGAGGGTATCGGCCACGGCGTAGCCGTAGAGTCGATCGTTTCCATCCGTGGCTTTCTGGACGAGGGCTTTCACTGCGTCGATGTTCAGGACCTGGCCATCGACGAAGCGGATTTCCTCCAGGCGATAACTACCCGCGGCGTCCTGATTGAAGTAGCTGCTGATGGTGATGCGGTCTGTGCTGCCCTTGAGAAGCAGGATCAGGTCATCGCTATTGCGGCTGAGGGTGATGTCCTCTGCGCGAATACCGGTACCGAACTCGATGGCATCGACCCTGCTGGTGCTGCTGTCGTAGTTGTAGACGGTATCCTGGCCCCAGCCGCGATCGAAGCGGTACACATCGTTGCCGGCTTCGCCCTGCAGATAGTCGCTGCCCAGACCGCCGACGAGGGTATCGTCACCGGCGCCGCCGTAGAGCGTGTCGTTGCCCTCATCACCTTGAAGGAGGTCATTGCCGGCATAGCCGTAGAGTGAGTCATTGCCCAGGCCGCCGCTGAGGGTATCGGCCACGGCGTAGCCGTAGAGCCGATCGTTTCCATCCGTGGCTTTCTGGACGAGGGCTTTCACTGCGTCGATGTTCAGGACCTGGCCATCGACGAAGCGGATTTCCTCCAGGCGATAACTACCCGCGGCGTCCTGATTGAAGTAGCTGCTGATGGTGATGCGGTCTGTGCTGCCCTTGAGAAGCAGGATCAGGTCATCGCTATTGCGGCTGAGGGTGATGTCCTCTGCGCGAATACCGGTACCGAACTCGATGGCATCGACCCTGCTGGTGCTGCTGTCGTAGTTGTAGACGGTATCCTGGCCCCAGCCGCGATCGAAGCGGTACACATCGTTGCCGGCTTCGCCCTGCAGATAGTCGTTGCCCAGACCGCCGACGAGGGTATCGTCACCGGCGCCGCCGTAGAGCGTGTCGTTGCCCTCATCACCTTGAAGGAGGTCATTGCCGGCATAGCCGTAGAGTGAGTCATTGCCCAGGCCGCCGCTGAGGGTATCGGCCACGGCGTAGCCGTAGAGTCGATCGCTTTCAGTTGTTCCTTTCTGGACTAAGGCTTTCACTGCGTCGATGTTCAGGACCTGGCCATCGACGAAGCGGATTTCCTCCAGGCGAGAACTACCCGCAGCATCCTGGTTGAAGTAGCTGCTGACGGTGATGCGATCGCTGCTGCCCTTGAGGAGCAGGATCAGGTCATCGCTATTGCGGCTGAGGATGATGTCCTCTGCGCGAATGCCGGTACCGAACTCGATGGCATCGACCCTGTTGGCGCTGCTGTCATAGTTGTAGACGGTATCCTGGCCCCAGCCGCGATCAAAGCGGTATATGTCATTACCGGTGTCCCCATGCAGGTAGTCATTACCTGCCCCACCGATCAGTGTATCGTTGCCAAGACCACCGAACAGGGTGTCATTGCCTGTTCCCCCAGACAGAAGATCATTTCCCTGATTCCCATAGAGTGAGTCGTTACCAGCCAATCCGAACAGATAGTCTTGGCCAGAACTGCCTTTTACTAGATCGTTGCCCAGCCCCCCCATCTCCAAGCCAATACCGTTCGCTTCGATCTGCTGGATTTCGCCTGGCGTCAATGTTTGCAATTGAGCTTCAGCCAAAGGTCCTAGCAGACTTGACCCGCCGGTCGAGATTCGCTGTCCCAGGAACTCTAGAAGATCAATCGCTCCATTGACATGGGATTTCTCAAAGTTCTCCTGGAAAAGCTGAAGGACTTTCTCGAAGTTAAGAGAGACCCCTCCTGACTCTAGCGTTAAATCAATCTCTTCTACATATGGTCTGAGACGGGTTTGTAGAAGAAGAGCACTATAAATCGAGTCCTTCAATGCCTGATAGGCAGATTCAAGAAGACTAACCTGGCCAGAGTTAAAGGTCAGATCTTTCTCTGTCAGCGTAATGGTCCCGCCGATCATGATTCCGGACACTGAAAACTGGCTTGCACCAGACTGTAAACTGAATGAAGCTGGCTTGTCTGCAGATCCACTCCCCTCTTTAGGGGAGAAGTTAAAAAAGCTCTGGGCATTGAATATCTCCAGAAGCTTCACTTTTTCCAGAAGCGCCTTTCTTTCCAACTGCTCTTGGGTGGGGCCGTGATCGCCCTCGCTCAGAGAGCCGCTGCTGGTGCTACCGCCACCTGCTGCGAAGCTATCCTGTTCCCAGGACCATCCAAAGGCCACATCGTAGGTCTTGGTGCTCAGGTCAGAGATACGTTGATCGAAGGTTCGATAGTTCGATGTCTTGGCCCACTCGGTCAGTAGGCGATCCAGAAGCAACATCTGCTGGCTACGGGTATCGGCTTGCGCATACTCAGAGAGCGCTGATTTCAACCCGGTATTGAGCATGCTAGCCTCACGCAGGTCCCGGACAGCACCCGAGCCTTTCATATCTGGTAGGCTCTTGGCGGTATCATCCAGCGCAATGCGGTCCGTGTACTCGCGGTAAAATGGATTGGACGCAAGATCAAGATTGCCTGCGAGGCTTTGGTTGCCATTGACAAGACCGCTGGTACCATCACCCCTGCTATAGCTGCCGATTGCGCTGATCAGGTTGCCATTGTTATCCTCGGTGGATTTCTCAATGTCAAGATTGATTGCCGTAATGTTGTGACCGTCTAGGCTCTTGAGTTCGTTTGCCTCAGCAATACCGTCCTGGTTCAAGTCCTGCCAGATCTTCAGTTCGCCAAACTGTTCATCCTTGACGTCGAAAATACCGTCACGGTTGGAGTCCAGGTCACGCAAGGCATCGAAACCATCGCTGGCTTTCTGGCCATTACTCTTGACGAAGTCCACACCGAACAGTTCACCACCATTATCGATGGTTCCGTTGCCATTGCGGTCCCAGACAAGGAAGCCATCGTCCTTGGCTACCCATCCCGTCCCTGTCTTCAGGCCATCCCCGTCGAAGTCGAAGGTAATCCCTGAGTTGGAGGAAACGGTTTCGAGGCCATCGCCATCAAGGTCCAAAGCAAGTGGATCAACGCGCTGGACAAAGTTAAGGGCAGAGGTAAAGTTTATATTTACAGCATCAAAGATGGGGTCAAGATATGCATTCCGACTCAACCAGTCATTAAGTTCTTCCAGCCCCCACTCGGCCAAGTCCGCAAGAAGATAGTTATAGACGCTTTGGGTAGCTGCTTTATCCATTAAGTACTTTTGAAAGGATTCCTGCTTTTTTAGAGAGTCAAACACTCGATCCAATCCAGTTTTGGTCAAGGCCTTATCTAAAAACCAAAGAGGAATACCAATGCCTGCAAGTTTGGCCAACTCATTGGCAGCATCCCATAGGGCTTGCTCCCTAGTGTCTGGGTCAGTTGTCCTAAGTGCTATATCACCATAGGTGACTATTGAGTTTATCTTGTCCGCGTAATATGCGAAGAGTCCAATTTTTTGATATGCTGTACTCACTTCTGCATCCTTACATAAATTGAGATAAGTAAATCATTTATCAGCCACACCATGCCACCTAAGACAAGCCCTCCAATTAAGATCGATAACTCCTTGTTAAGCTCTGGAGTCCTTCTTAAAGACACATTATCCCCCAGCGCACCAACGCCTAAAACGGATAAGCCAAGAAGAAATAAAGCCCTGAAAAAAAGATAAGATACTGCTCCTTTGCTACCCTCTGACGTCCATCCGTTGCCGATAGCTCTGAAAATTATTATTAGCGTATGAAATAAGCAGGAGAGGGAAATGGATAAGATGAGTGCTCGGGCAATATGTCGATCCATATCAAAGCCTATGCGAGAATAAAATCGCCATACAAAATCAGTCGTATCATTCGGGCTAGCCGATGATCTTATTAGAAGAAAGCCACATATAAAATACAGTACCATCACAAAGGTAAGCCATGCCTTATTTTTGTCCATCACGCCTCCCATGAGAAGAAATACCTCTAACTATCTTTCGCCTAAACTTTCGTCCACATACTGCTTCAGCGGACTCAGGAAGTACTCAATGACTTTCCGTTTATCCGTCTTCACTTCCGCGCTCACCGCCATTCCCGGTGTCAAGGGAACCTCCCGATCACCTACGCGTATATGATTCTGCGCGAGCTGTATGCGCAGGCCATAAAGCAAACCTCTTTTCTCATCTTCGATGGCATCTTCGGAAACGCTCAGGACGGTGCCGTGGATGACGCCATACTTGGTGAACGTGAAGGTTTCCACCTTGATTTCCACTTCCTGCCCTGGTCCCACGAAGCCTATGTCCTTGTTCTCCAGCATCGCTTCCACTTCCACCGGCTGGTCCTTGGGAACGATGGCCATCAGGGGCTGGGCCTCGGTGACCACCCCGCCTTGGGTATGGATTGCCAGTTGCTGCACCGTGCCGTCGACCGGCGCGGTCAGGCGAGTCAAACGGTCCCGTTGTTCAGCCTTGAGCAGTTCTTGTGTCAAGGCTGCGGATTTCTGCTGGGACTCATGCTGCAGATCGAGCATCGTGCGCCGGGTCTGGGCAATAATGCTTTCACGGCGTTGTTCAGCCTCCCGACGGGAGGCCTGAAGCTCCAGCAGCTTCGCCTGTTGCACTGCGAGTTCCCGTTCCTGGTCGAGGCGTGACTGCTCCTTTTCCAGCCAGGCATGCTTGGCAACGAAATTGCGTGCCAGCAGACGCTTGTAGTCCTGGGCCAGTTGTTCGGCGATGGGCAAGGTCTTGCGTAGAGAGGCGATCATGGACAGGGCTGCCTGGATTTCCGCACTTCGCTGTTCGATAACGGCTTGCGCCTGATTGATATTGCTGCGTAGTTCCAGGTACTGCCCTTGCATCCAGACCTGTGCGGCGCGTTGCTGCTCCTCGTTGGCCTGACGTAGTCGCGATGCGATCGAGGCCGGTTCCTGGCCGCCCTCGATCGCCTCCAGCAAAACGGTGGCTCGTGCACTGTCCACCTGCGCGGCCATCAGGTCGCTCTTGAGTCGCTCGACGTCGGCAGTTGTCTGGCTGCCGTCGAGTTCCACCAGGAGGTCGCCGGCTTTTACCTGCTGCCCGTCATAGACATGGATCGCCTTGACCACGGCCACTTCTCTGGGCTGGATGACCTTGGTTTTGCCACTGGGGACGACTTTGCCCTGGGCACTGGCAACCACATCAATCTCGCCCAGGCAAGCCCAGAGTACGGCAAGCGCGAGGAACGCCATGATCGCCCATTTGATGTGGCGCGCCAGAGGGTTGACGGGTTGCTCCTGAAGCGACAGGGCCGCCGGCAGGAACTGTACTTCGTGCGGCAGGCGCGCCGGTGCCTCCATCGTCTGGCGGTTGTGCCAGGCCTGCGTCCAGGCCCGCCGGTAACGTTGCAGCAGTTCACGCCGGGCGTTCATGCGGCGTCCCCTTGCTGTAGGCGATACAACCGAGAGTAGTGCCCGGCCTGGTGGCTCAGCAGTTCGGAATGCGTGCCCTGTTCCACGATTTGCCCACGGTCCATCACGATGATCCGGTGGGCATCGCGCACGGCGCTTAGACGGTGCGCGATGATGATTACCGAGCGTCCCTGGCAGATGGCTTTCATATTCTGTTGGATGACTCGTTCGGACTCGTAATCCAGGGCGCTGGTCGCTTCGTCGAGGATTAGAACCCGAGGGTTGCCGATCAGCGCGCGGGCAATGGCGATGCGCTGTCGCTGTCCTCCGGAAAGGGAGGAGCCGTGCTCTCCTACCAGGGTGTCGTAGCCCTCGGGCAGTTCGAGAATAAACTCATGAGCGCCGGCCAAACGCGCAGCCTGGATCACGACCTCGATCGGTGCGCCGGGATCGGTCAGAGCAATGTTTTCTCGAATGCTGCGATTGAACAGCAGGTTATCCTGCAGCACCACGCCGATCTGCCGACGCAACGAGGATACGTCAGCCAGCGCCAGGTCCATGCCGTCGACCAGCACGCGTCCGCGCTCTGGGACGTACAGGCGCTGGAGCAACCGAGTCAGCGTACTCTTGCCGGACCCGGAGCGACCGACGATACCGATCACCTCTCCGGCCTGGACGGCAAGATTGATGCCGCGCAGCACTTCGGATCCATCCGAGCGATAACGAAAGTGCACTTGGTCGAACTCGATCCGTCCCTTCAAAGGTGGCAAGCTACTGCGCGTCGCCTGGGACAGTTCGGTCTGGCTATTGAGGATGTCTCCCAGACGTTGAACCGAGACGCCGGTCTGCTGAAAGTTGGTCCACAGTTGGGCTAGACGCATGATTGGTTGGGCGACTCGCCCGGCCAACATGTTGAAGGCGATCAGCTGTCCTACCGTCAGTTGTCCTTCTATGACAAGGCGAGCCCCCAGCCACAAGGTGGCTACCGTCACCAGCTTGCCAATCAGTGATACGCCCTCGTTGGCGAAGGTCGACAGGGTCTGGGTCTTGAAGCCGGCCGCCACGTAGCTCGCCAGTTGGTTGTCCCATTTCCGCATGGTCTGCGGTTCCACTGCCATGGCCTTGACCGTATCGATGCCGTTGATGGTCTCGACCAGAAAGGCCTGGTTTTCCGCGCCGCGATTGAAGCTTTCCTGTACCCGGGCTCGCAGCACGGGGGTAATCAACAGAGAGAGTCCGAAATATAAGGGCAAGGACAGCAGCACTACCAATGTGAGCCAGCCGCTGTAGAAGAACATCACGACGATGAACACCACGGAAAACAGCACGTCGAGCAGCAGGGTGATGGCATTGCCGGTCAGGAAGCTGCGAATGTTCTCCAGCTCCCGCACGCGTGCCACCGAGTCGCCCACCCGGCGGGCCTGAAAGTAGGCCAATGGCAGATTCAGCAAGTGACGGAACAGCCGCGCTCCCAGTTCCACGTCGATACGACTGGCAGTATGGGCAAAGACATAACTACGCAAGCCGCTCAGCAGACTTTCGAACAGCATGAGGCCGAGCAGGCCTATGGCGAGAACGTCCAGGGTGGACAGACCGCGATGGACCAGCACCTTGTCCATCACTACCTGGAAGAACAAAGGTGTCAGCAAGGCGAATATCTGCAGCACAAAGGAGGCCACCAGGACTTCGCCCAGCACCTTGCGGTATTTGACGATGGCTGGAATAAACCAAGTGAAGTCGAATCGGGAAAGCTCGGCTGACTGCGATGCTTCCGAGCGAAGCAGCACGAGTTCGCCACTCCAGCGGTTTTCCAGCGCCTCTAAGGTCAGTATCTCTGGGCGTTGCAGCAAAGGATCCTGGATCAGCGCCTTTCCTTGATCGATACGTGCAATGATGAAATATCCATTGTCGTTACCTCGGGCAATCGCCGGAAGCGGTGTGCGCGCCAGTCGGTCCGGCCGACTGCGTACCGACCGGGCTTTCAGCCCAAGCTTGCGCGCTGCCAGCAGAAGCTCGGGAGTGCCGAACTCCCCGCCAGTTGGGATGAACTCATGAGCCAACTGCTCGGGTGAGGCGGCCACCTGATGAAAGCGTGCCAGCATGACCAGGCAGGCCAAGCCACTGTCGAGGGCCGGAGGCTCAACCGTCTTGTTTTCAGGAGAGTCTTCACGCATGGAGTGTCCTTGCTTCGATAATTGCGTTCCGGATTCGGAATCGTTCAGGCCGGTGTAGGAGCAGATAGCGCCATGGCGTCCGCCAGCAGTTGGTGATAAGCCCGCAAGCCGTTGCTGACGCTGTAGCGTTGCGCGGTCAGGCGTGCTTCCTTGCGAAGTCCGGTTTGCTTCTGGGGGGCAGCGAGGAGGGCGAGTACTTGTGCGGCGATAGCATCAGGCGCAAAGAAGTCCACCAGATGGCCGTTGATGCCATCGCGAATGACCTCACGGACGGGCGCCGTATCGGATCCTACGATGGCACAGCCAGTAGCCATGGCTTCAAGCAGCGACCACGACAATACGAAGGGGTATGTCAGATACACATGGGCCGCTGAAATCTGAAGCACTTTCCGGTGGACGGAGTAGGGGACTTTGCCAAGAAAGTGAACCCTGCGGGCATCGATCTCCACTTCCGACAGCAATTTGTTCCGCCAGTTGGGGGCATCCTTGGGGCGGGGGCTGTAGCTGGACTGATCTCCCCCCACCACCACCACCTGCGCCTGCGGATGCCCTGCCAGAATTGCCGGAAGCGCCCGCATGAAGCTATGGAAGCCCCGATGGGGCTCAAGGTTGCGCGCCACATAGGTCACCACGGGCTGTCCCGCCCTGAGTGTCCGCCCATCGGGAAGCGTGAGGTTCGCCTGGGGATCGGGAAGCAACTCATCCGAGGGGATTCCCTCGTGCGCCACACGGATCTTGTCGTGATAGATCGAAGGGTGCAGCGAGTGCTGCCAGTGTGTAGGGGTGATGCCCAGATCGCATTGTTCGAGATTAAGCAGATGCTGGCTGTTACGCAGGCGTAAACGCGAGGCATCGTCCAGGCCAAGAGGGAATTGTGGATCGAAGTCCGCATCGGCTCCTTTGGCGTGGTAGTAGTATTCACAGAAATGGATCAGCGGTACGTGGGGGTATATGTCTTTGGCGAAAAGCGACTCCCCCCAACCGGGATGGGCCAATATGACATCCGGTCGATACCCTTTACTGCGCAGATTCAATAGCAGCCGAGCGACCTGCTGTCCATGCAGGACCGCATCTTCGAAGGATTTCAGATAGCCATGCGTCTGTGGGGCTGATTCCCGTGCAGGTCGATAGCGCACCAGAGGAACTCCCGGAAGGCCTGGAGCGCTATCTCTTCCGATAGCCAAGACTCGATGCAGTTGAGACCTTGACAGGTCCTGAGCGATGTAGCGGAACTGGCCTGGAAAATTCTGGTGGATCAAAAGGAGGTTCATGGGACCTCCTCAAGCGGTGAAGCAACTGGTGAGTTTTCATTCTCTTGAGCGCGGCTCGTGGGCATGGAGAAAACACCACGAGTCCACATGGAAACAGCCAATGGCATGCATTCCCATCCTTGGGTCACTGGGGGAGCAACAGCTTGTTCCTAGGAAATAAATGAATCTTGTTCAGGACTCATTCAGGTTTAAGGAACTTCAACCTATTTCATGGCTTTTTGTCATCATCTCATAGAGAGGAATGTGACGTGCTTCTCTCATCTCGGTGTGGCGTGCCGGAAATCAGACGCAGCGTCTTTCATCTTGTCAGCCTCAACTCCGTTCGAGGCCGGTGTTTGTCTTAGGCCCGGAACAGCGGGCGTGGGCTGTCGAGGAGTTGGGGGCAGTCGGAGAGGGGGATCCAGCTCTTGCCTTGCCGGTGCAGGGTGTCGATCTCGGCGGTCTGCCAGCGCGGAGCGCAAGGCCCGGTGGTGGGTGAAACGACTAGGATGGAGGTGCGGTGAGAACCGTTGGAGAATTGCCCCCTGGCGAGTTGGCTGTCGTACTCACCTCTTAAACTTCAGGATGATTGACGCAAGCAAATCACTCACTGTCCAAACCACTCCTCCCAGAATAGAAGCTCCCAGCAGAATCGATAGTTCCTTGCTGAATGAAGAAGCTCTCCTTGCGGATATATTGTCTCCCATCGCCCCAATACCCAGAATGCAAAGGCCAAGGTAAAACAGCGCTCTGAGGAAGAGATACTGCTCATGCCCCCTGAGAACCTTTGGTAGCCCTCCATTGGTGATATAAGTTGTGAGTATTATTAATGCGTGGGCCAAGCATGAAAGACTCAGAGAGAGTATGACAGCTCGCACAATGTCTCGACTCATATCGAAACCAATGCTGCTGTAGAACTTCCATACGCTTTCAACGAAGGGGGGCAGGCTGATCGGAGACCTTATCAAGAGTATTCCACTGAGCAGATAAAGCGCTGCTACAGCGATAACGCACCACTTCTTGTCGCTCACCATGTTCCTCTCATTAGTCGAATAGCGTTTCTGGTGAGCCATTCAAGTGGACTTCCAGTGGTCTTTGTGTCGCTCTGCGGGCCTTTGCCATCACTGCTTACAATAAAATGTGATCTAGATCTCTATTGGTGGTGGCATAAGTTTCAGTAAGTGCTCCGGCCGCTTGTCTGGTAACCAGACGATTCGAACGAGGGGCTTTGGAAGGACCTTGGCTTTGGTATTTCTGCGGGGCCCTGGGTAGCAACAGGGCTTGGAAATTCAGTCCTGGGATCTGTACAGACGAGCGTGCCGGGGCATTGGGGAAAGGTTGCCAAAGGTCGTGCTGTTGTTACAAGCCCTGACTCCTTTCAGGGCGTATGACGGGGTCAGGCCCGGATCAGCGGGCGTGGGCTGTCGAGGAGGTGGGGGCAGTCGGAGAGGGGGATCCAGGTCTTGCCTTGCCAGTGCAGGGTGTCGATCTCGGCGGTTTTCCAGTGCAGCACGGCGCGCTGGGGCGTGGCGTTGGGGCGGGACTGGCTGCGCAGGCGTGGCAGCACTGAGCCGCTGACCCAACGGCGCAAACTCCGTGCCGCGCCAGGCACTGCGAGCCAGAGCAGAGCGTAGAGCCCGGACTCGCTGACCAGGCAGTCCTGGCGTGGCCCGTGGCGTTCGTCATGGAGCCAGGCGAGCCGCCACTGATCGGCATCCAGGTGCCGTTCCAGTGCATGGCAGAGGGCGAACAAGCGCTCGCGCTGCTCCGCCGTCGCCAGCGGCCACGGCGCCTCGTCACACAACGCCGCCGGCGCCCGACCGCCCAGGTAACGGCCCAGCAGCCGTACCAGGTCGGAGAGCACGAACCAGCCTTCCTCATCCAGCAGCACGGCGTGCAGGACCCGATGGTGGTGGGTGAAACGGCTGGGTTGGAGGAGGGTGTCAGACATGGCGCACCTCCGGGGAGGTGGTGTTGGTGTCGTGCCGCGAGGGGATGAATGGGGTGGGTTGAAAACGAATGGCATACGCATTTCCTCAATGGAATACACCGCTACTTTCGGGAGCGGTTTGCCGCTGGGTGGTATGCGTTCTTAGCGCCGAAGAATGATTATGGAGCGCACCGATAGCGGTCAACGGTAGGGCGAATAACTGCAAAGCAGTTATCCGCCGATTCTCTGAAGCCATTGCTTGTACATCGACTTGACGAAGTTCTTTCAATCCCCCGATGCTCGGGCGTTACAGGAAAATCCTGTGTAGTTGCGGATAACGCTTCGCGTTATTCGCCCTACCTCTTCCAGAGAAACATCCGACGCTCCGGTCCGCCCCATCAGGAGGCCGAGCGGAATCGTCGTGTAGGAGGTCGAATGCAGGGGCAAGCGCTTTGGTTACTTTCTCGGGGCTGGCCATCCTGCGAGGCCGAGAAAAAGACTTGGTAGCCGGGGTAGAGCGAGTAACGGCACAGCCGTTATCCGCCAGCAGACTCAAACCCGCTCCGCCGCTCGGACCTCCAAGGAAGGATCACCGGCCCAATCCTCGGGATAAAGCCCTTCAGCCACGGCCCGGTGGAAGGTGGAGAAGGGCCAATCCTTGACCGCCGTAACCAGCCCGTGTTTCACAGGGTTGAGATGGATGTAGTCGAAATGGCGCCGGTAGTCCGTGTCATTGCGAATCAGGTGTTCCCAGTAGCGCTGCTGCCAGATGGCGCGTTGTGCTCGCCGCCGTTGCGCGAAGGTACGTGATTCGTGGCAGGGGATGCGCCGTGCGAAGCCGGACTTGATGACCTTCCAGCGGGTGGCAAAATCGGCGTCGTCGGGCGGCAGGGTCCAGAGGCAATGCATGTGCTCCGGCAGCACGACCCAGGCATCGATGCGGAAGGGATGCCGGCGCCTGGTCTGGGCGACCACGCGGCGCAGCAGGTCGATTTCGCGGGTCAGCAGGTTGGAGCGGCGGTCATGCAGGGTGACGGTGAAGAAATAGGTGCCGCCGGGGACCCAGGTTCGTCGGTAGCTTGGCATTGGGGATCGTCCGTGTATCCAGAAGGATTTCGGAGCGTACCTTGGCCAGCTGGCGGATAACGCTGCGCGTTATTCGCCCTACGGAGATTTCAGATTGAGCGAATGGTTGGGCATGTTTTTATTTCTTGTTTTCTAGGGCTGTTTGACTCAAATAGTCTGTCGATGGTGTCTTGGGGATAGTGAGCTTGGCACATATCTTCTATTTGATTTGGTGAATTAACTTGCTGAACACCTTGGGTTTTTATTTCTCTTTAATGAAGAACCCCGCACAAGGCGGGGCTCTTTATCTCTACCACTGTCCCGAAATCCCTTTCCGGCGACAGCGTCTAACGGTCTTGACCTAAATCGAGAATCTCAATCCCAGCTCAGTGCTCCGCCCGTCTGGTACTCGATAACCCGCGTCTCGAAGAAGTTCTTCTCCTTCTTCAGGTCCATGATCTCCGACATCCACGGGAACGGATTGGTGGTCCCCGGATACTCTTCCTTCAGGCCGATCTGGGTCAGGCGCCGGTTGGCGATGAACTTCAGGTAGTCCTCCATCATCGCCGCGTTCATGCCCAGCACCCCGCGCGGCATGGTGTCGCGCGCGTATTCGATCTCCAGCTGGGTGCCCTGGAGGATCATCTGGGTCGCCTCGTCCTTCATCTGGGCGTCCCACAGGTGCGGGTTCTCGATCTTGATCTGGTTGATCACGTCGATACCGAAGTTCAGGTGCATCGACTCGTCGCGGAGGATGTACTGGAACTGCTCGGCGGTGCCGGTCATCTTGTTGCGGCGGCCCATGGAGAGGATCTGGGTGAAGCCGCAGTAGAAGAAGATGCCTTCCAGCACGCAGTAGTAGGCGATCAGGTTGCGCAGGAACTGGCGGTCGGTTTCCGGGGTGCCGGTCTGGAACATCGGGTCGGAGATCGAGCGGGTGTACTTCAGGCCCCAGGAGGCCTTCTTCGCCACGCTGGGGATCTCGTGGTACATGTTGAAGATCTCGCCCTCGTCCATGCCCAGCGACTCGATGCAGTACTGGTAGGCGTGGGTGTGGATCGCCTCTTCGAAGGCCTGGCGCAGGATGTACTGGCGGCACTCGGGGTTGGTGATCAGGCGGTACACGGCCAGCACCAGGTTGTTGGCGACCAGGGAGTCGGCGGTGGAGAAGAAGCCGAGGTTGCGCATGACGATGCGCCGCTCGTCTTCGCTGAGGCCGTCCTTGCTCTTCCACAGGGCGATGTCGGCGTTCATGTTGACTTCCTGCGGCATCCAGTGGTTGGCGCAACCATCCAGATACTTCTGCCAGGCCCAGTCGTACTTGAAGGGAACGAGCTGGTTGAGGTCGGCGCGGGCGTTGATCATCTGCTTGTCGCCGACCTGCACGCGCGCGGCGGAGCCTTCGAGGTCGTCCAGGCCTTCCTGGATGTCGAGGTCGTTCAGGGCCTTCTTGGCGCGGGCGACGGCGTCGGAGTCGTCGGCGGAAACGGCGCGCGCTTCTTCCACCGAGCCGGCGGCTTCGTCGTCCAGCTTGTCATGGCCCTGGGCAACGGCCTGGGCGGCGGCGGGCGCGGCCTTGGCTTCGGTCGGGTCTTCTTTGTCGAATTCGTCCCAGCTCAGCATCTTGCTCTCTCCTGGTCTGGCGGCCGTCTCGGCGGCCTGGATATGGGGCGTGAGGTGCACGCGAAAGCGGTGGTCCGGCACGGTCTGGCCGGGCCGTTCTTCTCCCCCGGAGGGAAGAAGGGGATTGTTCCTGGCCCTGGCGAGGGGCCTTGCGCTGCCAGCGTGGCGCTGGACGAGCGACCGTCAGGCGCCGGGCAGGCCGGACCCACACGAGGAGTCCGGCTTGCCCGGCCGCGACACGGACGCCGTTCAGCGACGCGCGATCACTGGCAGGCTTCGCAGTCGGGGTTGTCGATGCTGCATGCCTGCGGCACCGGCGCCGGCTTCGGCTCGGCGGCCGGGGCGGCTTGCAGGCCGTCGTTGCCACCGGCCGACACGGCGTTGAGCTTGCCGGTGTTGATGGTGGACTTCTCGGTGCTGGTGGCGGCCAGGGCACGGAGGTAGTAGGTGGTCTTCAGGCCGCGGAACCAGGCCATGCGGTAGGTCACGTCGAGCTTCTTGCCCGAGGCGCCGGCGATGTACAGGTTCAGCGACTGGGCCTGGTCGATCCACTTCTGGCGACGGCTGGCGGCTTCGACGATCCAGCGGGTCTCGACTTCGAACGCGGTGGCGTAGAGGTCCTTGAGGTCCTGCGGGATGCGCTCGATCTGCTGCACGGAACCGTCGTAGTACTTCAGGTCGTTGACCATGACCGGGTCCCACAGGCCGCGGGCCTTGAGGTCGCGCACCAGGTAGGGGTTGATCACGGTGAACTCGCCGGAGAGGTTCGACTTCACGTACAGGTTCTGGTAGGTCGGCTCGATCGACTGCGAGACGCCGGTGATGTTGGCGATGGTCGCGGTCGGCGCGATGGCCATGATGTTCGAGTTGCGGATGCCTTTCTGTACGCGCTCGCGCAGCGGCGCCCAGTCGAGGGTTTCCGACAGGTCGACTTCGATGTACTTGGCGCCGCGCTCTTCGATCAGCTTCTTCTCCGAGTCGATCGGCAGGATGCCTTGCGACCACAGCGAGCCCTGGAAGGTCTGGTAGGCGCCGCGCTCGTCGGCCAGGTCGCAGGAAGCCTGGATCGCGTAGTAGCTGATGGCTTCCATGGACTGGTCGGCGAAGGCGATGGCCGCGTCCGAACCGTAGGGGATGTGCTGCAGGTACAGGGCGTCCTGGAAGCCCATGATGCCCAGGCCGACCGGACGGTGCTTGAAGTTGGAGTTCTGCGCCTGCGGGACCGAGTAGTAGTTGATGTCGATGACGTTATCGAGCATGCGTACCGCGGTCTTGACGGTCTTCTCCAGCTTGGCGGTGTCCAGCTTGCCGTCGACGATGTGGTTGACCAGGTTGATCGAGCCCAGGTTGCAGACGGCGATCTCGTCCTTGTTGGTGTTCAGGGTGATCTCGGTGCAGAGGTTCGAGCTGTGCACCACGCCCACGTGCTGCTGCGGGCTGCGCAGGTTGCACGGGTCCTTGAAGGTCAGCCACGGGTGGCCGGTCTCGAATAGCATGGAGAGCATCTTGCGCCACAGGTCCTTGGCCTGGACGACTTTGTGCAGCTTCAGCTTGCCGTAGCTGGCCAGGGCCTCGTAGTACTCGTAGCGCTCCTCGAAGGCCTTGCCGTAGAGGTCGTGCAGGTCGGGGACGTCGGACGGCGAGAAGAGGGTCCAGGAGCCGTCGTCGAAGACGCGCTTCATGAACAGGTCGGGGATCCAGTTGGCGGTGTTCATGTCGTGGGTACGACGACGGTCGTCACCGGTGTTCTTGCGCAGCTCGAGGAATTCCTCGATGTCCAGGTGCCAGGTCTCCAGGTAGGCGCAGACCGCGCCCTTGCGCTTGCCGCCCTGGTTGACCGCGACCGCGGTGTCATTGACCACTTTCAGGAAGGGCACGACGCCCTGGGACTTGCCGTTGGTGCCCTTGATGTAGGAGCCCAGCGCGCGCACCGGGGTCCAGTCGTTGCCCAGGCCGCCGGCGAATTTCGACAGCATGGCGTTGTCGTGGATGGCACCGTAGATGCCCGACAGGTCGTCCGGCACGGTGGTCAGGTAGCAGCTGGAGAGCTGCGGACGCAGGGTGCCGGCGTTGAACAGGGTGGGGGTGGAACTCATGTAGTCGAAGGACGACAGCAGGTTGTAGAACTCGATGGCGCGTGCCTCGCGGTCCTTCTCCTCGATGGCCAGGCCCATGGCCACGCGCATGAAGAAGATCTGCGGCAGTTCGAAGCGGATGCCGTCCTTGTGGATGAAGTAGCGGTCGTACAGGGTCTGCAGGCCGAGGTAGGTGAACTGCTGGTCGCGCTCGTGATCGATGGCCTTGCCCAGTTTCTCCAGGTCGAATTCCTTCAGCTTGGCATCGACCAGCTCGAACTCGGCGCCTTTCTCGATGTAGGCCGGCAGGGCCTTGGCGTACAGCTCGGCCATTTCGTGATGGGTGGCGCTCTCGGCCACGCCGAGGAAGCCCAGGGCTTCGGCGCGCAGGGTGTCCATCAGGAGGCGGGCGGTGACGTAGGAGTAGTTCGGCTCGCGCTCGACCAGGGTGCGCGCGGTCATCACCAGGGCGGTGTTGACGTCCTTCTCGGCGACGCCATCGTAGAGGTTCTTCAGGGTCTCGCGCTCGATCAGCGCGCCGTCCACCTCGGCCAGGCCTTCGCAGGCTTCGCTGATGATGGTGTTCAGGCGGCCCATGTCCAGCGGCGACAGGCTGCCGTCGGCGCGGGTGATGCGGATGCTCGGGTGCGGCTGGGCGACGTCGCTGGCGGCGCCGGCGTTCTTGCGCTCGGCGGCGCGGGCTTCGCGGTAGATCACGTAGTCGCGGGCGACCTTCTGCTCGCCGGCGCGCATCAGGGCCAGTTCGACCTGGTCCTGGATCTCTTCGATGTGGATGGTGCCGCCGGACGGCATGCGGCGCTTGAAGGTGGCGGTGACCTGCTCGGTCAGGCGGCGCACGGTGTCATGGATACGCGACGAGGCGGCGGCGGTGCCGCCTTCCACGGCGAGGAACGCCTTGGTGATGGCCACGGTGATCTTGTCATCGGTGTAGGGGACTACGGTGCCGTTGCGCTTGATCACGCGCAGCTGGCCCGGCGCGGTGGCGGCCAGATCCTGCGACGAATCGGCGGCCTGCGGCGCGCTGGCCTGCGGGTTCTCGCGTGTGGTGTCGGTATGCATGGGTGGGTATCTCCACGTTTTCGTAATGGTTTTGCTAGCGGGCGCCGGGGCGCCCATTCCCTTGAATCGATAAAGAGCCGGGCAGCCGGCCTTGCGGCGGCTGCTTCATTCGAATGCTGAGGGTGGGGACTGTGCGTGCCTCCCTGGCCCTGGCGGGTTCGTGGCGTTTTGCCGTCGAACACAATACCTAGTGGTGTTGACTGTCTGTTTACAGCGTCCGTTGCAACACCCGTACCGCTTTTCCATCGTCATGAAGGGCTCCTTGCGGTGAGCGCCGTCGATGCTTTCAGTACGTCTGGAAAATGCTTTTTTGCGGAGCCGCCGGAGCCATCAGAGTGGTCCGTGCGCGGTTGGTTCCGTTGTAGCCGTTCGTGCGCTCGAAACCCAAGATATAGGGGGTGGCGACGATGGGGATACAAGATAATGCGCTAATGGGGTGTTTGCAAGGTGACAGTCTGGGGGAAACCTGTGGATAAAGTGTGGGTCTTCTGTGCGTGAGTCCTAGGAAGCGTCCGTAGGCCGCGGCAGCGCTGGAGAATGCCATTCGTCGCCCTCGGAAAGCACCGGCGCAGACCTACTCCCC
The DNA here is from genome assembly GCF_021213715.1 of Pseudomonas sp. CP-1. Taxonomy (NCBI): domain Bacteria; kingdom Pseudomonadati; phylum Pseudomonadota; class Gammaproteobacteria; order Pseudomonadales; family Pseudomonadaceae; genus Pseudomonas; species Pseudomonas sp. CP-1. The sequence goes on from NZ_JAJQKY010000001.1 coordinate 533,990, forward strand.
AACCTTTCGGGGCGCGCACCCTACCCACAATATGTAGTGTTTGCAAGATGTTCCTCGCGTGCTGCCGCGCGGCCCCCGTATTGGCTACAATGCGGGCCGCTCTGAGGGGGCCGCGCGGCGGCTCCGGGACCGCGATACGAGGAGGCTGTGTGGAGCAAGAAGCCTGGCGCATCCTGATCGTCGAGGACGATGGACGTCTGGCCGAGCTGACCCGGGAATACCTGGAAGGCAACGGCCTGAAGGTCGACATCGAAGCCAACGGCGCACTGGCGGCGGCGCGTATCCTCGCCGAACGCCCGGACCTGGTGGTGCTCGACCTGATGCTGCCGGGCGAGGACGGTCTGTCCATCTGCCGCCAGGTGCGTCCGCAGTTCGACGGTCCGATCCTGATGCTCACCGCGCGCACCGACGACATGGACGAGGTGCTCGGCCTGGAGATGGGCGCCGACGACTACGTGTGCAAGCCGGTGCGCCCGCGTGTGCTGCTGGCGCGCATCCGTGCCCTGTTGCGGCGCAGCGAGGCGCCGGAAGCGGGCGCCCAGGCGGCGGACAGCAAACGCCTGGCGTTCGGTCGCCTGGTGATCGACAACGCGATGCGCGAGGCCTGGCTGGACGGGACCACCATCGAGCTGACCAGCGCTGAGTTCGACCTGCTCTGGCTGCTGGCGGCGAACGCCGGGCGGATTCTCTCCCGCGAGGAGATCTTCAACGCCCTGCGCGGCATCGAGTACGACGGCCAGGACCGCTCCATCGACGTGCGCATCTCGCGGATCCGCCCGAAGATCGGCGACGACCCGATGCACCCGCGGCTGATCAAGACCGTGCGCAGCAAGGGCTACCTGTTCGTCGGCGAGGGCTGAGGCGCTTTTTTCCTTCGGGCCGGGGCGCGGGCGTCCCGGTCGGCCAGAATCAACAGCAGCGGACAGCGGCCGGGGGCTCGCCGATGAAATCCATCTTCCTGCGCATCTATGGCGGCATGCTCCTGGCCCTGCTGCTGGTCAGCGGCCTGGGCCTGCTCGGCCTGCACTGGATCAACGAGGTGCGCGGCGAGCACTACCGCGAGGAGCTGGCGCGCGGCACCTTCCGCCTGATGGCCGACAACCTGCAACCGATGACCGCCACCGAGCGCAAGCGCGCCCTGGCGCAGTGGAGCCGCTTGCTGGGGATTCCCCTGCAACTGCGCGGGCTGGATGAGCTGCGGATGGATGGACGCAGCCGCGCGCGCCTGATGAACGGCCAGGTGCTGGTGAAGCAGACCGCCGAGCACGCCGTCACCGTCTATACCCAGGCCAGCGCCGCCGAGAACCTGGTGCTCAGCGGCGAGGTGCAGCAGGTCAGCGAGCAACTGGCGCGGGCCACGGTCTATCTGCTGATGGACGAACTGGTGCGCTACCCGGCCAGCGAACAGCCTTACCACCTGGCGCGGATCGTCCGCGACAAGCGCTTCGGCTTCCCGGTGCACCTGCTCCAGGTCAAGGAACTGGACCTCGACGACGACCAGCGCCGGCGGGTGGTGGAGGGCGACACGGTGATGGCGCTGGGCAAGGACGGCGACTCGATCCGCATCTTCGCCGGCATCCTCGACACGCCCTGGGTGCTGGAGCTGGGCCCACTGTTCCAGATGAACCTCTATCCGCCGCAGCTGCTGTTGCTGCTCGGCGCGCTGTGCCTGAGCTTCATCGGCCTGATCACCTACCTGCTGGTGCGTCGTCTGGAGCAGCGCCTGCGCAGCCTGGAGGCGGCCGCCACGCGGATCGCCCGCGGCAGTCTGGATACCCGCGTCGAGGTGCGCGGCGGCGACTCGGTGGGACGCCTGGGCGCGGCCTTCAACCATATGGCCGAGCACATCCACCGGCTGCTGACGGTGCAGCGCGAGATGGTTCGCGCGGTGTCCCACGAGCTGCGCACGCCGGTGGCGCGGTTGCGCTTCGGCCTGGAGATGATCGAGACCGCCGAGACCGACGGCGCCCGCCTGAAGTACCTGGAGGGCATGGACAACGATATCCAGGACCTCGACAAGCTGGTCGACGAGATGCTCACCTACGCGCGCCTGGAACAGGGCTCGCCGCCGCTGACCTACCAGCGCCTGGAGCTGGGCGTGCTGGTGCGCCAGGTGGTGGAGGAGATCGCCCCGCTGCGCCGCGAGGTGCTGGTCAGTTGCGAGGAGGGCGCGCTGGTGCCTGAGGAGCTGGGCAGTTGGATCGAGGCCGAGCCGCGCTACCTGCATCGGGCCTTGCAGAACCTGCTGACCAATGCGCTGCGGCATGCCGATCGTCGGGTCAGGATCAGCTACCGGGTCAGCCTGGAGCGTTGCCGGGTGGATGTCGAGGACGACGGGCCGGGGGTGCCGGAGGCGCAATGGGAGCGGCTCTTTACGCCATTCCTACGCCTGGACGATAGCCGGACCCGTGCTTCCGGCGGGCATGGCCTGGGACTGTCCATCGTCCGGCGGATCGTCTACTGGCATGGCGGCCGGGCCTCCATCGGCCGCAGCGAGACTCTGGGCGGCGCCTGCTTCACCCTGGCCTGGCCGCGCAAGGCAGGTCTGCGCGACCGCTGAAAAGTTGACGGAAATATGGCGGCTAGCTATCTGCAAGTGCTTGCGCAGACGTATTCCAGGCGTAGCGAAAACATATCGAAAGGCCAGTCCCGCCGGGCGTGGCGGGTATTCCGCCAGGGGCTAAAAAAGTCCTTTTCAGTTGGACTCGTTTGTTTATACTCCGGGACGCGGTGGCTAGTGGAACGCCATTCGAAATGCCCGCTCCAACGGCATTTTGCCGGGGTCGGATAACAAGAACAGCGTTGCGCAGCCGAACCGTCGAAGTCTTCCCGGATTGGGAAGGCCACTTATAAAAAATTGCAAGTTGGAGAGTGTGGTAATGGCTGATCGTGAGGTCGGAACCGTCAAGTGGTTCAATGACGCCAAAGGTTATGGATTCATTCAACGCGATAGCGGTCCGGACGTGTTCGTTCACTACCGCGCCATCCGCGGCGAGGGTCACCGCTCCCTGGTGGAAGGCCAGAAAGTGGAATTCTCGGTGATCCAGGGCCAGAAAGGCCTGCAAGCGGAAGACGTCTCCAAGGTCTGATTCCCGCAAGCAAAAGCCCGTCGCGAGACGGGCTTTTGTCATCCAGCGCATCCACCCCGCCAGGCCCCCGTTGGGCGGCCCCTCGCAGCGCGGGGTTTTCGTCGTTCAGGCGGTGCGCCAGGTAATTTCCTCGACGCCCCCGGCGTCGACCCGCAGCCAGCGGTCGGCGTCCTCTTCGCCCTGGTTTTCCTCCCAGCCGCCCGGCGCGCAGCGGATCTCCACGCCGAGCGCGGCATGCGCGGCCCTGGCGCAGGCGAGGTCGTCGTCCCAGGGCGTGCTGTCGCTCTCCAAGAACAGGCTGTGCCACTTGCCCACCGCCTTCGGCAGCCAGGTGACGCGCACCGCACCGTGCTCGCCGCGGGCGGTGCACTTGAGGGTCTGGCCGTGCTCCTGCCATGGGCCGCAGGGCCCCAGCGCCTGTTCCAGCCAGGCGGCGACGGCCGCGTGCTCGGCGTCTTTCAGGTAGATCTCGATATCCGGTTGGCGCATGGGGTCCTCGGGGACGGTCAGTCGCGTTGCAGCCAATCGTAGCGCACCGCCACGCTGACTTCGAAGGGTTCGGCCAGGATTCGCGCGCGGCGCTCGGGGTTGACCCGCCAGCCGTGCGGGGTCATGGCCAGGAGGTTTTCCCGCGCGTCGTAGCTGTCCAGCGCCAGGCGGAACTCGAGGGTCTCGGTGTGGCGCAGGCTCAGTTGCGCGGGCAGGCCGGCGAGGTGCTTGTCGTCGGCGTAGTCGCGCACGTCGTCATAGAGCCGCTGGCGCAGTTCCAGCAGGTGCGCGCTGGCCGGGCCCAGGCGCAGTACGCCGCCGCCGGGGGCGAGGACGCGCACGGCTTCGTTCCAGTCGATCGGGCTGAACACGCTGGCGATCAGCTCGCAACTGGCGTCGGCTAGCGGCAGCCGGGCCATGCTCGCCACCAGCCAGGACAACTGCGGCGCGCGGCGGCAGGCGCGTTTCACCGCCTCGCGGGAGATATCCAGGGCGTAGCCCTCGGCGCCGGCCAGGGCTTCGCCGAGCCGGGCGCTGTAGTAGCCCTCGCCGCAGCCGATATCCAGCCAGCGTCGCGGCGCGCGTTCGACGGCCAGTTCGGCCAGGCGCCGGGCCAGCGGCGCGTAGTGGCCGGCGCCGAGGAACTGGCGACGGGCCTCGACCATGGCGGCGTTGTCGCCCGGATCGAGGCTTTTCTTATGCTGCACCGGCAGCAGGTTCAGGTAGCCCTGGCGGGCGCGGTCGAAGCGGTGCCCGGCGGGGCAGGCGACGCCGTTGTCGACCTCGCCCAGGGCGGCGGAGCAGAGCGGGCAGATCAGCATCAGGCGAGCAGCCTCACCAGGGTCTGGTAGTAGATTTCGGTGAGCAGCTCCAGGTCGCTGGCCAGGACCCGCTCGTTGACCTGGTGGATGGTGGCGTTGACCGGGCCGAGTTCGACCACCTGGGTGCCCATGGTGGCGATGAAGCGTCCGTCGGAGGTGCCGCCGCTGGTCGAGGGCTGGGTCTCGCGGCCGGTGACCGCCCTGATGCTGGCGGCCACCGCATCGAGCAGTTCGCCCGGCTCGGTGAGGAACGGCAGGCCGGACAGCGCCCATTCGACGTGCCAGTCCAGGCCGTGCTTGTCGAGGATCGCCTCGACGCGTTTCTGCAGGCCTTCGACGGTGGATTCGGTGGAGAAGCGGAAGTTGAACAGCGCGGTCAGTTCACCGGGGATGACGTTGGTGGCGCCGGTGCCGGAGTTCAGGTTGGAAACCTGGAAGCTGGTCGGCGGGAAGAAGGCATTGCCGTCGTCCCAGTGTTCCGCCGCCAGTTCGGCCAGCGCCGGGGCGGCCAGGTGGATCGGGTTCTTCGCCAGGTGCGGGTAGGCCACATGGCCCTGTACGCCGCGGATGGTCAGCTTGGCGCCAAGGGAGCCGCGGCGGCCGTTCTTCACCACGTCGCCGACCAGGCTGGTGCTCGACGGTTCGCCGACGATGCACCAGTCCAGGCGCTCGCCGCGTGCGGCGAGGCGTTCGACCACCGCCTTGGTGCCGTGGTGGGCCGGGCCTTCCTCGTCGCTGGTGATGAGGAAGGCGATGGCGCCCTTGTGCTCCGGGTGGTCGGCGACGAAGCGCTCGACGGCGACGATCATCGACGCCAGGCTGCCTTTCATGTCCGCCGCGCCGCGCCCGCAGAGCATGCCCTGGTCGTCGATCAGGGCGTCGAAGGGTTGGTGCTGCCAGGCCTGCAGCGGGCCGGTGGGCACCACGTCGGTGTGCCCGGCGAAGCACAGCACCGGGCCGTCGCCGCCGCGCCGTGCCCAGAAGTTGTCCACCTCCTCGATGCGCATCGGCTCCAGGGCGAAGCCGGCGGCTTCCAGGCGGCGCATCATCAGGGCCTGGCAGTCGGCGTCGAGGGGCGTGACGGAGGGGCGGCGGATCAACTCGCAGGCGAGTTCGAGGGTCGGCGAGAGACTCGGCGAAGAGGCGGTCATGGGGAGGGCATCCTGAGCGGGTCGAGCGGAAAGGGGGAATCTTAAAGCATAAACGTGGGCGAAGGGACGCCGTTTAGGCGAGCGGGGCCGGCCGTCCCGACGCCTCGCCCGACCTCAACCGCCGATCTGCTCGGCGCCGCCGGCCAGTTCCTCGCGCGGTTTCGGCAGCGACGAGAGCAAGGCCATGACCAGCGCCGCCAGGTAGGGCAACGATTGCACCAGGAGCATGGCGACCCAGATCAGCAGGTCGCGGCTCGGCACGCCCTGAACCGCCACGATGCCGGCCGCCGCGCCCCACAGCAGGAGCATCACGAAGACTTCCTCGCGGGCCTCCGCCAGGGCCACCAGCAGGCCGTGGCTGGAGCGCATCTTCGGCGTGCGGAAGAACGGGATGCCGCGGGTGACGAAGCCGTACAGCACCGCCTTGGCGATGGTGTGCGAGAGCGACAGGCCGGCGAGGGCGGCGAAGAACGAGTCGCGCAGGTCGACGCCGACGGTGCGCCGGTAGAGGAAGAGGATCTTGCCGACCTTGAAGGCGAACAGGGCCAGCGGCAGGATCGCGAAGATCAGCAGCGGCGGGTCGACGCGCTTGGGCACGATGATCATCGCCGCCGACCAGAGCAGCGCGCCGAGGGTGAAGAAGATGTTCAGGCCGTCGGCGATCCACGGCAGCCAGCCGGCCACGAAGTGGTAGCGCTGGCCGCGGGTCAGGCGGCTGCCGTCGGGACCGCGGCCGCGCAGCAGGGCGTCGGTATGCCGCTTCATGATCTGGATCGCGCCGTAGGCCCAGCGGAAGCGCTGCTTCTTGAAGTCGATGAAGGTATCGGGCATCACCCCCTTGCCGTAGCTGCGCTCGAAGTAGGCGGCCGACAGGCCCTTCTCGAACACCCGCAGGCCCAGCTCGGCGTCTTCGGTGATGCACCATTCCGGCCATCTCAGCTCGTCCAGCACGCTGCGCCGGATCATGGTCATGGTGCCGTGCTCGATGATCGCGTCGCGGTCGTTGCGGGTGACCATGCCGATGTGGAAGAAGCCCTTGTACTCGGCGTAGCAGAGCCGCTTGAAGGCGCTCTCGTGCTGGTCGCGGTAGTCCTGCGGCGACTGCACCACGGCGATCCGCGGGTCGCCGAAGTGCGGCACCATGTGCCTGAGCCAGTCGGGGTCGACGCAGTAGTCGGCGTCGATCACCGCGACCACCTCGACGTCCGCCGCCACGTGGGCCAGGGCGAAGTTCAGCGCGCCGGCCTTGAAGCCTTCCAGCGGGGCGACGTGGAAGAAGCGGAAGCGCTCGCCCAGGCGCGCGCAGTGCGCCTCGACCGGCTGCCAGACGGCCGGGTCGCGGGTGTTGTTGTCGATCACCAGGACTTCGTAGTCCGGGTAGTCGAGGCGGGCAAGGGCGTCGAGGGTCTGCTTCAGCAGTTCCGGCGGCTCGTTGTAGCAGGGTACGTGGATCGACACTTTGGGCCGATAGGCCTGCGCGGCGGTGATCGGCAGGAATGGCCGGCGCCGCTTGCGCGTCCAGACCGCCTCGGCCAGCTCGTGGGCCTCGGTGAACAGCACGATGACCACCCCCAGCGCGCCGACGCCCAGCAACGCGCCGACGGTCAGGCTGAACCAGGTGCTGTACTGCTGGCTGTAGTCGTAGGCGATCCACACCAGCACCGAGGCGCAGGCGAACGAGACCACGGCGAGGAAGGTCCTCCCGCGCTGGCGCAGCGAGGAACTGTCGATCAGCAGCAGGGTGAAGGCGAGTACCGCGAGTACCGCCGAGGCGATGGCCAGGGCGCGCCACTTGGGAATCGGCACCACCGGCCCGGTGAAGTTGAACTTGGCCTTGCGGTCGGCGTTGTAGACGCCCCAGTAGGCGCCCACCGAGCCTTCGGCGCTGACCTTCCAGGGCTGGTCGAAGGCTTCGATGACGAAGTAGCTGTAGCCTTCGCCGTTGAGCGCGTTGGTCAGGCGCCGCAGGTAGATGGCCTGGTCCGCGGGTGTCGCCTCGGCGCTGCCGCGCATGCGCCCGTTGCTCGGCCAGCCGACCTCGGCGAGCAGCAGCGGCTTCCTCGGGAAGGCGGCCTTGAGTTCGCGCGCGCGTTCGAGCACGAAGTCCACCGCGTCGGCCACCGGCGTAGCCTCCCAGTAGGGCAGGACGTGGGCGGCGATCAGGTCGACGTGTTGCGCCAGTTCCGGGTGTTCGCGGTAGACGTGCCACTGTTCGGCGGTGGTCACCGGAACCTTGACCGCCGCGCGGACCCGGTCGAGGTAGGCGATCAACTGTTCCGCCGTCACCTCGCGGCGGAACAGCGCCTCGTTGCCGACTATCACCCGCACCACGCTCGGCGACTCGTTGGCGATGCGGATGGCGCGGGCGATCTCGGCCTCGTTGCCGGCCAGGTCCGGGCCGAGCCAGATGCCCAGGCTGACGCGCAGGCCGAACGCCTCGGCCAGCGCCGGGATGTCGCCGAGCGCGCCCTGGACCGAATAGGTGCGGATGCTGTGGGTGTGCCGGGCGACCAGTTCCAGGTCGGCGCGCATCTGTTCGGCGCTGGGGTAGCGGCCGCTCTGCGGATTCTGGTTGAGGCGGAACGGCGAGAAGGAGAAGCCGGAGATGCGTTCCGGCCAGTCCGGTACGCTGACCGGACGGTTGTACAGGGCCCAGATGCCGGTGAAGAGGGCGGCCAGGGCGACGATTACCACCAGGTTGAGCCCGATCTTGCGTGAAGACATAGAGATGAAACCAGGTTCCGGATGTTTCGCTGAACACGGGGCGGCGGATGCTACCCCGCACCCCCCGGGGTGTACAGGCGCCGGGCCGGCGGGTCTGTTGCAAGTCTAGTCCGGCCTGCGCGACGAGCCGTAAGAACGCAGGCGACGCGGCGGCCGCGGCTTTTTATAATGCGCGCGGCAATCCGCGATTCGGTTTCAGAGGTGGTTGGTGATGCAGGTGGATGAACAGCGCTTCGGCGGTATCGGCCGGTTGTACGGTCGCGAGGGGCTGCAACGCCTGGCCGATAGCCACGTCGCGGTGGTCGGCATCGGCGGGGTCGGTTCCTGGGCGGCGGAAGCGCTGGCCCGCAGCGGCGTCGGCGAGATTTCCCTGTTCGACCTCGATGATGTCTGCGTGACCAACACCAACCGCCAGGTGCATGCCATCGAAGGCTCGGTGGGCAAGGCCAAGGTCGAGGTGATGGCGGCGCGCATCCGGGCCATCAACCCGGCCTGCCGGGTCCACGCGGTGGCCGATTTCGTCACCCGCGAGACCATGGCCGAGTACATCGTCGACTTCGACTACCTGATCGACTGCATCGACAGCGTGGCCGCCAAGGCCGCGCTGATCGCCTGGTGCAAGCGGCGCAAGATCCCGGTGATCACCACCGGCGGCGCCGGTGGCCAGGTCGACCCGACGCAGATCCAGGTCGCCGACCTGAACAAGACCTTCAACGACCCGCTGGCGGCCAAGGTGCGTTCCACCCTGCGCCGCGACTACAACTTCTCGCGCACGCCGGGGCGCACCTACAGCGTGCCCTGCGTGTTCTCCAGCGAGCAGCTGCGCTACCCGAAGCCGGACGGCACGGTGTGCCAGTCGAAGAGTTTCGTCGGCGAAGGGGTGAAGCTGGACTGCGCCGGCGGCTTCGGTGCAGTGATGATGGTCACCGCCACCTTCGGCATGGTCGCCGCCGCCCGCGCCGTCGAGCGCCTGGCGGAAGGCCGCGCGCTGCGGCCGTCGCGGCGCACGCCGGGGAACGCCTGATCAGGCGCCGACCGCCACCAGGCTGAGCAGGCGTTCGTCGAGCACGGCGAACTGGGCATCCAGCTCGCTGCCGTGGCGCCACTCCGGCGACAGGTCGGTGAGCAGGCGCAGCCGGGCCTGGCCGTCGGCGCGCCATTCCAGCAGTTCCGCATGTTCGAAGTAGAAGCGCTTGCCCACCAGCGGATAGAGCGCCTTGAACAGGCTTTCCTTCAGCGAGAACGCCAGGGTCACCAGCAGGCCGGTGCGTCGCTCCAGGTCGTCGGCGAAGCGCAGGCGCTCGCCTTCGGTGAGGATCTCGCCATGCAGGTAGCGCGCCCGTTCGGCTTCGAGCAGGGTTTCCACGTCCAGGCCGAGCCCGCGCCAGTCGCCGCGCGCCGCCACCAGGGCGGCGGCCCAGCGGTCGCCATGGGTGATCGAGCCGCTGATCGCGGCCGGCCAGACCGGTGCGCGGTCCTCGCCGACGGCCGGCGTCTGGGCGCGGCCATCGAGGGCGAACAGGGCGGCGCGTGCGCAGAGGCGCCCGGCGAGGAACTCGGCCTGGCGCTTGGCCACCGCGCGGAGGATGTTCGCCGGCGGCTGGATGCCGGCCAGGGCGAAGTCGCCGGGTTGCAGCAGCGCCGGGTCGAAGCGGGTGCTGCGCAGTTGCACGCCGGGCAGCGCGAGGGGCAGCGGCCAGCGGTCGTCCAGCGGGGTGCAGAAGGAGGGGAGACGGTCGTTCATGGCGCGCATTGTGCCGGTTCCCGACGTGGCCCACCAGTCACGCGACGCTTACACAAGATTGCAAAAGCGCAACAAAGGAAAACGGACCGCAAGGCCCGGTTTTGACAGACTGCGCCGCGCATTCCAGTGGAATGCAGGTGAGGTTGTTTGTTGATGACGGGATACTGTCCTGTCTCGACCTTTCAAGACGGGAGTCCCTCCGGGGACTCCCGTTTTTTTATGCGTCGGCGCTGGGTTCAACCCTGCCCGAAGATGTCCTTGAGGAACGCCTGCAGGTCTGCCCAGGAGCGTCGGTCGGCCTGGCGGTCGTAGCCGATGTCCAGGCCGTGGCCCTTGTGCGCGTCGGCGTCGGGGTTGGTGAAGCCGTGTTTGGCGCCGTCCTGGATCACCACCCGGTAGTCGGCGCCGGCGGCGCTCAGTTCCTGTTTCAGGGCGTCGAGGTCCTTGGCCGGGACCAGGCTGTCGGCGCTGCCGTGCTCCACCAGGATCTTCGCCTTGACGCTGCCCTTGCTGGCCGGGGTGGCGGTGCCGAGGGCGCCGTGGAAGCTCGCCACGCCGGCCAGCGGCAGGCCCTGGCGGGCCATGTCGAGGACGATCTTGCCGCCGAAGCAGTAGCCGATCGCGGCGATCTGGCTGGGATCGGTCTGCGGTTGCCGCTTCAGCAGTTCCAGGCCGGCGAGGAAGCGCGCCTTGGCGGCGTCGGCATCCCGGGTCGCGGCCTGCATGAAGGTCATCGCGTCCTGCGGGTGCTCGGTGTGCTTGCCTTCGCCGTACATGTCGATGGCCAGGGCGCTGTAGCCGAGTTCGGCGAGGTCGCGGGCGCGGCGCTTGGCATAGTCGTTGAGCCCCCACCATTCGTGGACCACGATGACCCCAGGGCGGATCCCCGGCTTGCTGTCGTCGTAGGCGAAATAGCCGACCATGCGCGTGCCGTCTGCGCTCCGGTAAGGCATCTCGCGGGTCTGGATAGCGGCCTGGGCGCTGGCGGCGCAGGCGATGAGCAGCAGGGCGCAGAACAGGCGCATGGCATCTCTCCGTGAAAGGGTCCCCGATCAAGATAGACGCTTGTGCGCGGGACGCGGGGAAAACCCTCGGTGCCGGCCTTGCGCCGCTCAAACGTGGGCCATTCGGCCAGGCAAAGGGTGCGCCGCTCATCTACCCTATGGGCGAGTCCCTTCCCCTCGCTAGGACACCGTCTGGATGCCTGACCTGAGTACCTGGAACCTGACCATTCCCCAGGGCCGCCCGGCCATCACCATCTCCACCAGCCAATTGCAGCGCGACTACCGCAGCGACTATTTCCAGCGCACCGCCGACGGCATTCGCTTCTGGGTGCCGGTCAACGGCAGCCACACGCGCAACAGCGAGTTTCCGCGCAGCGAGTTGCGCGAGACCTTGTCCAGCGGCAGGCCCTACAACTGGCGTTACGCCAGGGCCGACAACTGGCTGGAGGCGACCCTGAGCATCGAGGCGGTGCCCTCGACCCGGCGCATGATCATCGGCCAGATCCACAGCGATGGCAGCAATAGCGGCCAGGCCGCGCCTCTGGTGAAGCTGCTCTACCAGTTGCGGCTCGACCAGGGGCGGGTCCAGGCGCTGGTCCGCGAGCGGCCGGACGATGGCGGGACCAGGGCCTACACGCTGATGGACGGGATTCCTCTCGGCCAGTCGTTCAGCTACCGCATCGGCGTGTCTCGCAGCGGATTGCTCAGCGTGTCGGTGAATGGCAGCGCCCTGGAGCAGCAACTGGACCCGCAGTGGGCCTACCAGGGCCTCTATTTCAAGGCCGGACTCTATCTACAGGACAACCGCGGGCCGTCCAGCGAGGGCGGGCGGGCGACGTTCAGCGAGCTGCGCGTTAGCCATCAATGAGCGGTCGAGGCGTCTGCGCCGCGGACTGCGCGTTGCCGTGGCATTTTGCAACTGCCAGATCTGGCAGGCGCGGAAGAGAGGAAACCGGGCGCGGGAAAAAATATCCGTATCGTTCCAAGGGGAAATAGGTCTCACGATCCGCTGATTCTGGTACTTCAGTACATGAAATCGCCTTGGCGGATCGCCCCGAATAAATGCCACGTTCTGCGCAACGCCCTGCCGGGTTTGCACAATGGGTCGAGGCCTGGCGGGATAAAATCGGCTATTGCCGTTGTCCGGCGTAGTTCTTTGCAAGTCAAAAGTTTGCCGTCAATAATTATTGTGGATAACTATTGTTTCAGGCTTTTCCTGTCAACTGTGCGAAGCGTCAGCTTATTGCCGATTTTCCCTCTCGCTATTGCTTTCTCCACGTTCCGAAGAAGTTCGGACGTACAGGTTTCTTTGCTGTTTTCAGCGAGAACCATTCGTTTCGATCATTTGAATACGTGGAGATTCAGACATGAAAAATCAGGTGAATGCCCTGGCGGTTCTAAGTGTGGGTGAAATCGAACAAGTTTCTGGCGCCGGGACTTTCCTGGGCGATGCCATCATCAATGGCGTCTACGCGGCCAACTCCTTCCTGAACTCGCCGCTGTTCTCCAGCATCGGCAACGCGGCCAGCGCCATCGGCCTCAACCGTACCCACGAGCTGGTCGACCTGCTGGCCTTCCAGGTGCCTTCGGTGGCGGCGATCACCGTCGGCAAGATTCTCGGCGGGACCGACAACCACAATGTTCCGTTGCATTACAACAAGGAAAGCGGCGAAGGGCTTTACAGCTGATCGCAACCTGTTGAAAGAGCGATTCGATGCTCAGGCATCGAGTCGTTCCTGGTTAATGCATTGATGGAGTCGATGATATGAAACGCAGGAGTGTGCTCTTGTCGGGTGTCGCCCTGAGTGGAACCGCACTGGCCAATGACTCGATATTCTTTTCGCCCTTGAAATACCTCGGGGCGGAACAACAGCGATCTATCGATGCCTCGCGAAGTTTGCTGGACAACCTGATTCCGCCGAGTTTGCCGCAATATGACAACCTGGCCGGAAAGTTGGCGCGGCGTGCGGTATTGACCAGCAAGAAACTGGTATATGTCTGGACCGAGAACTTCGCCAATGTCAAAGGCGTGCCGATGGCCCGCTCGGTGCCGCTGGGCGAGTTGCCGAATGTCGACTGGCTGTTGAAGACCGCCGGGGTGATCGTCGAGCTGATCGTCAATTTCGTCGCCTCGTTGCCGGCGTCGGCCGCCGCGCAGTTCGAGCGGATCGCCGCCGGGCTCAGCGGCGATCTGGAAGCGGCGCGCCAGGTCCACGAGGCGTTGCTGGAGGAGGCGAAGAACGATCCGGCCGCGGCCGGCAGCCTGCTGCTGCGCTTCACGGAATTGCAGACGCGGGTGATCGCCTTGCTGACGCGGGTCGGCCTGCTGGTCGACGACATCCTCAAGAGCGCCAGCAACCTGGTTACCCAGGGTGGACAGGGCGACGGCCTGAATCGCTTCCGCGCGGTGTTCGGCACCCTGCGCCTGCCGGAGGTCGCCGACAGCTTCCGTGACGACGAAGCGTTCGCCTACTGGCGGGTGGCCGGGCCTAATCCGCTGCTGATCCGCCGCGTCGATGCGCTGCCGGCCAACTTTCCGCTGGGCGAAGAGCAGTTCCGCCGGGTGATGGGCGCCGACGACAGCTTGCTGGAGGCCGCCGCCAGCCGCCGCCTGTACCTGCTGGACTACGCCGAGCTGGGCAAGCTGGCGCCGTCGGGAGCGGTGGACAAACTGCTCACCGGGACGGGCTTCGCCTATGCGCCGATCGCCCTGTTCGCCCTTGGCAAGGATCGGGCGAGGCTATTGCCGGTGGCCATCCAGTGCGGCCAGGACCCCGCTACCCATCCGATGTTCGTGCGTCCCGCCGAGTCGGAGAGTGATCTGTACTGGGGTTGGCAGATGGCCAAGACGGTGGTCCAGGTCGCCGAGGAGAACTACCACGAGATGTTCGTCCACCTGGCCCAGACCCACCTGGTGAGCGAGGCGTTCTGCCTGGCCACCCAGCGCACCCTGGCGCCCAGCCATCCGCTGCACGTCCTGCTCGCCCCGCACTTCGAGGGCACCCTGTTCATCAACGAGGGGGCGGCGCGGATCCTGTTGCCCAGCGCGGGCTTCATCGACGTGATGTTCGCCGCGCCGATCCAGGACACCCAGGCCACCGCCGGCGGCAACCGGCTGGGGTTCGACTTCTACCGCGGCATGTTGCCGGAGAGCCTGAAGGCGCGGAACGTCGACGACCCGGCCGCGTTACCGGACTACCCCTACCGCGACGACGGCCTGCTGGTGTGGAATGCGATCCGCCAGTGGGCGGCCGACTACGTGGCGGTGTACTACGCCAGCGACGGCGACGTCATCGGTGACGTCGAACTGGCGGCCTGGGTCGGCGAAGTGATCGGCAGCGGCAAGGTGGCCGGGTTCCGCCCGATCACCGGTCGCAGCCAACTGGTCGAGGTGCTGACCATGGTGATCTTCACCGCCTCCGCGCAGCATGCGGCGGTCAATTTTCCCCAGCCTTCGATGATGACCTACGCGCCAGCGATCTGCGCCATGAGCGCGGCGCCGGCACCGGACTCGCCGAGCGGCAAGAGCGAGGCCGACTGGTTGAAGATGATGCCGCCGACCCTGGTGGCGCTGGAGAAGGTGAACATCTATCACCTGCTCGGTTCGGTCTACCACGGTCGCCTCGGCGACTACCGGCAGACCGGGTTCCCCTACGCGCCGGTGTTCTCGGACAGGCGGGTGACCGCCAGCGGCGGCCCGCTGGAGCGCTTCCAGGCACGTCTGAAAGAGATCGAGGCGACCATTCGCACGCGCAACCAGGCGCGCCGCAGGCCCTACGAGTACCTGTTGCCGAGCCGGATCCCGGCGAGCACCAATATCTGAGACGGAGAAAGAGGACGGGGCGCCCCTGGGCGCCCCGTCGCTCTTAGCGGCCTTCGCTTTCGGCGGCGGCCGTCGGCGCGGCATGCCGCTGCTTCAACTGGCGGCGCGCCAGGAGGCTACCGAGGAGGATCACGAACAGCGCGCCGAAGGCCGCCGCACCGTAGTGCAGGTAGGAATCCCATTGCGCGTAGGGCGCCAGCCAGGGTTTCAGCGCGCTGTCGGTGAGCAGCATGCCGCCGGCGATCCAGCCGAGCAGGCCGCCGCCGAAGAGGATGATCAGCGGGAAGCGGTCGATCAGGCGCAGGATCAGCTGGCTGCCCCAGACGATGATCGGGATGCTGATCAGCACGCCCAGGGAGACCAGGAAGAAATCCCCGGCCGAGGCGGCGGACAGGGCGATGACGTTGTCCAGGCTCATCACCGCGTCGGCGATGATGATGGTCTTGATCGCGCCGAGCAGGTGGGTGCTGCCCTTGATGTCGTCGCCGTCCTCCTCCTCCGGCAGCAGCAGCTTGATGCCGATCCACAGCAGCAGGAGCGCGCCGATCGCCTTGAGGTAGGGCAGGTCGAGCAGGTGCAGGGCGAAGAACAGCAGCAGGATGCGGATCAGGATGGCGCCGGCGACGCCGCCGAAGATCGCCTGCTTGCGCCGGTGCGCCGGCAGGTGCCGGCAGGCGAGGGCGATGACTACGGCATTGTCGCCGCCCAGGAGGATATCGATGGCGACGATCTGCAGCAGGGCTGTCCAGAACGTCGGGTCGCTCAACCAGTGGATCAAGGTTGTACTCCGAAACGTGTAGTGAGGGTGGAAAGCCCGGGGCGGTGGCGGGTGGCGGCCGCCCGGCTTTCCTGCGGTGGTCTGGGACCGTCGGGGCCGGCTCCGGCTTGTGGACGGAGGCGGGGAACACTGCTTGGACAGGCGAACGCCCGGCCAGTGCCCGGAAAACGGACGCGCGGGTGGCGCAGCGCGTTCGGGCACGGATGTGACGCGGCGGATCGGCCGCGAGACACCCGGCATGCGTATTCCGTCGCCAGTCTGCCCGAGCAAGGTTTCACCCGCCTTTCAGGGCGGAGATGGCGCCGCACCCGGCGGGACGGTAGGCTAGTGGCCCGTGTGGCTGACTCGACCAGTCGAACGCCGATCACCGAGTCAACCGTACAGGCCACCAGGCCTTCGGCGCCGGGGGAAGCCCGCCGGTGCCATGGATGACCGTTCACCGTACAAGGAAACCCCATGCGCAGCCTTCTTCTCTCCTCGCTGGCCCTGCTACCCGCCCTGGCCCTGGCGCAACCCGACGCCTCGAGCTTCCCTTCCTGCCTCGCCGGCCTGCAGAAGAAGGCCCAGGCGCAGGGCATTTCCGCCGACAGTTATGAGCGCTTCACCAGCGGCCTGCAGGCCGACCTCAGCGTGCTCGACCTGCTCGACGCGCAGCCGGAGTTCACCACCCCGCTGTGGGACTACCTGGCCGGCCTGGTGGACGAGCAGCGGGTCAGCGATGGCAAGGCGATGCTCGCCCAGCACGACAAGCTGCTCGACCAGGTGGCCGCGCGCTACGGCGTGGACAAGTACACGGTGGTGGCGGTGTGGGGCGTGGAAAGCGACTACGGGCGGATCTTCGGCAAGCGTCCGCTGCTGACCTCGCTGTCGACCCTGTCCTGCTACGGGCGCCGCCAGTCGTTCTTCCAGGGCGAGTTCCTCGCCACCCTGAAGCTGTTGCAGGCCGGCGACATCCGCGACGCCGGCATCACCGGCTCCTGGGCCGGGGCCTTCGGCCATACCCAGTTCATGCCATCGACCTACGCGCGGATCGCCGTGGACTTCGACGGCGACGGTCGTCGCGACCTGGTAGGCAGCGTGCCGGATGCCCTCGGTTCCACCGCCAACTACCTGAAGAAGGCTGGCTGGCGCACGGGACAGCCGTGGGGCTATGAAGTGAAGGTGCCGGCCGACTTCCCCGCCAGCCTGGCCGGGCGCGGCAAGCGCCAGCCGCTGTCGGCCTGGGTCGCCCGCGGGGTGAAGCGGGCCGACGGCCAGCCGCTGCCGGGCGGCGACGAGAAGGCCGCGATTCTCCTGCCGACCGGGGCCCAGGGCCCGGCCTTCCTGGTCTATCGCAACTACGATGCGATCTATTCCTACAACGCCGCGGAAAGCTACGCGCTGGCCATTGCCCTGCTTTCCGACCGCCTGCGCGGCGGCAGCGGCCTGGTGGCGTCCTGGCCGACCGACGACCCGGGCATCAGCCGGCTCGAGCGCAAGCAATTGCAGAAGGCGTTGCTGGCGCGCGGCTACGACATCGGCGAGGCCGACGGGCTGATCGGCACCAGCACGCGCAAGGCGATCCAGGCCGAGCAGAAGCGCCTCGGCCTGACCCCGGCCGACGGTCGCGCCGGGCGCAAGATCCTCGAGGCGCTGAAGGGCGCCCAGCCCTGATTGCGCCGCGCCGCCCGGTCCGCGGGCGGCGCTACCAGCCCTTCACCCCGGTCATGTCCGGCAGGTGGTGGGCGATCCCCTTGTGGCAGTCGATGCAGGTGGCTTCGCCGCTGGCCAGGGCGGTGGAGTGCATCTGCCGCGCGCGCACGCTCTGCCGGGTGAAGTCCATGAACTCGAAGTTGTGGCAGTTGCGGCATTCCAGCGAATCGTTGGCCTTGAGCCGCGCCCATTCGTGCTCGGCCAGCTCGCGGCGGTGGTCGAGGAATTTCTCGCGGGTGTTGATGGTGCCGAAGATCTTGCCCCAGACCTCCTTGGAGGCCTGCATCTTGCGCGCGATCTTGTCGGTCCACTTGTGTGGCACGTGACAGTCGGGACAGGTGGCGCGGACTCCGGAACGGTTGCTGTAGTGGATGGTGTCCTTGAGTTCGACGAACACGTTGTCGCGCATCTCGTGGCAGGAAATGCAGAAGGTCTCGGTGTTGGTCGCCTCCAGGGCGGTGTTGAAGCCGCCCCAGAAGACGATCCCGGCGATGAAGCCGCCGAGGGTGAGGAAGCCCAGGCTAAAATGCACGCTGGGACGACGCAGGACCCGCCAGTAACCGGCCAGCCAGGCGATGAGTGCTTTCATGCGGCCTCCCTCAGGGTTTGCGCGCCGCATTGGCGGCTTCTTTCTCGAGGATCTGGTCGATGTTCTCGAAGCGGTTGTCGACCAGCGGCTTTACGTCCTGTTGCGGCACATGGCACTGCACGCAGAAGTAGCGGCGCGGCGAGACGGCGGCCAGCGGCTGGCCGTCGCGGTCCATGTAGTGGGTGATGCTGATCATCACCGCCTGGGTTCGCGCGCTGTTGGCGCGGCTGTGGCAGGACAGGCACTTGTTGCTGTCCTTGTCGATGCGATAGCCGACGATGCTGTGGGGAATGGTCGGCGGCTGCTCGGGGTAGTTGCGCTCGCGTTTCAGGTCCTTGTTTTCCTCGGCCGCCAGCGGCGGCGCGGGGCGGCTTTCGGCCAGCGTGCCGCCGGGGCGGCGGCCGTCGGGGGCGGGCGCGTCCAGCGGGTAGCCGAGGTCGGCGGCGAAGGCCGCGGGGGCACCGAGCAGGACGAGGAGCAGGGCAGTCAGCAGAGGTTTCATGGCGCGCTCCTCAGGCCAGGTTGAGCAGTTCGATGCGAACGGCGCACTTCTTGTAGTCGGTCTGCTTGGAAATCGGGTCGGTGGCGTCCAGGGTGACCTTGTTGATCAGCTTGTTGGCGTCGAAGAACGGCACAAACACCAGCCCCTGGGGCGGCTTGTTGCGCCCGCGGGTCTCGACCCGCGCGCGGATCTCGCCGCGCCGGCTCACCACCTTGACCTCGCTGCCGCGGCGCAGCTTGAGCTGGCGCGCATCCTCCGGATGCATGTAGACCAGCGCGTCGGGCACCGCCTTGTACAGCTCCGGGACCCGCGCGGTCATGCTCCCGGTGTGCCAGTGTTCGAGCACCCGGCCGGTGGCGAGCCAGAACGGGTAGTCCTGGTCCGGCGCCTCGGCCGGCGGCTCGTAGGGCAGGGCGAAGACGATCGCCTTCTTGTCCGGATAGCCATAGAACTGTACGCCGCTGCCCTTGCTCACGTAGGGGTCGTAGCCCTCGCGGTAGCGCCAGCGGGTCTCCTTGCCGTCCACCACCGGCCAGCGCAGGCCGCGCGCCTCGTGGTAGGCGTCGAAGGGGGCGAGGTCGTGGCCGTGGCCGCGACCGAAGGCGGCGTATTCCTCGAACAGACCCTTCTGGATATAGAAGCCGAATGCGTCGACCTCGTCGTTGGCGTAGCCCTTGGCCAGGTCGCTGGCCGGGAAGCGGTCGACCTGGCCGTTGCGGAACAGCACGTCGTAGAGGGTCTTGCCCTTCAGCTCGGGGGCCTTCGCCAGCAGTTCCGCGGGCCAGACCTCGTCGGTGGTGAAGCGCTTGGAGAATTCCACCAGTTGCCAGAGGTCGGACTTCGCCTCGCCCGGTGCCTTCACCAACTGGTGCCAGAACTGCGTGCGGCGCTCGGCATTGCCGAAGGCGCCTTCCTTCTCCACCCACATGGCGCTGGGCAGGATCAGGTCGGCGGCCTGGGCCGAGACGGTGGGGTAGACGTCGGAGACGATCACGAAGTTGTCCGGGTTGCGCCAGCCGGGCAGCACTTCCTGCATCACGTTGGGACCGGCCTGCATGTTGTTGCTGACCTGGGTCCAGTAGACGTTGAGCACGCCGTCCTTGAGCATCCGGCTCTGCTGCACGGCGTGGAAGCCGACCTTCTCCTGGATGGTCCCGGCCGGCACCTTCCAGATCTTCTCCGCGGTTTCCCGGTGCTTCGGGTTGGTCACCACCAGGTCGGCGGGGAGTCGGTGGGAGAAGGTGCCGACCTCGCGCGCGGTGCCGCAGGCCGAGGGCTGGCCGGTGAGCGAGAAGGGGCTGTTGCCCGGTTCGCTGATCTTCCCGGTGAGCAGGTGGATGTTGTAGATCAGGTTGTTCGCCCAGACCCCGCGGGTGTGCTGGTTGAAGCCCATGGTCCAGAACGACACCACCTTGCGCTTGGGGTCGGCGTAGAGTTCGGCGAGGGCCTTCAGCCGCTCGGCGGGCACGCCGCTTTCGCGCGCGGTGCGCTCCAGGGTATAGGGCTTGACGAACTCGGCGAAGGCCTTGAAGTCGATGTCGCTCCAGGTGTTGGCCTTGTCGGCGTTCTTCGCCTTCTTCTCCAGCGGGTCGTCCGGGCGCAGGCCGTAGCCGATGTCCTCGGCGCCATGGGCGAAGCGCACGTGGCGCTCGACGAAGTCGCGGTTCACCGCGCCGCTCTCGATGATGTGGTTGGCGATGTAGTTGAGGATGATCAGGTCGGTCTGCGGCTTGAACACCATGGGCAGGTCGGCCAGCTCGAAGCTGCGGTGCTCGAAGGTGGACAGCACCGCGACCTTGACCTGCGGCGCGCTGAGCCGGCGGTCGGTGACCCGCGACCAGAGCACCGGGTGCATCTCGGCCATGTTCGAGCCCCAGAGGACGAAGCTGTCGGTGGCCTCGATGTCGTCGTAGCAGCCCATCGGCTCGTCCATGCCGAAGCTGCGCATGAAGCCCATCACCGCCGAGGCCATGCAGTGGCGGGCGTTGGGGTCGATGTTGTTGCTGCGCAGGCCGGCCTTGAACAGCTTGTTCGCCGCATAGCCTTCCCAGACCGTCCACTGGCCGGAGCCGAACATGCCGACCGACTCCGGTCCCTTGGCCTTGAGCGCGGCCTTGAACTTCTCGGCCATGATGTCGAAGGCCTGTTCCCAACTGATCGGCTGGAACTCGCCCTGCTTGTCGAACTTGCCGTCCTTCATGCGCAGCAGCGGGCGGGTCAGGCGGTCGCTGCCGTACATGATCTTCGACAGGAAGTAGCCCTTCACGCAGTTGATCCCGCGGTTGACCTCGGCCTTGATGTCGCCATGGGTGGCCACCACCTGGCCGTCGCGGGTGGCGACCATCACGCTGCAACCGGTGCCGCAGAAGCGGCAGGGGGCCTTGTTCCAGACCAGGCTGGTGACGTCCGCCTCGGTCACCAGGTTGCTGGCGCGGACCAGGATCGGCAGGCCGGCCGCCGCCGCGGCGATGGCGGCGGCGTTGGCCTTGGCGAATTCACGACGGGTGAGGTTCATCGATTGTCTCCTCGGGCGAGCACGGTATCGCGCGGTCGGTCATGGCCGCCGCGTCGTTGCTATCGTCGTCGTGCAGGATCTCGTGGTAGACCAGCACGGCGTTGAGCACTCCTGGCAGGTTCTGCAACTGGCCCAGGGTGTCGAGAATCTGTTCTTCGCGTTCGGCTTCCAGCACCAGGATCAGCTTGCCCTGCGGGCTTTCCTGGTAGATCTCCAGGCCGTCGAGCAGCGCCAGGTTGGCCTTCACCGCCGGCAGTCGCTCGGGCCGGCAATGCAGGATGAGGCTGGCGATCTGCAGGGCTTCAGGCATGTCGTGGAAACTCCTTGGTGGATAGCGCGCGCAGTTGGATGGCCTGGCTCGGACAGGGCGCCAGGCAGGCGCCGCAGCCGTTGCAGCGCTGGCTGTCCAGCTCGGCCAGGGCGACGCCGCCGGGAGCCGGGCGGAAGCGGATCGCGGCGGGTTCGCAGGCGTCCTGGCAACTGCGGCAGTGGATCCCGGCCAGGGCCAGGCAGGCTTCGCCGATCGTGGCGATCCAGGGGAAGGCCGGGCGCGCGCCATCGAACAGGCCGGCCTCGCAGCGGCTGGCGCATTCCCCGCACAGCGTGCAGCCGGCGCTGGAGAGGTCGAGTTCGACGAGCCGACCGGCGCCGAGCTTCAGCACGCCTTCTGGGCAGGCCTCGACGCAGGCGGCGCAGCCTGTGCAGCCTTCGGCGAAGTCGGCGGCGGTCCACGGCGGGCGCCGCGTCGGCGGGTGCCCGCCGAGGCGGCGGAACAGCTCTCGGCGACTGCTCATACCCGACCTCAGGCCGGCGGCCCGGGCGGGCCGGCCAGTAGCTGGTACATCCAGACGCAGAAACCGAAGCCGCCGACCAGGGCGACGGACAGCAGCGGGAACAGGCAGATCACGAGGAACAGGAAGAGCCTGGCTTCCATGCCCTTGACGCGTCCCTGGTCGGGTTGTTCGTTCATTGGCCCAGCCTCTGTGCAGGCGACTGTAGAAAGCCTAGACCCTACTTGCAGTACGGGCAAAAACCTCGCCGAGCCGGCGCGCGGCAGCCTGGAAACAGAGCGTTCGCCGGCAAACGCGAGTCGTTCAGCCCGGGTTCAGCAAGCGTTCAGGGGCGGTTCAGTACCCTGTCCGTACTCTGCAAGCCGTGAACGACACGACTCTCGCAGAACGGAGAAACACCATGAAAGCACTCAAGACTCTCTTCATCGCCACCGCCCTGCTGGGTTCCGCCGCCGGCGTCCAGGCCGCCGACAACTTCGTCGGCCTGACCTGGGGCGAGACCAGCAACAACATCCAGAAATCCAAGTCGCTGAACCGCAACCTGAACAGCCCGAACCTCGACAAGGTGATCGACAACACCGGCACCTGGGGCATCCGCGCCGGCCAGCAGTTCGAGCAGGGCCGCTACTACGCGACCTACGAGAACATCTCCGACACCAGCAGCGGCAACAAGCTGCGCCAGCAGAACCTGCTCGGCAGCTACGACGCCTTCCTGCCGATCGGCGACAACAACACCAAGCTGTTCGGCGGTGCCACCCTCGGCCTGGTCAAACTGGAACAGGACGGCAAGGGCTTCAAGCGCGACAGCGATGTCGGCTACGCTGCCGGGCTGCAGGCCGGTATCCTGCAGGAGCTGAGCAAGAATGCCTCGATCGAAGGCGGCTATCGTTACCTGCGCACCAACGCCAGCACCGAGATGACCCCGCATGGCGGCAACAAGCTGGGCTCCCTGGACCTGCACAGCAGCTCGCAATTCTACCTGGGCGCCAACTACAAGTTCTAAATGACCGCGCAGCGCCCGCGAGGGCATGCTTCGATGGCCGGGCCGGAAGGTCCGGCCGCATCTCATCCGGAGGAACCTCATGAAACTGCTGGTAGTGGAAGACGAGGCGCTGTTGCGCCACCACCTCTATACCCGCCTGGGTGAACAGGGGCACGTGGTGGACGCGGTACCGGATGCCGAGGAAGCCCTCTACCGGGTCAGCGAATACCACCACGACCTGGCGGTGATCGACCTCGGCCTGCCGGGCATGAGCGGCCTGGACCTGATCCGCGAGCTGCGTTCGCAGGGCAAGTCCTTCCCGATCC
Organism: Pseudomonas sp. CP-1; assembly: GCF_021213715.1. Taxonomy (NCBI): domain Bacteria; kingdom Pseudomonadati; phylum Pseudomonadota; class Gammaproteobacteria; order Pseudomonadales; family Pseudomonadaceae; genus Pseudomonas; species Pseudomonas sp. CP-1. The sequence continues at coordinate 557,010 of NZ_JAJQKY010000001.1, forward strand.
TGATCCTCACCGCCCGCGGCAACTGGCAGGACAAGGTCGAAGGCCTGGCCGCCGGGGCCGACGACTACGTGGTCAAGCCGTTCCAGTTCGAGGAACTGGAAGCGCGCCTGAACGCGTTGCTGCGACGCTCCTCGGGGTTCGTCCAGTCGACCATCGAGGCCGGTCCCCTGGTCCTCGACCTGAACCGCAAGCAGGCGCTGGTCGAGGAGCAACCGGTGGCGCTGACCGCCTACGAATACCGCATCCTCGAATACCTCATGCGGCATCACCAGCAGGTGGTGGCCAAGGAACGCCTGATGGAGCAGCTCTATCCCGACGACGAGGAGCGCGACGCCAACGTCATCGAGGTGCTGGTCGGCCGCCTGCGGCGCAAGCTGGAGGCCTGCGGCGGCTTCAAGCCGATCGATACGGTGCGCGGCCAGGGCTACCTGTTCACCGAGCGCTGCCGGTGATCCGTTCCTTGCGCATCCGTCTGATGCTCGGCGCCGCCGCCCTGGCGGTGCTGTTCATGCTGGCGCTGCTGCCGGCCCTGCAGCGGGCCTTCGGCATCGCCCTGGAGAACACCATCGAGCAGCGCCTGGCCGCCGACGTGGCGACCCTGGTCTCGGCGGCGCGGGTGGAGAAGGGCCGCCTGGTGATGCCCGAGCACCTACCGGTGGAGGAGTTCAACCTGCCGGAGGCCAAGGTCCTCGGCTATATCTTCGACCAGAATGGCGATCTGCTCTGGCGCTCCACCTCGGCGGCCGACGAGTCGATCAACTACACGCCGCGCTACGACGGCCGCGGCAATGAATTCCACACCACCCGCGACGCGAAGGGCGAGGAGTTCTTCGTGTTCGACGTCGAGATCGACCTGCTGCGCGGCAAGCAGGCGGCCTACAGCATCGTCACCATGCAATCGGTCAGCGAGTTCGAGAGCCTGCTCAAGGGGTTCCGCGAGCAACTCTACCTGTGGCTCGGCGGCGCCCTGCTGGTCTTGCTCGGGCTGCTCTGGCTAGGTCTGACCTGGGGCTTCCGGGCGATGCGCGGGTTGAGTTCCGAGCTGGACCAGATCGAATCCGGCGAGCGCGAGAGCCTGAGCGAGGAGCATCCGCGCGAGCTGCTGCGCCTGACCCACTCGCTGAACCGCCTGTTGCGCAGCGAGCACAAGCAGCGCGAGCGCTACCGCCACTCCCTCGGCGACCTGGCGCACAGTCTGAAGACGCCGCTGGCGGTCTTGCAGGGGGTCGGCGACCAGCTCGCCGAGGAGCCCGGCAACCGCGAGCAGGTGCGGGTGCTACAGGGCCAGATCGAGCGCATGAGCCAGCAGATAGGCTATCAGTTGCAGCGCGCCAGCCTGCGCAAGAGCGGCCTGGTACGCCATCGCGAGCAACTGGCGCCGCTGGTGGAGACCCTGTGCGACGCGCTGGACAAGGTCTATCGCGACAAGCGGGTAAGCCTGCAGCGGGACTTCTCGCCGTCCTTCAGCGTGCCGGTGGAGCGCGGCGCGCTGCTGGAACTGCTCGGCAACCTGCTGGAGAACGCCTATCGCCTGTGCCTGGGCCGGGTCCGCGTGGGCGCCCGGCTGGGGCCGGGTTACTCGGAGCTGTGGGTCGAGGACGATGGTCCCGGAGTGCCTGCCGAACAGCGCGCACGAATCATCCGCCGCGGCGAGCGCGCCGATACCCAGCACCCGGGGCAGGGCATCGGCCTGGCCGTGGCGCTGGACATCATCGAGAGCTACGACGGCGAACTGAGCCTGGACGATTCCGAGCTGGGCGGCGCCTGCTTCCGCATACGTTTCGCTACAGTCTGAGACTTGGCGGCCGTTACCTACGTCTGAGGTGTTTCCGCGCTACGCTGAAGTCTGTTCGGCTGGCGCAGTTCCTTTGACGCAGGTACCGGGGATTCGAGCGGATGTTCAGTGGCAAAACCGACGACAGGGGCTTGTGGGCGGGCATCCAGGCCGGTGTGCTGTTCTTTCTCGCCGCCCTGGCCTGCATCTACCTGTCGCGCCAGCCTGCCACCATCGCGGCGATCTGGCTGCCCAACGCGATCCTCACCGCCGCCCTGCTGCGCGCGCCGCTGCGCCAGTGGCCGGCGATCCTGCTCTGCTCCGCCGTGGCCAACCTGGCGGCCAACCGCCTGTATGGCGACAGCCTGTGGATGAGCGCGGCGTTCCTGCCGGCCAACCTGAGCGAAGCGATCTTCGCCGCGATGCTGTTACGCATCAACCGGGTGCGCGAGGACTTCGAGTTCAACCTGCATTCGGCGGTTCGCGTGCTCTGGGCCGGCGCGCTGATCCCGCCCTTGCTCGGTGCCTCGGTGGGCGCGGTGCTGGTCAGCGTCTTCGGCATGGGGCGTTTCCCGGAAATGTGGGCGCGCTGGTACGTGGGCGATGCGATGGGCATGCTCGCGCTGCTGCCGTTGTGCATGGCCAGCAACCTGGCGGCCTGGCGTCACGCTCTGTCGGGGCGGGCGGGAGTGGACAACGCGATGCTCCTGCTGGTGACCCTGGTGATCAGCTTCGTGGCCCTGACGCGCCTGCCCTACGCCTTCATCTACGTGCTCCTGCCGCTGCTGGTGGCCGCCGCCAGCACCAGCGTGTTCGGCACCGCGCTGATCGGCTGCCTGAACACCTGTTTCATCGCCGTGCTGATCGCCCTCGGCGTGTTCGTCCCCGAGTCGTCCCAGCAGCGTTTCGGCGAGCCGCTGCTGTACCTGCCGATGGCCTTGACCCTCATTCCCGCCTTCCTGGTCTCGGTGATCATGGAGCGCAGCCGCCGCGAGCAGCATCAGGTGGCCATCGGCGAGGCGCAGTTCCGCGGCGCCATGGAATTCTCGGCGATCGGCATGGCCCTGGTGTCGCTGGAGGGGCGGCTGTTCAAGGTCAACGAGGCGCTGTGCCGGATGCTCGGCTATTCCGCCGAACGCCTGGGCGAGCTGTCGTTCCAGGAGATCACCTATGTGGACGACCTGGAACTGGACCTCGACCTGGTGCGCGACCTGCTCGCCGGGCGTATCAACTCCTACCAGATGGAGAAGCGCTACCTGCGCCAGGACGGCGAAACCTTCTGGGCGCGCATCAGCGTGTCGCTGGTGCGCGACGAGGAGGGAGTCGCCCAGTACTTCGTCACCCAGGTGGAGGATATCGACAGTCGCAAGCGTGCCGAGCTGGAGCGCGAGCGCCTCGCCGAACGGATCAAGCTGGCCACCGACGCCGGGCAGATCGGCATCTGGGAGTGGGACCTGGCGCGCAACCGCCTGCACTGGGATTTCCGCATGTTCGACCTGTACGGCATCCGCAGCGGTCCCGGGGAGACCACGGTGGAGCAGTGGAAGGCGAGCCTGCATGCCGAGGATCACGACCGCGTGCTGCGCGAGCTGGAGCGCGCCGTCAGCGGGTTGCAGAAATTCGACTGCGAGTTCCGTATCGTCCGCCCCAACCGCGAGGTTCGCCACCTGCGGGCGATCGCCACGCTGACGCGCGACGAGGACAACCGTCCGGTGCGGATGATCGGCATCAACAGCGACATCACCGAGATCCGCACCCTGGCGGAAACCCTGCACGAGGAAAAGGAACGCCTGCAGGTGACCCTGTATTCCATCGGCGATGCCGTGTTGACCACCGACGCCGGCGGCCGCGTGACCTTCATGAACCCGGTGGCCGAGGCGATGACCGGCTGGACCTTGCAGGACGCCATCGGCGCGCCCCACGAACTGGTCTTCAACGTGCTCGACAGCGACACCGGCGAGGCCCTGGAAAGCCCGGTGCGACGCTGCCTGCAGAACACCCGGGTGTTCTACCTGGAGGACGGCGCCACGCTGATCAGCCGCAAGGGCGAGCAGCACGATATCCAGAATTGCGCGGCGCCGGTGCGCACCCGCGATGGCGAGATCATCGGCACCGTGCTGGTGTTCCAGAACGTCACCAAGGCCCGGGCGATGCAGCGCGAGCTGAGCTATCACGCCTCCCACGATGCCCTCACCGGGCTGTTCAACCGCACCAAGTTCGAGGAGGAGCTGCAACGCGCCCTGGCCAACGCCCAGGAGCGGGCGACCCAGCATGCGCTGTGCTTCATCGACCTCGACCGCTTCAAGGTGGTCAACGATTCCGCCGGGCACGCGGCGGGCGACATGCTGCTGCGCGAGCTGAGCCGGATTCTCGCCGACCGCACCCGCGCCTCCGACACCCTGGCGCGGCTGGGCGGCGATGAGTTCGGCCTGCTGCTGTTCGATTGCGACCTGGCGGAGGCGGAGCAGGTGGCGAGCAAGCTCATCGAGCAGATCTGCTCGGTGCGCTTCCCCTGGGAAGGGCGGCTCTACGACGTGGGCGCGAGCATCGGCATCACCGCCCTTACCGCCACCTCGCGCAGCACCAGCGAACTGATGAGCCAGGCAGACGTGGCCTGCTACGCGGCCAAGCATGCCGGGCGCAACCGGGTTTCGGTGTACCAGTTCGGCCATGAGGAAGTGGAGCGCCAGCACCGCGACATACTCCTCGCCAGCGGGCTGCGCGAGGCCCTGGAGAACGACCGCTTCCAGTTGCAGGCGCAGGAGATCGTCCCGGTCGGCCCCCGGCGCGACGGCGACCGGCACTACGAGCTGCTGCTGCGACTGTACGATCCGGATGGCCAGATGACTCCGCCGGGCGCCTTCATCCCGGCCGCCGAGCGCTTCAACCTGATGGCCAGCATCGACCGCTGGGTGATCAACGAGGCGCTGATCAACTTCGGCGCGCGGATCGCCGCGGTGGAGGGCCTGAGCATCGGCATCAACCTGTCCGGCAACTCGCTCAACGACCCGCTGTTCCTGCCTTACCTGCTGGATCGCATCGAACACTCGCCGCTGAGGCCGGAGCGCCTGTACTTCGAGCTGACCGAGACGGCGTTGATGAACCAGTTGTCGGTGGCTTCGCGGATCGTCGCCAAGCTGCGCGACCTCGGCTGCAAGGTGGCGCTGGACGACTTCGGCTCCGGCCTGAGTTCCTTCAATTACCTGAAGAATTTCGTCGTCGACGTGATCAAGATCGACGGCAGCTTCGTCCGCAACCTGGACAAGAGCCCGGTGGACCAGGCCATCGTCGACTCCATCAACCAGATCGCCCACCGCCTGGGCGCGGTGACCGTGGCCGAGTTCGTCGAGAGCCGGGAAATCCTCGATCACCTGGCGCGCCTCGGGGTGGATTTCGCCCAGGGCTACGCGGTCGGGCGGCCACAGCCGTTCGCCACGGTGCTCGACCAACTGCGCAGCGGGCTTCGTCGCCAGGAGCTGGGCTGAGCTTCAGGCTTCCGCCTGGTGCCGGTACGCGCCGGGGGTGAGGCCGGTCCACTTCTTGAACGCGCGATGGAAGGCCGAGGGCTCGGAAAAGCCGAGCTGCTCGGCGATGTCCTGGATCGACAGCTCGTCCCGACCCAGGTGGTAGATCGCCAGGTCGCGGCGCAGGTGGTCCTTGAGTTGCTGGAAGCTGCCGCCTTCCTCGCGCAGGTGGCGTCGCAGGGTCTGCGAACTCATGTGCAGCTGGCGGGCGACCTGGTCGAGGTCCGGCCAGCGCCGGCAGTCGCGGCCGAGCAGGCGGCGGATCTGGCTGGTCAGGCTGTCGCCGCCGTCCGGGCGCGCCAGCAGGTCGGCGGGAGAGTGCTGGAGGAACTGCTTGAGGGTGCGTTCGTCCTGCAGCAGCGGCATGCCCAGGTAGCGGGCGGCGAACAGCAGGCTGGTGCAGCCGGCGGAAAACCGCCGGGGGCAGGGAAACAGCAGGTCGTACTCGGCCTGGTGGTCCGGCGCCGGGTAGCTGAAGGTGGCTTCCTCCAGGCGGATGCGCTGGCCGATCAGCCAACTGGCGAGGCGGTGCCAGATCACCAGCAGGCTTTCGGCGAGAAAGTGATCCGGGTCCGACAGGTGGCGTTCCTCGAGGCTCAGGCGCACCAGGTCGCCTTCGCGCCGCAGGTGGATCAGCGGCGCCTGGGGGAACAGGCCGTAGAACAGTTCGCCGCGCTGCAGGGCCTTTTCCAGGGTCCGGCAATGAATCAGGGTGTGGCACATCATGGCGAAGGTGCCGCGCTTGCTGCGGACTTCGCCGAAGCCCATGTATTCGTCGTCCAGCACTTCCCAGAGCAACTGCATCAGGCGGGTGAACTGCTCCGGCGCGATGCGTGCCCGCGGTTCGTCCAGCAGGGCCGGCTGGATGCCGGCGCGACGCAACAGGGCGGGGCCGTCCAGGCCTTGGCGCGTGGCCCCGCGCAACGCGGCGCGGACGAAATGGCTGGCGATGGTGCGCTCACGCATGGCGGCGTCCTTGTTGTTGGAACGGCGATGGTAGGGCGCCACCCGGAAGACGACAAGGGTGGTGGCGGACTCCCGCCATGCTCGCGCGGCACAGCCGGCCCGCCGGGCGGTAATCCGCCACGCTTAGCCCGCTATGCAATTTTCATTTTTTATTTAACTTGTTGATATATAAGGATTTTATTTAGAGAAAGAGCATCCTGGCACAGCCTCTGCAATGCCTGGGCAAGGTTCCGCCGCGGCGGTTCACGACAAAAAATCTCCCCAGCAAGGGGGGTAACGCTACCGGTGAGCGCGTTCCAGGGAACTGGCGAAGCGCCCCCGTGAGGACTCTGCCCATGACCAAACAACCCTTCTACAAGAGCCTGTACGTGCAGGTTCTGGTCGCCATCGCCATCGGTATCGCGCTCGGCCACTGGTACCCGGAAACGGCGGTGGCGATGAAGCCGTTCGGCGACGGCTTCGTCAAGCTGATCAAGATGGCCATCGCGCCGATCATCTTCTGCACCGTGGTCACCGGCATCGCCGGCATGCAGAGCATGAAGTCGGTCGGCAAGACCGGCGGCATGGCGCTGCTGTACTTCGAGGTCGTCTCCACCGTGGCCCTGATCATCGGCCTGGTAGTGGTCAACGTGGTCCAGCCGGGCGCCGGCATGCACGTCGACCCGAACACCCTCGACACCAGCAAGATCGCTGCCTACGCCGCTGCCGGCGAGAAGCAGAGCACCGTCGACTTCCTGATGAACGTGATCCCCGGCACCGTGGTCGGCGCGTTCGCCAACGGCGACATCCTCCAGGTCCTGTTCTTCTCCGTGCTCTTCGGCTACGCCCTGCATCGCCTGGGCAGCTACGGCAAGCCGGTGTTCGAGTTCATCGAGCGTGTCTCCCACGTGATGTTCAACATCATCAACGTGATCATGAAGGTCGCCCCGATCGGCGCGTTCGGCGCCATGGCCTTCACCATCGGCGCCTACGGCGTGGGTTCGCTGGTGCAGCTCGGCCAGCTGATGCTGTGCTTCTACATCACCTGCATCCTGTTCGTGCTCATCGTCCTCGGCGGCATCGCCCGCGCCCACGGCTTCAGCATCCTGCGCTTTATCAGGTACATCCGCGAGGAACTGCTGATCGTGCTGGGCACCTCGTCTTCCGAGTCGGCTCTGCCGCGGATGATCGACAAGATGGAGAAGCTCGGCTGCAACAAGTCGGTGGTCGGCCTGGTGATTCCCACCGGTTACTCCTTCAACCTCGACGGCACCTCGATCTACCTGACCATGGCCGCGGTGTTCATCGCCCAGGCCACCGATACGCCGATGGACATCACCCACCAGATCACCCTGCTGCTGGTGCTGCTGATCGCTTCCAAGGGCGCCGCCGGCGTCACCGGCAGCGGCTTCATCGTGCTCGCCGCGACCCTTTCCGCCGTCGGCCACCTGCCGGTCGCCGGCCTGGCGCTGATCCTCGGCATCGACCGCTTCATGTCCGAAGCCCGCGCGCTGACCAACCTGGTCGGCAACGGCGTGGCCACGGTAGTGGTTTCCAAGTGGTGCAAGCAGCTCGACGAGGGCACCTTGCAGCGCGAACTGGCCGGCGAGGGCAACGCTTCGTCGCCTGCCAGCGATATTCCGGTGGGCGGCCGCGAAGCGGTCTAAGCTCAAACCTGTTCGGCAGGGGGAAGTGAAGAGCTCCCTGCCGCCCTTCGAACCCGCCCTCGTGGCGGGTTTTTTTATGCCTCGGCAGCGGCCTGCTCGCGCAGCCAGGCGAGGAACAGCGAGAGGGGTGCTCGTTGCGCCGCTCCTGGCAGGCTCACCGCGTAATAGGCGAAGCGGCTCGGCCAGGGCCGCTCGAGGGCGACCGCCAGGCGGCCGCTGGCGATCTCGGCGCGGGCATGGATCTCCCGTACCAGCGCGATACCCTGGCCGGCCTCGGCGGCGCGAACCAGCAGCAGGTCGTCGGCGAAAGCCGGACCTCTCTCGCTGCGCGGGTCGTCCTCCACCCCCATCGCCCGCAGCCACAGGCGCCAGTCATTGCGCTCCGACTCCTGCAACAGCGGGTAGGCCAGGCAATCGATCGCTTCGCGGATCTCAGGGCCTTCCGCCAGCAGGCGCGGGCTGGCCACCGGGATCAGCGGCGGGGCCATCAGCGCCTGCACGTCGAGTCCGGGGTAGTCGCCGAGCCCGTGGCGGATGGCGACGTCGATTCGTTCCCGGCGCAGGTCGGCGAGCAGTGCCGTAGCCTCCACGCGGACTTCCACCTGCGGGTGCGACGCGCTGAATTGACCGAGGCGCGGCACCAGCCAGGTGGCGGCGAAGGAGGGCTCGGTGCTGACCGTGAGGGTCTGGCGGGCATTGATCGCCTCCAGCTGGGCAAGGCTCGTGGTGATCTGCTCGAAGGCCTGGCGGAGGCCGGGATAGACCTGCTCGCCCTCCGGCGTCAGGCGCATGCCATGGCTGAAGCGCTGGAACAGGACGACGCCGGTGCGCGCCTGCAGAGCCCTGAGCTGCTGGCTTACCGCGCCGGGAGTGACGCCCATGGCCGCGGCCGCGCGGGTGAGATTGCCATGGCGGGCGGTTTCGACGAAAGCGCGTAGCGCGAGGAGCGGGAGGACGGCACCCATGAATTCAGTTTTTCTATAAACAGGTTGTAGAAAGGATCGTTTTTCATCCGCCGACCTGGGCTTCAGCATGTGTGGCGAAACGAGAGACTTTAGCCTAGCTGCTTTCTTCGGTGTGCGGGAAGCGGCCGAGGCGGTTTCCCCGGTCGGCGCCGCCCCCATCGCCCAGGCGCCGGATAGTCCAGCGCTGCAAGGATACTTGCCATGCCTTCCCTCCAGCTCTACAGCGACAGTTCACCCAACGGATTCAAGATCACCATCGCCCTCGAGGAACTGGGGCTGCCCTACGCACTGCACCACGTTCGCATCGACCATGGCGAGCAACGCCGCCCGGAATTCCTGCGCCTGAATCCACATGGCCGGATACCGGTGCTGGTAGACCGGGCCGCCGGCATCACCCTGTTCGAGTCGGCGGCGATCCTGCAGTACCTGGCGGAGACCAGCGGGCGGTTGCTTCCCGACGCCCCCCGGGAACGCTGGGAGGCCCTGACCTGGCTGACTTTCCATGCTTCCAGCATGGGCCCCATCCTCGGCCAGCGCGTGCATTTCGAGATCTTCGCCGAAGAGCGGTACCCGCCGGCCATCGAACGCTATCGGCGGCTCTCCGAGGAGGTTTTCGCCACCCTCGACCAGCGCCTGGCCGGACGGCCCTGGCTGGCCGGTGAGCAATACTCCATCGCCGATATCGCCACCTTCGGCTGGACCCATACGGCGCGGATCGTCGACTTCGACTTCAGCCATTATCGCCACCTGGACGACTGGCACCGGCGCATGGCCCTGCGGCCTGCGGTGCAGCGCGGGATCGTCCTGCCGGAACCGGCGGTGGGTCCATGAGCGCCCTGCTGCAAGGCGCCTCGGCGCCGGCCTTCGTCGGGCACCCTGGCTATCGGCGCATGTTCGCCGCAGACGCGCTGACCCTGGGCCTGTTCCTGCCGTTGCGTTTCTACCAGGGCGACATGCGGGTGCTGCTGGGCCAGGCGCGGCTGGTCGAAGACATCGATCGACTGGGATTCGCCGCCGTCTGGGTACGCGACGTACCGTTGTTCGACCCACGCTTCGGCGATGCCGGACAAGTGTTCGATCCGTTCACCTACCTTGGCTATCTGGCCGCGCGGACCCGCCGTATCGCCCTGGCCACCGGCAGCGCGGTGCTTTCCCTGCGCCAACCGGTCGACCTGGCCAAGGCCGCGGCGAGCGTCGACCGGTTGTCCGGCGGACGCCTGGTGCTGGGCCTCGCCTCCGGCGACCGGCCGGTGGAGTTCCCCGCCTACGGGTTGGAGCATGCGCAGCGCGGCGAGCGGTTCGCCCAGGGCCTGGACTACCTGCGCCAACTGCTGCACGGCTGCCGGCACGTCGCCTCGCCGCTCGGTACGCTGGACGACGCCGAACTGTTGCCGCGTCCGCCGGCCGGCGCCATCCCGCTGGTCGTCACCGGCTCCGCGCGGCAGCCGGCGGACTGGCTGGCACGCCAGGCGGATGGCTGGCTGACCTATCCGGAGTCGACTGTCGATGCGTCCGGACCACGTCGCCTGGCCGGGAAGATCCGCACCTGGAGGATGTCCATCGCGGACGGCGGGTTCCGCCCGCACATGACCAACGAATGGCTGGACCTGGTGGACGACCCGGCGTATCCGCGTACGCCGTTGCACGGCGGCTACGTCCTGCGCACCGGGCGCAACGGCCTGATCGAGCTGCTCGGCGAATGGCGTGCGGCGGGCGTCAACCATGCCGCCCTGGGCATCCAGTTCTCCGCCAGGCCGGCAGCGGAAGTCATCCAGGAACTGGCCGAGGAGGTGCTGCCGCTGTTCCCGTCCCACCCGGGCGTGCAGCCGGCGAGCATGGACTGGTAGCTGACCGATTCGGTCAACCGAGCCTGAGCGCTCGCGTCATTGAGGGCGCCGGCCGGCGCCGCCTACCCTGCGGAACCACTGACCGCAGGGAGTCCCCGTACATGCAACGGCAGATCTTCGAGACCGAACACAACCTGTTCCGCGATGCCTTCCGCGCCTTTCTCGACAAAGAGGTGGTGCCGCACCAGGACGCCTGGGAAGAGGCCGGGGTGGTCGACCGCGCTGTCTGGAGGAAGGCGGGGGAGATGGGCTTCCTGCTGCCCTGGGCGGACGAGGAGTACGGTGGCGCCGGGCTCAAGGACTTCCGCTACGAGCAGATCATGTGCGAGGAGCTGGCGCGGATCAACGAACCGGGCTTCATGATCCCGCTGCACTCGGCGTTGTGCGGGCCGTACATCGCCGAATACGGTAGCGCCGAGCAGAAGGCCCGCCTGTTGCCGGGGATCGTCCGTGGCGAGACCATCCTCGCCGTGGCCATGACCGAGCCGTCCGCCGGCTCCGACCTGGCCGGCATGCGCAGCACCGCGGTGGACAAGGGCGACCACTGGCTGCTCAACGGCTCCAAGGTGTTCATCTCCAACGGCCTGCTGGCCGACCTGGTGATCGTCGCGGCGAAGACCGATCCGGCGAACAAGCACGCCATGGGCCTGTTCCTGGTGGAGCGCGGCATGCAAGGCTTCGAGCGCGGGCGCAACCTGAAGAAGCTCGGCATGAAGAGCCAGGACACCGCCGAGCTGTTCTTCAACAATGTGCGGGTGCCGAAGGAAAACCTGCTGGGCGACGCCAAGGGCGGCTTCTTCTACCTGATGAACATGCTCGCCCAGGAGCGCCTGACCAACGCCTGCGGCGCGGTGGCCGGGGCCGAGGCGGCGTTGCAGGCGACCATCGACTACGTGAAGGAGCGCCAGGCCTTCGGCCGGCCGGTGGCGCACTTCCAGAACACCCGCTTCAAGCTCGCCGAAATGCGTACCCAGATCGACGTGGCGCAGGTCTTCACCGACCGCTGCGTGATGGACCACAACCAGAAGAAGCTGTCCCCCGAGGTCGCCGCCGAAGCCAAGCTGTTCACCACCGAGCTGCTGGGCAAGGTGGTCGACGAAGGCGTGCAACTGCATGGCGGCTGGGGCTACATGTGGGAGTATCCGATCTGCAGGATGTACGCCAACGCCCGCATCCAGCGGATCTTCGCCGGTACCTCGGAGATCATGAAAGAGATCATCAGCCGCGGCATGAAGCTCTGACGCCACGGCCATGTCGCGCCGCGCGGCGGGTGGATAGGCTGCTCGGCAGGCGATCCCGACCAATGCCCGGCGACCCAGAGGAGGGAGCATGAAAGGCCCGTTGTCATCGTTGAAAGTGCTGGATTTCTCGACCCTGCTGCCGGGGCCGTTCGCCTCGCTGCTGCTGGCCGACATGGGGGCCGACGTGCTGCGCGTGGAGTCGCCCGGGCGCATGGACCTGGTGCGGGTGCTGCCGCCGCACGTCGACGGCACCTCGGCCAGTCATGCCTACCTGAACCGCAACAAGCGTTCCATCGGCCTCGACCTGAAGCGGCAGGGCGCACGCGAGGTGGTGCTGGAGCTGGTACGCGAATACGACATCGTCCTCGAACAGTTCCGTCCGGGGGTGATGGACAAGCTCGGCGTCGGCTACGAGGCGCTGAAGGCGGCGAACCCGCGGCTGATCTACGTGGCCATCACCGGCTACGGCCAGACCGGGCCGTACCGCGAGCGCGCCGGGCATGACATCAACTACCTGGCGTTGGCCGGCGTCGCCAGCTACACCGGGCGCCGCGAACGTGGCCCGTTGCCGCTGGGGGTACAACTGGCGGACCTCGCCGGCGGTTCGCTGCATGGCGTGATGGGCCTGCTGGCGGCGGTCATCCACCGGCAGCAGACCGGCGAGGGGCAGTTCGTCGACATCAGCATGACCGACTGCGCCTTCAGCCTGAACGGCATGGCCGGCGCCGGCTATCTCGCGGCCGGGGTCGAGCCGGAGATGGAGGCGCTGGCGCTGAACGGCGGCAGCTTCTACGACTACTACCGCACCCGCGATGGCCGCTGGTTCTCGGTGGGCAGCCTGGAACCGCAGTTCATGCAGCAATTCTGCGCCGCCATCGGCCGCCCGGAACTGGCCGCCCGCGGCCTGTCGCCGAAGCCGGAAGAGCAGCGGGCGCTGAAGCGCGAGATCGAGATGGAGTTCGAGAAACGCGACTTCGCCGAATGGCAGGCGGTGTTCGCCGCCCTGGATGCCTGCGTGGAGCCGCTGCTGCCGCTCTCCGAGGCGCTGGAACACCCGCAGTTGCAGGCGCGCGGGCTGGTCGCCCGGGTGCCGCTGGCGGACGGCGGCAGCCAGGCGCAGATGGCCTGTCCGATCAAGTTTTCCGCCGGTCTGCCGGCGCCTCGCCACATCGGCGCGGCGCTCGGTGCCGACACCGTGGCGGTGCTCGAAGGCCTGGGCTACTCCGCCGAGCGGATCGCCGAGCTGAAGGCGGCCGGGGCCATCGCCTGAATCACTCGCGGAGCACTTCGCCGGTGAACACCAGGGTCGCCTTGCAGCGCCGGCAGTAGTAGCGGCGCCCCTTGGCCACCAGGGTGTGGCGTTGCGGGGAGAACGGGAAGTCGTTGTGCTCCGGGCAATGGCAGCGGTACAGGTAGCGGGTGGTGGCGCGGCGCTTGACCGCGTAGGTGTGGCAGCGGTCCGGCGGCAGGCCGTAGATGCCGCGCATGATCAACTGCCACTCCTCGCCGTGGGGGCGGATGCGCGGGCCGAACAACTGGTGCGCGATCAGGTGCGCGACTTCGTGGGCCACGGTCTGTTCCAGGAAGTGCTCGCGGTTCTCGCGGTACAGCTGGGGATTGAAGCGCAGCAGGTTCTCGTCGAGATGGGCGACCCCGGCTTTCTGGCCGCGCAGGCGGAAGCTGACGGTCGGGCGGGGGAAGCTGCGTTGGAAGAAGTGTTCAGCCTGCCGATAGCAGGCCTCGACGCGGGCGTTGAGGTGTTCGGGCATTCGGGAAGACTCCAGCAGCGGGCGATTATGCCGGAGACAGGAGGGCGGGCGCAGGCGTCGGGACGACCGCTCGTCCGGGGTGCAGGATCAGGCAAGCGCGGCGGCGGGCAAGAAAAAACCGGGCGGCGGTTGCCCGCGGCCCGGTCGTACGATGCGTTCGCTGGACGTCAGCTGGTGTATTCCGGACCGACCCCGCTGCCCCAGAGGATCACCGACAGGGCGATCATCGCCACCAGCACCACCAGGCCCACCGCCAGCACCGAGCTGGAGAACAGGAAGCCTTCGTCCTTGTGGATGTTCATGAAGGTGGGAATCCCCACGTAGAGCAGGTAGACCGTGTAGCTGATCGCCGCCACCCCGACGATCATTCCCAGCCAGAGGTGCGGATACAGCGCCGCCAGCCCGGCGATGAACAGCGGCGTGGCGTTGTAGGCGGCGAACACGATGCACTGGGTCAGGCTCGGGTTGGCGTCGTAGGTCCGCGCCATCCAGTGGATGAACGCGCCCATCACCGCCACCCCGGCGAGCATCGCCAGGTAGGTGAGGACCGTCATCTGCAACGCGCTGGCCTGGGTCAGCTTGACCGGATCGCCGCCGCCGACCACCCAGCCGACCTGGGTCGTGCCGATATAGGCGGAAATCGCCGGAATGGCAGCCAGGATCAGGATGTGGGTCAGGTACATGTGGCTGATGCTTTCTTCTTCGCCACGGATTTCCTGCCATTCCTGATCGGGATGGGTGAAGAGCCCCCATACATGATGGATCATGCCGTTTCCTCCTCGTTCTTATGTGGTCGCCCCCCAGCGAAGCGCCGGGCGCGCATGGACAGCGCCACCCGGTGCTCGGCCGACCTATGCGACCTTATGTCGCAGTATAGGAACGGCCCGACCCCGCGTCGCTCGCGGGGTTAGAGCAAATCGAAGCTTCACGGCCGGCTGTAATAGCGTTGCAGTATTTCCATCGCCTTGTTGATCGATTGCAGGCGCGCGGTGCTGCCGCCGCGGTCGGGATGGTGCTGGCTGACCAGTTGCCGGTAGCGCAGCTTGATGGCGGGATAGTCGACCGCGCCCTCCAGCTCGAACAGGGCAAGGGCGGCGGCCTTCTCCTCGCTGCCCTGCATGCGCGTCCAGAAACTCTGCAACAGCCGCTCGACGTCGGCCTCGCTGGTCTGGCCCAGGTGGCGCAGGTCGAGGTAGTAGTCGCGCAGCGGATCGCCCTGTCCCAGTGCCTGCGTGCCGGCCACGTAAGGGCGCAGGCACAGGTTCAGCGGGCTGATCTCCAGGTGCGCCTCGCGCTCGGCCCAGAGGTGGTCGCGCAGGTGGTAGAGCGCGTTGAACAGGAGGAAATGGGTGCGGAACAGCACCAGCTTGTCGGCCAGTTCGCGATGGGGGATATGCGTCGAATGGCGGGCCTTCAGCAGCTGGATCAACTGGTATTCGGAAAGCCCCTCGGGATGCTCGCGCAGCAGGCAGTGGATCTGCTCGGCGAGGTCGAGGCGGTGGTCGAGGTCGGGAGTCATGGGGCAAGACTAGCATCGGGCGTCGGGAGGGGCTGGGGTCGGCGTCGCTTTGTGCGTAAAATAGCCAGCTTTTCTCCTCGAACACCCGGATTCCAGAGCACCATGGGCACCCTTTCGGTCAATCAGAACAAACTGCAGAAGCGCCTGCGCCGCCTGGCCGGCGAGGCCATCACCGACTTCAACATGATCGAGGATGGCGACAAGGTCATGGTCTGCCTGTCCGGCGGCAAGGACAGCTACACCATGCTCGACATCCTGCTCTACCTGCAGAAGGTCGCGCCGATCCGCTTCGAGATCGTCGCGGTGAACATGGACCAGAAGCAGCCCGGTTTTCCCGAGCACGTCCTGCCGGAGTACCTGAAGTCGATCGGCGTGGAGTACCACATCGTCGAGAAGGACACCTACTCGGTGGTCAAGGAGAAGATCCCGGAAGGCAAGACCACCTGCTCGCTGTGCTCGCGCCTGCGCCGCGGCACGCTGTACACCTTCGCCGACGAGATCGGCGCGACCAAGATGGCTCTCGGTCACCATCGCGACGACATCCTCGAGACCTTCTTCCTCAACATGTTCTACGGCGGCACCCTGAAGGCCATGCCGCCGAAGCTGCTGGCCGACGACGGGCGCAACGTGGTGATCCGGCCGCTGGCCTATTGCAGCGAGAAGGACATCGAGGCCTATTCCCAGCTCAAGGAGTTCCCGATCATCCCCTGCAACCTCTGCGGTTCGCAGGAGAACCTGCAGCGCCAGGTGGTCAAGGAAATGCTGCTGGAATGGGAACGCAAATCGCCGGGGCGTACCGAGATCATGTTCCGCGCCCTGCAGAACGTGGTGCCGTCGCAACTGGCCGACCGCAACCTGTTCGACTTCGCCAACCTGCGCATCGACGAGAACGCCGCGCCGCGCTTCCTCGACGTGATGAACCTCTGAGCCGCGCCGCCGGTCAGTTCTTCCCTACGGTCTGCAAGGATTCCCGATGCGCGACTACGCCTGGATGTACGAATACTGCCTGAACCGCTTCGGCTCCAGGGAGGCGCTGGAAGCGCGCCTGCCGCAGCCGAAGAGCGCCGCCGAGCTGCGCACGGTGGGTGACGACCGCTACCTGTCGCTGATCAGCCTGCGGATCTTCCGCGCCGGCCTCAAGCACAGCCTGGTGGACGCCAAGTGGCCGGCCTTCGAGGAAGTGTTCTTCGGCTTCGATCCGCAGAAGGTCGTGCTCATGAGCGCCGAGCATCTCGAGCGGCTGATGCAGGACGCCCGCCTGATCCGCCACCTGGGCAAGCTCAAGAGCGTGCCGCGCAATGCGCAGATGGTGCTCGACCTGGCCCGCGAGCATGGCAGCTTCGGCAACTTCCTCGCGGATTGGCCGGAAACCGACATCGTCGGCCTGTGGAAGCTGCTGAGCAAGCGCGGCAACCAGCTCGGCGGCTTGTCGGCGCCGCGTTTCCTGCGGATGGCCGGCAAGGACACCTTCATTCCCAGCGACGACATGGTCGCCGCGCTGAAGGCCCAGGAGATCATCGACAAACCGCCCACCAGCCTCAAGGACCTGGCGGCCGTCCAGGGAGCCTTCAACCAGTGGCGCGAGGAGAGCGGTCGGCCGCTGTGCCAGCTGTCGGTGATGCTGGCGCATACGGTCAATCACTGAGCTAGAGGCTCAGCCGACCGCTGCCGATCATCCACAGCGCCGCCAGCGCGAGGACCAGCACCAGCGCCGCGACGCTGCCTTCGGCGCGATTGCCGAACGCCGGCAGGCCGCGCTGGCGACGGGCATGCAGGAAGAAGCCGAGGCCCGGCGCGTAGAGGATCATCGACAGCAGCAGGTATTTCAGCCCGGCGGCGTAGATCAGCCAAACCCCGTAGAGCGTCCCCAACAGCGCCAGCGCCAGCATCGCGCCCGAGTGCGGGCGGCGCGCCACCAGCTTCAGGCAGAAGCCGGCGCAGAGCAGGTAGGGGATCAGCGCCATCGAGGTGGCCAACTGGATCAGCGCGTTGTAGCCCGAGGCGTTGAGGAAGGCCACCAGCAGCAGCGCAGAGATCAGCGTGCTGGTCAGCCACAGTGCCGGCGCTGGGGTTTCCACCGCATTGGTGCGGCCGAACAGTGCCGGCGCGGTGTGCGTTGGGCCACGGCTGGCCAGGTAGAGCATTTCCACCGCGAGCATGGTCCAGGCCAGCAGCGCGCCGCCGACCGAAACGATCAGCCCGACGTTGATCAGCGTGGCGCCCCAGGGGCCCACCGCCGCGGCCATCACCTGGGCCATCGAGGGGTTCTTCATCTGCGCCAGTTCGTGCTGCGGCACCACGCCCAGCGACAGCACCGAGACGCAGACCAGCAACAGCAGGGTGACCACGAAGCCGAGCAGGGTTGCACGGCTGACATCGGCCGCGTGCCGCGCGTGGCTGGCATAGACCGTGGCGCTCTCGATGCCGAGGAATACCCAGACGGTGTAGAGCATGGTGGTTTCCACCTGGCGGGTGACGCTGCCCAGTGCCGGGCTGCCCCAGAAGTCCAGGTGAAAGGTCTCGATGCGGAAGGCCAGGGCTACGCAGAGGATGAACAGGGCGATCGGCACCACCTTGGCGAGGGTTACGATAGCGTTGGTGATCGCCGCGTTGTGCACGCCGTGGAGGACGAAGGCATGCATCAGCCAGAGCACCGTCAATTCGCCGAGCAGCGCCGGCCAGGTGGTTCCGTCGCCGAAGAAGGCCAGCGCGCCGAATGAGCCGAGGGCGCTGAACAGCACCACCAGGTAGCCGGCGTTGCCGACCCAGGCGGAAATCCAGTAGCCCCAGGCGGCATTGAACCCCAGGTATTCGCCGAAGCCTTCGCGGGCGTAGCCGTAGACGCCGTCGTCCAGTTCGGGGCGGGTGGTCGACAGCCACTGGAATATCCGCGTCAGGGTCAGCATGCCGACGAAGGTGATCGCCCAGGCGATCAGGATCGCGCCTGCGCCTGCGCCTTCGGCCATGTTCTGCGGCAGGCTGAAGATGCCGCTGCCGATGATGCCGCCCACCACCAGCGCGGTCAGCGCCGGCAGCCCCAGTTTTCCCTTGTCCGAATCGGCCATGTGGCACCTCCGAAACTGCATCCGGTATGTCGCGCCAGGCGCAGGCGGAGCCTGCGCCGGGGTGCGACGGCGGGAGGCGGCGGGTCGGTCCGCCGCGGCATGATTCAGAAGCGCAGCGACATGCAACTGACGCCGCCGTCGATCTTGCGGTATTCGGAGGTGTCCACCTCGATCACCCGGTAGCCGAGGCGGGCGATCTTCTCGCGGGTCCGGGGATAGCCGGCGGGCATGATCACCCTTTCGTTGACCCAGATGCAGTTGGCGGCGTAGGACTCCTCTTCGGGGATCTCGATGATGTTGAAGTCCTGGAACTCCGGCTTGCTGACGAACTCGCCGGCGGCCAGCAGGTTGTTGTGTTCCAGGTAGGCGAGCCCGGTCTTCAGGTGCAGGACCTTTTCCAGGCGCACCACCGAGCCGCTGAGGCCATGTTTCTCCAGGATCGCGATCATCTGCCGGGCGCCCTCGGCGTTGGTGCGGGCCGATTCGCCGATGTAGAAGTGGTCGCCGACCATCATGATGTCGCCGGCTTCCACCGTGCCGGGTGCCTCGATGCGCTCGACCTTGCCCGGATAGAAGCGCTGCACGGTTTCCTCGATGATCTCGGTCTCGCCGCGCCGCGATTCGGCGCCGGGGCGGGTGATGATGGCGCAGCGCGAGGTGCAGAGCACCGGGTCCTCGACGAACACCGAGTCGGGGAAGCGTTCGTCCGGCGGCAGCAGGGTGATGTCCACGTCGCAGGTCTGCAAGGCGCGGATGTAGGCGTTGTGCTGCTCCAGGGCCTTGGCGTAGTCCGGCTTGCCGAGGTGGCTGGAGGTCAGGCCGTCGACCAGGCTGCGGGCGGGCGTGCGAGCGATGATGTGCTTGAACATGACGATTTTCCTCGTGTGGGGACGACGAGGTCGTTGCAAGCCACGCGCCAGCCAACGCCCGGGAATTGCCTTGGAAATCCTTGATAAATCGGAGGATTTTCCTGGTTTTCCGAGGACTTGGTTGATCCACGCCAAGGATGCTCGGTCGCGCTGCGTCGAAGATGGGACAACTGACGAGATTTCGACATCCGGGAAACCGAGGGGGAGAGCATGGCGCTTGTCGAGGAGCCGACGATTTCCACGCGAAGCGGTGAACTGGCCTGGTTGGTGGACTGCCTGGCGCCGATTTTCGACGGCCTGCGGCAACCGGTCACGGTGGTCGACCCCTCCGGTCGCTTCGTCTACTACAACCGTGCCAGCGGCCTGCTCGATGGTCTCGACCCGCAGCGGGCGCTGGGCATGCACCTGTTGCAGAGCGCTCCCTGGCTGGCGGCCGAGCAAAGCACGCTGTTGCGTTGCCTGGCCGAAGGGCGGCCGTCGATCGATACGCTGCAGGCCTACGTGGGGGCCGGCGGCGAGCTGTTGCAGTATCGCCACCGGGCGATCCCGCTGCGCGGGCGCGACGGTTCCCTGCTCGGCGCGATGGAGCTCGGCGAAGTCGTCGCCGAGACCGAAGAGGCCGCAGGCCCGGCGGATTGCCCGAACATCCTGAGCGTGGCGCCGAGCCTGCTGCGGCAGTTGCAGCGCCTGGACGTCTTCGCGACCACCGACCTGCCGCTGCTGATCCATGGCGAGACCGGCACCGGCAAGGAACTGTTCGCCCGTCGCGCCCATGCCCTGAGCCCGCGACGCAGCGGTCCGATGATCAGCCTGAACTGCGCGGCGATTCCCGAGACGCTGCTGGAAAGTACCCTGTTCGGCACCACCCGCGGCGCTTTCACCGGCGCCGAGAACCGCAAGGGCATGTTCGCCCTGGCGCAGGGCGGCAGCTTGTTCCTCGACGAGATCAATTCCATGCCGATGGCCATGCAGAGCAAGCTGCTGCGGGTCCTGCAGGACGGCAGCTACCTGCCTCTGGGCAGCCTGAGCCCGCAGCGGGCCGACGTACGCCTGATCGCGGCGAGCAACCAGCCGCCGCGCCAGGCGATCGCCGAGGGACGCCTGCGCGAGGACCTGTACTACCGCCTGGACGTGGGCAGCCTGTACATCCCGCCGCTGCGCGAGCGCCCCGGCGATGTGGAACTGCTGGCACGGGCGTTCGTCCGTCGCGATGCGCGCAGCCTCAACCCACGTGTCACCGCCCTTGGCGAACGGGCGCTGGCGCAGTTGCTGGCCTGCGACTGGCCGGGCAACGTCCGGCAACTGGAAAACGTGATCCGACGCAGCCTGTTGCTGCACGGGGAGGGCGGCGCACTGCTGGATGAGGTGGCGTTCGCCGACGACGGCGCCGAGGCCGTGGGCGGCGAGGCCGCGCGCTCGATGAACAGCGCGGCGGTCGGAGGCCTGCGCGAGGCGCTGGCGCAACAGGAGCGCAACCTGATAGAAGACGCCTTGCGCCAGGCGCGCGGCAATCTCTCCCGGGCCGCCGCCCGGTTGCGGATTCCGCGCACGACCCTGCTCGGGCGCATGCGCCGGCTCGGCTTGCCGGCTTCCCTCGATCCGCCAGCCTGACAGGAGCCAACCATGGACAGCCACAGCCCGATCGCCACCGTCGCCCAGGCCCTGCGGCGCGCCGAACGCATCCTGGTCATCACCGGCGCCGGCCTCTCCGCGGACTCCGGTATGCCCACCTATCGCGGCCTCGGCGGTCTCTACAACGGTCGCACGGAAGAGGGCCTGCCGATCGAGGCGGCACTTTCCGGACCGATGCTGCGGCGCGATCCGGCGCTGTGCTGGAAGTACCTCGCGGAACTCGGCAAGGCTTGCGTGGCGGCCCGACCCAACGCCGGCCACGAAGCCATCGCCGAGTTGCAGAAGCGCAAGCCGGAATGCTGGGTGCTGACCCAGAACATCGACGGCTTCCATCGCCAGGCCGGCTCGCCGGCCGAGCGGCTGATCGAGATCCATGGCGAACTGGCGCCGCTCTACTGCCAGTCCTGCGGTGCCGAGAGCGGCGGCCTGGAGGAGCATCTGCACGGCCAGTTGCCGCCGCGCTGCGCCGCTTGCGGTGGGGTGCTGCGGCCGCCGGTGGTGCTGTTCGAGGAAATGTTGCCGGAAGAGGCGATCGATACCCTGTACCGCGAATTGCGCAAAGGCTTCGATGCGGTGCTGGTGGTGGGAACCACCGCGAGCTTCCCCTATATCGTCGAACCGGTGCTGCGCACGCGGCAGGCGGGAGGCTTCACCGCGGAGGTGAATCCTGGCGTGACCGACCTCAGCGAGCGGGTCGATGTGAAAATGACAGGACGAGCCTTAGACATCATGCCGCAGGTGGTAAGTCACATTTATCGATAAAAAACTTGCATAGGATTGATCGAGAAGGCAAATTAGCCCGCTAGTAAAACTAATGAGACACGGTCGTGCCCATGCTTAAACGCTTAGCACCCCTCGTGCCCATGAGTTTCGTTCTGCTGCTGGCCGCTTGCGCCAGCCATTCGCCGGAGCCGCAGGTCGCCAAAGAGCCGACCGCAGCCAAGAGCAGCATCGACGTCGAACGCGACGCGATCGCTTGGCAGGATGTTGAGGACGAAGGGGCGGACAATTCATCGGCTGGTACGCCTGCGCTGGCGTCCAGCATCCTCGAGCGCGCTTTCGAACTGATCGGTACGCCGTACCGTTTCGGCGGTACGACGGCGAAAGGCTTCGATTGCAGCGGCTTCGTCGGCTACCTGTTCCGCGAGGAGGCCGGCATCAAGCTGCCGCGCTCCACCCGCGAACTCATCGATATGGACGTGCCGCTGGTCTCCAAGGACGAGCTGCAGCCGGGCGACCTGCTGTTCTTCAACAACCGTGGCCGTGGCCGCGTCAGCCACGCCGGCATCTACATCGGCGATGGCCAGTTCATCCATTCCGCCAGCCGTCGCGGCGGCGGGGTGCGGGTGGACAGCCTGGACTCCAGCTACTGGAGCCTGAGCTACATGGAAGCCAAGCGGGTGCTCGAACCCGGCTACAAGGACGCCCTGACGAGCAAGCGCTAAACTTAAAGTTTTACTTTAAGTATTGCGTTTAACTCCTTGTCGTAGCAAAGTGGAAGCATTCCTCACCAGGAAGGCTTCCACTATGCATGCACTGGCCCGATTCTCGATCCTCGCCTTTGCTGCGCTGCTTACCGCCTGCGCCAGCAAAGCGCCGCCCCCCGCGCCCGCCAAACAGGTCGTATTCCGTCCGGCGACGAATTTCTCGCCCGCCGCCGACGATGTGCTGTTCCGTGCCCTCGGCCTGGTCGGCACGCCCTACCGCTGGGGCGGCAACACGCCCGATTCGGGCTTCGATTGCAGCGGCCTGATCAACTTCGTCTACCGCGACATGACCGGCATCAAGCTGCCGCGCTCGACCCGCGAGATGATTTCCATGCGCGCGCCCAGCGTGCCGGTGCAGGCCCTGCAGACCGGCGACCTGGTGTTCTTCGCCACCTCCGGTGGACGCACCGTGAGCCATGCCGGCATCTACGTCGGCGAGGGTCGCTTCGTGCATGCGCCGCGCACCGGCGGCACGGTGCGCCTGGACAGCCTGCAGAACAGCTACTGGCAACGCGCGTACCTGGACGCCAAGCGCGTGCTGGTCGCGCCGTCGCCCTTGGCGCGGATGCCCTGAGGCGGGGAGGTCAGGGCCGATGACCACCCGCACCCTCAACCTCGACGACAACCTCTACCGCTACCTGCTGGACGTTTCGCTGCGGGAAACCCCGCTGATGACCCGCCTGCGCGAGGAAACCGCGAAGCTGCCCAACGCGCGCTGGCAGATCGCCCCCGAGCAGGGCCAGTTCATCGCCTTGCTGCTGACCCTGATCGGTGCGCGGCGGGCGCTGGAGGTCGGCACCTTCACCGGCTACAGCGCCCTGTGCATGGCTACCGCCCTTGGCGAGCAGGGGCGTCTTACCTGTTGCGACCTGCCCGGCGACTACCATCTCACCGCGCGCCGCTACTGGCGCGAAGCCGCTGTCGAGGAGCGCATCGAGCTGCGCCTCGGGCCCGCCCTGGAAACCCTGCGTGCGTTGCTCGACGAAGGCCTGGCCGGGCAATTCGACCTGGCCTTCATCGACGCCGACAAGGCCAACTACCCCGAATACCTGGAAGCCGCGCTGGCGCTGGTGCGCCAGGGTGGGCTGGTGCTTTTCGACAACGTGCTGTGGAGCGGCCGGGTGCTCGAAGCGCAGCCGAAGAGTGCGGATACCCGCGGCATCCAGCAGCTCAACCTGGCGCTGAAGAACGACGCGCGGGTGGACTACTCGCTGCTGCCGATCGGCGACGGGCTGAGCGTCTGCCGCAAGCGCTGAGCGAGGCTCAGCGCACGCCCCACGGCGGGCTGCCCAGGGCCTGCTGGAGAAACTGGACGAACAGCTTCACCTTCGGCGAGAGGGTCGCCGCTCGCGAATACATGGCGTAGATCAGGTCGTCCAGCGGCCGCTCCTGGGGCAGGGCCTCGACCAGACGGCCGGCGGCCAGGTCTTCGGCGGCGATGAACAGCGGCAGCATCGCCAGGCCCAGGCCACGCACCGCGGCGTCGCGCATGGTCTGGCCGTTGTTGGTGTTGAAGCGTCCGCGCGGGGTGATCATCCGCGCCGGCTCGCCGGCCACCCGCGGCTCGAAGCTCCATAGCTGCGACGGGGTGTTGTGGCTGTAGCCGATGCAGGGATGGCAGAGGATGTCTTCGATACGTTGCAGCGGGCCGTGCCGTTCCAGGTATTCCGGGCTGCAACACACTACCCGGCGGCTGGTGCCCAGTTGGCGGGCGATCAGCGAGCTGTCCTGCAGGCGGGTGATGCGGATCGCCAGGTCGTAGCCTTCCTTCTCGAAGTCGACGATCCGGTCGTCCAGTTGCAGGACTACTTCCAGGCGCGGGTTGCGCGCCATGAATTCCATCACCAGCGGCCCCAGCCAGAGCGTGCCGAAGCTCATCGGCGCCATCACCCGCAATTCCCCGCACAGGTCGTTCTCGCGCAGGGCCACGCTTTCCGCGGCGTTGTTCAGGTCCTGCAGCGAGGCCTTGGCCGACTTGTAGAAGAAGCCGCCGGCCTCGGTCGGCTCGACGTTGCGCGTCGAGCGGTAGAGCAGGCGCACGCCGAGGTGGCGCTCCAGGTCGCTGACGCGTTTGCTGATCACGGACTTGGACAGGCTCATGCGTTCGGCGGCGGCGCTGATGCTGCCCAGCTCGACCACGTTGAGGAAGGCCTGTATGTCTTCAAGGCGCAGGCTCATGACGAATCTCGAAACAATCGGGAGGCAGACTGTCGCATGCGGGAGAACTCCTGGTAAGGGGACGCGCGCGTCGAACGTGCAGGAACGGCAATGGCAGGGCAAGCGTAGCGCGCCCGGGGAATGGCATTGTTCTGGTATCGAGAACACCGTTTTCGCATTTTGCCGGGCGGTAAATCGCTGTCGCTGTCACTACTCTTGATGGGCGGCGTGCGCTCCCGAGACCGCCCATGCATGCCTCCCAGGAGGCGCTTCGTTTCACACCGCGCGGCGACGGACGCCGCCCGAGACCGGAGAAACACCATGTCCTTCACCTACAAGCGACTCGACAAGAACGATGCGGCGGTGCTGTTCGTCGACCACCAGGCAGGCCTGCTCTCCCTGGTCCGCGATTTCAGCCCGGACGAGTTCAAGAACAACGTCCTGGCATTGGCCGACATCGCCAGGTTCTTCAACCTGCCGACCATCCTCACCACCAGCTTCGAGGACGGCCCCAACGGCCCGCTGGTGCCGGAACTCAAGGAAATGTTCCCGCAGGCCCCGTACATCGCCCGCCCCGGCAACATCAACGCCTGGGACAACGAGGACTTCGTCAAGGCGGTCAAGGCCACCGGCAAGAAGCAACTGATCATCGCCGGCGTGGTGACCGATGTCTGCGTAGCCTTCCCGACCCTCTCGGCGCTGGAGGAGGGGTTTGACGTATTCGTCGTCACCGACGCCTCCGGCACCTTCAACCCGGTGGTGCGCGACGCCGCCTGGGCGCGCATGACCGCCGCCGGCGCGCAACTGATGAACTGGTTCAGCGTCGGCTGCGAACTGCACCGCGACTGGCGCAACGACATCGAAGGCTTCGGTGCCATCCTCGGCGGCCACCTGCCGGCGTACGCCAACCTGATCCAGAGCTTCGGCACGAAGAAGTAAGCCGGCTTCGCCGCTGTCCCGGACACAAGGCACTCCGACCATCGGGTGCCTTGTGTCGTTTTCCGTCCAGGTGTTTTCATCGGAACGCCGCTTCGCCGGAACCCGAGGTTCCGGCACGCCCCCCATGCACAGGAGAAACCCCATGGCTACCCAGGTCGTCAACGCTTCCCTCGGCGCCACCCCTTACCGCGTGACCCTCGGCGACGACAGCCACCAGTGGCTGAGCGACGTGCCGGCCGCCCTCGGCGGCGGCGACAGCGGTCCCTCGCCGCACGAGATCCTGCTCTCGGCGCTGGGCGCCTGCACGGCGATCACCGTGGCGATGTACGCGCAGCGCAAGGAGTGGCCGCTGGAAGGCATCGACGTGCAACTGGACATCGTCGAGGAACGCACCAAGCCGGAGCCTTTCACCCATATCCGCCGCGACATCCGCCTGGCCGGCGATCTCGACGCCGAGCAACGCCAGCGTCTGCTGGAGATCGCCAATGCCTGCCCGATCCATCGTGTACTCTCCGGAGAGGTCAGCGTCAGCAGCCAACTGCGCGACTGAACCCCGCACACACATCGAGGAGCACGGCATGAGCGACGACATCAAGGTATTGGGCATTTCCGGCAGCCTGCGCAGCGGCTCCTACAACAGCGCGGCGCTGCAGGAGGCGATCGGTCTGGTTCCGCCGGGCATGAGCATCGAGCTGGCGGACATCTCCGGCATCCCGCTGTACAACGAGGACGTCTACGCCCTCGGCTTCCCGCCCGCGGTGGAACGCTTCCGCGAGCAGATCCGCGCGGCGGACGCGCTGCTGTTCGCCACCCCGGAATACAACTATTCGATGGCCGGGGTGCTGAAGAATGCCATCGACTGGGCCTCGCGGCCGCCGGAGCAGCCGTTCTCCGGCAAGCCGGCGGCGATCCTCGGCGCCAGCGCCGGGCGTTTCGGCACCGCGCGGGCGCAGTATCACCTGCGCCAGACGCTGGTGTTCCTCGACGTTCATCCGCTGAACAAGCCGGAAGTGATGATCTCCAGCGCGCAGAACGCCTTCGACGCCCAGGGCCGGTTGCTCGACGACAAGGCGCGCGAGCTGATCCAGCAGCAGTTGCAGGCCCTGCAGCTATGGGTGCGCCGCCTGCGCGGTTGAATGCCTCGTCACCGGAGAGCCTGAACATGAGCAATACCGAAGAGCGCTGCGACCTGTCCTCCTCGCGGGACTGTCCGGAGCGCCGCGAACACCTGCTGCAACGAGTCACCGCGCGTGCCGCGGAAATCGGCGGCGGGATCACCGTCAGTCGGCTGATGCCGTCGCGCCAGCGGCGGATGATCGGTGCCTGGTGCTTCCTCGACCATGCCGGTCCCGCCGAATTCGAACCCGGCGGCGGCCTGGCCGTGGGCCCGCACCCGCACATCGGCCTGCAGACCTTCACCTGGATGATCCAGGGCGAGGCGTTGCACCGCGACAGCCTGGGCAACGTCCAGGTGATCCGTCCGGGCCAGGTCAACCTGATGACCGCCGGCCATGGCATCGCCCACACCGAGGAGTCGCTGCCCGACGAGCGCCACGCCCACGCCGCGCAGTTGTGGATCGCGCTGCCCTACGAGCAGCGCGACATCGCCCCGGCCTTCGACCATCATCCCGACCTGCCGCGCTGGCAGGAGCAGGGGGTGACCTTCACCCTGCTGGCCGGCGCTCTGGACGGTCGGCAGGCGCCGTGCCGGCTCTACTCGCCGCTGCTCGGTGCCGACCTGGCCTGCGACGATGCCTCGACCCTGCAACTGACGCTCGACCCGCACTTCGAGTACGGCCTGCTGCCGCTGGAAGGCGGGTTGGAAGTGGGCGGCGAGCATTTCGCGGTGAACGAACTGGCCTACCTGGGCGACGGCCGCGACGGCCTGCAACTGCAACTCGACCCTGGCGCGCGGGTGCTATTGCTGGGTGGCGCACCGTTCGGCGCGGAGATCTTCATGTGGTGGAACTTCGTCGGCCACAGCAAGGGTGAGATCGCCCGGGCGCAGAAGGCCTGGGAGGAGGGGGATGCTCGCTTCGGCCGGCTCGACGCCCTGGAAGGGCCGCGCTTGAGCGCTCCGCCGATTCCCTGGAAGATCGACGCCGAGTGAGGTCGATGTGCCGCCGGGTGCCCCGGCGGCGTCCTCGAATGCCTGTCGGCGATCGTTGCGGACCTGCGGTCTGGCGATTCGCTGGCAGTGGGAAAACTTTCTGCACCCATCGCCGGTCAGAACTCGCCTATCGCATGCACCGAACAGGAAGTGAGCCACATGCAATTCGAACATCTGGTCCAGGTCAACGACCGGACACTTGTCGACCTGCCGGTCCTCGACCGGCTGCAACTCTGGGAAGGCCTGGTCTGCCGTGCGCGCGAGCCACAGTATTTCGTCGTCGGCCTGGAGCGTTTCGAGATCCTCGTCGATGACGGCGACCGCCTGCACCGGCGCCTGTACCTGCCGGGTCTGGTGGTCGAGGACGAAGTCGTGCTGAAGGCGCCGGACAGTGCCCACTACAGTATCAAGCCGAGCGCCGAGGTGGCCGGCGGCAGCCTCGACATGACCATTGAGGAGCCGGAACCCGGCTCGCTGTTCGTGCGTTTCGCCTACTGCACCCGCTACCTGCAGCCGCTGGGCGACGAACTGCCCTACGACGCCTTCGTCAAGCAGGCCTATATCGCCATGGATGTGGAGACCATCGCCACCATCCGCGACCGGTTCGGCGCCAGCGCCGCCAGCGGGAGTTGAGCGTGGAACACGGAAGCAGTTTTCTCCAGTCCGGCGTGGTCTTCCTGATCGCGGCGGTGTTCATGGTGCCGCTGGCCAAGCGCCTGCAACTGGGCGCGGTGCTCGGCTACCTGCTGGCCGGCGTGCTGATCGGTCCCAGCGTGCTGGGCCTGGTGGACAACCCGGAAAGCGTCGCGCAGATCTCCGAGATGGGCGTGGTGCTGCTGCTGTTCATCATCGGCCTGGAGCTGTCGCCGCGGCGCCTGTGGGTGATGCGCAAGTCGGTGTTCGGCGTCGGCCTGCTGCAGGTGCTGCTGACCGGCGTGGTGATCGGCACCGTGGCCCTGGTCGGCTTCGACCAGCCGGTGAACAGCGCGGTGGTGCTCGGCCTGGGCCTGGCGCTGTCGTCCACCGCCTTCGGCCTGCAGATCCTCGCCGAGCGCAAGGAACTGACCCAGCCCCATGGCCGCCTGGCCTTCGCCATCCTGCTGTTCCAGGACATCGCGGCGATCCCGCTGATCGCCATGATCCCGCTGCTCAGCGGTGCGCACAGCGACGCCGGCGGCAGCGAACTGACCCAGACCCTCAAGGTAGTCGGCAGCATCGCCGCGGTGGTGGTCGGTGGCCGCTACCTGCTGCGCCCGGTGTTCCGCATCGTCGCCCAGACCAAGCTGCAGGACATGTCCACCGCCACCGCGCTGCTGGTGGTGATGGGCACCGCGCTGCTGATGGAGCTGGCCGGTGTGTCCATGGCCCTCGGTGCCTTCCTCGCCGGCCTGCTGCTGGCCGACTCGGAGTACCGCCACGAACTGGAGGCGCAGATCGAGCCGTTCAAGGGCCTGTTGCTCGGCCTGTTCTTCATCAGCGTGGGGATGAGCGCGGACATCAGCCTGCTGCTCAAGTCGCCGTGGATGGTGCTCGGCCTGACCGTGCTGCTGATCGCCCTGAAGGCGCCGGTGCTGTACTTCGTCGGGCGTATTTCCGGCGGCCTCGACAAGGCCTCGGCGCTGCGCCTGGGCGTGGTCCTGGCGGCCGGCGGCGAGTTCGCCTTCGTCGTGTTCAAGATGGCCCGCGACCAGGGCCTGTTCCAGAACGACCTGCACAACCTGCTGGTGCTTTCCATCACCCTGTCGATGGCCCTGACCCCGTTGCTGGTACTCGGCCTCGCGCGCCTGCTGGCGAAGGAGCCGGAGGCGACGAAGCCGCCGCCGGAAATGGAACGCATCGACAACGACGACACCCCGCGCGTGGTGATCGCCGGGGTCGGCCGCATGGGCCAGATCGTCGCTCGCGTGCTGCGCGCCCAGCGCGTGCCGTTCATCGCCCTGGACACCTCGGTGGAGACCATCGAGCTGACCCGTACCCTCGGCGCGATCCCGATCTTCTACGGCGACCCGATGCGCCCGGAGATCCTTCGCGCGGCCCAGGTAGAGAAGGCCGAGTTCTTCGTCATCGCCACCGATGACCCGGAGACCAACATCGAGACGGCCAAGCGCGTGCGCAAGCTGTATCCGCACCTGAAGATCATCGCCCGCGCGCGTAACCGCCAGCACGTCCACCTGTTGCTCGACGCCGGGGTCGAGCCGGTGCGCGAGACCTTCTTCTCCAGCCTGGAGATGAGCCGCATGGTGCTCTGCGGCCTGGGTCTGAGCGAGGAACAGGCGGACGCGCGGATCCGTCGTTTCCGTCGGCACGACGAAGAGGTCCTGGCCTCCCAGCACCTGTTCTACAACGACCGCGACGCGCTGATCAAAAGCGCTCGCGAGGCGCGGGTCGAGCTGGAGACGCTGTTCCAGACCGACCAGTTGGAAGACCGTGGCGCGGTAGCGGCGGAGACCCCGGAGAAACCTTCCCGCGCGTCCTAGCGCCCGACCCATGCCGGTACGCCGGCATGGGTGATTCCCACGCCTGGGTCCATACTTTGCGGATATCGCAGTACGAAGGTTGGGATACCCGCGCGGCATCCCCTCTGTAGGGTGGAGGGCATCAGCCCAGCAGACGGCTGGACGCTTCCGCCGATCGAGGAACCTTATGCCTGTCGAACACCTGGACGTACTCATCGTCGGCGCCGGATTGTCCGGCGTCGGCGCCGCCTACCACCTGATGAAGCATTGCCCCGGCAAGAGCTTCGCCCTGCTCGAAGGGCGCGCGGCGATGGGCGGTACCTGGGACCTGTTCCGCTACCCCGGCATCCGTTCCGACTCGGACATGTTCACCCTCGGCTACAACTTCAAGCCATGGAGCGATCCCAAGGCCATCGCCGACGGTCCGTCGATCCGCCGCTACATCGAGGAGACCGCACGGGAGAACGGCATCGACCGGAAGATCCGCTACCGCCACCGGGTGCTCAGGGCCGACTGGGATTCCGCCAATGCGCGCTGGAACCTCGACGTGCAGCGCGGCGACGAGCCCGAGCCGCTGCGCATGACCGCGCAGTTCCTGCTGATGTGCACCGGCTACTACCGCTACGAGGCCGGCTATACCCCGGAATTCGTCGGTCGCGAGGACTTCGCCGGGCAGGTCGTCCATCCGCAGCTGTGGCCCGAGGACCTCGACTACAGCGGCAAGAAGGTGGTGGTGATCGGTAGCGGCGCGACCGCCGTGACCCTGGTGCCGTCGCTGACCGACAAGGCCGCCCACGTCACCATGCTGCAGCGCTCGCCATCCTACGTGATCACCCTGCCGCAGAAGGACGCGATCTCCAATTTCCTTCGCCGCTTCCTTCCGGAAACCTGGGTCTACCGCCAGGCGCGGGCGCGCAACGTGGCCATGCAGATGGTCTTCTTCATGCTCGCCAGGACCTTCCCCGGCCTGGTCCGCAAGGTCCTGCTCAAGCTGGCCAGCCTGCAACTGGGCAAGCGCTTCGACATGCGTCACTTCAGCCCGCGCTACAAGCCGTGGGACGAGCGGGTCTGCGCGGTGCCGGACGGCGACCTGTTCAAGGTGCTGCGCAAGGGCAAGGCGTCGGTGGTCACCGAGCACATCGACCGCTTCGTCGAGCGGGGCATTCGCCTGAAGACCGGCGAGGTGCTGGAGGCGGACATCATCGTCACCGCCACCGGCCTCGACCTGGTGATGTTCGGCGGCGCCGAGCTGGCGGTCGACGGCAAGCCGTTCCAGGTCAACCAGAGCATGGGCTATCGCGGCATCATGCTGCGCGACCTGCCAAACCTGGCGGCGGTGGTCGGCTATACCAACGCCAGCTGGACGCTCAAGGCGGACCTCTCCAGCGAATACTTCTGCCGCCTGATCAATCACATGAACGCCACCGGCATGCGCCAGGTGACCGCCCGCGACAGCACCGGCGACGTGCGCGAGGAGCCCTTCCTCAACCTCGACTCCGGCTACATCCAGCGCGCCGCCGAGCGCATGCCCAAGCAGGGCGACCGGATGCCCTGGAAGCTTTACCAGAACTACGTCCTCGACCTGGCGCTGCTGCGCTACGGTAAGGTCGAGGACGGCTACCTGGTGTTCTCCTCGCCGGCGCCGCAGCGGCAAGCCGGCGGCGCGGCGGTGCAGGCCCTGGGCTGAACCCGGCGGGCACCGCTCAGGCGTTCGCCGCGACCTGCCCGTAGGCCTTGCGCCAGGCGTCCAGGCCGCCGGCCAGCGCCCAGGTGCGGGTGAAGCCGGAGGCGTTGAGGCGCTGGGCGAGCATCGCGGCGGAAAGTTCATGGGGACAGGCGCAATAGATGACGATGCTGGCGTCCCTGAGGTCGCCGGGCAGGTCCTTCAGCGACACGTTCAGCTCCACCGGGATGGCTCCCGGAATGCCGCTCGGCTCGTCCTCGTGGTGGGCGCGAACATCGAGGATCACCGGCAATTGCCCCTGTTCGCGAAGGCTTTCCAGTTCCTCCACGCTGATTCGCGGAATCCGCCGGCTGCGCGACAGCAGGCGCTGGCGCTGCCAGAGCTTCCAGGCGATGAAGGCGGCGAAGGCGCCGGCGATCAGCAGCGCGCCGATGGCCGCGTAGTCGCTGAGCAGGGCCAGCAGGTGGTCCACCGCATCGCTGAAGATCACCCCCAGCAGCAGCGCGGAACCGGCCCAGAGTGCCGAGCCGGCGGCGTCGTAGGCGAGGAAGCGGCGCAGGTGGGTGCGGGTCATGCCGGCCAGGGTGGTGGACAACGCACTGGCGCCGGGCAGGAACTTCGACATCAGCAGCGCCCTCGGACCGACCCGCAGGTACATGTTCTGGCTCTGGCGGATGCAACTGTCCTGGGACAGCGAGACCTTGCAGATGCTGCGCAGGAGGAAGCCGCCATAGCGGCGCCCGGCCAGGTACCAGGCGACGTCCGCCAGCAGGCAGGCGAGCACCACCACCAGCAGGACCATGCCCAGCGGTGCGCCGACGCCCTGCATGGCCAGCGCGCCGGCGACGATCAGCGCCGGGTAGGCGGGGATCGGCAGCCCGGCCTGTTCGCAGAGCACGTTGAGGAACAGCAGGAGCAGCCCGTGGTTCTCCAGCAGGGGTTGCAGTTCACGCATGGCGGAGCCTCTCGAATTCTTCTGCGGGTAGTGTGAGCGCGAAGCGTGAAGCTGGGAAGAACCAAGTCGGCAGGGCCGGAGGCGTTGCGGCGGATAACGCCGCTGCGTCGAGAGAGGCGGCCCTGGGCTGGGGCGAAACGAAAGCAGCCCCTCGCCCGTGGGGGGCGAGGGGCTGTCGGGTCAGGCCACTTCCACCAGCAGCACTTCGCTGTCTTCCAGGGCCGTGACCTTCAGGGTCGGTTCGTCGCGTACCGCCAGGCCATCGCGGGCCTCGGCGCGCACGCCGTTGACCTCGATGCTGCCGGTGGCCGGCACCAGGTAGGCGCGGCGACCGTTTTCCAGGGCGTACTCGGCGCTCTGGCCGGCCTTCAGGGTCACCGCGGCGACCTCGGCGTCGGCGCGGATGTGCAGCGCTTCGCTGTCCTGCTCGTCGCCGCTGGCGAGAGTGACGAAACGACCGTCGCGCTCGGCCTTCGGGAACGGTTTGGAGCCCCAGCGCGGCTGGTCGCCGCGGCGGTCCGGGATGATCCAGATCTGGAAGATCCGGGTGGTCTCGGCTTCCAGGTTGTACTCCGAATGGACGATGCCGGTACCGGCGCTCATCACCTGCACGTCGCCGGCCTCGGTGCGGCCCTTGTTGCCCAGGCTGTCCTGGTGGGTGATCGCGCCTTCGCGGACATAGGTAATGATCTCCATGTCGCGGTGCGGGTGCGGCGGGAAGCCGCTGCCGGCGGCGATCTCGTCATCGTTCCAGACCCGCAGGCGGCCCCAGTCCTCGCGCTCCGGGTCATAGTAGTCGGCGAAGGCAAAATGATGACGCGCGTTCAGCCAGCCGTGGTTGGCATGGCCCAGACGGTCGAAGGGACGACGTTCGATCATGATCGGATCTCCATTGGGCCCGTCGCCGCTCGTTTGCGCGAGGGTGCGGGCGGTTGATGGGGTCATCATCCGTCAGATCATTGCGATAAAAAAGCGCGTATTTTCGGATTTATCTATCTAATTATTAGATTCGATCAGGGCGCGAAGGAAGCGCGGGTCCGCCAGTGCGGCGAGGTGCCCGCCCGGGTATTCCCGCACCCGAGCGTCCAGGCGACGGGCGAAGGAACGTTGCAGCGACGGCGGGCTGAGCCGGTCGGCGGCCGCCACCACGTAGGTGACCGGGCAGGCTGGACGAGTCTGCCGTGGCGAGTCGATCAGCAATTGCGCTGGCTCGCTGGCGCTGGTCGGCACCTCGGCGCCGAGCAGTTCGAGGAAGCCGGCGCGGTCTTCCAGGCGGACCCGCCCTCCGAGCGGGTCGAGGCGGCATAGCCCGAGGAGATTGTCCTGGCCGCTGTCCTGGTAGCTTTCCAGCGCGCCGCCGCCCTCGCTGACCAGCGCGCTGAACAGGTACAGGTGCGCGGCGCGCTCGCCCAGGCGGGCCGCCAGGCATTGCGCCAGGTAGCCGCCGAAGCTGTGGCCGCAGAGTATCACCCGCTCCTCGCCGGCCAGCGTGGCGGCGGCCTGGTCCAGCCAATGCGCCAGGTCGCATCCGGGCGCGTCGCGCAGATGGTCGCAGCTTCGCCAGCCGGCGCCTTCCACGGACCAGGCGGAGCGGCGCAGGAAAAATCCCGAGACCAGCAGCGCGCCGCTCATCCGCCGGCCCGCTCGGCCTGGCGCAGGCCGACTGCGCCGACCTGCAGCAGCATGATCACCCCGCACAGCGCGGCCAGGCCGAGGTACAGCGCCTGGCTGCCGGCATGGTCGAGCATGATCCCGCCGTACAGCGGTGCCAGCGCGGTGCCGAGGCTGTAGAGATTGGCCGCGCCGAAATAGCTGCCGCGCAAGTCGTCGGGGGTCAGTTGGTCGACCTCCACGCTGAAGGTCGGGAACACGATCAGTTCGCCGAGGCTGAGCACCACCGTGGCCAGCGCCAGGCCGGCGAACAGGGTCACCGGGGTCCAGGCGAAGCCTAGCTGGGCCAGGAGCATGAGCAGCATGCCGAGCATCAGGCGGCCGCCGGTGCCGGTGTTTTCCAGCAGGCGGAGGAGGGGAAACTGGGCGACCACTATGGTCAGCGCGTTGATGGTCACCAGCAGGGCGATGCTGTTGACCACGTCGGGCAGACCGCTGCGGGTGAGGTACTGCACGAGGGTCGAATCGAAGGTGGCGTAGATCAGCGCGGCCAGCATGTTGCACAGCAACAGCAGGGTGAAGGCGCGATGCCGGGCCATGCTCAGGCAGGCTTCGAGGAACCCGGTCGAGGATCGCGGGGCAAGGCTGCGCCGCTTCAGTTCGAGGTGGTGCAGCAGGCGCCAGAGCAGCAGGCCGTAGCAGAAGTAGACCAGCGCGGTGACCAGGAAGGTGCCGGCCTGGGCGGCGACGCTGAGGGTCAGGCCGATCAGCGGGCCGAGGGCGGCGCCCAGGTTGATCAGGAAGTACCGGCAGTAGAGCGCCAGTTCCCGCGAGCGGCGATCCTCGACGCGGTCGCCGATCAGCGCCTTGCAGCTCGATTCGAGCAGGGCGCAGCCGATGCTCACCCCGGAGATCGCCAGTCCGTAGGACAGCGGCTGGCCGCTGAAGCCCAGCAACACGAAGGAAAGTCCGCTGAGACTGGTGCCGAAGAAGATCAGGCGCTTGCGCCCGAAACGATCCGACAGCCAGCCGGTGTAGATGCCGCTGAGCGCGCCGCAGACGGTCGCCAGCGCCAGCAGCAGGCCGATGGCGCTGGCGGACAGCCGGAACTCGCGCCACAGCAGCAGTGCCAGGAACGGCCAGACCATGAAGTAGGCGCCGCGGGTCAGCAGCGTACCGACGAGCATCACGTGAATTTCCGTCGGCAGGGCGCGGAAGCGTTGCACGCTGAAGGTGTTGTCGCTCACGGGCGGGGCTCCTGGGCGAGGGGACGGATGCCGCCGCGCAGGCTGCCGGCGGCTACCTGGTGGAACAGCGGCAGGAAGCTTTCCGGCAGTTCGCGGGTGAACTCGCTGCTCAGCCAGCAGCGCAGCAGGCAGCGGCGCTGCCGCTCGTCGTCGCTGAACTCGGTGCGCGCGTGCAGGGTGGTGTGGTTGTTCACCAGCACCAGCATGCCCTTGCTGAAGTCCAGTTCGGCATAGCCGTCGGCGCGTTCGATCGCCTCGTCCAGGCCGTCGAGCATGCTTCGCACCTGCGGGGCGAGGCTTAGCCCGTGGCGCGTCACCGATTCGTTGAACTTGCGGATATAGCGCAAGACGAAGGTCCGTGGGGTTTCCGTGAGCAGCGGCACCAGCGCGTAGTCGGCGTCGCCTTCGTCGCGCAGGTCGTGGGGGATCGGTTGGCCGAGCAGGGGCAGCCAGGCCGGATTGGCGGCTTCCAGGGTGGCGAGGACGTCGGCCGAGGAACGGATGCGGAAGGCGCCGCCCCGGCGTGCCGGCGACCAGCAGGCGAGCACGGTGAGGTCGGCGCGATCGGAGTGGAAGGCCAGTTCCTGACTGGTCAGGTGGCCGCGCTGCGGCGCGTCGCGGGCGTCGCGCAGACCGAGGTCGCGCACTTCCTTGAGGTACTCGCCGTTGCGGTTGATCGCCACGGTGCGTCCCAGCCATTGGCAGAATGCGCGGAACACCCGCTGGAATTCGTCCTCGGCGAGTCCGCGCAGCAGCGCGGAATCGTGCAGCAGCACGCCGCTTCCATGCTCCAGTTCGTGATGCAGGCGCTGGCGCAGGAGAGCCTCCGCGCTATCCGCGGGACGCCGCTCCAGCAGGCGCGCGAACAGCGTTTCCAGGCCGGCGGCGAAAGCGGCCGAAGCGCAGAACACCGCGTTGCCCCGCCAGGGCGCGGGGCGACGATGGATGGTTGTCATAGCGAGGCTCCGTATTCCTGCTGCCAGAGCGACAGGGTGGTGAGGGTGAACAATTGGTCGCCGGGCAGCGCCGCGACGCTCGGTGCATCCAGGCCTTCCAGGCCGAGGTCGTGGAGCGCCGGCAGGCGTTCGGCGAGGTGCCGGCGCATTTCCCCGAGGGCCTGCGGCCACCGTTCGAACGGCAGGCGGAAATGCCGTTTCGGCTGCGCCTGCCAGCGTTTCTCGCGCTGCTCCAGGAGCGCCACCAGCGGTGCCTTGGCGGTGTCGCCGACGATCCGCTGGAGGCGCCCGGCGCGCTGCGCCAGGGCGCCATGCAGGTAGGGGGTGCGCGCTTCGATGGTGCGCGACATCAGCAGATGGTCGGCGCGGCGCAGCAGCGGCTCCAGCGAGTAGTGCAGGTCGAACTGGCCGATCGCCGCCTCAAGGCCCTGGCCGAGGGCCTCGTGGGCGAGTTCCTCGATCCGCTCGGCGACCCGTCGGCCCGCCGGTTCCGCCAGCAGCGCGGCCTTGCGCCGGTACTCGCCGAACCAGGCGGTGGCGAAGCGCCGCGGTTCCGGTGCGTCGCGCCGGCGCCAGAGTTCGAGATGGCGCGGGTAGCCCCAGAACAGTTCGTCGGCGCCTTCGCCGAGAAGCACGCAGTGATAGCCCTGCTCGCCGATACCGTCGGCCAGGCGCTGGTACATCAGCAGGCTGGACATCCGTGTCGCCCCGCCGAAGTTGCCGACCGCGCGACGCAGCAGCGGCATGAAGGCTTCCTGGCGCAGCTCGAAGCGTTGCAGCCGAGGGTGTGGCAGCAGGCTTTCCTCGTCGCCTTCCAGGCACAGGTGGAAGCGTTGCAACTGCGGGTCCAGGTAGCTGCCGAGCAGGTTGGAATCGACCCCGCCGCTGACCAGCAGGGCGCAGGGGCGGAAGGTCTGGCGGCAGCGTTCGAGGGTTTCACCGAGCTGCTCGTCGAGGCTGTCCGCCTCGCTGGCCGGGGCGGTGGCCAGCCGCTGGCGCTGGCAGAGGCGCGGACGCTCCTGGGAGAGATCGAAGCGCAACACCTCGCCGGGCAGCAGCAGACGGACCTGCTGGAACAGGGTCTGGCCTTCCAGCGGCACGCCGGCGGCGACCACCTGGGCGATCGCCTCGGCGTCGGCACGGGCGCCGCCGAGCAGGTGCAGCAGCGCCCGCGGCTCGGAGGCGAAGGCCAGCAGGCCGCGCTCGGGCTGGTAGCTGTAGTACAGCGGCTTGATGCCGAACTCGTCGCGCAGCAGGGTCAATTGCCGGGTCTGCGGGTCCCAGCTGGCGAGGGCGTACATGCCGTCCGGCAGTACCCCGCGCTGCAAGCCGTCGAGCAGCAGGCGGATCTCGCCATGGATTTCGCAGCCGGCCTGGTAGACCTCGCCGTTGTAGGCGACCCGCCGCAGGCCCTCCTGCGGCGGCAGCGGTACCGCCGCGGCGCCGGACATCGGCAGGCGGGTCATACCGATGGCGCCGTTCGGCAGGGCCGCGATGCCCTCGCCGAACGGACCCCGATGGGCCAGCAGGCGTAGCGCTCCGGCGAAGCGCGAGACACTGAAACCGGTGCCGACGTAACCGAGGATGCCGCACATCACGAGGCTTCCCGTTGCAGCA
Source organism: Pseudomonas sp. CP-1 (assembly GCF_021213715.1). Taxonomy (NCBI): domain Bacteria; kingdom Pseudomonadati; phylum Pseudomonadota; class Gammaproteobacteria; order Pseudomonadales; family Pseudomonadaceae; genus Pseudomonas; species Pseudomonas sp. CP-1. Next base: position 595,046 of record NZ_JAJQKY010000001.1, read on the forward strand.
GCGTGGCGAGCGCACGGCGATCGTGCTTGCCGGCGCCATTCAGCGGCAGGGCCTGGTGCGACAGCACCACGCGCTGCGGCGCGCGGAGGGTGCCGAGCTGCTGCTGGAGCCAGGGCAGGAAGGCGAACGCGACCTGCGGCGCGGTGTGGATCACGGCGACATAGTCTTCGCCATAGAGCGGGCAGTCGACCTTCAGGCAGCAGACGTCGATCACCTCGTCCAGGCCGTTGAGCGCCCGTTCGCATTCATTCAGGTGGAACAGGTTGCCGCCCTTGTTGATGGTGCCGTCGCAACGGCCGAGGACGTGCACGCAGCGGTCCTCGTCGAAGTAGGCGAGGTCCTGGGTGTTCAGCCAGCCGTCCTCGAGCACCTGGGCGGTCAGGTCGGGGCGGTTGACGTAGCCGGAGAACAGGCTCGGCGTGCGCACCCACAGGCGCCCGCGTTCGCCGCTGCCCTCCAGCGGGCGGCCGTCGGGGTCGGTCAGCTTGAGTTCCAGGCCGACGGCCGGTCCCACCGAGTTGTCGAACGCGTCGCCGCGACGCTTGCCGAAGAGGAAGGCGAAGCCGCACTCGCTGAGGCCGTAGATGTTCGCCAGCGCCGCGTAGTCGCGCTGGAAGGCCGCCTGCAGGTCGGCGTCCAGGCGCGCCGAGCCGGCGACGCAGAGCAGGCGCTGCAACGGCAAGCGGCGCGGCGGCGGGGAGCCTTCCTTGACCATGTGGTTGACCACCGGCGGCACCAGGTAGAGGAAACTGATGCCGAAGCGTTCCACGTATTCCCAGAAGCCTTCGCTGTCGGCCCAGCAGTGCAGCGGCAGGAGCACCGCGCTGCCGCCGTACAGCAGCGGGAAGAGGAAATTGATGCCGAGGATGCCCAGGCCGCTGATCCGGTAGAAGCAACCGGAGCGCGTGTGCTCGCCGATGCCCAGGCAGTCGCGGCCGATGCGGTAGGCATGGAGCATGGCCTGCTGGCTGAGTTCGATGCCTTTCGGCTGGCCGGTGGTGCCCGAGGTGAACAGGATCATGTGGCTGTGCGCGGCGCGGTCGAGCCGGCGCGTCGCGCTGCGCTCGAAGTCCAGCGCCAGGCGCAGCCCGGCCAGCGCGCCCTCGAGCGGATGTTCGCTGGCCAGCGCTTCCAGGCGCATCTCGTCGACGATGGCCTGCTTCGCGGCCTCCCCCCACTCGGGATCGATCAGCACCAGATGCTTGCCCGCGCGCATGACCGCATAGATCAGGCAGAGGTTGCGGTAGCTGTTGTCGAGCAGCACGCCGACACTGCGGCAGGCATGCGCGGCGATCTGCTCGGCGAGGGCGTCGACCTGGCGGTCGGCGTCGCCCCAGGTGTATTCCAGCGGTCGCTCCGGCTCGCGGGCGTCGATCAGGAACGGCCGCCGCGGGTCGGCGCTGCCGAGATGGCGGAGGGTGCTGTCGAGCGATACGGGTACGGGGAGGCTGCTCATGCCGGCTCCTCAGCGATTCAGCGCGGTGAAGGCGTGGATGTCGAAGTTCACCGCCACCTGCGGCGCGCGCTCGATCTCGCGCACCGCGGCGATGAAGCGGTCGGCGTAGTCTTCGCCGCCTTCCTGCTCGATGTAGCGGGTCACGTAGCTGGTGGAGAGGAAGAACAGCGCGACCTCCTCCGGGCTGAGGAAGATGATGTTGGCGAACACTTCGCGGCGGCAGTCGCGCAGGTGCGGGCAACTGCCCATGATCTCCAGGGTGTCGTCATAGCGGGTCAGGCGCGGGTCGCGGTGTTTGGCCCACTTGTTCACCAGTTCGTGCTCGATGAAGTCGCGCAGCGGCCCGTAGGCGATCGGGAAGTCGTACTTGTAGGCGCAGAACAGCCCGCCGGGTGTCAGCCAGTCGGCCATGCGCGTCAGCACCTGCTTGCGGTCCATCCAGTAGAAGGAGGTGGCGCTGGTGACCAGGTCGAAGCGGCGTTGCGGCGCGAAGGTTTCCGCCGGCGACACGCTGAAGCGGATCTCCGGGTAGTTCTCGCGGGCCTTGGCGATCAGCGCCTCGCCCAGGTCGCTGCCTTCCACGTAGCGGAACCAGGGTTGCAGGCGGACGGTCGAGACGCCGTTACCGCAGCCGATGTCCAGCGCCGCTTCGCGTGCCGGGGCGCGTTCGGCGAGGTTGCGGTAGAGCGAATCCGGATAGGCGATCTTGCCGCGGACCACGTTGTAGGCGTCTGCGTGCTTGTCGAACTGCTTCATTGGGTAATCTCCAGTAGGCTCTCGTGGTAATCGCCCTTGTGGACGAAATTGATGTAGGTGCCGCTGCCGCCGAGGTAGCGGTAGCTGTGCTCGACGCCGGCGGGGATGAACACGCTGGCCGGGCTCTGCAAACGGCGCAGTTGGCCGCCGAGCAGGACTTCCACCTCCAGGCCGCGGTAGTCCTCGTCGCTGCCGAGGAACAGGAACACCGAGTCGCAGTTGTGTACGTGGCTGTCGACGTGGCCCGGCCCGCCGTCGCCGACGTCGTGGAACTGGCGGGCGATGAAGTAGAACGGCGAGCCGTCGAGCAGGCGCCGGTCGAGCATGACGAAGCGCTTGCCGGGGCCGTGGCGGTGGTACTTCAGTTCGCTGGCGGACTTCTCGAAAGGCGTGAGGAATAGGGATTGGCGGTGCATCGGCGTGTAGCGTTGCAGCGAGACGCGGCCGTTGATCAGTTCCGGATCGAAGGCGCTGTAGGCGTCTTGGTTTTCCTGCATGGCCAGCTGGTGCAGGCGGGCGACATGGACGAAGGCGTTCTCGCCGACCACCGGGTGCATCGGCGAACGCTTGATCCGGCTGTGCGCCTCGACCAGCTCGGAGACCGCGAGGACGTTCTTCAGGTTGAAGCGGTCGGCGGCGAACTTGGTGTGCAGCAGGGTCAGCAACTGGAAGGTATCGGTGATCCCGGCGCGTTCGCCGATCCCGTTGCAGCTCGCCGAGTGCCACTGGACCCCGGCCTGGATCGCCGCCAGGGTGTTGCCCAGGGCCAGGCCGCGGTCGTTGTGCACGTGGTACTCGAAGACCACGTCGGGGAACTCGTGGCGCAGCAGAGAGAGCACGTCGAAGGTCTCGTCCGGCAGCAGGATGCCGACGCTGTCGGCGAAGCAGATGCGATCGGCGCCGGCGTCGCGCGCGGTGGCGATCATGCTGACCAGGTCGCTGACCGAGGTGCGCGCGGCGTCTTCCACCGTGGCCCGGACCCGCAGGCCGCGTTCGCGGGCGTAGCGGATCGCGTCGTGGAACAGTTCGAGCACCTCCTCGCGGTTCATGCCCTTGAACTTGGTTTCCAGCGAGATCGCGTTGATCGAGGCGAACAGCCCGACCCACTGGGCACCGGTTTCCAGCACCGCGTCGATATCCTCCCGGCGCGCCCGGGCGTGGGCCAGCACCGGCGTGGAAACCGCCGCCACCACGGCGCGTACCCGCTCGCGTTCGTCCGCGGAAATCCGCGGGTGGCCGCACTCGATCATATCCACCCCCAGCGCCGCGATTTCCCTCGCCAGCTGGACCGACTGCGCGCTGTCGAAGCTGCACTGGCGGGCCTGGCACCCCTCGCGCAGGGTGCAGTCGATGACCCGGATCATCGTCTCGCTCCCGCGTCCGAGGCCGACAGCGTCGCCAGCCGCGGCTCCCTGATGAAGTCGTGGATCTTCGGCGCATGGCCGAACTGGCGGGAGAAACGGGCGAGGAAGGTGACCATCTTCAGCGAGTAGTCGCACAGCTGCGGAAGATAGTGGTCGAGGTTGTCCTCGGTGATTGCCTCGTCCGGGAACACGCTTTTCAGGTTGGAAGCGATCCAGGTTTTCATGCTGTCCTCTCGATTCAGTTGGTGGAATTCGTCGTCGTCGACGAAGACGATCGGCATGCCGATGCGCAGCTGGCCGCTGCGGTTGTTGTGGCTGCCATGTGCGGTGCGGGCGGGCCAGACCAGGACGTCGCCGGCGTCCAGCTCGGCATCCACCAGTTGCTCGCGGGAAATGCCGTTGGCCTGGAGGTCGATGCACTTGAACATCGGGTAGGCGAGGTCGAACTCGTGGGGGAAGATGGTGCGGTCGTCGGGGTAATAGAACATCCCGCCGTTGTCGTTCCGCGATGGGGTCAGGGCGACCCAGAAGGTCTGCGCGCTTTCGTAGCGCTTCTCCCACAGCGCGATGTCCTGGTGCAGCGGGATGTAGGACTCGTCGGCATGGCGCTTGATGAACGCCGCGTGGCGCAGCAGGCGCGGCTTGCGCAGATGGTCGCGGACCAGCGCGTCGAGCCCGGAACGGGCGAACCAGTCGTCCCAGAAGAGCGGATCGTGGCGGTGCAGGTTGCGCACCTTCTTCGCCTCGCGGCGCTCGTCGTCGGCGATGTCGAATTCCGGTTCCAGCGCCGGGTCCGGCCGCTGCGCCGCGGCGAGGATCCAGTCCAGCGCCTGTTGGCGCAATTGCGGGGATACCACCTGCCGATAGTGTTTCATTGGACGGACTCCTTGCTGACGGTGTGGACGATGAAATCGATCACCGCCGGGTCCTGCAGGGCCAGGTGGTGCGGACGCTCGCAGGGGAAGGTGTCGAGCTGCTCGATCAGGTCGCACCAGCGTTCGGCGGCCGGGTCGCGGCCGGCGTCGTCCCGGCAGCGCACCCAGCTGGCGCGGGCGAGGCGATGGCGGGGCTGCCAGCGGCCGAACAGCTCGACATTGCGCAGCAGGACCTCTTCGCGCAGTTCGCCAAGCTCGCTCATCAGGGCGATCCATTCGCGCATCTCGGCGCTCAGCCAGCGCTGGTATTGCTCGCTCGGAGGCATTCGCCGCAGGGCCGGCCAGGGCAGGTGGCTGTCGATCATCAGCAGGCGGCTGGCCGGCAACTGGCGGGCCATCTCGTAGCCGACCAGGCCGCCGAAGGAATAGCCGATCAGCCAGTCCGGTTCTTCCGCCAGGCCGTCGAGTACCTGGCTGGCGAGGGCTTCGATGCTGGCGTAGGCATCCAGCCGGTGGTAGTCGACCGGCCGGCAGTCCGTTGCGCCGAGGCGTGCCAGCAGCCCGCGGAAGCAGCTCGGGTGGCCGATGAAGTCAGGCAGCAGGATCAGCATGGGCGCAGCGCCTCGGCCATGGCCGCCGCCAGCGCCAGGGTCCGTTCGCGGCCGAAGCGGCTGGCCAGGCTGGCGTCCCAGCCGCCGTCGTCGCGCCGGACCAGGGTCAGGGTCAGCGGCAGGCGGCTCTTCAGTGTCGGCCGGTGGATGAACCCGGCGCTGCGGAACGGCTGGTCGATGACATTGATCATCACCTGGGCGTCGGCATAGCGCAGTCCGGCCCGTTCGGCGATGGCCTCTGCCGGCAGCAGGCTGTGCTCGAAGGCCTCGAGCCTGTGTCGTTCGAAGGTGTCCTCGGCGATCGCGGCGTCCAGCAACAGCGGCACCAGGTTCAGCCAGCAACCGGAAACCGCCGTGCCTCGGCGACTGCGCAGGCTGACCGGGGTCAGCGCCAGGACCTTGCCGGTGGCGCCCTGGCTGGCCAGGGCGAGAGCCAGGGCGCAGGCGAGCCGGGTCAGCAGGGCGGCTTCGCCGTCTCCTGGCGTGGCGGCCAAGCGGAAATCCTCGCAATGGCTGGCGCGCTCCGCCCAGGGCAGGCTCGCCAGTTCACGGAACGCCTCGCCGCGCTCGCTCCAGTAGTCTTCCAGCCTGGTCCTGCGCTCGCGCAGCTGGCGCTCCAGGCGCCATTGCTGCTGGAGGAAGCCGAACTCGGGGGCCGCCGCTTCGGTCGTGGGGTCGGCGTTGAGCACGGCCAGGCGGGCCAGCAGCACGCTGGCGAAGTCGGCGTCGGCGACCAGGTGATGCAGCCAGACGCCCCAGCGCGCACGTCCTCCGCAGCGCCCGTGGAACAGTCGCAGCAGGCCGCGCTCGAACAGGGAATGCGGGTGTTGCAGCAGCGCTGCGATGAGCGCGTCTTCGTCGGCGAAGGGGCCGACTTCCAGCGCCGGGCTCTCCTCGGGCCGCCCGTGGACGACCAGTTCGAAACCTTCCGCGCCGCTGTCCACCTGGCTGTCGAGCAACGGGAACTCTTCGCGCAGGCGCCGACCCAGGCGCGTCAGGTCGGATGCCGGCACCTCGGCCGGAGCCAGGTAGCAGAGGCCGAAGCGGGTCAGGTCGGCGCCGAGCAGCTCGCTGAAGACCATCCCGCAGGACCAGGGCGACAGGTCGACGCGCAAGGACTGCGCGGCCTCATCCGGCATCGGTTGGTGCCGCAGGCGGTCGCGCTCGGAGGGGGACAGGCGGTGCCAATCGCCGACCACCACCAGGTGCTCGCGGAACCAGTGGTAGCGCACCTCCGCGGAGAGACCGACGTTCATGCCGCGCTCCTCGACAGCACCAGCGGCTGCTCCGGCGTCGCCGCCCGTTCCAGCAGACGCTCCGGCGCCAGGCCGTGGCTGCGCAGGAGACGGCTGAACTGGTCGAGGCGCGAGTTTGCCTGCAAGTCGGCGAGTCCCAGGTTTGCTCCCGCACCTGCCGATTGACAGAGGGCGACCAGTTGCAGGGCGAGCAACGAGTTGCCGCCGCAGAGGAAGAAATCCTGGTCGGCGGCGCCGACCTCGCAACCCAGCAATTCGCTCCACAGCTGCGCGCAGCCGCGTTGGTCGGGATCGAGCGCGCTGGCGCAGCGCTCCAGCGGTTCTTCCAGGCGGCGCAGCAGGGCGGCGCGGTCCAGCTTGCCGTGCGCCGTCAAGGGCAAGGCCTCGACCCGGACGCAGGCATGCGGGCGCTGCCAGGTGGGCAGTTGGCGGAGCAGGGCCTGCGGGCTGGCGTCGGCTTTTCCCGTCCAGGCGCAGAGCAGTTGCTTGACGCCGTTGCGCTCGCGGACCAGCAGGGCGCAGTCGAGGATGCCCGGCTGGCGGCGCAAGCGCTGTTCCAGGGCGGGGAGGTCGAGGCGATAGCCGTTCAGCTTGACCTGGCCATCGCCGCGGCCGATGAAGCGCAGCCGACCCTGCTCGTCGTAGCGAGCGCGGTCGCCGGTACGGTAGGCACGCAGCAGGCGGCCGCGATAGGGCAACTCGACGAAGCTGGCGCGGGTGCGCGTCGCATCGTTCCGATAACCCTGCGCCAGGCCGGCGCCGAAGGCGACGATCTCCCCGGCCCGGTCGGGCTCGGCGATCTCCTGTCCGTGCTCGTCGAGCAGGAGCACCGCGGTGCCGGCGATGGCCTTGCCGATGGGGATGTCGTCTTCCTCGAGGTCGTCGTTGGTGACGACATGGCAGCAGGTGAAGGTGGTGTTCTCCGTCGGTCCGTAGCCATTCACCAGGTGCAGTCGCGGATGCCGCAGCAGCGCCCGGCGCACGTGCGGCACCGAGAGGATGTCGCCGCCGGTGAGCAACTGGCGAAGGCCGCCGAGGCAGTCCGGGTCGAGGTCCACCAGGGTGTTGAACAGCGAGGCGGTGAGCCAGGCGCTGTCGGCTCCGCGCTCGTCGATCAGCCGGCGCAGCACGCCCGGGTCGAGGGGGCCGAGGTCGTTCAGCACGCAGCAGCCGCCGTTGAGCAGCGCGCCCCAGATCTCCAGGGTCGCCGCATCGAAGGACAGCGGCGAGTTGACCAGGAAGCGCATCTGCGGAGCGAACGCGAGGAACGACTGGCCCAGGCACAGACGGGTAATGCCGGCGTGGGTGCAGGCGATGGCTTTCGGGCGGCCGGTGGTGCCCGAGGAGAAGTTGATGTAGGCGATCTGGTCCGCCGCGAAGCATGGCCGGGCGACCGAGGCTGGAGCGGCAGGCAGGTGCCTGACCGGGACGCAGGGAAGACCGTTGGCGGGCGTCGGCGTGGTCGAGCAGTCGAGGATCAGGCGGCAGTCGACCTGCCGGCACAACTCTGCATTCCAGGCCGCCGGTTGTTTCAGGTCTATATATAAGTAGTGATGGCCGGATAATAGTATGGCGAGCAGGCAGACAATGCTTTCCCGAGAATATTCGCCGTACACTCCAAGACAAACTCCCGGCTGCGGATAATGCTCGAGAAGATAGTCTGAAAGTTGTTCGGCGCTATGCAGGAGTTTCCGATAGTCGACACTTCCGAAACGGTCCCTGATGGCTTCGCGATGGGGATGAAGCGCTGCCATTTCGCTGAAGCGGGCCACCACCGTTGGGTGCGCGTACAGGTCGAGCAGGGAGTTCTGGGACATTCTGGCGATCGCCTTTTTTCGAAAAAATGAGTCCATCTGCCGGCTTCTTCGGCTAAATGAAGGGTTTTTGGTTTTTCGTAAGGACGGCGGCCGAGTCTTCCCGGGAACTGCCAGTCGTCCGCCGCCCACCGGCTCGCTCACGCGAGCGGCAAGCGTCGAGGCGCCTTGCCCGGAAAAAACGTTATGGAAATACGGAGTGCCGTCGACTCAAGGGCAGTCAACTGCTGCCATGCAGTCTTATCGTCAGGAAAGAGAGAAAAGCGATGAGAATGGATTCACGGTCACGCATTGCACTTCCACCTTGCGTTGGGTTTCCGAAGTGTTTCGCTGTGTGTGTTTTTATATGTTTCGTGGGTATTTAAAATAAGATACAAATTTCCCCTCACAACTATGAGAATTGGTAGTTGGCGAAAGGGCGGTATGAGGGGTGTCGAAGCGCGCCGGCTGATGGCTTTTTGCCGAGGCAGGCGGCCGCGGCTACGCCTGCCGGGGGTAGCACGGACAGGTGGTGTCGGGGGGCCTGGCCGCTGCGGCGAGGCGCGGAGGTCCGGCTGGCGCGGCGATCATCACAGAAGATTCTGCGGCGTCATTCATCGCTTGAATGGTTGCTGCCGCAAGCGCGCCCGGCGCCGTCGATGCTGGTCGGCGGTGTCGGGCGCTCGCTGGCGTTGCGTTGGCCAGCCGTCCCGGCCGGGTGCGTAGGCACCGGCCGGAGGTTTTCAGGAGGCGGGCAGCGGCGCACCCTTGGGCCATAGCAGCCAGAGCCGGCCCGGCTGCTTCATGTGTCCGGCGAGTTCGCCGGCGGCGTCGCCGGTGCCCCAGAACAGATCGGCGCGGACCTCGCCGACGATGGCCCCGCCGGTATCCTGGGCCGCCACCGGACGGACCACCGCGCTGCCGTCGTCAGGGCGAGTGGTGGACAGCCACATCAGGCTGCCCAGCGGAATCACCTTGCGGTCGATGGCTACGCTGTAGCCGTCGGTCAGCGGTACGTTCAGCGAGCCGCGCGGACCTTCGTCGCTGTCCGGGCGCAGGCTGAAGAACACGAAGCTGGGATTGCTCGCCAGCAGTTCGGAGACCCGCTGCGGATTGGCCTCGGCCCAGTCGCGGATGCGCTTCATGCTGATCTCTTCCTTCGGCACCAGGCCCTGCTCGACCAGCCAGCGGCCGACCGGCTTGTACGGGTGGCCATTCTGGTCGCCGTAGCCGATGCGCAGTTGCCGGCCGTCTTCCAGCTGGATGCGCCCGGAACCCTGGATCTGCAGGAACTGCAGGTCCATCGGGTCGCCCAGCCAGGCGAGCACCGGCGCGCTGGAGCCGTTGTCGCGGATCGTCGCGGCGTCGTCGTAGGGTTTCAGCACCCGGCCTTCCAGGCGTCCGCGCAGGCGCTTGCCCTTGAGTTCCGGGTAGACGCTTTCCAGCGCGACCACCACCAGGTCGTCCGGTACGCCGTAGACCGGCACCGGGGTTTTTTCGCCCTGGCTCAGGCTGCCGTGGTAGACCGGTTCGTAGTAGCCGGTGATCAGGCCCTGGTCGCCGTTGCTGGAGGAACGCAGGCTATAGACCTGCATCCGCTCCTGGAGGAACGCGCGCACAGCCGTCGGATCGGCGGCGACCGTCGTGGCGCTCGCACAGGGCTCGCCCCATACCGGGTCCTTGGCCAGCCGCGCGCAGGCCGAGCGCCAGGCATTGAAGCCGGCGAGCAGGTCGGCGTCGCTGGTGGCCGGCAGGGCGTCCCAGGGCACGCTGTTGTAGGTGGTGACTTCGGCGGGTTTGGGCGGGGGCTCTTTCTTGCCGTCGTCGCATGCCGTCAGCAGGGCGGCGAAAGGGAGCGCGCAGAGCAGCAGGCGGCGCCAGGGATGGAACGGAAACTTCACGCCAAGGACTTCCTGGTGGTTGATCGAAGCCCGCTAGCTTGGGCAAAGCGCAACGGTGCGTCAAACCGCGGCGACGACCGAAGCGTATCGCCGCGTTCCGCATGCCTGACGATTCGCGCCGGCGCCAGGTCCAGCACCGCCAGGCGACTGCCCGGCGCCTGGCGGCGAAGACTGGCGAGGATCGGCAGGAGGATCGCCGACTCGGCGTAGTCGGTGGCGGCGACGCGCCAGGTATGCCGCGACTGCGTCGGATCGAACGGCGCGGCCGGCGCCTCGATGACCTGCAGCGCTGCGCGCCGATCCCGTTCCGCCGGCAGAACGGCGGCGACCACCTGATCCCGGCGCTGACCTGCGCGACGAACTCACCCCGCAGCGGGTCGGTTTCGCCATGCACCTGGAGTGAGCGTTATCCGCGCCGTCCGGGGGCTGTGCGCGATGCTCCGCCAATGGTTTCTTCCAGCCATTGGCAGAATGCCCGGGTCAGGCTGTTGCGTTCGCTGTCGCGGTGCACCAGCCAGGCCCATTCGGGCCCGCGGACATTCTGTTCGCAGAGCGCGACCAACTGTCCGGCGGCTCGCGCGGGTGCGGCCAGCAACTGGCTGACCAGCGCGATGCCGAGGCCCTGGGTGGCGGCCTCCAGCAGCAGTCCGGGGTCGGAGAAGTTCAGGCCGGCACTGCGTTGGCCAACGTCCGCGCCGCCCTGTACCTGCCAGTGGCTCCAGTCCATTTCGCGCTCGCCGTGCAGGGTGCCGCGCCGTTCCGCCGGCAGCGCCAGCAGGTCGGGATGGCAGGCGGGGTAGAGGCGGTCTTCGAGGAGCGAGCGAAAGCTGCATTCGGCCTGGGCGCAAAGGTCGTCGCGGATGGCTACGTCGATGGTCTGGCTGGCCATCTCGGGTACCTCGTCGGTGGTCAATAGCCAGAGGTCCACCTGTGGGTGACGGCGATGGAAATCGCCCAGGTGCGGCACCAGCCAGTGGCGGGCGAAGGCCGGGGTGGTATTGACCACCAGTTGGTTGGGCTTGCGGTACTGGTCGAGGCGACGGACCCCCGCGGCCAGTTGCTGGAGCAGGGACTGGGTGGTGCTGAGCAGATCGAAGCCAGCGTCGGTCAGGCTCACCTTGCGTCCGTTGCGAAAGAACAGCGGTTGCTCGAGATAGCCTTCCAGGCTGCGGATCTGCTGGCTGATCGCCGACTGGGTGAGGTGCAGCTCCTCGGCGGCCTTGTGGAAGCTGCCGAGGCGGGCGGCGGCTTCGAAGCCACGAAGGGCATTCAGTGGGGGCCAGTGTTTGAGCATTGCTGATAAGCCGGGCTAATTAGGTTTGCGCAGAATTTATCGTTTGTTGAGCCTGATGCCTAGCCATAGCATCTCTTCAGGCAATCCACGCCTATTCCGCCAGATAAAAAATACTTACTGGAAGCCGACCCATGAATACGCTCGACACAGGCTGGCGCATGCCCGCCGAATGGACTCCCCATGCCGCCACCTGGATGGCTTTTCCGCACAATCGGATGCTCTGGGAGTCCGAATGGGGCGTGAGCCTGGCGGACGTACAACAGGACTTCGCCGCAGTGGCCAACGCCATCGCGCGTTTCGAACCGGTGAAACTGGTGGTCGACCCCGCCGCGCTGGACAGGGCCGGGGAGCTGTGCGCGGGCAATGTCGAACTCATCGAGCTGGCCATCGATGACAGTTGGTGCCGCGATTCCGGACCGAGTTTCGTCTGCCATCCGCAACTCGGGTTGGCCGGTGTCAGCTGGCGTTTCAACGCCTGGGGTGGAAAGTCCGCCTACGCGCAGGACGCCAGCCTGGCGCGGCGGATTCTCGATGGCCTCGGCCTGGAGTGTTTCGGCGTGCCGCTGGCCAACGAGGGCGGGGCCATCCACGTGGACGGCGAGGGCACGCTGATCACCACCGAGTCCGTGCTGCTCAATGCCAATCGCAACCCTGGCCTGAGCAAGGCCGAGATCGAGGCATTGTTCGCCCGCCTGCTCGGCGTGACCAGGACCATCTGGCTGCCCGGCGATCCCGACCGGGTCACAGGCGACATGACCGATGGCCATGTCGACGGCGTCTGTGCCTTCGCCCGGCCCGGCGCGTTGTTGCTGGACGCCACCCGCGACACCACCTCCGCCTACGCCGAGGTGGTGCGGGAGAACCGTCGCGCCCTGGAGCTGGCGCTCGACGCCCGCGGTCGGCGTTTCGAGCTGATCGAACTGTTCGATGCCGGCGAAGTGGCTCCGGAGGAGGGGGTGTTCTGTGCCTCCTACACCAATTTCTATATCGCCAATGGCGCGATCATCATGCCGGCCTACGGTGTCGCCGCCGACGACGCGGCCGCCGCGACCCTGGCCCGGGCCTTCCCCGCTCGCGAGGTGGTGCCGGTGCGCATCGACCACCTGGCCCACGGCGGCGGCGGCGTGCATTGCATCACCCAGCAGCAGCCGGCCTGGCCGGCGCGGAGGTGAGCGATGCGCCACCTGACCCTGGCCACTACCCAGTTCGCCTGTAGCTGGAATCTCGACGACAATCTCGACCGCGCCGAGCGCCTGGTCCGCGAAGCGGCTGCCCGGGGCGCGCAACTGGTCCTGTTGCAGGAGCTGTTCGCCACCCCGTACTTCTGCATCGAGCAGGACCATCGCTATCTGCGCCTCGCCGAAACCTTCCGTGGCAGCCGGGTGCTGGCGCGCTTTTCCAGCCTGGCGCGGGAGCTTGGCGTAGTCCTGCCGCTCAGCTGGTACGAGCGCGCCGGCAACGCGCGCTTCAACTCGCTGGCGGTGGCCGACGCCGATGGCCGGTTGCTCGGCGTCTACCGCAAGGCCCACGTCCCCAACGCCATCGGCTACCAGGAAAAGGAATATTTCAGTCCGGGGGATAGCGGCTTTCGCGTCTGGGACACCGCGGTCGGCCGTATCGGCGTCGGCATCTGCTGGGACCAGTGGTTTCCCGAGACCGCGCGCTGCCTGGCGCTGCTGGGCGCCGAGGTGCTGCTGTTTCCCACCGCCATCGGCTCCGAGCCTGGCGCCGCGCAGCTGGATTCCCGCGATCACTGGCAGATCGCCCAGCGCGGCCAGGCCGCCGCCAACCTGGTACCGCTGGTGGCTGCCAACCGGATCGGCCGCGAGGTCGCTTGCGGCGACCCGGCGCTGGCCATGCGGTTCTACGGTTCGTCCTTCATCGCCGACCACAAGGGTGCCTTGCTCGCCGCGGCCGGCCGCGACGAGGAGGCGGTGCTGGTCTGTGGCCTCGACCTCGAGGCGATAGGCGAAGAACGCCTGGCCTGGGGTGTCTATCGTGACCGGCGGCCAGAGCTGTATGGCCCGCTGATGAGCCTGGACGGGCGTGACCCGGCCAGCCGACACGCCTGGGAGGTGTCCCCATGAAACGTTCCGCGCGACCGCTGCTCGCCGCGCTGCTCCTGGGCCTGGGCGTGGCCCAGGCGGAAGAGAAAGTGCTGCGCCTGTATAACTGGGCCGACTACTTCGCGCCCGATACCCTCGCCGCGTTCACCCGGGAAACCGGCATCCGCGTGGTCTATGACGTGATGGACAGCAGCGAGACCCTCGAGGCCAAGTTGATGTCGGGGAACAGCGGCTACGACCTTATCTTTCCCGGCGATACCGTGGCCGAGCGGCTGATGCGCGCCGGCGCCCTGCAGAAGCTCGACCCCCGGCGCCTGGAGCATCTCGACGAGATCGAGCCGGGCCTACGCGAACTGCAAGCCCGCTACGCGCGTTCGCGCAACGCCGCGGTGCCCTACACCTGGGGCACCATCGGCCTGACCTTCAACCGCGAGCAGATCGAACGGCGCCTGGCCGACGCTCCGCTGGACAGCCTCGACCTGCTGTTCAAGCCGGAATTGGCGGCGAGATTCGCCGACTGCGGGATTTCCCTGATCGACTCGCCGGACGAAGTGCTGGCGCTGGCCCTGCATTACCTGGGGCGCGATCCGCGCAGCGGCAAGCCGCAGGACCTGGCCGCCGCGCTGGCCTTGCTGCAGCGCATCAAGCCCTACATTCGCAAGTTCCAGTCGCAGCCGGTGGCGCAACTGGTGAACGAGGAGATCTGCCTGTCGCTGGGCTACAGCGGCGATGCGATCCAGGCCCAGCGCGCCGCCGACGAAGCCGGCAAGGCACTGCGCTTCGTCTACCGGGTGCCGCGCGAAGGCACGTCTCTGTGGATGGACAGCATGGCGATTCCGGTCGACGCGCAGCACCCGGAATATGCCTATGCGTTGATCAACTTCATCATGCGCCCGCAGAACATGGCCGCGATCAGCAGCGCTACCGGCTACCCGACCTCCAGCGCCGGGGCGCGGGCCCTGGTATCCGCCGACATGCGCGACAACCCGGACATCTATCCGGACGCGGCGACCTACGCCCGGCTGTTTCCCGGCCAGGACATCCCGCAGCGCGACATGCGGGCGCGGATGCGCGCCTGGACTACCTTCAAGACCACCCGTTCCGATCCCGTTCCCGAGGACCCGAAATGATGACCCGCAGACATTTCCTCCAGCGACTCGGCGCCAGCGCCGGCCTCGGTGCCGCCCTCACGCTCGGCCTGGAGTTCGGCTCGCCGCGTGGACAGGCGGCGGCCGATCACTGGCACATGCCCGACGAGCACCTGCCGCAGGAACGGGTGTTCCTTGCCTATGCCGCGTCCCCGTCGATCTGGAAGGACCTGGCCGAGGACGTGAATCGCAGCGTCGCCCTGCTGGCCAGGACCATCGCCCGCTACCAGCCGGTCACGCTGCTCTGCCGGCCCGCGCAGGAGGCCGCGGCGCGCCGCGCATGCGGCGGCGCCAACATCGACTACCTGGCGTTGCCGCTGGACGATATCTGGGTCCGCGACTACGGCGGCTGCTTCGTGCTGAACGGGGAGGGCGAAGCGGGCCTGGTGGATTTCAACTTCAACGGCTGGGGCGGCAAGCAGCAGGCCGGCAACGATAGCCGCGTCGCCGGCGTGCTAAGCGAGCGACTGGAGGTCCGCTACATCGCCAGCCAACTGACCGGCGAGGGCGGCGGCATCGAAGTGGACGGGCGTGGCACGGCGATCCTCACCGAAAGTTGCTGGCTCAACGACAATCGCAACCCCGGCATGGACAAGGGCCAGGTCGAGGCCGAATTGAAAGCCCTGCTCGGCCTGCGCAAGATCGTCTGGCTGCCGGGTATCCGCGGCAGGGACATCACCGATGCGCATGTCGACTTCTATGCGCGCTTCGTCAGGCCGGGCGTGGTCATCGCCAATCTCGACAACGACCCGGACTCCTACGACTACGCCGTGACCCGCGAACACCTGGAGATCCTGCGCACAGCCACCGACGCCGACGGTCGCGCGCTGCAGGTGCATACCCTGTCGCCGCCCCTGAAGCCGCGCCGCGACTACTCGCGAAACAACCCGGACTTCGCCGCCGGCTACATCAACTACCTGCCGATCAACGGCGCGGTGATTGCCCCGCAGTTCGGCGACGCCAGCGCCGATCGCCACTGCGGGGAATTGCTGGGCCGCCTGTATCCGGGGCGGGACATCGTCCAGCTGAACATCGATCCCATCGCCGCCGGAGGCGGCGGCATCCATTGCGTGACCAAGCACATGCCACGTGCCTGAGTCGCCTGCGGCGGGCTCAGGCCGGCATCGGCCGCCGGGCACTGGCGAACAGCTCGGCGCCGATTCGCCGAGCCTGCTCCAGGTGCGCGGCTGGATCGGCGCTCTCCGATTCCAGCAACAGTTCGGAACGGACCACCCGTGCGCCGCAGTAATCGAAGATGCCATGGTCGATCTGGGTGCGCATCGCCCCGGCGTAGCCGTGCCGCTCGAAGGTGTCGGCATCGGCGCCGCCGACACCGACCAGCACCACGCGCAGGCGCTGCAGCTTTTTCCGCAGGTCGCCGCCGATGCTGTAGTCGAAGGCCCAGCCATTGGAGAACACGCGATCGATCCAGCCCTTGAGCAGGGCCGGCATCGACCACCAGTAGATCGGGTAGACCAGCACCAGGGTATCGGCGCGATCGATGCGCGCCTGCTCGGCGAGGACGTCGGCGGGAGGCGACGCCTGGCCGCGATGCACGGCGTGGTCGGCCAGGCCGAAGCGCGGCTCGAAGCCTTCCGCCGCCAGATCGGCGGTTTCCGCGGAATGGCCGGCGCGGACTACGCCTTCGGCGATGTGGGCGGCGAGGGCGTGGGTGAGAGAGCGAGGATGGTGATGGGCGACGACGATCAGGGCATGCATGGGCGAATTCCTCCGGGAATTGCGGGAAGGGGGGCAAGTCGATAGTCTGGGTAAAACCTACCTTTTGTAGGTTACCTTTAGTAAGTTACTTTTAGTAGGTTATCTATGTCAATGCACTCCCCAGACGACCCGTCGCCACGCCGCCGCCTGTCCCGCGACGAGCGCCAGCGCCAGTTGCTCGAGGTGGCCTGGCGGCTGGTCCGCGAAGAAGGCACCGAGGCGCTGACCCTCGGTCGCCTGGCCGAGCAGGCCGGGGTGACCAAGCCGGTGGTCTATGACCACTTCGGCACCCGCGCCGGCCTGCTGGCGGCGCTCTACCAGGATTACGACCTGCGCCAGACGGCGCTGATGGAGGCTGCCCTGGAAGCGAGCGAGGCGACCCTGGAGGGGCGCGCTGACGTCATCGCCCGCGCCTATGTCGACTGCGTGATGCAACAAGGCCGGGAGATTCCCGGGGTGGTCGCGGCCCTCGCCAGCTCGCCGGAGCTGGAGCGGATCAAGCGCGACTACGAGGTTCTCTTCATGGACAAGTGCCGCGCCGTGCTGGAGCCCTTCGCCGGCGGCGGACGGCTGACCGTCGCCGCTCTGCGCGCAATGATCGGCGCCGCCGAAGCGCTGTCGCACGCGGCCGCCACCGAAGAGATCGCCCCGGAAGAGGCGCGGCGGGAACTGTACGAGGCGATCGTGGCGATGGTCGCGCGGAGTCGTCGGTGAAGGAACCGCGTGCCCTGGAGGAATATCGCCGGGCGATAGTGGCGGCCTGTCCGGAGCTGGTGGACGCCACTTTCGCCATCCTGGCCTCGGGCTGGCATTCCACGGCGGTGGAGGTCGGAGGGCGCTGGGTGTTCAAGTTTCCGCGCGGCGCGGAGGCCGAGGCGGCGCTGCTGCGCGAGGCCGCCGTGCTACGCCTGGTGCGTCCGGCGGTGAGCCTGGCGGTGCCGGCGCCGCAGGTGTTTGCGGGACCGCCGCTGTTTTCCCGCCACGAGAAACTGCCTGGCGGTTACCTCCTGGGCGAGGACTATCGGCGCCTGGACGAACCCGCACGGCAGGCGGTCGGCGATGCGCTGGGGCGCTTCTACGCCGAGCTGCATCGACTGCCACCGGCGCGCATGCGGGCGGTTGGAGCCTTGCCGGTGCGTCCCTGGGAGTCGCCCGCGGCGATGCGCAGGCGCGCCTTGCCGCTGCTGCCTGCGGCCTGGCGCGAACGCGCGGAACGCTTGGTGCGGGAATATGCCAAGCTGCCTGCCGATCCGCTGGGTTCGATCTTCGGCTTCTTCGACGGCCATGGCTGGAACATGGCATTCGATAGCGAGGCCGGGCGGTTGAACGGTGTGTACGACTTCGCCGACGCGGGCATCGGTCCGCTGCACCAGGAATTCATCTATTCCGCGTTCATCGATGCCGACCTCACCGAGCGCATCGTCGCCGCCTACGAGCGCTTCAGCGGTCGGCGCCTGGAGCGTCGGCGGATCGCCTTGCTGACGGCGGCGCATCGGCTGTCGGAGTTGGCCGAGCTGGCCGACGAGCCGCGCCATCTGCCGGACATGCTCGCCGGCGCCCTCGACGGCCTGGCCCTGGCGGAGGCGCAGGGCCTGGCCTGATGAGGGGACGTGCGGTCGTGCTGGGCAGGACGGATATGCCCGCGTGCGGACATTCGCCGCGAAGTACCGCTACCGCTCAGAGATAGGCTTGCGCACGGCGCCGCGAGCGCGGCATGCGGTTCTTCCCGGACAATTCGTTGAGACGCGCCTGCCAGGCCTTGCGGGCGGCATCGCGGTCCTGGCGCTGCGCGGCGGCGGGCCTGGCCTCGGCTTTCGGCCGCGGCGCGGCCTTGTCGGTCACTGGCGCAGCGGCGGTGGGGGTGACAGGGGCACTGGCCGGAGCGGCGTTTTCCTGGGCCTGGGCGAAGGCGTTGGTGCGCCGGCAGGTCTTGCAACTGACCTGGCCGACGTCGCTCGAGCCGTTCACGTTGCTGTCGCCGCGCCCGCAGGCTGCCTGGCCGGATTCGCTCAAGAAGTGCGTAACCATCTGATCCTCCTGGAGAAAAAAGGGCGGCATTATTCCCAGAAGTGCCTTCGAGTGCCAGTCTCGGGGGAGAACAGCTGACGAACTGCAAGGCCGTTCCGTCGACCTCCGTTCAGTCGGCTGGCCGCCGCATGCTGTCGCGCACGTAGCGGGCCGGGGGGCTGCCGAGCGCCTTGCGGAACATGCCGATGAACGAGCTGACCGACTCGTAGCCGAGGATCTCGGCGGTGCGTTGCACCGAAACGCCGGCGGACAGTTGCTGCAGGGCGATGATGATCTGCAATTGCTGGCGCCACTGGCCGAAGGTCATGCCGGTCTCCCGGCGCACCATCCGCGCCAGGGACCGCTCGCTCATCGCCACTCGCCTGGCCCATTCGGCCATGCTGGCGCGGTCGCCGGGGGCGCGGGTCAGTTCGTCGGCGATGCGGCGCAGGCCGCGGTTGTCCGGCAGCGGCAGGTAGAGCTGTTCGGTCGGCGCCTGTTCCAGGAGTTCCAGCAGCACCCCGGCGAGACGTGCGAGCGGGCCGTCGTGCGGATAGTCCTGCGGTTGCGCGCTCAGGTGCAGGATCAGTTCGAGGACCAGCGGCGACAGGGCCAGGGTGCAGCAGTCGCTCGGCAGGCGTGCCGCCCCCGGCTCGACGAAGAGGAAGCAGACCTTGCCGTTGGCGGTGACCCGGTTGCTATGGGCGATGCCGCCGGGAATCCACACACCGAACCCGGCCGGCACCATCCACAGGCCATCGGGCACCGTGCAGGTGATGCCGCCGCGGCAGGCCACCACCAGCTGGCCCTTGCGATGCCGGTGCACCGGCACTTCGGTGTCGTTGTGCCGGGCCTCCAGCTGCAGGGCCAGGGCCGGCTGGCCGAGCGCGTCGGGATCGAAGCGTTGGGCGAGGTAGGTCTGCGGTTCACGGCTCACGGCAGGTCCTTTGGTTGTCCGAATTCGATTATTTTCTGGCTGAGTAGTCGATATTTGCAAATCGCCACGACCCGTAGCCTGTGCTCCTCAACCCGACAGGAGCGGCCGACCGCTCCGCGCCCTCGATACCCTGGTGCCCTGCATGCTGAGCGAAGTCTCCGTTTCCGGCCTCTACGTGCCGCCATTGTTCCTCTACCTGTGCCTGGCGATGCCGCTCTACCTGCTGCTGGAGCGCCTCGCCTGGCGCTGGCTGGAATGCGCCTGGCATCCCGGCCTGCTGCGTTTCTTCCTGTCGTTCATCGTGCTGTCCGTGCTGGTGCTGAAGTTCTGAGCCGAGGTCCCCATGTCCATCGTTCGTCTTTCCAAGGTGGCTGCGACCTTCGCCTGCGGCCTGCTCGCCCTGTGCCTGGCGTTGCAGTTGTGGCAAGCCTACGTGCTGGCGCCCTGGACCCGCGACGGGCGGGTCAGCGCGCAGGTGATTCGCATCGCGCCGGAAGTTTCCGGCAGCGTCGAGGCGGTGTTCGTCGCAGATAACCAGCGGGTGGCCCGCGGCGATCCGCTGTACCGCATCGATCCGCGCAGCTATCGCCTGGCCGTGCGCCAGCGCGAGGCGGAGCTGGAGCAGGCGCGGGAAACACTGCGCCAACGTGACGAGCAATGGCGCCGACGCATGCAGTTGGCCGGCGCGGTTTCGCGCGAGGAGGTCGCCAACGCCGGTCGCGCCCTGCGTATCGCCCGCGCCCGCGCCGAGGCCGCCGGGGCGGCGCTCGACCAGGCTCGGCTGGACCTGCGGCGCAGCGAGTTGCGCTCACCGGTGGACGGCTATGTGACGCAGTTGCGCGTGCAGCCCGGCGATTACGCGGCGGCGGGCCGGACCAACATCTTCATCGTCGATCGGCGAAGCTTCTGGGTCACCGGCTATTTCGAGGAAACCAAGCTGCGCAATGTACAGGTCGGCGCGCCGGCGACGATCAAGCTGATGGGGTTCGATCCGCTGCTCGACGGCCATGTCGCGAGCATCGGTCG
Organism: Pseudomonas sp. CP-1; assembly: GCF_021213715.1. Classification (NCBI taxonomy): domain Bacteria; kingdom Pseudomonadati; phylum Pseudomonadota; class Gammaproteobacteria; order Pseudomonadales; family Pseudomonadaceae; genus Pseudomonas; species Pseudomonas sp. CP-1. The sequence continues at coordinate 615,255 of NZ_JAJQKY010000001.1, forward strand.
CGGTGTCGCCGACCTCAACGAAAGCCGTGCCGACAGCGGCCTGCCGCAGGTCAGCCCGAACTTCAGCTGGATACGCCTGGCGCAGCGCGTGCCGGTGCGCATCGAACTCGACCGGGTACCGGCGGGCGTGGTGCTTGCCGCCGGCATGACCGGCAGTGTCGAGGTGCTGCAGGCGGGGACCGCGCGGCACTGGCGGCTGACCCGCTGGTTGCAGGAGTACCTTTGATGGCGGCGTCGGCGTCCGGCGGGCGCGATTGGTACGCGGCGTTGCCGTTGCCCTGGCGGACCGACAGCCTGGGCTACGTGCTGCGCAGCATCGGCGCTGCCGCTCTGGCGCTCGGCCTGGGACTCTACCTGCAACTGGATTCGCCGTTTTCCGCGGCGTCCACTGTGCTGTTGCTGATCAATCCGGTGCAGGGGGCGGTGGTCGGCAAGGGCTGGTGGCGCGCCGTGGGTACCCTGGTCGGCACGCTCGCTGCCTTCGTCCTGACCGCGCTGTTCGCCCAGAAGATGCTGCTGTTCGTCGTCGCCCTGGGTTTCTGGCTGGGTCTCTGCGTCGGCGTCATGAGCCTGGTCCGGCACTTCTACGCCACCGCCGCGGTGGTCGCCGGCTACACCGTGTGCCTGGCGCTGGGACCGGCCATGGTCGAGCCCGAGGCGGCCTTCGAGCACATCGTCACCCGCGCCTCGGCGGTAATCGTCGGGGTCTGCTGCCTGAGCCTGGTGACCGTGCTCTTCAGCCGCAGGACCGTGTCCGGGCGGGTGCGCCAGCGTCTCGTCTCGCTCTGCGCGGCGACGCTGGCGCTGGTCGCTGCGCGGCATGCCGGTGCGGCTGACGGGGAACTGGAGCGCCGTCGCCGGACGCTGGCCGGCGAGGTCTACGCGGTAGACGACCTGCTGGGCGTCGGTCGCGCCGAGTCGCGGGCGCTGAGCGCTGCGCTCCCGGCGATCCGCGGTGGCCTGGCGGCGCTGTTTTCCACGCTGATGGAGTTCCGCTTCGCCGGCGAGACGCATTGGGCCCGGCGCTTGGCGGAGCGTGGACTGGCGCTGCCGATGGCCGACGACCTGTGCCTGCTGGGCGGCCAACTGGAGCGCGGCGAGCTCGACTTCGCCGGCGCCGCGCGACGGCTCGCGAGCTTGCGCGGTCGCCTGGCGGCGATTCGGCGCGGACTTCCGACAGACCAAGCGGATGCCTGTCGCGAAGGGCTGTTCATGGAGCGTCTCGACGAGCAACTGGATGACCTGCAGGCCGCCCTGCGGGGGTTCGCCCGGCTCGACGGCCGGGCCCCCGCCGACGTCCGCCCAGCGGCCTTCCATCGACATTACCGCGAGGCCTTGCGCAACGGCGCGCGAGCCTGGCTGGCGATGCTGGTCGGCGGCGCCCTGTGGTTCCTCAGCGGGTGGGACCAGGGGCCGACCCTGCTGGCGGTGCTCGGCCCCTACTGCACGCTGCTGGCAGCCTCGCCCTTTCCCGCCGAGGGCACGCGCAATTTCATTCGCGGCACGCTCTACGCGATACCTGCCGCATTGCTCTGCAAATTCCTTCTGCTACCGCTGATCAACGGTTTTCCATTGCTGCTGCTGTGCCTCGCCTTCTTCTGGTCGTTCGGTATCCAGGCCACCACAGTGCCCAGGCGGGCGTTGCAGGGAATCGCCTACCTGATCGCCTTCAACACCCTGGTCGCCACCGGCAATCTCGCCCGCTTCGATTTCGGCGACTTCGCCAACCAGTCCTGCGCCTGGGTGCTGGCGCTCTGCATCAGCCTGCTGGTCTACCGCCTGCTGCCGAAGGACCTGGAACGGCATTCGGCGTCGCTGCTCGACCATCTGCGCCGCGAGACCCTCGCCTTGCTGCGTCGTCGCGCCGGTTTCGACGCGCATGCCTGGCAGGCCCGCCAGCAGCATCGCATCGCCCAGCTGGGCGCGCTGCATGGCATGGAACATCCGCGCAGCGCGCTGGCCCTGCGCCTGGGCTTCGTATCCCTGCAACTCGGCCGCGAGTCGCGGCGCCTGTGGCGCGCCCTGGCCGGGCTCGACCCGGCCGCCGCGGAGGCGCGGTGGATCGAGCGCGCACTGCGAGCCATCGCCGTCCGCCATCGCGATCCGCCGCTCGCCGCGCGGCACGCACGCCGTGCCGGCGCCCGCCTGGCGGCCGCCGGCGAGTGGCGCCTGGCCGCGATCCTCACCGACCTCGCCTGGTTGCTCCGGGCCTATTCGCAAAGCGTCTCGTCCGACGGGGCGCAGCATGGAGAAAAGACCTCATGAAAACCTCGTTCTTGCTGGCCTTGCTGCTGTCCTGCTGGTCCCAGGTCCAGGCGGCGGACGACGACGGGAAAGAGTTGCCGCCGATCGAGCGCTACGACTACGGCATGCCGCTGGACATCGAGCGGGTGCTTTCCGTCACGCCGGTGCCGGCCACCTGTGGCGTGGTGCCGCTGGTGATGCTCTACCGCGACAGCGCCGGACGCCTACATCGCTTGCAGTACCGAGGCCTTGGCGCGGGCTGTTCGCGCCACTGAGAAGCGGGCGCAGGCGCTGTCTCAGCGCGCCGCGCCTTCGATGATCGCCAGGACGTCGCCGATGGCGTGCTCCAGGTAGTCGCCCGCCTTGTACGCCGCAAGCGCCTGCGGACCGCCGTCGAGCACCGCCTGCGGCCGTTCGACGAAGCGTCCGAGCAGGTTGAACTCCTCGTCCAGCACCAGTACCAGCGGAATCGGGATTCGCTCCAGCGCCAGGCGCTGGCGCAGGTCGTCCTCGGCGCGGCCCTTGGAAATGATTGCCAGCTCGATATTCGGTTGCAGGCGCTGCGCGAAGTCCAGCGCGGCCAGGTTGATCTGGCAGTCCGGGCACCACATTTCCCCGGCGACCAGCAGGCGATAGCGCCGTTCGATGCGTTGCAGGCGTTCCGTCAGCGCGCTCGGCAGCCCGTTGCTTTCCAGCTTCTGCCGGAACCGCGCGACCGCGCCCTGTTCCGTGGCCAGGCCATGGCCGACGAAGGCGGCGAAGTCTTCTCCGATATCGAACAGTTCCGCGTAAGAGGCCATGCTGGTTTCGCTCCTGTGCTTGGGGAGGGATGGCGCGGCGGATATGCCAGGCAGTCGCGCCACGCCGGGGCGGCCAGGGTAGCGCGCTCGCCGCGTCGCGGCGAGCGCCGGCGTGCTCCGCCGGGTCTGGTCGTTAGCATGGCGCGGCTGGTAAAAAGACAGCGCCACCACTGCCCGCCAAGGCCCGCCCGATGCTGATCGACCTGCCTTCCACCCGTCCGGTCTTCGCCTATGCCCAGGATTATCTCCACGGCGAGCGCGTCGAGCTGCACCGGCATTCGCGCGCGCAATTGATCCATGCGCTCAGCGGGGTGGTCACGGTCGGCACCGCCGAGGGCACCTGGGTGGTGCCGCCGGGACGCGGTGTCTGGTTGCCGGCCGGTATCGAGCATGCCCTGCGTTTCGCCGGCCAGGTGCGCATGCGCACCTTGTTCATCGCCCCGCAAGCGCGCCACGACCTACCGCAGGACTGCCGGGTGGTGGACGTGCCGCCGTTGCTGCGGCAATTGATCGTCGCGGCGATGCGGATCGCCCCGGACTACCCGCCGGGTGGCCGCGACGAGCGGGTGATGGAGCTGATCCTCGATGAACTGCGGGTGCTGCCGATCCTCGCCCTGCACGTGCCACAGCCGGTCGATCCGCGACTGGCGGCGCTGTGCCGCAGCCTGCGCGCCGAGCCGGCCGCCGACTGGAGCCTGGGCGATGCTGCGCGTCGCCTGGGCGTCAGCCCGCGGACCCTGACCCGCGCCTTCCAGCGCGAAACCGGTCTCAGCTTCGTCCAGTGGCTGCGGCGCATGCGCCTGCTCGCCAGCCTCGATGCGCTGGCGGCAGGGCATTCGATCCTCGAGGTCGCACTGGACCTCGGCTACGACAGCCAGAGCGCCTTCAGCGCCATGTTTCGCCGGACCCTGGGCGTTTCGCCGAGCCTCTATTTCGGCCGCGGCGCCGCCTACGGGGTGGCCGAGGGCGACTGAGTTCAGTCCTTCTGGCGCAGCATCAGCGAGGCCAGGGCGCAGGCCAGGAGCGCCACGCAGGAAAGGTAGAAGGCGTCGGAGTAGGCCATCAGGTAGGCCTGCTGGCGCACCCCGTGGTCGAGCAGGGCCAGCGCCTGCTGCTGCTCCGGCAGTTGTATCCGCACCTGGCCACCGCCCAGGCGCTGTTGCAGGGCGCCGTCGAAGATCGTCAGGGTCTCGCCGATCCGCTCGGAGTGGAAGCGCTCGCGCAGCGAGACCAGTTGCGTCAGCAGCGCGGTGCCGATCGCGCCGCCGAGGTTGCGCAGCATCGAGATCAGCGCCGAGGCCGAGCCGGCCTGGGCCTTGTCCAGGCCCTTCACCGCCAGTACCGAGAGCGCGACCATGATCAGCGGCTGGCCGATGCCGCGCACGACGATGGAGGGGATGATCACGTTGCGTCCCGCGTCGGCGTTCAGGTGCGCGCCCATCCAGCAGCCCAGGGCCATGATCGCGAAGCCGCCGGCCACCAGCAGCTTGGGGTTCAGCCAGCGCATCAGGCGCGGCAGCAGCGGCGCCAGGAGCAGTTGCACGAGGCCGTAGAGGATCAGGCTGTCGCCGATCTGCCGGGCGTTGAAACCCTGCAACTGGGACAGGTAGTTGGGCACCAGGAACACCAGGCCGAAGGTCGCCGCGCCGAACACCGCCATCGCCAGGCTGGACACGCCGAAGTTGTAGCTGCCCAGCAGGCGCAGGTTGATGAACGGCCGCGCGCCCCACAGTTGGCGCTGTACGAAGAGCAGCAGGGCGAGCACGGCGAGGACGGCGAAGGTGCGGATGAAGCCGGACTCGAACCAGTCGCGGCGGCCACCTTCCTCCAGCACGATCTGCAACGCGCCGAGGCCGGCGACCATCGCGCCGATGCCGAGCCAGTCGGCCTGGCGCAGGCGTTCGCGGTCGCCGTCGCGGGGGCGGATCGACCAGGCCACCGCGGCCAGCAGGGCGATCCCCGGCAACAGTTGCAGGAGAAAGATCCAGCGCCAGGAATAGGCATCCGCCAGCCAGCCGCCGATCGACGGGCCGGCGGCCTGGGCCACGCTGTTGGAAAGGCTGAACAGCGCCATGCCGAGGGGTATCCGGCTGGACGGCAGCTCGGTGAGGATCAGTTGCATCGACAGCGGGATCAGCACCGCCCCCGAAGCCCCCTGGATCACCCGGATCAGGATCAGCGTCGACAGGTTCGGCGCCAGCGCGCAGCTCAGCGAACTGAGCAGGAACACCAGCGAGCCGAGGAGCATCACCCGGCGCAAGGAGAACACTTCCACCAGCCAGGCGGTAAGCGGGATCATGCTGATTTCCGCGACCAGATAGGCGGTGGAGATCCACGAGCCCTCCTCGAAGGTGGCTCCCAGCGCGCCTTCTATCTCCGGCAGCGCCGCGCTGGTGACGTGCACGTTCATGCCGGCCATGAAGCAGCCGAACAGGCCGCCGGTGACGGCGACCCAGGCACGCAGCGATACCTTGTCGTCAGCGCTCATCGGCGGAGGCTCCGTCCGGTTCGCGAGTGTCCACGGTGGCGATCACCGACATCCCCGGCAGCAGCCGGCCCCGCTCGGCGGCGTCGGCGTCCAGGCGGATACGCACCGGGAAGCGCTGGACGATCTTGGTGAAGTTGCCGGTGGCGTTGTCCGGCGGCAGCAGCGCGAATACCGCGCCGGAGGCCGGCGCCACGCTGTCGACGCGGCCGCGCCAGCGGCGGCCGAACGTGTCCACCTCCAGCTCTACCGGTTGCCCGGGGCGGATGCGTTCGAGCTGGGTCTCCTTGTAGTTGGCCACCACGTAGGCCTGCTCCAGCGGCACCACCGCCAGCAGCGGCAGCCCCGGCGTGACGTACTGGCGCAGGCGCACCTTGCGCTGGCCGACGCGGCCGGCGAATGGGGCGCGGATTTCGGTATCGTCCAGGGCGTGGCGCGCCAGTTCGCGCGCCGCCGCGGCTTCCTGCAGCTCCGCCTGGCGCTGGGCGAGCGCCGCCTCCGCCTCGCGTCGCCGGCTCTTCAGTACGTCCCTGGCGGCGCGCTGGCGGCCTTCCTCGGCGCTTGCCCGCCGCGCCGCCGCCCGCGCTCGCTGGTGCGCCGCGTCGGCATTCTCCAGGCGCTGGCGACTGGTGGCATGCTCGTCGGCCAATTGCCGGTAGCGTCGCCAGTCGGTCTCGGCGCGGCGCCATTCGGCTCGCGCCGCTTCGCCATCGGCGCGGGCGCGGCTGATCGTCTGCACCTGCTCCAGCAGTTGCCGATCGAGGGTCTCCAGCTTCGCGCGCTGGGCTTCCAGCGCCGCCTGCGCCGCCGCTTCGCGGGCCTCGGCGGCGCGTAGGCGCTGGCGGAAGTCGCGCGGGTCCAGGCGCAGCAGCAGGTCGCCGGCCTGGACGTCGGCGTCGTCGGCCACCAGCACCTCGGCGACGTAGCCGGAGACCTGCGCGCTGACCGCCACCCAGTCGGCGCGTACATAGGCATCGTCGGTGCCCTCCAGGAAGCGTCCGCTGCTCCACCACCAGGCCAGCAGGGCGGCGAGCGCGATGGCGCCGGCGAGGCCGCCCAGCAGCCAGGTTCGGCGCCGGTGCGTGGCTGCTGGCATGGTTTCGCCAGTGGTGTGTTCGATGGGTTCCCTGATTGCCTGGTTCATTGTCCGTTTTCCTGGTGGGAGGGGCTGGGAGCGGCTTGCCAGCCGCCGCCGAGAGCCCGGAACAGTTCGACCTGGCGCTCGGCGACGCGCATCTCGGCGTCGACCAGGCGCGCCCGGTCGGCGACCAGGCTGCGTTGACTGTCGAGCAGCTCGAGGGCATCGAGGGCGCCGGCGCGATAGTTGCTGCGCGCCAACCGGTAGGCGTGGCGCTGCTCGTCGAGGGCACGCTGGAGGTCGGCACGCCGCTGGCGCTCGCCGGCATACAGCGCCAAGGCACGCTCGACCTCGCGCAGGGCGCCGAGCACCGCTCCGTCGAAGCGCGCCAGAGCGGCGTCGCGCTCTGCCGCTGCGCTGTCCAGGCGGCCTCGCGCGCTTTCCCGGTTGGGGAAGCGCCAGCTCAGCAGCGGGCCGGCCGCGTAGGCCAGCGCGCCGCTGCCGCCGAGGCCGGCGAGGGTCACTGCGGAGGTTTCGGCGCCGACGGCGAAGCTGATGCGCGGGTACAGCTCGGCTTCGGCCAGCGCGCGCCGGGCGTCGGCGGCGGCGAGCCGGCGCTCGGCCGCGCGGACGTCCGGGCGGCGCGCCAGCAGGCTCCAGCCGTCGCCGGTGGGCAGGGCACGGCGCAGTTGCGGTATGCCGGCGCAGGTCGCGGCGGGAGCGTCCAACTGGCGCGGCGAGCGCCCGCTGAGCAGCGCCAGTTCGTAGAGTGCCGCGCGCCGCCGCGCCTCGAGCATCGGCAGCGCGGCGCGGGTCCGCTCGCGCAAGGCCAGCAGCCGGCGTCGCTGCAGCTCGCTGGAAAGGCCGGCGGCGAGCTGGCGTTCGCTCAGCGCCAGGCTCGCGTCGAGCAGACCGACCGATCGGCGTTGTACCTCTGCCCGTCGCGCCAGGGCGCAGGCGCGGACGTAGGCGAGGGTGGTCTGGCTGGCCACGCTGACCCTGAGCAGGTCGCGCGCCGCTTGCGCCGCTTCGGCATCCGCCTTCGCCGCGGCGATGCGGGCGCGGACTTCGCCCCACAGGTCCAACTGGTAGGACAGGTCGAGGCGGGCGGTGTGTTTCCACTGGCTGCGTACGTCCTCGTCGGTGGCTTCGGCGAGGGTCTGGTCGTCGCCGTCGCGCCCATACTGGTAGCCATAGCCGACCTCGGTCCGTGGCCAGCGTTCGCCCTGTGCGCCGCGCAGATGGCCGAGGAGCGCGCGGGCATGGGCATCGGCTGCGGCCAGGTCGCGGTTGTGGCGCAGCGCGGCGGCCACCAGGTGGTTCAGCCCAGGGTCCTGGTAGAGCGTCCACCACTGGGCGGGCAGCGCGTCGCCGCGGGTTCCCGCCACCCTCGACAGGCCAGGGTCGAGGCTTTCCGCGCGTGGCGCGGGTTGGTTGCGGTTCGCGCAGCCCAGCGCGGTGGAGATCCCCAGCGCCAGCGCCACGCAACGCAGATGACTGGCAAGCGGCATTGCCCTGCTCCCATGTCTGAAAGAGCGGGGAACGGTAAGGCAGGCGCGGGCGGCCTGCGCCGGCAAAAGCGCCAGTCATCGTCGCGAAATGGACAGTCGGCGGATTTTTCAGCGTTGTCGCATCAGGTATGGGCCGCAGCCCAGGGCCAGCAGCCCGGCCGGGATGGCCAGCAGGGAGATGCGGGCGATCTGCCGGGAGTAGCGGTTCACCCCGGCAAAGCTGTCGGCCTTGGTGGCGGTCTCCCGGCGAAACCCCGGTCGCGGCTTTCGGCGCGGCTGCGTTCGAGAAGGAACTCCACGGCGACCACGCCCAGCCAGAATGCGACGGCGAACAGGCGAAGGGACAACGGCAACGGGTGCATGGCGCGCTCTCGCTGGTCTTTCAGGCGTTCTCCGGATGCCGTCTCAGCCAGCGCAGGGCGTCGTCCCACAGCGCCTCTGCACCGGCGCGGAAGTAGCCCATGTGTCCGAGCGGTCCACCGTCGGGTCGCAGGTCGAGGGTTTCCAGCGGTGCGTTGCGGTAGGCCTCGACGAAAGCGTCCCGCGAGCGCGGCGGTGCCCAGGGATCGTCCAGGGCGGTGGCGAACAGACAGGGCGTGCGCACTGCGGCGTAGCGCTGGTGGAGGTGGCGCATCGCCGGGTCGTCGAAATAGTAGCGGGGATGGCGGCACCAGCGCTTCCAGTCGCGGTAGACCCCCAGCGGCAGGTCGTCGCCCATGCCCAGCAGGCTCCAGGCCATGTAGCCTTTCCAGGCCACCAGCGGCGGCAGCACCAGGGTCCACAGCAGGCGCACCTTGAGCGCTTCGCGGCGCGACATCCAGCCGCTCCAGCCGGCGCCGCTGCCGAAGCTGTAGCAGGCGGCGAGCCGCCCATGGTCGGGCAGCAGGCCGATGGCGTGGCCGCCGAAGGAGTGGCCGATCCAGTACAGCGGCCGCTCCTCCCGGCCGAGCAGCTCGACGGCGGCGGCGAGGTCCCGGTAGGCCCAGTCCAGGTAGGACATGGCGAAGCCCTTCAGGCTTGCCGGCGCGGATTCGCCGATGCCGCGATAGTCCAGGGTGAGTACGTCGAAGCCCTGGCGCGCGGCGTGTTCGGCGAAACGCCGGTAGAAGCGCTGGGCGACGCCCGTCGCGCCGGCCACCAGCAGGTTGCCATGGGCGTGGCCCGGCGCGTGGTAGCGGTAGGCGGACAGCGGATAGCCGTCGGTCGCGGGCAGGGCCAGGCGTTCCATCCGCACCGGCGCTGCGGAATGTTGAGTCAACGAAGTCATGTCGGTTTCCGCAGGAGAGATGGAGCGGAGCGACCGGGGGTCGACCCGCAGGGGAGCTAGCGGCCTTTGAACGCCGGCGCGCGCTTTTGCACCATCGCCAGCACGCCCTCGCGGACGTCCTCGCTGCCGATCAACGCGGCCAGCGACTCGTTGACCCGCGACAGCGCCGCATCGTCCCCCTCGTCGCGCCCCTGGAACGCCGATTGCAGCGCGGCGCGCACCGCCAGCGGCGCGGCCCGGGCGATCCGCTCGGCGTATTCGAGGGCCCGTGCCAGTTCCTCGCCGGGTTCCACCACCTCGGTGAGCAGGCGCATGCGCAGGGCTTCGTCGGCATCGAACTCATCGCCGGTGAGGATGTAGCGCATAGCGTCGGTCCAGCCCGCCGCGCGCGGGAAGCGCACGGTGGATCCGCCCAGCGGCGGGATGCCGCGTAGCACCTCCAGATGGGCGAAGCGCGTGCCGCGCGCGGCCACCGCGATGTCGGCATTGAGCATTAGCTCTATCCCGGCGGTCCAGCAGGTGCCTTGCACCGCGACCACCAGCGGCTTGCTCCGACGCGGCTGGACCACGCCCCAGGGATCGACGCCGCCGTCCGGATAGCGGAAACCGCTGGCGGCGAGCTTCGGTGCCAGTTCCATCAGGTCGAGCCCGGCGGTGAAGTGCTCGCCATGGGCGAAGAGCACGGCACAGCGGGATTCCTCGCTGCGCTCGTATTCACCCATGGCCAGCGCCAGGTCCGCCAGCATTGCGCTGTCGAAGGCGTTGCGCTTGCCCGCGCGGTCCAGGCCGATGAGAAACAGATGACCGCGCTGCTCTCGGGTGACGCGGCCCGGGCCGCTGTTGGCTTCGCTCATGATGCCTCTCTCCTGTGCTTGGGTTGGTGGAGCGGAAACTTCTTCTAGTTACCTACCGAACATTCGGTTTGTAAAAACTAAACAAACATTCGGTAACCGTCAAATTGAGGCGCCAAGGCTTATGGCATAGAATCAACGCCTTTGATCGAGAGCAGGAACCTTCCGTGCGTCCGTTGAAAATCTCCCGCGACGAGCTTCTCCAGCGCTGCGCCGGCACCTTCCGTCGCTACGGCTACCACGGCACCACCATGGAAATGCTGTCCAGCGCCTGCGGCTTGACCAAGGCCTCGTTCTACCACCACTACCCGAACAAGGAAGCCTTGCTCCGCGACGTTCTCGAATGGACCCACCAGCGGCTCGCCGAGACGCTCTTCAGCATCGCCTACGACCCGCTGCTGACGCCCCGCGAGCGCCTGGAAAAACTCGGCCGCAAGGCCGCCCGGTTGTTCCAGGACGACAGCATCGGCTGCCTGATGGGCGTGGTCGCGGTCGACGCCAGCTATGGTCGCAGCGAGCTGATGGCGCCGATCCGCAGTTTCCTCGACGACTGGGCGCAAGCCTTCGCCCAGCTCTACCGCCCGGCCTTCGACGAGGCGCAGGCGCTGGAGCGCGGCCGGCAACTGGTGGCCGATTTCGAAGGCGCCATCCTGCTGGCGCGCATCTATGGCGAGCCGGGCTATATCGATGGCGTCACCCGGCGAGCGCTGGAGCAACTGGCGGGCTAGCCTGCGCCCGCCTTCAACCTGAACGAAGCGTTTCGCCAGGCGGTCGGAACAACAGGTCCCCGTTCCGGAAGCCGAGTCCATGCCGCTGCGCCGTGCCGTTTTCGCCATCCTTTTCGCGTCCCTGGGCAGTCCTTTGGTCGCCGCCGAAACACCCCTGCGCCTGGAGCGCCTGGAGCGCTGCGGCGATCTCCTGGCCAGCGAGCGGCAGGAGTGGTGCCTGCGCGTGCGCGGCCTGGGTGCCGGCCTGCCGCGCCTGTTGCTGGACGGCCGCGAACTGCCGGCCACCGCCCTGCGGCGCGAGGGCGACGGCCTGCGGCTCCGCCTGGACCGCCGTGGCCACGCCAGCGGTCCGCTTTGGCTGGAGCAGGGCGGGCGCAGCAGCAATCCGGTATGGCTGACCCTGAACGGCAGCCATGTGCTCGCCGCCGGTCCCGACGAGGTGGCGAAGAACATGGATGGCCTGACCACCTACGTCGACCTGGTCAGCCTGTTGATCGAGGAGAACCACGATGGTCGCCGGGAGGCCGAACGCCTGGCCGATAAATATGGCGCGCGGGTGGTCGGCGCGATCCCGCCGTTGAACCTCTACCAGTTGCGCCTGCCGGCGCGCGACCTCGTCCAGCGCGACGCGCTGGTCCTCCGCATCGGCAGCGAGACCAGCGTGGACGCCGTGGTGGTGGAGGAGTCCGCGCCGGAGAAGGGCGAGGAAACCGAGGCGGCGCGCCGGCCCGTGGACAAGCCGGACAGCGACTCCGACGAGTGGGCGGCCAATCGTTTCATGGACGCGGTGAACTATTACCAGCGTCGGGTCCGCGCCCGCCAGGCCCCGCTGGAGACCCGCCCGGTGCGCATCGGGGTGATCGAGCGCGACGTCGACTTCGACGCCCCCGACTTCGCCGACTACCTCGGCCCCTGCAAGGCGCCCGCGCCGCGTACCTGCCTCTACGCGCGCGATGCCGAACGTCCCGACAACCACGGTTCGACGGTCGCCGGCATCCTCGCCGCGCGCTGGGACCAGGGCGGCAACAGTGGCTTCCTGCGTGGGCTGGACCGCGCCAGCCAGGGTTTCGAAGTGATCGTCGAGCGCAATTCCGACGCTGGCATCACGGCCAACGTCGCCGCCTCGGTGAACCTGGTGGAGGATGGCGTGCGGGTGCTCAACTGGAGCTGGGGCATCCACCGCGTCGGCGCTCGCGACGTCGACGGCGACGAGGTGGATTCGCTGGTGCGCTCGGGGATCGCCATGAGCGGCTACGAGGAGTTGCTCGAGGAATTCTTCCTCTGGCTGCGCAAGGAGCATCCGGACGTGCTGGTGGTCAACTCCGCCGGCAACGGCTCGTCCTACTCCGGTACCGACGAATACCGCCTGCCGTCCTCCTTCGTCACCGAGCAGTTGCTGGTGGTGGGCGGCCACCAGCGCAGCGAGCGCCAAGGCCTGGCGGTGGACGACCCGGCCTACGCGGTCAAGCGCAGCACCTCGAACGTCGACATGCGGGTGGATGTCACCGCCGCCGCCTGTACCCATGCCTCGACCCTGGAGCGGGACGCGCGGGGCGAGGTGCACTGCGGCACCTCCTATGCCACGCCGATGGTCGCCGGCACGGTCGCCGCCATGCTTTCCCTCAACCCGCGGCTGCGACCCGAGGAGATCCGCATGCTGCTCCGGCGCAGCGCCATGACCATCGGCGGCGACTACGATTTCGAGCCGGCCGATGCCGAGGACCTCACCGCACCGATCCTGCCCTCGGAGCGCGGCTACCGCCTGGACCACCGCGACGTCGGCCGCTCGGCGCGGCTGGACATGCAGAAAGCCCTGGACCTGGCGGTGAAGAGCCGCGAGCGGGTGCGCTGAGGCGTTCCGCCGGCCCGGGGCCTCACGGCGAGGCTTCCAGCAGCCGGGCGAGGCGTTCGGCGAGTTCGTTGTGGCGGAACGGCTTGGTCAACACCTCGAAGCCGTTGAGTTGCTCGGGCCTGAGGTTGGCGTAGCCGGTGATGACCAGCACCGGCAATTGCGGGAAGCGCTGGCGCAGTTCCTCGGCAAGCTGCACGCCGGTCTTGTCGGCCATGAGATGGTCGGTGACCAGCAGGTCGGGCGCCAGGCCGCGCTCGACCTCGCCCAGGGCTTCCTCCGCCGACGCCGCCTCGCTGACCTGGTAGCCGAGATCGCCGAGCAGCAGCGCGGTGGTGTAGCGCACCATCCTGTCGTCGTCGACCAGCAGCACGTGGGTCGGCCGCAACGCTTCCGGTGCGTCCGGGCAGCTTTCTGCGGTGGATTGCGTCTGCTCCGCGGTGATCGGCAGCCAGATGCTCACCCGGGTCCCCTTGCCGATCTCCGAGTGGATCCCCAGGCCGCCGCCGGACTGGGCGACCAGGCCCTGGACCATCGACAGGCCGAGGCCGGTGCCCTTGCCCACGCCCTTGGTGGAAAAGAACGGCTCCATGCAGCGGGCCAGCACCTCGGCGGGCATGCCTCCGCCGTTGTCGGCGACTTCCAGGCACACGTAGCGGCCGGCGCCGAGACCGTCCACCGCGCCGTCGATCACCAGGTCGGTCCGCGCGCCTATTTCCAGGCGGCCGCCTTCGCCCATGGCGTCGCGGGCGTTCACCGCGAGGTTGAGGATGGCCAGTTCGAACTGGTGCGGATCCACCACCACCGCAGGCAGGCGTTCCGGGATCTCGATGCGGACCTCGATGGTCGGGCCGAGCGAGCGCTCGATCAGGTCGTGCATGCCTTCGACCAGCTCGCGCAGGGCCACCGCCTGCGGCTTGAGGGTTTGCCGGCGGGCGAAGGTGAGCAGGCGACCGACGAGGTTCCGCGCCCGTTCGGCGGACTGTAGCGCGCCGTCGATGAGGTCGGTGGAGCGGGCGTCGTCGAGCCGCCGGCGGATCAGTTCCAGCGAGGCCATGATCGGCGTCAGCAGGTTGTTGAAGTCATGGGCGATGCCGCCGGTCAACTGGCCGACCATCTCCATCTTGCGTGCCTCGTGAAGCTGCGCCAGGGCGCTTTCGCGCTGGGCGAGCATGGTCGCGACACGTTCTTCCAGGCTTTCGTTGAGTTCGCGCAGCTCGTTCTCGGCGCGTACCCGCGCGCTGATGTCCATGCACACGCAGAGCAGGCCGCTGGCGGCATGCTGCTCGTCCACCAGCGGCGTGATCTGGTTCTGCACCCACACCGTATCGCCGTCGGGGCGAACGTAGCGGCCGCTCATCTCGAACGCCGCGCCGGTCGCTCCGCCTGGCGCCGCAGGGAGGGCGAAGTCGGCGGGGTCGAGGATGTCCTGCATGCGCAGGCCGAGCAGGGTCTCGCGCGAACGGCCGGCGATCTCGCAGTAGCGATCGTTGACCCGGGTGAAGCGCCAGTTCCGGTCGCATACCGCGATGCCCGCGCTGGCCTGGTCGAACATCGCCGCCAGTTGCGCGGAACTGGTGCGCAGCGCCAGCTCCGCGCGGGCATGGGTGAGCGAGGTCCAGGCCAGCTTGGCGGCTTCCTCCGCCAGGCGGCGCGGATCTTCGCCGAGCGCCTGCGGATGGGCGAAGTGGATCGCCAGCAGCGCCTCCAGCCGGCCGTGGCGCAGCACCGGGACATGCAGCGTGGCGCCCAGCCCCAGGCGCGCGCGGCTCGCCGCCTCGTCGAGACTCATGCCGCGCTCCCCGGCGAGGTCTTCCCGCGCCACGCTGCGTCCGGCATGCAGTTCGCCGGACAGGGTGGCGCCGAACGCCAGGTAGCGATGCCGACCGACCGCCGAGCGGCCGTCGTGGAGATAGTCGCGATGGACCTGGAAGGTCATGCCGTCGCCGTTGTCCTCGCCGAAGAATATCCGCGACGCGCCCAGCTCCTCGCCGAGCCGGCGCAGGGCGGTGGCTTCGATCTCCAGGGGATCGGCCAGGGACGGCAGGGTCTGGCCCAGTTCCAGGAGGAACGCCTGGCGGCGTTCGAAACGCACCCGCTCGGTGGTCTCGGTGACGATGCACAGCACGCCGCCGACGGAACCGTCGGTTTCCCGCACCGCCGAATAGGACACGTCGAAATAGACCGTCTCGCCGCGTCCATGGCGTTCGATGTAGAAGGGCCGATCCTTTGCCGCGAAGGTTTCACCGGTCTCGTACACCCCGCGCAGCAGCGGTTCGAGGTCATCCCACAGCCCCGCCAGTTCTCTATCGCCGGCCGGCCGAGGGCGCGCGGATGCTTGTCGCCGATGCTCGGCGCGTAGGCATCGTTGTACAGGGCGACGAATTCCGCGCCCCAGAACAGCACGATCTGCGCCTTGGCCGGCAGCAGCGTGGCCATCGTCGTCTTCAGGCTCGCCGACCAGGCGTCCGGCGGGCCGAGGGGCGAACTGGCCGCGTCGAGGCTGAGCAACAGTTTCCCGACCGCTCCTCCGTTGGCCAGGAAGGCCGGTGGATGGTCAAGGGTGTTCGGGTCCGGTTCGATGGTGAAAGGCTGTGCCATGTCTGCGGAGTCTTGCTCGGTTCCGGTTGAGGTGGTGGGTCGTATGGAATATAGGAGGGCGGTGGGTGCGCTTGCGTTCAATCCGGCTGGGCGGGATGGCGCACCGGGGCGCTCCAGACGCTCGGCGCGTTGCCAGGCGGAGTCTGGCGATGATTTCGTACGCGGTGCCCGAGACCGCGATGGAGACTTGGCGTAGGGGCGAACGACGCCACCGGCGTCATTCGCCATGGCCGGGTCAACCGGAACGTCGAGCGGCTACCAGGCGCTGCTGCAGGCGCGTCAGGAAGGCCACTTCGAAGGCGGTCTTCTGCATCGGTGTGGGCAGGCTGTCGCGGCCGAAGGCGAAGGCGGTCCAGAGCTGGCCTTCGATCTGGTCGGCAAGCCAGTTCTCGGCCTGGCGGACGCCCTTGTCGATGGCGGGCTGGGCGGGAACCGGCCAGAGCAGGGAGAGACCGGGTTGCCGGTCGGCGGGGGGAATCTCGACCATCAGGTCCTTGTAGCGTTCGATGATTGCGTCGACGTGGGTCTTTTCCTTTTCATCCTTCGTCATGCTGGGTACTCCGTTTCTGAGAGTCACATGACCTGCCGCCTTCGCTGTCAATCGATGGAGGCAGGATCGCGCAGGGTTGACAGACCGGGAAACGGAACCGGCAGACCACGAGGGTCTCCCCACGCGATCCGCCATGAAGGCCCGCAGTTGGAAAACTGCGGTCGAGCCGATGCCTGCAAAAGCATTCGCTGCTTTCGCATGCACCGCTCGGCGCATCGCGCCGTCTCTTCGGGCTGTCAAACCCGGTCACGGATTTGGCCGTGACGGGCGCAGGATAGGGGCAGGCAAGGCGGGGAGCAAGGGCGGGAACGGGTGACGGCAGAGGCTATCGGCAGGCAAGGCGTTGGCTGAAGCGATTCATTGAAATAACCCGGCCTTGGAGCGCGCCGTTAATCATCGTTTACCAGGAGAAAACAATCCGCCTGGACTGTTCGATTCAATATTTTGTGATGCGCTTCACGTAATAAGAGTATTCCTTATGAGCCACGCAAAAGTGTCATTCGCTTCTTCGAAGAGGGCGCTGCCGAAGTTGCACGCTAGTTGGGCACGCCGCGAGGGCGGCTCGGCACTTTGGTGCATAAGGATATAACCCTTTCTTCATTTCTGATTTTCGTCAGAGTTCGTGCCGGGGCGACCGTCCGTCATTCGATATTAATTAAAAGCGTCAATAATCCGTTTAGGAATCAGGGGCTTGGAAATCCACCTGGCAGAACTGACAGGTCGGTATGCCCAACCAAAGTATTGAACTGATTTAAGTGGTGGTACAAATTCGCCTTTCCCATGTTAGTCCTACTTAACAGGCGAAGCGGTGGAGAGCGCTCTGTTGCGGGCTGCTCGGGATTAAATGGGTTTCGCCCTCGGGGGGCTCCTGTCTTCCAATAAAAACAAGTTGTCGCCAGGCCTGATGAACTTTCAGGTACCCGCGTTCCGTTTTCTCGCGGAACTCACTGACTGCGCTTAACCGCGTGACCGGTTCGGTCGGTAAACAGCGACCTGCGCCGGAAACGCGATAACCGAGACAACTCAATCGAGGAACAGAAGATGGGATTATTCAATGCAGCCGCGAACCTGTTCGGCCAGGTCTACGAGCGCGCGACGCAGGTGGCCGCCACCGCCGTCACGGCGGTGGCGGACGTGGCCAGGACATTGGTGGGCTCCACCGTCGACGCCGTGGAGCAGCAGGTGCACGAAGCGCTTACATCGGTGCATGACGCCGTTGCCAGCGTGGAGCAGGCGCTGGAGGGTACGGTCGGCGCGGTGGCCGGCACGCTCGGCGAGATCGCCGGCGACGCCCTCGACACCGTAGGCTCCGCGGTCGGCACGCTGGGCGGGCTGGCCGGCAACTCGCTGGCGATCGCCGACGACTTGTTGCACGGGCGCGTCGAGCCGGAGGATTACCTGAAGCTGGTCGGTGACCTGGGGCAGGGCGTCGGTGCCACCGTCGGCCATGCCTGGGAATTCGGCAGCGATAGCCTGAAGGCCGCCAACGATCTCTATCACGCCGCCTACCAGGGTGGCTCGCTAAGCCTCGGCAATAGCGACGGCCTGCTCGGGGTCAATGTGATCGGCTCGCTGCTCGGCGGCAATCACGACCAGGGCGTGATTCCCGATAGCCGCGGCATCCTCGGCCCGCTGCCGATCAACGTCTCCTTCACCGAGCAAGGCCTGACCTTCGGCGGCGAGACGCCGCTGACTCCGCTGGTCACCGCAGCCCTGGCGCTGAATCCGATCACCGCGCCGCTGGTGCCGGTGCTGGCGCCGCTCAACCTCGGCGGCCTGGGAGTGGTCGGCTCGGTCGACAAGGAAGGCTTCAGCGCCAAGTTCTACGGTATCGCCGGACCCAGCTACAACCTCGGCGTGGCCAATCTCGGCGGCACCCTGGAGCTGGGTAGCTACAACGAGGTCAAGCTGCTGAGCTGGAACGAGGTGACCCTCAAGGACCTGCCCATCGTCGGCGGCATCCTCGGCTACGTGCCGGTGCTCAAGGACATCGGTGTCTCGCTGCCGACGCTGGACCTGCACTTCGACAGCAAGCTGTATGCGCAAACGATTGCCGGTGTCGATGTCGCCGGGGTCGGGCCGAAGGGCCAGATCGAGCTGGTGCATGACCTCGACAATGACCTGTCGATCGTCGCCGGTATCGCCGGGGATACCGCGCACAGCGCCCTGGACGGTGCCGGCAAGGTGCTCGCGGCGCTGCTCGGCCACGGCGGCGAAGCGGCGCCGCCGACAATCCAGCTGATCGGCGCCGACCCGGCGCCGGAGCATCAGGCCCTGGCCGCCTGACGGCGAGGGAACGCCCGGCACAGGGAGGTGCCATCCGGGCTCATTCGGGATTCCAGCGGCAGTCGTGGCAGAAGTGAGCGCGCTCGATGGCAAGGCTCGGTTCCAGCGTTACCAACGAAATCAAACAGGCCCTGGCGGCCAGCCGCAGTGCGTTGCGCAGCGTGGCGGCGTTCTCCGGGGTGATCAACCTGCTGATGCTGGTGCCCTCGCTGTACATGCTGCAGGTGTACGACCGCGTGCTGTCCTCGGCCAACGAAGTCACCCTGTTGATGCTGACCCTGATGGCGCTCGGCGTGTTCGTCTTCATGGGCGCGCTGGAGGCGCTGCGCAGCTTCGTCCTGGTGCGGGTCAGCGAACGCTTCGACGGCCAGTTGCACGGGCGGGTCTACGCCGCCGCCTTCGAACGCAACCTGCGCGCCGGCGGCCAGGAGGCCAGCCAGGCGCTGCACGACCTGACCACCCTGCGCCAGTTCATCACCGGCCAGGCGCTGTTCGCCTTCTTCGACGCGCCCTGGTTCCCGGTCTACCTGCTGGTGATCTTCCTCTTCGACCCCTGGCTCGGCCTGCTCTCGCTGGTCGGCGCGCTGGCCCTGATGGCCCTCGCCTGGTTCAACGAACGCGCCACCCGTGCGCCGCTGGCCAAGGCCGGCGAGTTGTCGATCAAGTCCGGCCAACTGGCCAGCAACAACCTGCGCAACGCCGAGGTGATCGAGGCGATGGGCATGCTCGGTAGCATGCGCGGGCGCTGGGAACGGCTGCACCAGGCGTTCCTCGACCAGCAGAGCCTGGCCAGCGAGCGCGCGGCGCGGATCAACGCGCTGAGCAAGTACCTGCGCATCGCCCTGCAATCCCTGGTGCTCGGCCTCGGCGCCTGGCTGGCGGTGGAGGGACGCATCACCCCGGGGATGATGATCGCCGGCTCGATCCTGATGGGCCGTGCGCTGGGGCCCATCGACCAACTGATCGGCGTGTGGAAGCAGTGGGGCGCGGCGCGCGATGCCTATCGCCGGCTGAGCGGCCTGCTCGACGAATTCCCCGCCCGCGAGCGGCGCATGGAATTGCCCGAGCCGCGTGGCCACCTGCTGCTGGAATCGCTGGACGCGGCGCCGCCCGGCAGCGAGGCGCGCACCCTGCGTGGCCTGACCCTGGCGATCCCGGCCGGCTCGGTGGTCGGCGTGATCGGTCCGTCCGGCTCCGGCAAGTCGAGCCTGGCGCGGGTAGTGCTGGGCATCTGGCCGACCCTGCACGGCAGCGTGCGCCTGGACGGCGCCGAGATCCGCCAGTACGAGCGCGAGACCCTCGGCCCGCGCATCGGCTACCTGCCGCAGGACATCGAACTGTTCGCCGGCACGGTGGCGGAAAACATCGCCCGCTTCGGCGAGGTGCAGGCCGACAAGGTGGTGGAGGCGGCGCGCCTGGCCGGGGTCCACGAACTGGTCCTGCGCCTGCCGCAGGGCTACGACACCGTGCTCGGCGTCGGCGGCGCCGGGCTTTCCGGCGGCCAGCGCCAGCGCATCGCCCTGGCCCGGGCGCTGTACGGTGCGCCGACCCTGGTGGTGCTCGACGAACCCAACTCGAACCTCGACGACAGCGGCGAGCAGGCGCTGCTGGCGGCGATCCAGGCGCTCAAGGCGCGTGGCTGCACGGTGCTGCTGATTACCCACCGGGCCGGCGTGCTGGGTTGCGCCGACCGCCTGCTGGCGCTGAACGCCGGCCAGTTGCACCTGTACGGCGAGCGCGACCAGGTGCTCGCCGCCTTGAACAACCAGCGCGCCGCGTCGGCGTCGCAGCAGCGCGCGGACTACCGGGTGGCCGGCTACGGCGCGCCGCAGGTGGTGGCCGCGCCGCGCCAGGGAGGTGTGGAATGACCCGCACGGTGAAACGCGACGAGAACGCCTATGCGCGACTGGGCTGGCTGCTGGTCCTGTTCGGCTTCGGCGGTGCGCTGCTCTGGGCCGCCTTCGCGCCGCTCGACCAGGGCGTGGCGGTGCCGGCCACGGTGATCATCTCCGGCCAGCGCAAGTCGGTGCAGCATCCGCTGGGCGGGGTGGTCAAGCACATCCTGGTGCGCGACGGCCAGCATGTGGAGGCGGGCGAGCCGCTGATCCGCATGGAACCGACCCAGGCCCGGGCCAACGTCGATTCGCTGCTCAACCGGTACGCCAACGCGCGGCTCAACCAGGCGCGCCTACAGGCCGAATACGACGGCCGGCGGACCCTGGAGATGCCCGCGGGGCTGGCCGAGCAGGCCCCGCTGCCGACCCTCGGCGAGCGCCTGGAGTTGCAGCGGCAGTTGCTGCACAGCCGCCAGACCGCGCTGGCCAACGAACTCTCCGCATTGCGGGCGAACATCGAGGGGCTGCGCGCCCAGCTCGAAGGGTTGCGCCAGACCGAGGGCAACCAGCGCCTGCAACAACGCCTGTTGAACAGCCAGTTGAGCGGTGCGCGCGACCTCGCCGAGGAAGGCTACATGCCGCGCAACCAGTTGCTCGAACAGGAGCGCCAACTGGCCGAGGTGAACGCCCGGCTATCGGAGAGCAGCGGTCGCTTCGGGCAGATCCGCCAGAGCATCGCCGAGGCGCAGATGCGCATCGCCCAACGCGAGGAGGAGTACCGCAAGGAAGTCAACGGGCAACTGGCGGAAACCCAGGTCAATGCGCGGACGCTCTGGGAGGAGCTGTCCTCGGCGCGCTACGAACTGCGGCACGCCGAGATCCGCGCGCCGGTCAGCGGCTACGTGGCCGGCTTGAAGGTGTTCACCGATGGCGGGGTGATCGGCCCCGGCGAATTGCTGATGTACATCGTGCCCAACAGCGACAGCCTGGAAGTGGAGGGCCAGCTCGCGGTGAACCTGGTCGACCGGATCCACAGCGGGCTGCCGGTGGAGATGCTGTTCACCGCCTTCAACCAGAGCAAGACCCCGCGGGTCACCGGCGAGGTGACCATGGTCAGCGCCGACCGCCTGCTCGACGAGCAGAACAAGCAGCCCTACTACGCGCTGCGCGCCCAGGTCGACGCGGCCGCGATGGGCAAGCTGAAGGGCCTGCAGATCCGCCCGGGGATGGCGGTGCAGGTGTTCGTCCGCACCGGCGAGCGCTCGCTGCTCAACTACCTGTTCAAGCCCCTGTTCGACCGCGCCCACGTGGCGCTGGCGGAGAACTGACCGATGACCATGCGCCGCCTGATGACCTGGCTGTTCGGCGCCTTCCTGTTGCTGCTGCGCGAGGATGCCTTCGCCCTCGGCCTGCTGGACGGCTATCACCTGGCCCTGGAGAACGACCCGCAGTTCCAGGCCGCGATCCAGGAGCACGAGGCCGGCAGGCAATACCGTGCGCTCGGCCGCGCGGCGCTGCTGCCGCGCCTGGTGTACAGCTACAACCGTGGGCGCAGTTGGTCCGATGTGACCCAGGCCACCACCCGCGGCGATTTCAAGGAAGACCGCGACTACGACAGCTACGTCTCCACCCTCAGCCTGCAACAGCCGTTGTTCGACTACGAGGCCTTCAGCCGCTACCGCAAGGGCGTGGCCCAGGCGCTGCTGTCCGACGAGCGCTTCCGCAGCCAGAGCCAGGAACTGCTGGTCCGGGTCCTGGAAGCCTATACCGGCGCGCTGCTGGCCCAGGACCAGATCGAACTGGCGCGGGCGCAGAAACGCTCCTACCGCGAGCAGTTCCAGCTCAACCAGCGCCAGTTCGAGCGCGGCAACGGCACCCGCACCGACACCCTGGAGACCCAGGCCCGCTTCAACCTGGCCCAGGCCCAGGAAATCGAGGCGCGGGACAGCCAGGATGCCGCCCTGCGCGAGCTGGAGCGACTGGTCGGGGCGCCGCTGGAGATCGCCGACCTGGCGCCGCTCGGCGAACGCTTCCAGGTGCGCCCGCTGAGCCCCGCCAGCTACACCGCCTGGCGCGACCTGGCGCTGGCCGAGAATCCCGAGCTGGCCTCGCTGCGCCACGCGGTGGACGTGGCCCGCTACGAGGTCGAGCAGAACCGCGCCGACTTCCTGCCGCGCCTGGGCCTGTACGCCAGCACCGGCAAGTCCAAGTCCGGTTCGGAGAACACCTACAACCAGCGCTACGAGACCGACAGCGTCGGCATCCAGTTGAGCGTTCCGCTGTTCTCCGGCGGCGAGACCCTGGCGGCGACGCGCCAGGCCACGCATCGCATGGAGAAGAGCCATTACGACCTGGACGACAAGGTCCGCGAGACCCTCAACCAGGTGCGCAAGATGTACAACCAGAGCAGCAGCAGCGCGGCGAAGATCCGCGCCTACGAGATGACCGTGGAGTCGGCGCGGACGCTGGTGATGGCCACGCGCAAGAGCATCGCCGCCGGGGTGCGGGTCAACCTCGACCTGCTGAACGCCGAGCAGGCGCTGTACAGCGCGATGAACGAGCTGTCCAAGGCCAAGTACGACTACCTCACGGCCTGGGCACGCCTGCGTTTCTATGCGGGCGTGCTGGACGAAGTCGACCTGGAACTGGTGGCGGCGAACTTCGTCGCCGGCGAGACGCCGGCGCGCCGCCGCGACTGCGCGACGACGGATTGCCCGGCGCCGCTGCACACCCTGTCGAAGACCGATACGGAGGAAAACCGGAGCGCGCTCAATTGAGACCGCGAAGGACGTGCAGGCAATTGTTCGCCTGGCGTGAAGTCGATGTCCCGGGCGAGTCGACAGAGGTCGAACAATACGCACGGAATTGTTTTTCCAATAAGGCGCTATTTATATGAAACGGTTTTTATAATATTCCAGTGTATTCGGTAGTTTATCTTTCCTGCATGATTTCATATATGCAGAATTCGTTCGTGCATATGCTTTAAGTGCAGCTTAATTTTTTTCATGAAACCTGTGGACATTGGAAAATGAGCTGTGTCAGTTTGGACTTCGGCCTGATCTGGCCGATAACTGCAATTATCCACCCGATAATTGTATCCGAGTTATTTCCTTTACAACTTAAAGGGATATGACAATGTCCAGCAATTCTCTTGCATTGAAAGGTCGTAGCGATGCGTATACCCAGGTAGACAACTTCCTGCATGCCTATGCGCGGGGCGGGGACGAATTGGTCAATGGCCATCCGTCCTATACCGTCGACCAGGCGGCGGAGCAGATCCTCCGCGAACAGGCGTCTTGGCAGAAAGCGCCGGGCGACTCGGTGCTGACCCTGTCCTATTCGTTCCTGACCAAGCCGAACGACTTCTTCAATACGCCGTGGAAGTATGTCAGCGATATCTACTCGCTGGGCAAGTTCAGCGCCTTCTCCGCGCAGCAGCAGGCCCAGGCCAAGTTGTCGCTGCAATCCTGGGCGGACGTCACCAATATCCACTTCGTCGACGCCGGCCAGGGCGATCAGGGCGACCTGACCTTCGGCAACTTCAGCAGTAGTGTCGGCGGTGCGGCGTTCGCCTTCCTGCCGGATGTACCGGATGCGCTCAAGGGGCAATCCTGGTACCTGATCAACAGCAGCTACAGCGCCAACGTCAATCCGGCCAACGGCAACTACGGACGCCAGACGCTGACCCACGAGATCGGCCATACCCTGGGCCTGAGCCACCCCGGCGACTACAACGCCGGCGAGGGCGATCCCACCTACGCCGACGCTACCTACGCCGAGGACACCCGCGCCTATTCGGTGATGAGCTACTGGGAAGAGCAGAACACCGGCCAGGACTTCAAGGGCGCCTATTCCTCGGCACCGCTGCTGGACGACATCGCGGCGATCCAGAAGCTCTACGGGGCCAACCTGACCACCCGCACCGGCGACACGGTGTACGGCTTCAACTCCAACACCGAGCGCGACTTCTACAGCGCCACCTCGTCCAGTTCCAAGCTGGTGTTCTCGGTGTGGGACGCCGGCGGCAACGACACCCTGGACTTCTCCGGCTTCAGCCAGAACCAGAAGATCAACCTCAACGAGAAGGCGCTGTCCGATGTCGGCGGGTTGAAGGGCAATGTGTCGATCGCTGCCGGGGTCACCGTGGAAAACGCCATCGGCGGCTCGGGTAGCGACCTGTTGATCGGCAACGACGTGGCCAACGTGCTCAAGGGCGGCGCCGGCAACGACATCCTCTACGGCGGCCTCGGCGCGGACCAGCTGTGGGGTGGCGCGGGAGCCGACACCTTCGTCTACGGCGATATCGCCGAGTCCTCCGCGGCGGCGCCGGATACCCTGCGCGACTTCGTCAGCGGCCAGGACAAGATCGACCTGTCCGGGCTGGACGCCTTCGTCAACGGCGGGCTGGTGCTGCAATACGTCGACGCCTTCGCCGGCAAGGCCGGCCAGGCGATCCTGTCCTACGACGCGGCGAGCAAGGCCGGCAGCCTGGCGATCGACTTCAGCGGGGATGCCCATGCCGATTTCGCGATCAATCTGATCGGCCAGGCGACCCAGGCCGACATCGTCGTCTGACGCGCTGACACGGGCGCGGTTCGGTGCGGCGGTACGAACCGCGGCCCTTCGGCCGGCCGGGCACTGTTCGAATTGATAGGTGTCTTCCACAGGAGCGAAGTTGTGAACTGTGGCGCGCCCGTGGGCCGGCGACCC
Organism: Pseudomonas sp. CP-1; assembly: GCF_021213715.1. NCBI lineage: Bacteria > Pseudomonadati > Pseudomonadota > Gammaproteobacteria > Pseudomonadales > Pseudomonadaceae > Pseudomonas > Pseudomonas sp. CP-1. The sequence continues at coordinate 640,050 of NZ_JAJQKY010000001.1, forward strand.
GGCGGACGAACGGAGGCCCGCGGCGCCTGGCGCGCGCTGGCGTTCGAAGCGAGGATGGCGGGCGGCGTTCGCCGTGTTATCCGATGTTCCAGGCTTGAAGGAGATCTCTCGATGTCGGCAAGCGCGAAGCTCTCCAGGATGGTTTGCTTGCTCTGCGGTTTTTTCAGCACAGGTATCAGTATGGCCAGCAGTCTGATTCTTCTCAGCGCTTCCGATCTCGCCGGGCAATGGACCCTGCAGCAGGACGAGGCGCCCGCGATCTGCCACCTGGAGCTGCGCGACAGCGAAGTGGCGGAAGCCAGTGGCTACGACCTGGGTGGCGATACCGCCTGCCTCACGCGCTGGCTGCCCAGCGAGCCGCGCGCCTGGAGGCCTACCCCGGCCGGGATCGCGCTGCTCGAACGCGGCGGCCTGACCCTGATGCTCCTCGGTCGCCAGGGCGAGGGCGACTACCGGGTGCAGAAGGGCGACGGCGGGCAGTTGGTGCTGCGCCGCGCGACGCCCTAGCTCGCCTGCGGGTCAGACCACGAAGCGACCGATCATGCCCTTGAGGTCGTTGGCCAGGCGCGACAGCTCGTGGCTGGCGCCGCGGGTCTGCTCGGCGCCCTGGGTGGTCTGCACGGCAACGTCGCGGATGTTCACCAGGTTGCGATCGACCTCGCGGGCGACGTGGGCCTGCTCCTCGGCAGCGCTGGCGATCACCAGGGTGCGCTCGTTGATCCGCGTGGCGTGCTCGGCGATCTCGCCCAGGGCGTGGTCGGCGGCCTCGGCCTCGTCGAGCATCTGCCGGGCGCGCTGGTCGTTCTCGCGCATCGCGGACACCGCGGTGTCGGTGCCCTCGCGGACGCTGGCGATCATGCCTTCGATCTCATGGGTCGATTGCTGGGTGCGGTGGGCGAGGGCGCGCACTTCGTCGGCGACCACCGCGAATCCGCGGCCCTGCTCGCCGGCGCGGGCGGCCTCGATGGCGGCATTGAGGGCGAGGAGGTTGGTCTGCTCGGCGATGGCGCGGATCACGTCGAGCACCTTGCCGATGTCCTGCGCCTGGCTGGCCAGGCCCTCCACCAGGCGCGCAGTCTGGCCGATCTCGGTGTTCATCTGGCGGATCGAGCGGACGGTCTGTCCGACCCGTGCGCGGCCGTTGCCGGCGGCCCGTTCCGAGAGACTGGAGGCCTCGGCGGTGGAGCTGGCGTTGCGCGCGACCTCCTCGACCGCCGCGCTCATTTCGTTGACCGCGGTGGCGGCCATCTCGATCTCATCGTTCTGCCGGGCCAGCGACCGGTTGCCTTCCTCGGTCACCGCGTTCAGTTGCTCGGCAGCGGCGGCCAGCAGCGCAGCGGAATCGCCGATTTGCTCGATGGTGTCGTGCAGGCTGGCCTGCATGCTGCGCATGGCCTTCATCAGTTGCGCCGGCTCGTCGTCGCCGTCGCTGGCGATCTCGCCGGTCAGGTCGCGGGCCGCGATGCGGTCGGCGCAGGACACCGCCTGGCGGATCGGCACGACGATGCTGCGGGTCAGCAGCCAGGCGATCGTCACGCTGGCCGCCAGGGCCACCAGCAGCACCGCGAGGATCGCGGTGGAGGCCCGGGAGTAGACATCGGCGGCTTCGGCGGTGGAGGCGCGGGCGGCCTCGCGGTCGAGGGCGATGAGTTGCTTCAGGGTCCGCTGCACCTGCTCGTAGCGCTGCAACTGGGCCCCGCCCATCAGCACGCTGGCTTCGTCGGTACGGTTGTCACGGGACAGCGCGAGCAGGGCGGCGTGTCCTTCGAGGTACTCCTGCTGGCGCTGGACGAACTGGTCGAGCAACGCGCGCTCCTCGTCCAGGACCAGCAAGGGGCGGTATTCCCTTTCCACCCTGGCGAGGGTAGCGATGACCTCGTCCATCCGTTGTTCCTGCTGGCGCATGCGCGTGGCGTCGTGCAGCAGCACGTGGTTCATCTCGCCGAGGCGCAGTTCGCTCATCAGGCCGCTGAGCTGGGCCGAGGCTTCGACGCTGGGCAGCCAGACCTCGCCGATATCCTTGGCGGCGCGGTTCAGCGAACCCATGCGGTTGTGCGCGAAGAGGCCGAGCGCCACCAGCAGCGAGGCGAGGATGGCGAAGCCGATGACGGCGCGTGGGGTGATGGCGATACGACGAAGAAGCATGGGGTGGTCTCCGACCGGGCTGTGGGAAGGTGCTTGGTCCTGTAGCGGGGCGCGGAGGGGTTTCTTGAGGGGCTGCGGGGCTATTTGGAATTGCCTTACATGATTGATAGGAATTTTCTGTAAGTTTTCGATGTGCTCGAGCCGGTTGTGCCGTTTTCGGCATGCTCAGGGTCGATTGAGGTCAAGAGAAGGCTGTCGCGGCAGGCCACCCTAGGGATTGGTCGAACAAGGAGAAGCCCGTGATCCGAATGACGCTGGACGAGGTCCGCGAGCTGGCCGTGCGCATCCTGCGCCGGCACGCTTTCAGCGAAGCCCATGTACAGGCGGTGGCCGATACCCTGGTGGCGGGGGAGCGCGACGAATGCGCCTCCCACGGTATCTGGCGGTTGCTCGGCTGCATCGCCACCCTGAAGGCCGGCAAGGTATCCGCCGACGCCGAGCCGGAACTGCACGACATCGCTCCCGGCCTGCTGCGGGTCGACGCCCATGGCGGGTTCTCCCAGTGCGCATTCCGGCTGGGGCTGCCGCATCTGCTGGAGAAGGCCCGCAGCCAGGGTATCGCGGCGATGGCGGTGAACCGCTGTGTGCATTTCTCCGCGCTATGGGTTGAGGTCGAGGCACTCACCGAGGCGGGCCTGGTGGCCCTGGCGACCACGCCGAGTCATGCCTGGGTGGCGCCGGCGGGCGGACGCAAGCCGATCTTCGGCACCAACCCGATCGCCTTTGGCTGGCCGCGTCCGGACGGCCTGCCGTTCGTCTTCGACTTCGCCACCAGCGCCGTGGCGCGTGGCGAGATCCAGTTGCACGAACGCGCCGGCAAGCCGATCCCGCTGGGCTGGGGGGTGGACGAGCAGGGCGAGCCGACCACCGATGCCAGCGCCGCGTTGCGAGGCGCCATGCTCACTTTCGGCGGGCACAAGGGCTCGGCCCTGGCGGCGATGGTCGAACTGCTCGCCGGTCCGCTGATCGGCGACCTGACCAGTGCCGAGTCGCTGGCCTACGACGAGGGCAGCCGTTCTTCTCCCTACGGTGGCGAACTGCTGATCGCCATCGATCCGCGGCGCATGCTCGGCGCCTCGGCGGAGGAGCACCTGGCGCGCGCCGAGACGCTGTTCGAAGGCATCGTCGAACAGGGCGCGCGCTTGCCCTCGCAGCGACGCTTCGAAGCGCGCGAACGCAGCGCCAGGGACGGTGTGACGATTCCCGAGGCGTTGCACCGGGAGCTGCTGGCGTTGCTGGAGTGAGCGCAAGGCGAGGGGCCGACCGGACAGCGTGGCGCAACGAGGACGACTGCGTAGGGCGGATAGCGCCAACGGCGCTATCCGCCATCCAGGCTCCCAGGCGTGCTCAATCCAGCGCCTCGCGCGTGCTCCGGCCATCGACCAGGCGCAGCAGGCCCAGCGGGTTGGCGTTCTTCAGGGCGTCCGGGAGCAGGCTGTCGGGGTAGTCCTGGTAGCACAGCGGGCGCAGGAAACGCTCGATGGCCAGGGTTCCCACCGAGGTGCCGCGAGCGTCGGAGGTGGCCGGGTAGGGGCCGCCGTGGACCATGGCGTCGCACACCTCGACGCCGGTCGGATAGCCGTTGAATAGCAGGCGCCCGGCCTTGCGTTCGAGCAGCGGGACCAGCCCGGCGAACGCCGCGAGGTCGTCCGCTTCGCCGATCAGGGTCGCCGACAACTGGCCGTGCAGGTTGTCCAGCGCGCGGGCAAGCTGTTCCTCGTCGGCCGCCTCGACGACCACGGTGGCCGGGCCGAACACCTCTTCCTGGAGCAGTTCGTCGCCTTCCAGCAACAGGCCCACGTCGGCCTTGAACAACTGCGGATGGGCCTGCCGTCCTTCCTGTGGCGCGCCGGCCAGGCGCCGGATGCCGGGATGGCGCTCCAGGCGTTGCAGTCCTTCGACATAGCTGCGCAAGGTACCGGCGTTAAGCATGCTCTGTGCCGGCCTGGCGGCCAGTGCCTCGCCCAGGGCCGCGACGAAGGCGTCGAAGCCGGGGGAGCGCAGGCCAAGCACCAGGCCCGGCTTGGTGCAGAACTGGCCGCAGCCGAGCGTCACCGAGGCGGCCAGCTCCTCCGCCACCTGCCGGCCGCGCCGGCGCAGGGCTTCGGGGAGCACCACCAGCGGATTGATGCTGCTCATCTCGGCGAACACCGGGATTGGCTGCGGCCGCGCCGCTGCCAGGTCGCACAGTGCGCGCCCGCCCTTGAGCGAACCGGTGAAGCCGACCGCGCGGATGGCCGGATGGCGCACCAGCGCCTCGCCGACGCCGCTGCCGTAGACCATGTTGAATACCCCGGCCGGCATGCCGCTGTCGGCCGCCGCCTGGAGGATCGCGTCGGCCACGCATTCGGCTGTGGCCATGTGTCCGCCGTGGGCCTTGACCACCACCGGACAGCCGGCGGCCAGGGCGGCGGCGCTGTCGCCGCCGGCGGTGGAAAAGGCCAGCGGGAAGTTGCTGGCACCGAACACCGCCACCGGGCCGAGACCGATTCGCCACTGGCGCAGGTCGGGGCGCGGCGGGGTACGCCCGGGTTGTCCTCGATCGATGCGCGCGCCGTGGAAGTCGCCACGCCGCAGGACTTCGGCGAACAGCCGCAACTGGTTGGCGGTACGTATCCGTTCGCCCTGGATGCGTGCGGCGGGCAGCGCGGTCTCGCGACTGACCAAGGCGACGAAGTCGTCGCCCAGGGCGTCGAGGCGCGAGGCGATCGCCTCGAGGAATCCGGCGCGGCGCGTGGCGGACAGTTGCCGGTAGTGTGGATAGGCGCGTTCGGCGGCGCGGGCGGCGGCGTCGACCTCCGCCTCGGTGGCCTGGACGAAGGCGTAGGGCAGCGCTTCGCCGCTGTCGGCGTCGAGGCTGCGCAGGATGAGGTTGCCGGCGGCGCTGCGAGCGCCGCCAACGTAGTTGTGACCGAGGATGCTGGGCATGGGGCCTCCCTGGGGACGGTGGACGGAATGCTCTGCCGCTGGCCCTCGCCGGCCGCTCCCCGGGGAGCGAGGCGGCGAGGGCGGGGCGTCGGCTACAAGCCGACGTCCGGCAGCGCCGGCCGGCTGGCCAGGGCCTTGGCCATGATCCGCTCGACGTGCTCGCGATCGGCGCCGCGCAGGGCCAGGCGCGGTGGACGGGTGAGGGCGCTGCCGCGACCGGCGAGTTGCTCGCAGAGCTTGATGCACTGCACCAGGTCGGGACGGGCGTCGAGATGGAGGATCGGCATCAGCCACTCGTAGATCGGCATCGCCTCGGCGAAGCGCCCGGCCCTGGCCAGGCGGAAGATGGTCTCGCCTTCCTTCGGGAACACGTTGGACATTCCCGAGATCCAGCCCTGGGCACCCACCGCCACGCTTTCCAGGACCACGTCGTCGAGCCCGGCGAAGAGGATGAAGCGCTCGCCCACCTGGTTGCGTACGTCGATGAAGCGGCGGGTGTCGCCGGAGCTGTCCTTGAAGCAGACGATGTTCTCGCAGTCGGCCAGGGAAACCAGGATGTCCGGGGTGACGTCGTTCCGGTAGATCGGCGGGTTGTTGTAGACCATCACCGGCAGGTCGGTGCCGCTGGCCACGCTGCGGAAATGCTCGGCGGTCTCGTGCGGCTTGGAGGAATAGACCAGCGCCGGCATCACCATGATGCCGTCGACGCCGACCCGCTCCACCGCCTTGGCCACCTTCGCCGCGCCGGCGCTGGTGAACTCGGCGATCCCGCAGATCACCGGCACGCGGCCGCCGGAGGCATCCTTGGCGACCTCGGTGACGGCCATCTTCTCCTCGATGGTCAGCGAGGTGTTCTCGCCGACGCTGCCGCATACCACCAGCCCGGACACGCCGTCGCGTACCAGGTTGGAGATGACCGTGTGGGTTTCCTCCAGGTTCACCGAGAAATCGGCGTTGAATTGGGTGGTGACCGCGGGGAATACGCCGCTCCAGTTGACGTGCTTGCTCATGGTTTCTCCTTTTTTCGTATTTCGTATACGAATTCAATCGGACCGCTGCGGTCCGAGTCACAGGGCGACGGCAGCGTTCGCCGTCGTGGGCGATCCGGTACGCGCCGGATCGGTTTCCGCCCGGCCGCTGCCTGCGGTCGGGCGGGGTGGTCAGCAGTGGCCGCCGGGCCAGGTGTCGGACAGCCGATAGCCTTGCGGCCAGGGATCGTCCGGGTCGAGCAGGTACTGGTGGATGCCGGTGATCCAGGCCCGCCCGGACAGGCACGGGAGGATCGCCGGACGGCCGCCGAGTTCGGTCAGCGACTCGATGTGGCAGTGGAATTCCGAACCGATGATGGAGCGCCCGACGAAGCGTTCGCCGACCCGCAGCTGGCCTTTCGCCTGGAGCACCGCCATCCGCGCCGAGCAGCCGGTGCCGCAGGGCGAGCGGTCGATCTTGCCGGGGCGGATGACCACCGCGTTGCTCGCGCCGAGGACACCGTCGCGGCGCTCCGGCGGCGCGGCCAGCTGGCAGAAGGACAGATGGTCCCAGTCCGGGTTGGTCGGGTGGCGGAAGCCCAGTTGTTCGTTGGCCGCGTGGGTGATCTTCAAGCCGGTGGCGACCAGCTCGGCGGCCTCGTCGGCGCGCAGGGCGAAGCCCAGGCGCCGGGCGTCGGCGATGACGAAGCTGTCGCCGCCGTAGGCGGTGTCGACCTGTAGCGAGCCGAGGCCCTCGACTTCGATCCAGGCGTCGAGGCGGTCGGCGAACGACGGCACGTTGCGGATTTCCACCCGCTCGGCCTTGCCGTCGCGGCATTCCGCGCGGGCCTCGATCAGCCCGCCCGGCGCTTCCAGCAGCAGCCGGGTCAGCGGTTCGCGCATCGGCAGGATGCCGCTGTCGAGCAGTACGGTGGCCACGCACAGCGAATTGGAACCGGACATCGGCGGGGTGTCGGCCGGTTCCATGATGATCCAGCCCATCTGCGCGCGCGGGTCCTTGGCCGGCACCAGCAGATTGGCGTGGCGGAACACCCCGCCGCGCGGTTCGTTGAGGACGAAGTTGCGCAGGTCCTGGTCTCTGGCGATCCAGCGCGACTGTTCCCAGAGGGTGGCGCCGGGCGGCGCGGCGACGCCGCCGACGATCACGTCGCCGACCTCGCCTTCGGCATGGCAACTGACGATGTGGACGATCCGCTGCGAACGCATGGCTATCTCCTGTGCGGGGGCGGGCTCAGAGCACCGAGCGGAGGAATTCCACCGTCTCCGGCCGCTGCGGGTTGCCGATCACCTGGTCGGGGGGGCCGATCTCGTGGACCAGGCCATTGCGGAAGAACGCCACCCGGTCGGACACGTCGCGGGCGAAGCGGATCTCGTGGGTGACCAGGACCATGGTCATGCCTTCTTCGGCGAGCAGGCGCATGGTGTCCAGCACCTCGCCGACCAACTGCGGGTCGAGCGCCGAGGTGGCTTCGTCGAACAGCATGTAGTCCGGCGACATCGCCAGCGCCCGGGCGATCGCCATGCGCTGTTGCTGGCCGCCGGAAAGGCGCTGGGGGAAGACCTTGAGCTTGTCGCCGAGACCGACGTGGGTAAGTTGCTTCAGCGCCATCGCCTCGGCTTCGGTGCGGCTCTTGCCGAGCACCTTGCGCGGCGCGAGCATGACGTTTTCCAGCACGGTCAGGTGGGGGAAGGCGTTCCACTGCTGGAAGACGATGCCGATCTTCCGCCGCAGGCGGTTGAGGTCGGTGCCGCGGGCATGCACGTCGATGCCGTCGACGCGGATGCTGCCGCGCTGGATCGGCTCCAGGCCGTTGATGCACATCAGCAGGGTCGACTTGCCGGAACCGGAGCCGCCGATGATCGACAGCACCTCGCCCTTGTCCACCCTCAGGTCGACGCCCTTGACCACCTCGAACTGGCCGTAGGCCTTGTGCACGCCGCTGATCTCGATCATTGCTGCCATCTCCGTTCCAGCCGGGCGCCGAGTCGCGCGACCACCCAGCTCATGAGGTAATAGACGAGCCCCGCGATGCAGAGCACGAAGAGCGGTTCCTGGATGCGCGTGACGATGGTCTGCGAGGCGCGCAGCAGTTCGACGATGCCGATCCAGAGCACCAGCGAGGTGTCCTTCATCACCGACAGGGTCAGGTTGACCCAACCGGGGAAGGCCACCCGGGCGGCCATCGGCAGGACGATGTGGAACAGGTCCTGGCGATAGCTCAGGCCCAGCGAACGCGCCGCCCGGCGCACGCTCGGCGGTACCGAGAGGACGCCGCCGCGGACCACCTCGGTGCAGTAGGCGGCGGCGTACACGCCGAGCACCAGGCAGGCCACGGCGAAGGCGCTCCAGTCGAGGCCGAGGATGCTCTTGAAGGAATTGAGCAGGACGAACTGGATCAGCAGCGGCACGCTGCGGAATACGTCGAGCAGCGCCGCCAGCGGCAGGCTGGCGCGTGGCAGCAGGGCGCGGAGCAGGCCGAAGACGACACCCAGCAGGGTGCCGATCAGCATCGCCATGGCGGTGATGGCGAGGGTGGTCCAGGCGCCTTGCAGGAGGAACAGCAGGTCGTTGGCGGTGAGGCTGGTGGTGAACACGGCATTCCCCTCAGTAACGGAACAGGCGCCAGCCCAGCAGGCGGGCGGCCAGCACCAGCAGCTTGGCCATGGCGAAGTAGAGGACGGCGGCCAGGGCGAAGTATTCGAAGGTGCGGAAGGTCTTGACGTTGAGCGCCTGGGTGACGCCGGTGAGGTCGTCGGTCAGGCCCACCACCACGCCGAGGGAGGTCATCAGCATGGCCCAGACCAACTGGTTGGTCAGCGGGTAGAACACCACTCGCAGCAGTTGCGGGATCACCACCAGGCGATAGGCCTGCGGCGCGCTCATGCCCAGCGAGCGGGCCGCCCGCAACTGGGTCTCGGGCACCGCCTGGAGGCCGCCGCGGAAGGTCTCGGCGAGGTAGCCGGCGTTGTTGAAGGTGACCCCGGCGAGCAGGGCGAACCAGGAACTGACGTGCAGGCCGAAGGAGCCCAGGCCGAAGTAGAGGATGTAGATCTGGAACAGCGCCGGGGTATTCCGCGCGAGGGAGATCCAGGCCCCGGCGGCGGCGCGCAGCGGGCGGTTGCCGCCGAGCCGGGCGAAGGCCAGGAGCAGGGCGATGAGGATGCCGAAGAGCATCGACAGCGCGGTGACCTGGAGCGTCACCAGGCTGCCGGCGAGCATCTCCGGCAGGGCGTTGAACGCCGAGCGCCAGTGGAAGGTGTAGTCGAACATCAGCAGTCCTCGCTCAGCCAGGCGGGCAGCCCGGCGGGGGCCCGTCCGCCGACGGCGGCCTCGACGCAGCCGGCGAGGCCGGCGAAGCGCACCTGGCGGCCGACCAGTCCGGGGGCGTAGTGGGCATACTTGGCGGAGTTGGTCATCAGGGTGCGCGCGCCCGGCGGCACCAGCGGTTCGTCGAGCATGCACCAGCAGGTGTCGGTGACCAGCCGCGCGCCGAACGCCCGCAGCGTCGCCAGGTGCCCGGCCGCTTCGGCCTGGGCGACGACCTGCCGGCTGCTGGTGATCACCAGCGCTACCTCCGGGTGTCTGCGGCGGCCGTGGCAGAGTGCGGCGAGCTGGGCGAATTCGCTGGCGGAGAAGTGCGGGTTGCCCAGCGCCACCAGGTCGATCCGCGCCTCGTCGGCGCTGTCCAGCTCGTGCCAGGCGTCGCGCAGGCGCTCGCGACCGACCCGCAGGGTCCGCCGCGGTGCGCGGCCGCCGAAGGCGCTGGCCAGGTCAGGGGCTTCCGGGGTGACGCCGATGACGTGGAACATCGGCACCGAGGAACTGGTGCCCAGCGCCGCGCCGAAGGCCTTGAGCGCGTCGCGGTCCGGCTGCCGCTGCCGCAGGCCGTCGATCGCCGGGATCTGTCCGTCGCAGAGCAGGCCGCAGAGGTAGCCGAGGGTCGGGTAGAAGGCATCGTCGACGCTGCCGAGGTCTTCCACTTCGATCAGTACCCGCGCCTGGCGCTGCTCGTCGAGGTGGCAGCCGGCCAGCGGCGCGCGACCGGTGAGGGCGCAGCAGATATCCATGAAGTCGGCGTACTTGTTGGTGCGTGCGCCGAGCACGCTGTTGGCGAAGAGCACCGCGTTGGACTCGGCCCAGACGATCTGTTCGCCGGCCCGCGCGCTGTCGTCGAGCAGGTAGGGCGCGCAGGTGAAGCTGGGCTGCGCGCCCATGTCGAGATAGGCCTGGGCCAGGGCCGCGGCTGGCTCGCCGAGGGCGGCGGGTACGCCCTGTTCGCGCCAGCGGCGCTGGTCCACGGAGATGGCGTTGAGGGTGGTCGGTACCCGCACCCGGGCACCGAGGTCGCGCAGGGTCTCGGCGAAGCGCAGGCCGGCCGGGCCGGTGTAGATGCAAGCGTCGATGTGCGCGCGCTGGATCTCGACCAGCCGTTGCGCGCCCTGCAACGCCGCCATGCGCAGGACGATGCGCATCGCCAGGCGCGCGGCTTCGCCGTGTTCGCCGGCGAGCAGGGCCTGGTCGAAGGCGTCCAGTCGCGGGCCGGCATCGGTCGCCAGCGCTTCGGCGGGCCGGGCCTCCAGCGGCGGCGGGGCATCGCGGTGGAGTTCCAGGCGACCGTCGGCCAGGCGCGCCCAGGGATAGGCGGCGAGTTCGTCGAAGCGGTCGCCGAGACAGGCGATGGGTAGCGAGCGGCCGAACAGTTCCTCGGCGACGATCGCGCCGAGGGCGAGGATTTCGTCCGGTTCGCGCAGGAGGATCGCCGCCGGCGCACGTCCGCCGAGGATCAGTTCCAGCAGTACGCTGCTGCCGGTGCAGGAGCCGCGCCCACCGGGAATCGCCAGCAGCCTGCCGTGCAGACGGCGGCCGCTGAGCGGGTGGTGGCGGTCGATCACTTCCGCGCTGCGCGGGTCGACGCCGCCCCAGAAGCTCAGGCCGGTCGGTGCGTACAGCAGTTCGCCGGACGCGCTGCCGGCGACCAGGGTACGGGGAACGATGAGGTGTGCGTGCTTCATCGGCGCATCCAGGACGGGGGGAAACGGCGCGGCCCGGCGGCGGACCGCGCCCTCGGCTTCAGCGGTAGACCGCGCTGGTGGTCAGCTCCGGCGCCGTGCCGCCGACCCATTTCTGCGCCAGCTCGGCGTAGCGGCCGGTGCGCACCTGCTGGTTGATGAACAGGTTCAGGTAGTTGAGCAGGCCGTATTCGTTGCGCTTGGCGCCGAGGGCCACGTAGTCGATGTCATAGGGCGCGTCGCCGGCGATCTTCAGGCCCTTGTACTTGCCCGACTTGATCCACGAGGCGGCGACGGTGGAAGAGACGACCGTGGCGTCGATATGCCCCTGGCTGATCGCCAGGGCGGTGTCGGCCTCGGACTGGTAGGCGCGGAAGCTGCCCTTGGCGTCGCCCCAGGCCTTGCTGTCCTTCTCCAGGGCCAGCGCCTCGAAGGTGCCGGCGGTGCCGCCGACCGGGCGGCCCTTGAGGTCCTCGTAGCTGGCGATGCCGGTGTCCTCGCGGGTCAGTACCACCTTGACGAAGGCGAAGTAGGGGATGCTCATGCCGATGGTCTTGGCCCGCTCCAGGGTGTCCGAGGTGGACGCGACGATCACGTCGGCGCGACCCGACACCAGCGCCGGGATGCGGTCGGGAAAGGGCGTCTCGACGATCTCCGCCTTGACGTCCAGGGCCTTCGCCAGGTCGTTGCAGTAATCGACGTCGAAGCCCACCGGGTTGTTCTGCGCATCGCGCGAGCCCATCGGCGGAAAGTCCAGGGTGACGGCGCAGCGCAGCTTGCCGGACTCGATGATGTCGTCGAGCTTGTCGGCCTGGGCGAGACCGGCGAGGGAACAGCCCAGGGCAGCGGTGAGGGCTAGGGCAAGGGTCTTCTTGGTATTCATGGGGGCCTCTGGCGATGCGGTTGAGCGGAAGGGCGGCAAATCCCGTATTTGTGATTTCGTATACGATATTTTAAGCGAGCAATGGCTGTGCCAGAACCTCGTCCGACGCCGATAAAAAATCTTTCGCTGGAGCGCGACCGCTTTGGCTGGCGCGTCGCTGTGCCATGCCGCGCCGGACTGCGCCCCGCTCAGACGCGGCCGGCGGTGTTACAAAAGGGAGCAGGATTGCTACCGCCGCCCCGTGGCGGGGCGAGGCGTTACGCTTTTCGGGGCTGGCGATGGGTCTCGCGGTATTGGCTCGGCGAGAGTCCGGTGAGCGCCTTGAACTGGCGGCTGAAGGCGCTGTGGTCGGTGTAGCCGCAGCGCAGGGCGATCTCGGTGATCGGCGCGTCGCCGGCGAGCAGTTGCGAGGCGGCGCCGAGCCGCGCCTTGTGGATCATCTGCCGTGGGGTGAGCTGGAAGATGCGCTTGCAGTGACGTTCCAGTTGCGCCACCGAGAGCCCGGCGATGGCAGTGAGATCGGCGAGGCTGAGCGGCTGGTCGTAGTGCTCGCGGATATGCGCGTCCACCGCCGCCAGCCGGCCGTAGGCCGGGTGCGCCGACTGCGCCGCCGGCAGGTCGTGGGAGATGCCGGCCATGCCGATGATCGCCCCGTCGGCATCGCGCAGCGCCTGCTTGTGGGTCAGGCACCAGCCCGGCTGGCGACCGGGATAGAGGTGCAGCTCCAACTGGTTCTCCAGCGTCGCGCCGCCGCGCAGCACGCGCCGATCCTGCTCGGCATAGAGCGGACCGAGGCTGGAAGGGAAGACCTCGTCGGCGCTGCGGCCGAGCAGTTCGGCCTTGTCTTTCACGCCGCAGCGGCGTGCCAGGGTGCGGTTGACCAGGACGTAGCGGGCGCGCTCGTCCTTGACGAAGAACACCACGCCGGGCATGGCGTCGAGCAGCGCCTCGACCTGGCGCAGGCTGGCCAGCAGGCTGGCGAGGTCGGCGGGGGGCGGGGCGGCGAGCAGGTCGTGCATCGGGGCGAAGGCCTGGCTGGGGGACCGCGCCAGCATACGGGGCGCCGGCGGCCGGGAACAGGGCCCGGCCGCGCGCCTCAGTTGCCCGGCGAGTCGCAGCGCAATGGCACCGTGCGCACGCGGCGCAGGTAGAAGAGGCAGGTGGCGCCGAGCAGCAGCGTCATCAGGACGAACTCGACGGCCAGGGTCGTCTGCGTCGCTTCCAGGTAGTCGCCATGGCGCTCCAGCCTGTGCGCGAACACCGCGCCGAGCAGCGCCGAGCCGAGGCCGAGGGAGGCCTGCTGGACGGTGGCGAGCATGGCGCTGCCGGCGCCGGCCTGGGCGGCCGGCACCTCCGAGAGGCCGATGCGGAAGAAGCTGCTGACGATGAACGCCTGGCCGAAGCCGATCACCAGGGTCGCCGGCGCCAGGTTGAGGATGCCCGGCTGCGGCCAGACCCGTTGCAGGGTCAGCATCAGGCCGAGCAGGCCGCACATCTGGATGACGCAGCCGAGCAGCAGCAGGCGTACCGGGCCGATCCGCGCCGCCACCCGGGCGGTGAGCAGCGCCGAGACGAAGTAGGAGGCGCCGAGGGCGATGAAGGCATTGCCGGCCTGCACCGGCGAGAGACCGGCGCCGGCCTGCAGGGCCAGGGCAAGGGCGAACATGAAGCCGCTCCAGCAGGCGAAGAACAGGATCGCCAGCAACAGGCCGAAGCGGATGCTCGGCAGGCGCAGCAGCGACGGCGGCAGCAACGGCCAGGCCTGGCGGCGTTCCTGGCGCAGCTCGGTGCGCCACAGCCAGGCCAGCAGCGGCACCGCCGCCGCCAGCAGCAGGGCGCAGGGCCAGGACCAGTGCAGCGATGGGCCGAGAGCCAGCGGCAGCAGCAGGCAGAGGATCAGCGCGGCGAGCAGCAGGGTGCCCGGCGCGTCGACGCGGGCGGCATGCTCGGCGCGGGTCTCCGGTACCCAGCGGCGGCTGCAAAGGAGAATGCCGAGGCAGATCGGCAGGTTGATCAGGAACACGCTGCGCCAGCCGAGGCCGCCGATGTCGGCGGAGACCAGGAAGCCGCCGAGCACCTGGCCGACGACGAAGGCCAGGCCGCCGATGGCGCCGTAGGCGGCTAGCGCGCGGGAATGCGCGTGGCCGCTGAGGCTGACATGCAGGGTGGCGAGGATCTGCGGCACGACCAGCGCCGCGCCGACGCCCTGTAGGGCGCGCGCCACCAACAGCAGCCAGACCGAACCGGCCAGCCCGCAAAGCAACGAGGCGACGGCGAACAGGGCGACGCCGAGATCGAACAGGCGGCGACGGCCGTAGTTGTCGCCAAGCCGGCCGCCCATCGCCAGGCACACGGCGAAGGCCACGCCGTAGACGGCGACGATCAGTTCCAGTTCGGTTTCGCTGGCGCCGAGGGAATGGGCGAGGGCGTCGAGGGCGACGTTGACGATGGAGAAATCGATCATCGGCAACAGTTGCCCCGCCAGCAGGATGCAGAGCCCGGCGAGGCCGAGCCGCGACGACGAGACGGCGCTGGGCATGGGCGGAGTCCTTGTGCGGAAGGGAGTGGGCTGGCAGCATGCGCTTCTGGCTAACCCGGTACCAGTTCTTGCTTATCCTGGTATTGGCGCTACCCGTCTGCCCTCCGAAGGACTTCGCCATGCCCCTCGACGCCCCTGCCAGCCACTCTGCGGAAAGCCCCGCGCAGCCGTCCCGCGCCGAACAGCTGGGGGCCTTCCTGCGCCGCCGGCGGGAAAGCATCGAGCCGCAGCGGGTCGGTATTTCCCGCCTCGGCCGCCGACGCACGCCGGGCCTGCGTCGCGAGGAGGTGGCGCAGCTCGCCGGGGTCGGCGTGACCTGGTACACCTGGCTGGAGCAGGGCCGCGCGGTACGCGCCTCGGAGCAGGTGATCGGAGCCATCGCCCGGGCCCTGCTGTGCAACGAGACGGAAACCCACCACCTGTTCAACCTCGCCGGGCTGGCCGCGCCGACCTCGGCGCGGCGGGCGGTCTGCGAGAAGCCCTCGGCCGCCACCCAGGCCATCCTCGATGCCCTCGACCCGTTGCCGGCCATGGTGCAGAACGCCCGTTTCGACATCCGCGGCTACAACCGCGCCTATTGCCGGCTGGTGGGCATCGACCTGGCGGAGATCCCCGAGGAAGACCGCAACTGCATCTACCTGGCGCTGACCCACGAACGCTGGCGCTACTGCATGGCCAACCGCGAGGAGGCGTTGCCGCGGATGGTCGGCTTCTTCCGCGCGGCAATGGTCGAGCGCATGGGCGATCCGCTGTGGGAGCGGCAGTTGCAGCGCTGCCTGGAGGTTTCGGCGGAGTTCCGCGAGATCTGGCGGCGCAATGAGGTGATGGGTATCGAAAACCAGCTCAAGCGCTTCCGTCATGCGCGCTGCGGCGAATTCGAACTGCAGCAGACCAACTGGTGGTCGGCGCCGAAGAACGGCGATCGCCTGCTGGTCTTCGTCCCCCTCGACGACCACGCTCGCGACTGCCTGGAGCAACTGTGAGTCGGCGCCCTGTCCCGTAGCCAGCGCCTGCTCGACCTGCTGCAGATTCTGCGCCGGCATCGTTACCCGGTGGCCGGGCATGTGCTTGCCGGCGAACTGGGGATCAGCCTGCGCACGCTCTACCGCGATATCGCCACCCTGCGACAGCAGGGCGCGCACATCGAGGGCGGCGCCGGCGCCAGGCGTTGCTGCGCGAGTGGCGTGAACGGGAAAGCATCGCCGCGCAGTGAGCGACTGCTGCCGGAAACTGACAGACGGCCACCGCCTGCGGGTCTAGCGCCCGGCGCTGTAGCGGCTCAGAGCCGGAACTCCTCGGCGATCAGTTCGCCGAGGCGCTCCAGCGCCGGCGGCCGCTCTCCCGGGGCGAAGGCCAGGCGAATGCGGTGGGCGGGCAGTTCGGCGAAGCCCTCCGCCGGCCCCAGCACGCGCATCGTCGGGCCGACCCGCGCACGGTCGATCACGCCGATTGCCAGGCCGCCTTCGATGGCTGCTTCCAGCGCCGCCGCGCCGGGACTGCTGACCACCGTGCGCCAGCGCCGGCCCGTCGCGCCGAGGGCTTCCAGCAGCGCCTGCCGATAGGGACAACCCTGGCCGTGCAGGGCCAGCGGCAGCGGGCGTTGCGGATCGATCCGCAGGCCGTGGCCGGCGACCCACACCGGCTGGGTGCCGCCGATCTCGCGGGAGTGCCCGTCGTACGGGGTTTCGTCTTGCGCTTGCACCAGCAGGGCGAGGTCCAGCTGGCCGCGCCGCAGGCGTCCGGCCAGCCTGCCGCTGGCGTCGGTGAGCACCTCCAGCTCCAGCGCCGGCAGTTCCGCGCCGAGGCGTGGCAGGAGGCGGCCGAGCAGCTTGCCGGCGTATTCCTCGGAAATGCCGAAGCGCACCCGCAGTGGCTCTTCCCGTCTGCGCAACCCGGCGAGCACGCGGTCGTGGGTCTCCAGCAGCTCGGCGGTCTGGCGCTGGAACCGCTGCCCCAGCGGGGTCAGCCGCACCGACTGGTTGTCGCGCTCGAACAGCCGGCCGCCGGCCAGTTCCTCCAGGCGCCGGACGTGGGTGCTCACCGCCGAGGGGCTGCGGTTGAGGTGGCTGGCCGCGGCGAGAAAGCGGCCGAAGCGCAGGATGGCATGGAAGGTACGCAGCAGCTCGATATCCAGGTTGGCGCTCATGGTTCCGATTTCCTGCATGACTGGTGCAGATAGTTTCGTTTGATAGTAGCGGCGGAGGCCGCCTAGCCTCGACTCGAACCTGACCGACGGAGGCGAGCGATGCGCGCGACCACCTGCACCCCGCGAGCGATGCCCGGGGCGACCCGCCTGCTGGCCGTGCAACTGGGCATGGTACTGGCCTGGAGTTCCGGCTTCGTCGGCTACCGCTATGCCATGGAACAGGCGCCGGTGTTCCTCACCAGCTTCTGGCGCTTCGCCGTTTGCCTGGCGCTGCTGCTGCCCTTCGCCTGGGCCGGGCTGCGCCGGTTGTCGGCGCGCCAGTGGCGGCGCCAGGCGCTGATCGGGGCGTTGGCCTACGCGGGCTACATCGCGCCGATCGCCAAGGCCATCGAACTCGGCGTCTCGCCGGGCGTGGCGGCGCTGATGGCCGACCTGTTGCCGCTGCTGGTGGCCTTGCTGGCGCTGGTCCTGCCGGGGCAGCGAACGCGGCCGGGGCAGTGGCCGGGGATCGCCCTGGGCGTCGCCGGGGTGCTCTGGGCCGGGCATGCGGCGCTGGCGCTGGGGCGGGCGCCGGGCTGGGCCTACGGCCTGCCGCTGCTGGGCATGCTGGCGCTGGCCCTGGCCACCCTGTTGCAGAAGCGCTGGGACGACGCGCCGGGATCGCTGGCCGTGGTGCTGTTCGTGCAGATCGGCGCCGCGCTACCGGCGTTCGCCGGCCTGGCGCTGGCGGAGGGTAGCCTGCGGCCGCCGCTGTCCGGCGGATTCCTGTTCGGGCTCGCCTGGCTGGTGCTGCTGCCCACCTTCGGCGGCTACGGCCTGTACTGGCTGGGCCTGCGCCATCTTTCCGCACAGGGTGGCAGCGCGGCGCTGTACCTGAGCCCGGCGCTGACCCTGCTATGGGCGCACTGGATGTTCGCCGAGCCGCTGACACCCATGCTGCTGGGTGGTCTGCTGCTGTCGCTGGCCGGCCTCGGCTGGCTGTATCGCGCCGAGCGTCGCTAGCCGGCGTCGCCCTGCCAGCGGGCCAGGGTCTCCAGGCGCGCCGGGCTGAACGGCGGACGCGGCGCCGGAGGCGTCCAGCCGAACAGGAATTGCGCGGCGCTGCCGCATATCCGCCCCTGGCAGGCGCCCATGCCGCAACGGCTGTGCAGCTTGGCCTCGGTCCAGCCGGCATGCCCGGCCAGCGCGGCCAAGGGGACGTCTTCGCAACGGCAGACCAGGGTATCCGCCTCCGCCAGTTCACGCAGTTCGGCACGCAGGGCGAAGTGTCGCGCCAGGGTGTCGGCGAAGCCCTGCCAGCGTCGCCGTCGTGGCCACAGGCGGCGAGCCGCGTCGCGCTCGTCGACGGCGGCATGGCCGGCGATGGCGCCTTCCACCAGGGCCAGTTCGCTGCCGCCGAAGCCGGTGCATTCGCCGGCGGCGTAGTGGTCGGGCAGGCTGCCGGCCTGCCATTCGTCGACGGCGAGCGCCTGGCCGTCGAGGCGATAGCCGAGGGCCTGGCCGAGTTGCACGTTGGGCACCAGGCCGAAGCCGCAGGCCAGGCGTTCGCAGGCGATCTCGCGGACCCGACCGCCTTCGCGCAGGCGCACGGCTTCCAGGCGCTCCTCGCCGAGGGCGGCGAGCACGTAGCTGTCGGCGCGGTAGCTACGGGCGAACAGGCCGGCGGCCTGCCACAGCTTACCGGGCCAGCGCGGGAGGCGTACGGCGAAGGCGGCCAGGGTTCTCGCCGGCGCCTGTTCGGCGACGCGCAGCAGGCGCGCCCCGCACTGGCTGGCGCTGGCGGCGCTGGCCAGCAGCAGCGGGCCGGAGCCAGCCACCACCAGGCGCTGGCCGGCCAGTGGCAGGCCGCCCTTGGCCAACGCCTGCAGGCCGCCGGCGCCGGTGACGCCGGGGAGGGTCCAGCCGGGAAACGGCAGCAGCAGTTCGCGGGCGCCGGTGCAGAGGACCAGGCGTCGGTAGCCGACCTGCCAGCCACGTTGCGGGTCTTCCAGCAACAGGCGCCTGCCGGGACCGCAGGCGACCACCCGGGTCGCCGGGAAGTGCTCGACATTGGTGTGCCCGGCCAGGCGTTGACGCATCTGATGGGCACGCGGCGGCAGGTTGGCACGTGGGCCGTCGCGCCAGATCTGTCCGCCGGCGGCCGGGTTGTCGTCGACCAGGGCGATGCGCGCGCCGCTCGGCGCGGCGGCCAGCGCTGCGGCCAGGCCGGCGGGGCCGGCGCCGACGATCAGCAGGTCGTAGTCGGCGCTCATGCCTGGGTCTCCACGCGCATGCCGGCTTGGCAGACGGTCTGGCAGGCCAGGCGTCGCCGACCGTCGATCAATACCCGGCATTCCTGGCACGCGCCCATGCCGCAGAACGGCGCGCGCCGCCCGCCGCCGACCGCGCTGCGGGAGCAGCCGTCGCCGCCGAGGGCGAGGGCGGCCGCCACGCTGGTACCGACGGCGACCCGCAGCGGACGCCGGTCGATGAACAGTTCGATCATGGCCGGGCACTCCCGGAGCTGAAGAGGAAGCGTCGCGGCAGATAAGGCGTGGGATCCAGCGGCGGCGTTTCGCCGAACAACTGGGCGGCGAGCAGGCGCGCGCTGCCCGGCGCGGTGGTCACGCCCAGGCCCTCGTGGCCGACCGCCAGCCACAGGCCCGGCTGCGCCGGGTGCTCGCCGAGCAGCGGCAGGCCGTCCGGAGTGGCGGCGCGGAAGCCGGTCCAGGCACGGATCGCATTGAGGCCGGCGAGCCCCGGCAGGTAGTCCAGGGCACGCCGCAGCATGCGCGCCAGCACCGGGCCTTCCACCTGCGGGTCGAGCGTGTCGAACTGCCGCGAGGAGCCGAGGAAGATCTGCCCGGTGGGGCGCGGCTGGGCGTTGAAGGCTACCGAGGTACCGCTGCTGGCGTGGGCGCTGCTGACATAGCCGAGTTCCACCAGTTGATGGCGGAGGGTGCCGGGATAGCGGTCGGTGATCAGCAGGTGGCCTTTCTTCGGGCGGATCGGCAGCTCCGCGCACAGCTCGCCGGCATGGATGCCGTTGGCCAGCACCAGCGCCTCGGCGCTCAGCCAGCGGCCGTCGGCCAGGCGCAGGCGGCTGCCGTCCACTTCGCTGACTTCGGCGTGCAATCGACGCAGGCGCGGGCCGGCTCGTTCGAGCAGCCAGCGCGCCGTGTTGGGCGCGTAGAGGATGCCGTCGCCCGGCACCTTCAGGGCGCCGGCGAGGCCTGGCCGCAAGACCGGTTCCAGGTCACGCAGGCGCGCGGCGTCGAGCATCTCGCAGGCGACGCCGGCGGCCAGCAGGGCCTGGCGCTTGCGCTCGGCTTCGGCGAGTTCGGCGGCGTCGGCGGCCAGCCAGAGGGTGCCGCAATTGCGGTACGCGCAGTCTTCCGGCAGATCCGCCGCCCAGGTGCGCCAGGCCTGGATCGAGTAGTCGCTGAGGGCCAGTTCGGCCGGGTTGTCGTCCATCGCCACCAGGTGCCCCATGCCCACCGCGGTGGCACCGCCGCGGCGGCTATCCAGCACCAGTACGTCGAGGCCGCGACGCGCCAGTTCATGGGCGCAGGCGCTGCCGACGATGCCGGCGCCGACCACGATGACCTCGGCGTTCACCGGCGGATGCCCCAGGCGAACGGATCGTCGTCCGCCAGCAGCAGGGTGGCTTCCGCGCTGACGTGGGCGCGGCCGCGGATGGTCGGCACGATACGCCCGCCGGGCTGGCCGTCGAGCCATTCGTAACGCCCCTCGAACTGGCTGCCGATCACGCTCGCCTGGCGCCAGGGCTGGCCGGGCAGCAGCTTGCCGTCGGCGGCCAGGCAGGCCAGCTTGGCGCTGGTGCCGGTGCCGCAGGGCGAGCGGTCGTAGGCCTTGCCGGGGCAGAGCACGAAGTTGCGGCTGTCGGCGTGGGGGTCGTCGGCGAACAGTTCGATGTGATCGATGGCGCCGCCGTCCTCGCCGCGGATGTCCTGGTCGTCCAGCGCCTGCTGGACGGCGACGGTGTAGGCGGTGAGGGCGTCGAGGTTGTCGCCGGCGAGGCGCTGGCCGTGTCCGGCGACCAGGAAGAACCAGTTGCCGCCCCAGGCGATGTCGCCGCTGACCCGGCCGATGCCGGGCACTTCGACGCTGACCTGGCGACGGTAGCGGTAGGCCGGCACGTTGCGCACGCTGACCGAGCCGTCCTCGTGGAGGGTCGCCTCGACCTCGCCGACCGGCGTCTCGATGCGGTGCACGCCGGGACCGATCCGCCCGAGGTGTGCCAGCGAGGCGACCAGGCCGATGGTGCCGTGGCCGCACATGCCGAGGTAGCCACTGTTGTTGAAGAAGATCACTCCGGCACAGGCTTCGGGATCGACCGGTGCGCAGAGCAGGGCGCCGACCAGTACGTCGCTGCCGCGCGGTTCGAGGATGCAGGCGGCGCGCCAGGCGTCGTGGCGCTCGCCGAGCAGGCGCCGGCGCTCAGCCATGTCGCCGTGGCCGAGATCGGGAAAGCCGCCGATGACCAGGCGGGTGGGCTCGCCGCCGGTATGCGAATCGATGATGCGGATGCGTTGCATGGTGGCCCTCGCCTGTGCCGGGGTATGCGCCACAGGGTGGCGTTTCGGCGGGGCGGGGCGCTTGAGGGTTTTCGCTCAGGCGAGTGACGAAAGCGGCATAGCCGGGATGGCCCGGCTCAGGTGCTGGCCGGGCGGTTCGGCAGGTGTTCGTAGAGGGTCCGGCAGACCCCGACGATATGTGCCTCGATCAGTGCCGCGGCCTGTTCAGCATCGCCGGCGCGACAGGCGGCGACGATCTCGCGGTGTTCCTGGTCGGCGCGCTGCTTGCCTTCGGACAGGCTCATCTGCATGCGCAGGTAACGTTCCAGCTTGTCGTGGATGGAGCGGATCAGGTTGACCAGGAACGGCCGCTGTGCCGGTTCGTAGAGGCAGGCGTGCAGTTGCCAGTTGAGTTCGGCCCAGCGTCCGACGTTGTCTTCGCCGACGAAGTCGGCGCAGATCGCCTCGGCGCGGGCGAAGGTGGTCTCGTCCATGTTCGGCACCGCCAGGCGGATCGCCTGCGCCTCGAGCAGCACCCGCACTTCGAACATCTGCGCCAGTTCCGGTTCGGAAATACGCGTCACCACCGCGCCCTTGTTGCGCTGGAACAGCACCAGGCCTTCCGCTTCCAGGCGCTTGAGGGCCTCGCGGACGGGAATCTTGCTGACATTGAAGAGTTGCGCGATGTCGTCCTGGCGGATCGGTTCGTCCTCGGCGAAATGCCCGGCGATGATCGCTTCGCGCAGGTGCTTGGCGATGATCTCGGAGGCCGAAGGGGCGATGCCCAGGTTAGGGGCGTTGAGCATGGAGAGAGGCAAGCGGGGCAACCTGCGTGGCGTTGGGAACGTGCGGGATATTGTATACGAACGTTCGGCGGCTGCCGCTGCCGGTTGGCGCCTTCTGCGCAGGCGTGTTGGTCGGCTTCAGTGGGCCTCCGTGGCGCATGTTTCGCAGGGCGAAACGCTCTTCCGGAAAGTTCGCGGAGAGGCTGGACAATAGAAAATTAGCTTGCTAATAATTCGCTCGCTCATGTATTTCGGGGCGTCCGCGATGGCCAAGCCTTCCTTCTTTTCCTCCGACCTGGTGCAGGTGCTGCTGTGCCCGCGCCTGCACGAACTGCAGTTCGCCGTGAAGGCCCTGCTGGCCGGCGGGTTGGCCCTGTACCTGGCCTTCAGCCTGGAGCTGGAGCAGCCGCAATGGGCATTGATGACGGTGTTCGTGGTCAGCCAGCCCTATAGCGGCATGGTCCTGGCCAAGGGCATGTTCCGCCTGATCGGCACCTGCGCCGGTGCGCTGGTGTCCATCGGCATGGTCGCGCTCTATGGCCAGGCATCGCTGCCCTTCCTCCTGCTGATGGCGCTCTGGCTGGCGTTCTGCACCGCCGGCGCGTCGCTGCTGCACAACCATGCGTCCTACGGTTTCGTCCTGGCCGGCTACACCGCGGCGATCGTCGCCCTGCCGGCCAGCGCCGATCCGGCGACGGTGTTCGACCAGGCGGTGGCCCGCTGCTCGGAGATCGGCCTGGGCATCCTCTGCGCGGCGCTGGTGAATGTGCTGCTCTGGCCGCGGCGCCTGGAACGCCAGTTGGCGAACCAGGGCAAGGCGGCCTGGGAGGCCGGCTTGCAGGCGGCCGCGGCGGAGCTGCGCGGCGCCGACGAACGCGGCGAGCTGCTCGCGGCGCTGGGGCGGATCGCCGCGGCGGACGCCCAGCGCGACCACGCCTGGTTCGAGGGCGCGCTCGGCCGCGCCCGTTCCCAGGCCTTGCGCGTGCTTGGCCTCGACCTGCTCGGCCTGCTGCGCGCGGCGCGCAAGGTGGCTCGCGAGCGGAGGCTGCTCGATCCGGCCAGCGCGCACGCCTTGCAGCCCTGGCTGGAAGAACTCGAGGCACTGTTGCGCGAGGGCCGCCAGGCCGAGTTCGAGGCCTGCCGGCAGCGCTTGCGCCTGGCGCTGGACGCGGCGCACGGACAGTTGCACCTGTGCCTGGTCTGCCTCGAACGCCTGCTCGGCGAGGCGAGGGCGGCCGGGCGTAGCGTCGAGGCGCTGGTCTATGGCGCGCCCACCCGCCAGGCGCCGGGCGCCATCGCCTGGCACCGGGACATCGAGCGCGGCGTGCTGTTCGGCCTGCGCAGCGCCCTGGCGTTCCTCTGCGTAGCCGCGTTCTGGCTGGCCAGCGCCTGGCCGAGCGGGTTGGGCGCGGTGTCGATCACCGGCGTGGTGCTGAGTCTCTTCGCCAGCCGCGACAACCCGGCCCAGGCCGGCCTGAACTTCCTTCGCGGGATTCTCCTGTCGATCCCGCTGGCCGGCTTCGTCGCACTGTTCTACCTGCCCGGCGTGGACGGCTTCCCGCTGCTCTGCCTGGGCCTGGGCGTACCGCTGTTCTTCGCCGCGCTGTGCGTGAACCGGGCGAGCCTGGCCGGGATCGCCTCGCCGTTCTGCATCTTCTTCGTGAAGAACGTCGCGCCGAGCAACAGCATGAGCTACGACCTCGCGCACTTCCTCAACAACGCCCTGTCGACGGTGCTTGGGGTGGCCTTCGCCGTGCTGGTGTTCAACCTGGTCAGCCTGCGGCCGGGCGAACGCCATTACCGGCGCATGCTGCAGGCCACCCTCGGCGACCTGGCGCGGCTCACCCTGCGCTCGCCGGCGCAGGCCGAGGCCTGGTTCGGCGGGCGCACCGCGGATCGCCTGATCCGCCTGGCGCAGCGCTACGACCGTTTACCGGAGGGGCGCCGCCAGCCCTGGTCGGACGGCCTGATGGGACTCGACTTCGGCGACGAGCTGCTCTACCTGCGGCAGTGCCTGGAGGAGGTCCCGGCGTCCCTGGCGCAGGCCCGCGACCGTTACCTGCGGCGCCTGCGCCTGGCGCTGCTGGGCGATGGCCCGCGGGCCGAGCGTGAACACGCCCTCGACCCGCCGACCGCGCGCCTGCTCAAGGCCCTGGCCGCCAGCCCGCTGGCCGGCAGCGAACGCGGCGAGCTGGCCGGCGCCGCGCTGGTGCAGTTGCAGGCCACCTGGCGGCAGTGGTGCCGCAGCCATGCTCCGGCCGGGACGGCGCTGCGCGCGGACCCGCTCCCCGGAGCCGGGCGCTAGTTCTGCGGTGGCCGGCCACATTGACCGCGCAAGCCCCGAACCACTAAGCTGCGCGCCTTGCGACAGGTGCCCCGCAAGGGGTGAAACAGGGAAGCTGGTGCGTTCCGTCGGAACCAGGCCAGCGCTGCCCCCGCAACGGTAGGCGAATCAGACAGCCGCTCGATGACCACTGTGCTCCGGCATGGGAAGGCGCGGCTGGAAGCGTCCAGCGCTTCGCTCGCGAGCCCGGAGACCGGCCTGACGCACCCACGGCATCGCGGAGGGCGCTGTCGGACGTCTCCTGCCGTCGCTTCGTCCTCCGTCTGCCTCAACCCAGGTCGCGCGGGTGAGAGCGACGGAGCAGCGCAGAGCATGAACAGAGTTTTCCTGACCCCGGCAGCCGTGGCGCTGTGCGGCGCGTCTTCCCTGAGTCTGGCCGAACCGGTCAGCCTTGCCGACCAGGTGGTGACCGCCACCCGTACCGCCCAGACCGCTTCCCAGAGCCTGGCGGCGGTGAGCGTCATCGACCGCGAGGATATCGAGCGCAGCCAGGCGCGCAGCGTGCCGGAGCTGTTGCGCCAGGTACCCGGCGTGTCGCTGGCGAACAACGGCGGTTTCGGCAAGAACACCACGCTGTTCCTGCGCGGCACCGAGTCCGACCATGTGCTGGTGCTGATCGACGGCATCAAGGTCGGCTCGGCCAGCGCCGGCCTCACCGCGTTCCAGGATTTGCCGGTGGAGCTGATCGAGCGCATCGAGGTGGTCCGCGGGCCGCGTTCCAGCCTGTACGGCTCGGAGGCCATCGGCGGGGTGATCCAGATCTTCACCCGGCGCGGCGACGGCCAGGGCGCCAAGCCGTTCTTCTCCGCCGGTTACGGCACCCATCAGACCCTGGAGGGTAGCGCCGGGGTCAGCGGCGGCGCCGGCAACGGCTGGTACAGCCTCGGGGTGAGCAGCTTCGATACGGCGGGGATCAATACCAAGCGCGCCGGTACTGCGGGCTATGAGCCAGACCGCGACGGCTACCGCAACCTGTCCGGCAACCTGCGCGGCGGCTATCGCTTCGACAATGGCCTGGAACTCGACGGCACCCTGCTCAGGGCCAAGTCGCACAACGACTATGACCAGGTCTTCGGCAACTCCGGTTTCAATGCCAACGCCGACGGCGAGCAGAACCTGGTCGGCGGCCGTGCCCGCTTCACTCCGTTCGATCCCTGGCTGGTGACCCTCCAGGCCGGGCGCAGCGAGGACAAGGCTGATGCCTATCAGGATGGCCGTTTCTACTCGCGCTTCGATACCCGTCGCGACAGCCTGTCCTGGCAGAACGACCTGACCCTGGCCGAAGGCCATGTGCTGACCCTCGGCTACGACTGGCAGAAGGACGAGATCAGCAGCAGCGAAGCCTTCAGCGTCGACTCGCGGCTGAACAAAGGCTGGTTCGCCCAGTACCTCGGCCGGTACGGTCGCCAGGATTGGCAACTGAGCCTGCGCCGCGACGACAACCAGCAGTTCGGCGTGCACGATACCGGCAGCGCCGCCTGGGGCTACGCGCTGAGCGACGCGCTGCGCTTCACCGTCAGCTACGGCACGGCGTTCAAGGCGCCGACCTTCAACGAACTCTACTACCCCGACTACGGCAATCCCGACCTGGACGCCGAGACTTCGCGCAGCCTGGAAGTCGGGCTGAGCGGTACGCATGGCTGGGGGCACTGGGCGGTGAATGCCTTCCGTACCAACGTCGACGACCTGATCGGCAACGATCCGCGTCCGGCGCCGGGGCGCCCCTGGGGGCAGCCGAACAACATCGACGAAGCGCGCATCCGTGGCGTCGAACTGGTCCTCGGCAGCCAGTGGCTGGGCTGGGACTGGAACGCCAACGCAACCTTCCTCGACCCGCAAAACCGTTCCGGCGGCGTCAACGACGGCAACGAGCTGCCGCGCCGGGCGCGGCGGATGTTCAACCTGGAACTGGACCGGCGCTTCGAGCGTCTTTCGCTGGGCGCCAGCGTGCACGCCGAAGGCCGACGCTATGATGACCCGGCCAACAAGGTGCGCCTGGGCGGCTACGCCACCCTCGACCTGCGCAGCGAGTACCGGCTGAACGACGAATGGCGCCTGCAGGGCCGGATCGCCAACCTGTTCGGTGCCGACTACGAAACCGCGTATGGCTACAACCAGCCTGGCCAGGCGGTCTACCTCAGCGTGCGCTACCAGGCCCTGTGAGGCCGGGTATTTCGAATGAACGAGGCGACGGCGCGGCCGCGTCGCCGCAAGGAGTGATCGACGATGAACGAATCCCCCGAGAAGGACCAGCGCCACCGCGAGCGGATGGAGCGCAAGAAGGCCGTGGTCGACGAGAAGATCGCCCAGGCCCGCGACGAACGCGGCGTGCTCCTGGTGCATAGCGGCAACGGCAAGGGCAAGAGCAGCTCGGCCTTCGGCATGGTCGCGCGGGCCCTGGGCCATGGCATGAAGGTCGGTGTCGTGCAGTTCATCAAGGGCGCCGCCAGCACCGGCGAGGAAGCCTTCTTCCGGCGCTTCCCCGAGGAAGTCAGCTATCACGTGATGGGCGAGGGCTTCACCTGGGAGACCCAGGACCGCCAGCGCGACATCGCCAAGGCCGAGGCGGCCTGGAAGGTCGCCGCGCAATTGCTGGCCGACCCGGACGTTGGCCTGGTGGTGCTGGACGAACTGAACATCGCCCTCAAGCACGGCTACCTGGAACTGGATAGGGTCCTCGCCGACATCCAGGCGCGCCCGGCCATGCAGCATGTGGTGGTGACCGGCCGCGGCGCGCAGCCGGGGATGATCGAGGCCGCCGACACGGTGACCGAGATGAGCCTGGTTAAGCACGCGTTCAAGGCCGGGATCAAGGCGCAGAAAGGAGTGGAGTTCTGATGCCGGCGCCATGCGCGGAGACGCTTCGCCCATGACCCAGGCACGCTGTCCGGCCCTGCTGATCGCCGCCCCGGCCTCCGGCCAGGGCAAGACCACCGTCACCGCCGCCCTGGCCCGCCTGCATGCGCGCCAGGGGCGACGGGTGCGGGTGTTCAAGTGCGGACCGGACTTCCTCGACCCGATGATTCTCGCTCGCGCCTCCGGCGCGCCGGTCTACCAGCTCGACCTGTGGATGGTCGGCGAGGCCGAAGCGCGACGCCTGCTGGCGCGGGCCGCCGGCGAGGCCGACCTGATCCTCATCGAAGGGGTGATGGGCCTGTTCGATGGCAACCCCTCGGCGGCAGACCTGGCGCGGCGTTTCGGCGTGCCGGTGCTGGGGGTGATCAACGGCGCGGCGATGGCCCAGACCTTCGGCGCCCTGGCCTACGGCCTGGCGCATTTCCAGCCGGACCTGCCGTTTTCCGGAGTGCTCGGCAACCGCGTCGGCAGCCAACGCCACAGCGACATCCTGCGCGATTGCCTGCCGCCTGGCATGCGCTGGTTCGGCGGCCTGCCGCGCTCGGCCGAGTTCGAACTGCCGAGCCGCCACCTGGGCCTGGTCCAGGCCGAGGAACTGGCCGATCTCGATGTGCGCCTGGACGCCGCCGCCGACGCCTTGCGGGCCAGCGCCGAGACCGACCTGCCGGAGCCGGTGACCTTCGAGGTGCCCGCTCCGGCGCCGCTGCAACGCAGCCTGGAAGGCGTGCGCATCGGCGTGGCTCGCGATGCCTCGTTCGCCTTCCTCTACCAGGCCAATCTCGACCTGCTGCGCGAACTCGGCGCCGAACTGGCGTTCTTCTCGCCGCTGCAGGACCAGGCGTTGCCCGCCGTGGACAGCCTGTATCTGCCGGGCGGCTACCCCGAACTGCACCTGGGGCGCCTGCAGGGCAATCGCGCCATGGCCGAGGCGATCCGAGCCCACCATGCCGCCGGCAAGCCGCTGCTGGCCGAGTGCGGCGGCATGCTCTACCTGCTCGACTGCCTGGAAGACGCCGACGGCGAGCGCGGCGAACTGCTCGGCCTGCTGCCGGGCCGGGCGCGCCTGCAGAAGCGCCTGACCGCCCTGGCCTTGCAGGAGGTCGAGCTGCCGGAAGGGCGGCTGCGCGGGCATACCTTCCATCACTCGACCCTCGACTGCGCCGTCGAGCCTCTGGCCCGTGGCGTCTGCCCGAACGGCCGGAACACGGCGGAGGCGGTGTTCCGTCTTGGCCGGCTGACGGCTTCCTATATCCATTTCTACCTGCCTTCCAACCCGCAGGCCGCCGCCGCGTTGCTGGCGCCCGCGCGAGACGCCGACTGACATGTCCGATTCTTCCCACGCCTTCAGCGCCACGGAACGCGCCGCCGTCTACCGGGCCATCGCCGAGCGCCGCGACATGCGCCACTTCAGCGGCGGCAGCGTGGCGCCGGAGCTGCTCGCGCGGCTGCTGGAGGCCGCGCACCAGGCGCCCAGCGTCGGCCTGATGCAACCCTGGCGCTTCATCCGTATCACCGAGCCGGCGTTGCGCCGGGCCATCCACGGGCTGGTCGAGGACGAACGCGGACGCACCGCCGAAGCCCTCGGCGAGCGCTCCGACGAGTTCATGCGGCTCAAGGTAGAGGGCGTGCTGGATTGCGCCGAACTGCTGGTCGCCGCCCTGATGGACGACCGCGAGCGCCATGTGTTCGGTCGCCGGACCCTGCCGCAGATGGACCTGGCGTCGCTCGCCTGCGCGATCCAGAACCTCTGGCTGGCCAGTCGCGCCGAGGGCCTGGGGATGGGCTGGGTATCGTTGTTCGATCCGGCCGCGCTGGGCGAGTTGCTCGGCCTGCCGCCCGGCAGCGAGGCGGTGGCGGTGCTCTGCCTGGGCCCGGTGGCGGAGTTCTACCCGGCGCCGATGCTGGCGCTGGAGGGTTGGAGCGAACCGCGTCCGCTGGCCGAGCTGGTCTACCAGAACCGTTGGGGCGAGCGAGCATGAGCGCACTGCTGGGTATCCTCGGCGTGGCGCTGGATGCGCGCTTCGGCGAGCCGCAGGGCTGGCACCCGCTGGTCGCCTTCGGCCGCCTGGCCGATCGCCTGGAGCGCCGTTTCAATCGCTCGCGCCTGGCCGGCGAGGGCGATCCCGGGGTCGGCTGGCGCAGCCACGGGGTGACCGCCTGGGTCCTCGCGGTACTGCCGCTGACCCTGCTGGCCTGGGCGCTCGCTGAACTTCCCTACCTCGGCTGGTTGGTCCAGGCCCTGGCGCTGTACGCCGCGCTCGGCCTGCGCAGCCTCGGCGAGCACGCCGAACCGGTGGCACTGGCCTTGCGCGCCGGCGACCTGGACGAGGCGCGGCGACGTGTCGGCTACCTGGTCAGCCGCGATACCCGCGAGCTGGACCAGGCCGGGGTCGCCCGCGCGGCCACCGAATCGGTACTGGAGAACGGCAGCGACGCGGTCTACGCCGCGCTGTTCTGGTTCGCCGTGGCCGGCGCGCCGGGGGTGGTGCTGTATCGCCTGAGCAATACCCTGGACGCGATGTGGGGCTACCGCAACGCGCGCTTCGAGCGCTTCGGCTGGGCCGCGGCGAAGATCGACGACATCCTCAACTACCTGCCGGCGCGGCTGGTGGCGCTGACCTACGCGCTGCTCGGCGGCACCCGCCAGGCCCTGCGCTGCTGGCGCGAGCAGGCGCCGCAATGGGACAGCCCCAACGCCGGCCCGGTGATGGCCGCCGGCGCCGGTGCGCTGGGCGTGTCCCTGGGCGGCGCGGCGATCTACCACGGCGAGCTGCACCAGCGGCCGCTCCTCGGCAGCGGCCCGCAGCCGCAGGGCCGCGACATCTATCGGGCCCTGGCGCTGGTGCGCCAGGGCGTGCTGCTCTGGCTGCTGGTGCTGGCCGGACTCTGGGCCATGGGGTGGCTGCATGCTTGAACATGGAGGGCGGTTGCGCGAGGCGGCGCGCCGCTACGACATTCCGCTGGCGGACTGGCTGGACCTGTCCACCGGCATCGCGCCCTGGCCGTTTCCGCTGCCGGCGATCCCCGAGCAGGCCTGGACCCGCCTGCCGGAGAGCGACGACGGCCTGGAAGCCGCCGCCTGCCTCTACTACGGCGCCGAACGGGTATTGCCGCTGGCCGGCAGCCAGGCGGCGATCCAGGCCCTGCCAAGGTTGCGGCGGGGCGGGCGGGTCGGCGTCCTGTCGCCGTGCTACGCCGAGCACGCCCACGCCTGGCGCCAGGCCGGGCACCTGGTGCGGGAGATCGGCGAGGCCGAGGTCGAGCCCTATCTCGACAGCCTCGACGTGCTGCTGGTGGTCAACCCGAACAACCCCACCGGGCGGGTCTTCGAGCCCGCCGAGCTGCTGGCCTGGCATGCCCGCCTGCAACGTCGCGGCGGCTGGCTGCTGGTCGACGAGGCGTTCATGGACTGCACCCCGCAGTCGAGCCTGGCGGCCTGTAGCAACCGGCCCGGATTGATCGTGCTGCGCTCGTTCGGCAAGTTCTTCGGCCTGGCCGGTGCGCGGCTCGGCTTCGCCCTCGGCGAACGGCCGCTGTTGCAGGCGCTGGCCGAGCAGCTCGGTCCGTGGACGGTCAATGGCCCGGTGCGCCATGTGGCCCAGAGCGCCTTGCGCGACCGCCAGCAACAGCGCCAGCAGCGCGAGCGCCTGCTGGCCGCCAGCCAGCGCCTGGAGGAACTGCTGCGCCGCCACGGCTGGCCGCCGGCGGGCGGCAGCGCGCTGTTCCAGCGCCTGGTCGATCCACGCTGCGCGGCGTTGCACGACTACCTGGCGCGGCGCGGCATCCTCACACGCCAGTTCGAGCAGCCGGCCAGCCTGCGCCTCGGCCTGCCCGCCGACGAGGCCGCCTGGGCCCGGCTCGATGCCGCGCTGCTCGGCTTCAAGGAGCCTGCTCATGCGTGATCGCGGGCGGACCCTGATGGTCCAGGGCACCACCTCGGACGCCGGCAAGAGCACCCTGGTGACCGCGCTGTGCCGCTGGCTGGCCCGGCGCGGCGTCGCGGTGGTGCCGTTCAAGCCGCAGAACATGGCGCTGAACAGCGCGGTCACCGCCGACGGCGGCGAGATCGGCCGCGCCCAGGCGGTCCAGGCCCAGGCCTGCCGGCTGGCGCCGCACACCGACATGAACCCGGTGCTGCTCAAGCCCAACACCGACATCGGCGCCCAGGTGATCATCCATGGCCGCGCGGTGACCAGCATGGACGCCGCCGCCTACCACGACTACAAGCGCGTGGCGATGGAAGCGGTGCTGGCTTCCCATGGGCGGCTCGCCGCCGCCTACCGGGTGGTGATGGTGGAGGGCGCCGGCTCGCCGGCGGAGATCAACCTGCGCGCCAACGACATCGCCAACATGGGCTTCGCCGAAGCGGTGGATTGCCCGGTGATCCTGGTCGCCGATATCGACCGCGGCGGGGTCTTCGCCCACCTGGTCGGCACCCTGGAACTGCTCTCCGACTCGGAGCGAGAGCGGGTCAAGGGCTTCGTCATCAATCGCTTCCGCGGCGACATCGCCCTGCTGCAACCCGGCCTCGACTGGCTGGAGGCGCGCACCGGCAAGCCGGTGCTCGGCGTGCTGCCCTATGTCAGCGACCTGCACCTGGAGGCGGAGGACGCCATCGACACGCGCCAGGCGGCCAAGGTCGGGCCGCGCCTGAAGGTGGTGGTGCCGGTGCTGCCGAGGATCAGCAACCACACCGATTTCGATCCGCTGCGCCTGCACCCCCAGGTCGAGTTGAGCTTCGTCGGCCCCGGCCAGGCGCTGCCGTCGGCGGACCTGATCGTCCTGCCCGGCTCGAAGAGCGTGCGCGCCGACCTCGCGGCGCTGCGCGAGCGTGGCTGGGACGAGGAGATCCTCCGTCACCTGCGCTACGGCGGTCGCCTGCTGGGGATCTGCGGCGGCCTGCAGATGCTCGGCGAGCGCCTGCACGATCCGCTCGGCCTGGAAGGCGCGGCCGGCAGCAGCGCTGGCCTCGGCCTGCTGGCGTTGGAAACGACCCTGGAGGCGGACAAGCAATTGCGCAACGTACAGGGCCGCCTGAGCCTGGAGGATGCGCCGCTGTCGGGCTACGAGATCCATGCCGGAGTCACCCGTGGCGAAGCCCTGGCGCGGCCGGCGGTGGTGCTCGACGATGGCCGCGCGGATGGTGCCCGCAGCGTCGACGGGTACGTCATGGGCACCTACCTGCATGGCCTGTTCGAATCCACCGCGGCCTGTTCGGCGTTGCTGCGCTGGGCCGGCCTGCGCGAGGTCCAGGCGGTGGACTACCAGGCCTTGCGCGAACGCGACATCGAGCGGCTCGCCGACCTGGTCGAGCGCCACCTGGATACCGGGCGATTGCTCGCCCTCTGCGGAGAACCCCATGCGTGACCTGATCCTTGGCGGCGCCCGTTCCGGCAAGAGCCGCCTGGCCGAGCGCCTGGCCGCCGAGAGCGGGCTGGCGGTGAGCTACATCGCCACCGCCCAGGCCGGCGACGGCGAAATGGGCCGGCGCATCGCCGAGCACCGCGCGCGCCGCCCGGCCCACTGGCGAACCCTGGAAGAGCCCCTGGCGCTGGCGGCGACGCTGCGCAGCGAGGCCGAGGCCGGACGCTGCCTGCTGGTCGACTGCCTGACCCTGTGGCTGACCAACCTGCTGCTCTGCGACGATCCCCAGCGTCTCGACGGCGAGCGCGAGGCGCTGCTGGAATGTCTCGGCGCGCTGCCGGGACGGATCATCCTGGTCAGCAACGAAACCGGGCTCGGCGTGGTGCCGCTGGGCGAACTCAGCCGGCGCTACGTCGACGAGGCCGGCTGGCTGCACCAGGCCATCGCCGAACGCTGCGAGCGGGTGACCTTCACCGTCGCCGGCCTGCCCATGCCGTTGAAAGGAGAACCGCTATGAGTCTGCAATGGTGGCGCGACACCTGCCGCGAGGCGGATCCGCAGATGCGCCGGCGCGCGGCCGAACGCCAGGACCTGTTGACCAAGCCGCGCGGCTCGCTGGGCCGCCTGGAGCAGGTGGCGATCGACCTGGCGGCGTTGCAGGGGCGCGAACGACCGAGCCTGGAGAGGCTCTGGGTGACGGTCTTCGCCGGCGACCACGGGGTAGTCGCCGAGGGCATCTCGGCCTATCCGCAGGCGGTCACCGGCGAGATGCTGCGCAACTTCGTCCGCGGCGGCGCGGCGATCAGCGTGCTGGCGCGCGAACTCGGTGCCGGCCTGGAGGTGGTCGACCTGGGCACCGCCGTCCCCCTGGAAGCCTTGCCCGGCGTGCGCCACCTGCGCCTGGCGGCGGGTACCGCGAACTTCGTCGAGGCCCCGGCGATGGGCGCCGAACAGTGCCTGCTGGCGCTCGAGGCCGGGCGCGAAAGCGTGCGCCGCGCCGAGCAGGCCGGCAGCCAGCTGTTCATCGGCGGCGAGATGGGCATCGGCAATACCACCGCGGCGGCGGCCATGGCCTGCGCGCTGCTGGATGCGCCGGCGAGCGCGCTGGTCGGGCCGGGAACCGGGCTGGACGCCAGCGGCGTGGCGCACAAGACCGCGGTAATCGAGCGCGCCCTGGCCCTGCACGGCGCCCATCGCGCCGACCCCTTCGAAACCCTCCGCCGTCTCGGTGGGCTGGAGATCGCCGCGCTGGCCGGCGCCTACCTGGCCTGCGCGCAGAAAGGCATGGTCGCCCTGGTCGACGGCTACATCTGCAGCGTCGCGGCGCTCTGCGCGGTGCGCCTGAACCCGGCCTGCCGCGACTGGCTGCTGTTCGCCCACAGTGGTGCCGAGCCGGGCCATCGGCATGTGCTCGAAGCCCTGGCGGCGCAACCGCTGCTCGACCTCGGCCTGCGCCTGGGCGAGGGCAGCGGCGCGGCGCTGGCGGTGCCGCTGCTGCGCCAGGCCTGCGCGCTGCACGCGGGGATGGCGACCTTCGCCGAAGCGGCGGTCTCGGACCGCCCGGCATGAGCCTGCGCCTGGACCTCCTGCGGCATGGCGAAACCGAGTCCGGCGGCGGTTTCCGCGGCAGCCTCGACGACGCCTTGACCGCGCGTGGCTGGGCGCAGATGCGCACGGCGGTGGAAGGCGGACGCTGGGACCTGCTGGTCAGCTCGCCATTGCAACGTTGCCGCGCCTTCGCCGAGGAACTGGCGCAGCGCCAGGGGATCGAGCTGGAACTGGAAAACGATCTGCGCGAACTGCATTTCGGCGCTTGGGAGGGGCGCTCGGCGGCCGCCCTGATGGACGGCCACAGCGAGGCGCTCGGCCGCTTCTGGGCCGATCCCTACGCCTTTACCCCGCCGGGCGGCGAGCCGCTGTCCGAGTTCGAGGCGCGGGTGCTGGCCGCCCAGCGACGCCTGCGCCAGCGTCACGCCGGCCGTCGTGTGCTGCTGGTGACCCATGGCGGCGTCATACGCCTGTTGCTCGCTCGCGCCCGTGGCTTGCCGCGCGAGCGCTTGCTGCAGGTGGACGTCGGTCATGGCGCACTGTTCGGCCTGCGCGCCGGAGAGGGCGACGATCGCTGGCACGAATGCCGGGAAGGGGAATAGCCATGCGCGAAGCCTTGCGCTCACTGCTGGTCGCCTTGCAGTTCCTCACCCGCCTGCCGGTGCGCCTGTCGGCGATGCCGACGCCGGAACAGTTCGGCCGCGCGGTGCTCTGCTATCCACTGGTCGGGGTGCTGATCGGCGTCGTGCTGTACGCCGCGGCTCTGTCGCTCGATGGTACGCCGCCGCTGTTGCAGGCAGCCTTGCTGCTGAGCCTGTGGGTGGCGCTGAGCGGCGCGCTGCACCTGGACGGCCTGGCCGACATGGCGGACGCCTGGGTCGGCGGGTTGGGCGACCGCGAGCGGACCTTGGCGATCATGAAGGACCCGCGCAGCGGCCCGGTGGCGGTGGTGGTCTTGGTACTGGTCCTGTTGTTGAAATTCTCCGCCCTGGCGGCGCTGCTCGGCCAGGGCGAGGCCGGGTTGTTGCCGCTGGCTCCGTGGCTGGCGCGCAGCAGCCTGCCGCTGCTGTTCCTGACCACGCCCTACGCGCGCCCCGGCGGCCTCGGTCAGGCCATCGCCGAGCACCTGCCGGCGCGCAGCCTGCCGTGGGTGCTGGGGGTGAGTTTCGGCCTGGCCCTGGCGTTCGGCCTGGCCGGCCTGCTGGCGTTGCTGGTGACGCTGATGCTCTTCGCCTGGCTGCGCAGCCGTTTCCTCGCGCGCCTCGGCGGCACCACCGGGGACACCGCCGGCGCGCTGGTCGAACTTACCGAGTGTGCGGTGCTGGTGGCGCTGGCTCTGTAGCCGGACGCGGCTGGCGCAGGACCGCCATGGCGCTGAGGAAGAGCAGCGCGGCGGCGGCCAGTAGCACGGCGACGAAGGCCTGGTCGAAAGCCTGCCGGGCAAGCTCGACGAGCCGCGACGCGACCTCCGGCGCCAGGCCCTCGGCGACCAACAGGGCGTCGTCGAGGCTGTCGCGAACCCGCGCCGGCAGCTCGGCCGAGGGCAGCCTCAGCGACATCCCGTAGACGAAACTCATCAGGCTGCCGAGCAGGGTCACGCCGATCACCCCGCCCAGTTCGTAGGATACGTCCTCGATGGCGGCCGCCATTCCGGAACTCTGTTCGTCCACGTTGAGCATCACCGCGGTGGAGGCGGCGGTCATCGCGCCGCCGAAGCCGACGCCGAGCAGCACCAGGCTGGCCAGTTGCGCTCCGGTGGCGGCCTGGTAGGACAGGGCCAGGCCGAGCAATCCGGCGCTGCCGAGCAGCAGGGAGGCGCACATCACCCGGTTCTCGCCCCAGCGCGGCACCAGCCAGCCGGCCAGCGGCCCGACCACCAGCGAGGCCAGCGGGATCGGCAGGACGAACAGGCCGGCCTTCAGCGGCGTCAGGCCCTGCACCAGTTGCAGGTGCTGGCTGAACACCAGCTCCATGCCGACCAGCGCCATGGTCGCCACCAGGGCCACCGCGACGCCGCGGGCGAAGCGCCGGTTGCGGAACAGTGCGAAGTCGATCATCGGCTCGCGGGCGCGGCGCTGGCGACGGACGAACAGGTACAGGCAGAACACGCCGCCGAGCGCGGCGAGGACGGCCAGTCCGAAGTCCGGGGCGCGCGCGCTGAGTTCCTTGATCGCATAGACCACCCCGACCAGGCCGAACATCACCTGCAGCGAGCCGAGGGCGTCCCATGGTCGCCGCGACTGGCCGCCGCAGGCGGGGATGGCCGGCAGCGCCAGCAACAGGGCGATGGCCACCACCGGGACATTGATGAGGAACACCGAGCCCCACCAGAAGAACTCCAGCAGCACGCCGCCGACCACCGGCCCCAGCGCCGCGCCGGCAGAGGCGACGGAGGCCCAGATGCCGATGGCCAGGGCGCGTTCGCGTTCGTCCTGGAAGACATGGCGGACGATCGACAGGGTCGCCGGCATCATCAGCGCCGCGCCCACCGCCAACCCGGCGCGGGCGGCGATCAGCGCCGTGGCGCTGGGGGCGAAGGCGGCGCACAGCGAGGCCAGGCCGAACAACGGCAGGCCGGCGAGGAACAGCCGCTTGTGGCCAAGGCGGTCGCTGAGCAAACCGGCGCCGGGCAGCAGGCCGGCGACCACCAGCGGATAGGCGTTGACGATCCAGAGCTTCTCCGTGGCCGTCGCGCCGAGGTCGTGGGTCAGGCGCGGCAGGGCCGTGTAGAGCACGGTCATGTCGATGATGATGAGGAACAGGGCGCTGGAGACGATGGCCAGGACCAGCCAGCGATTCTGCCGGAACATGGGATAACCTCTGTAGCGAACGGTTCTTCGCTCGCCGTGGATAACGGGAATTGCGCGCCACGGGCGGACGCGTGAAAATATAAATACATACGTATGGATTTAAACTCAAGAGGTAGCCATGGGACGCCGACGAACGATCGACCGTGACCAGTTGCTCGATGCCGCCGAGGCGGTGATCGCCCGCGAGGGCGCGGCCGGCCTGACCATCGATGCGGTGGCGAAGGAAATGGGCATCACCAAGGGCGGCGTGCAGTACTGCTTCGGTACCAAGGACGCGCTGATCGACGCGATCTTCGAGCGCTGGGGCAAGGCCTACGACAGCCTGTTCGAAGCGGTGGCGGGGAAGCAGCCGACGCCGCTGACGCGGGTTCGCGCGCATGCCGAGGCGACCCAGCGTTCGGACGAGTTGTCCAGCAGCAAGGCGGCGGCGCTGATGGCGGCGCTGATCCAGACGCCCGAGCACCTGGAGGGCAGCAACCAGTGGTATCGCAGCCGGTTGGAAGGCCTGGACCTGTCCGCACCCGAGGGGCGCCGTGCGCGCCTGGCGTTCCTGGCGGTGGAGGGCGCCTTCATGTTGCGCTACTTCCGCCTGATGGACATTGGCCAGGACGAGTGGGACTCGATGCTCGACGACGTTCGTGCGTTGTTGCTGACCCCGGCTGGCGCCAGCGGAGACTGAGGCTCCGCTGGCGCGCTGCGGGTGGTCGCCTCAGTCGAAGGCGAAGTGCTCGCTCTTCAGGTCCATGATCGAACCGGTCGGCTTCGCCATCGCCGCCGCGTGGCCCTTGGCGCGCGGAAGCAGGCGGGCGAAGTAGAACTCGCTGGTGGCGATCTTGGCCTTGTAGAAGTCCGCCGACTCGCTGCCGCCCTGGCGCAGCCGCCGGCGCGCAGCGGCTTCCTGGAGGGCCCAGGAATAGGCCAGCGTGGCGTAGCCGGAGAACATCAGGTAGTCGTGGCTGGCGGTGCTCACCAGATCGCGTTGCTTGCGCGCGGTGAGGGCAATGCGCAGGGTCAGCAGGTTCCATTGGGCACAGAGCTTGAGCAGCACCAGGGCGCGGCCGCGCATGCGCGGCTCGTTCTTCAGCAGGTCGACGGCGAACCGGGCCACGCCCCTGGTGAAGTCGCGCACGGCCTTGCCCTGGGTCATCAGCAGGACCTTGCGGCCGAGCAGGTCGAGGGCCTGGATGCCGGTGGTGCCTTCGTAGAGGGTGGCGATCCGCGCGTCGCGGACGATCTGCTCCATGCCGTGTTCGCGGATATAGCCGTGGCCGCCGAACACCTGCATGCCGAGGTTGGCGCTTTCCAGGCCGAGTTCGGTCAGGCAGCCCTTGAGGATCGGCGTGAGGAAGCCGAGCTTGTCGTCCCAGCGTTCGTATTCGGCGTCGTCGTTGCTGAGGATGCCCTGGATCATCCGGTCGGCGTACTGGGTGGCCAGGTAGACCAGCGCCCGGCCGCCTTCGGCGATGGCCTTCTGGGTCAGCAGCATGCGCCGCACGTCACCGTGGTGCATCAGGCTGTCGGCGACCTGGTCGGGTTCCTTGGTCCCGGAGAGCGCGCGCATGGAGCGGCGTTCGCGGGCGTAGGCGAGGGCGCCCTGGTAGGCCAGCTCGGCGGTGGCCACGCCCTGGATGGCGGTGCCGATGCGGGCGCTGTTCATGAAGGTGAACATGCATTCCAGGCCCTTGTTCGGCGGTCCGATGAGGAAGCCGGTGGCGCCGTCGAAGTTCATCACGCAGGTGGCCGAGGCCTTGATCCCCATCTTCTTCTCCAGCGCGCCGCAACTCACGCCGTTGCGCGGGCCGAGCGCGCCGCCTTCGCCGGGAAGGAACTTGGGCACGATGAACAGGGAGATGCCGCGGGTGCCCTTCGGTGCGTCCGGCAGGCGGGCGAGGACGATGTGGACGATGTTCTCGGTGAGGTCGTGTTCGCCGGAAGAGATGAAAATCTTCGTCCCGCTGATGGCGTAGCTACCGTCGGGGTTGGCCTCGGCGCGGGTCTTCACCTGGCCGAGATCGGTGCCGCACTGCGGCTCGGTGAGGCACATGGTGCCGCCCCAGCGGCCTTCGGTGAGCGGAGCCAGGTAGGTCTGCTTCTGTTCCTCGGTGCCGTGCTGCATCAGGGTGTTCATCGCGCCGAGGGAGAGGCCGGGATACATGGAGAACGGCCAGTTGGCGGTGCCCATCATCTCCTGCTTGAGCGCGCCGAGGCTCATCGGCAGGCCCTGGCCGCCGTACTCCACCGGGTGCGAGAGGCCCTGCCAGCCGCCGGCGACGTAGGCCTCGTAGGCTTCCTTGTAGCCCTTCGGCGTCCGTACTTCGCCGTTCTCCAGGTGGCAGCCTTCCTCGTCGCCGCTGTGGTAGAGCGGGGCGATCACTTCCTCGCAGAGCTTCGCGCATTCGCCGAGGATCGCATCGACCATGTCCGGCGTGGCTTCGGCGCCGTTGACCAGGTTGCGGTAATGCTCGGGGAAATCGAAGACTTCGTTGAGCAGGAAGCGCGTGTCGCGCAGCGGGGCTTTGTAAACGGGCATGGCTACCTCGGCGATGGATGGAGGGCGCCGGGTGCTCCCGGTCGCCGCTGACAGCGCGAGTTATAGGCCTGCGCCCGGCGTCCGGCCTTGGCAGGGGCAACAGGCGGCGTTGGCAGTTCGGACAATCCGCTTGACCGTCGAGAGGTACGGGTATATACACGCATCCATGCTACCGACCCAATGCCTCTGTACCAAACTGCGTCGCGCCGCCCGCAGCGTTTCCCGCTTCTACGACGAGGCGCTGGCCGATACCGGCCTCAAGGTGGCGCAGTTTTCCCTGCTGCGGCACCTGCGGCGCCTGGACCGGCCGAGCATTTCCGAACTCGCCGAAGCCATGGGACTCGACCGCAGCACGCTCGGTCGCAACCTGCGGGTGCTGGAAGGCGACGGCCTGCTGCGCCTGACCGGCGGCGAGGACCAGCGCAACCGCCTGGTCGAGCTGACGCCTGCCGGGCTGGATGCCCTGGAGCGCGGAACGCCGGCCTGGGAAGACGCGCAGCGGCGTCTCGCCGGGCGCCTTGGCGAGGAGCGCAGCGGCGCCTTGGCGGCGTTGCTGGTGGAACTGGAGCGACTGGACTGACAACCGACGAAGCCTCTCGCCGAGGCGCTTCGTTCACGACAAAGCGGGTATATACCCGTAGATGGAGCGACCCATGCCGCGTGCCGCCTTCTGGATCCTGCTGTCCGGAGCCCTGATCCTCGCCCTGTCCCTCGGCGTGCGACATGGCTTCGGCCTGTTCCTCGCGCCGATGAGCGCCGACTTCGGCTGGGGACGCGAAGTCTTCGCCTTCGCCATCGCCTTGCAGAACCTGGTCTGGGGCCTGGCCCAGCCGTTCACCGGGGCGCTCGCCGACCGCTACGGCGCGGCGCGGGCGGTGCTGGTGGGGGGCCTGCTGTACGCCCTCGGCCTGGTCCTGATGGGGCTCTCGCAGTCGGCCACCGGGCTGTCGCTGAGCGCCGGCCTGCTGATCGGCCTGGGCCTTTCCGGCACCTCGTTCTCGGTGATCCTCGGCGCCGTCGGCCGCGCAGTGCCGGCGGAGCAGCGCAGCATGGCGATGGGTATCTCCAGCGCGGCCGGCTCCTTCGGCCAGTTCGCCATGCTGCCCGCTACCCTCGGCCTGATCGGCTGGCTGGGCTGGTCCTCGGCCCTGCTCGCCCTGGGCCTGCTGGTGGCGCTGATCGTGCCGCTGGCCGGGCTGATGAAGGATCGCCCGTTGCCGCTGCAGGGCCACGAACAGAGCCTCGGCGAAGCGCTGCGCGAGGCCTGCGCACATTCCGGGTTCTGGCTGCTGGCGCTGGGCTTCTTCGTCTGTGGCTTCCAGGTGGTGTTCATCGGCGTACACCTGCCGGCCTACCTGGTCGACCAGCACCTGCCGGCGCAGGTCGGCACCACGGTGCTGGCGCTGGTCGGGCTGTTCAACGTGTTCGGCACCTACATCGCCGGCTGGCTCGGCGGGCGCTGGTCGAAGCCGCGCCTGCTGACCGCGCTGTACCTGGTGCGCGGGGTAGTGATCGTGCTGTTCCTCTGGCTGCCGCTGAGCGTCTACAGCGCCTACGCCTTCGGCGTGGCCATGGGGCTGCTGTGGCTGTCCACGGTGCCCCTGACCAACGGCACCGTGGCGACCCTGTTCGGCGTGCGCAACCTGTCGATGCTCGGCGGCATCGTGTTCCTCTTCCACCAGTTGGGCGCCTTCCTCGGCGGCTGGATGGGCGGGGTGGTCTACGACCGCACCGGCAGCTACGACCTGGTCTGGCAGTTGTCGATCCTCCTCAGCCTGCTCGCGGCGCTGCTCAACTGGCCGGTGCGCGAGCGCCCGGTGGCGCGCCTGCAGGCGGCCGGAGGCGCGGCGTGAGGCTGGCCTGGCTGCTCGCCGCCGGGACGCTGCTGGGGCTCGCCTGGTGGGGCTGGCAGCGTGGCGGACTGGCGCTGCTGGAACTGGGCATGGGCGCATGCTGATAGGTGGCGATAGGCGCGGGGAAGGGTAAGCTGGGACATTCGTCGCCAAGGAGCCATTCCATGAAACCTCGCGTGCTGTTGTCCGCCCTGGCGCTCGCCGGGCTGCCGCTGAGCGGCTGGGCCGCCGATTGCCCGGAACTGCTGCAGGGCCAGTTGACCAAGCTGCGTTCCAAGGAAAGCATCGATCTTTGCCAGCGTTACGCCGGCAAGCCGCTGGTGGTGGTCAACACTGCCAGCCACTGCGGCTTCACCCCGCAGTTCAAGGGGCTCGAGGCGCTCTACCAGCGCTACAAGGGACAGGGCCTGGAAGTGCTCGGGGTACCTTCCGACGACTTCAAGCAGGAAGCCGCGGATACCGCCGAGACCGCGAAGATCTGCTATGGCAACTACGGCGTGACCTTCGCCATGACCCAGCCGCAGCACGTGCGCGGCGACGAGGCGATCCCGCTGTTCCGCCAGTTGGCCGAGCAGAGCGGCCAGGCGCCGCGCTGGAATTTCTACAAGTACGTGGTGGATCGCCAGGGCAGGGTGGTCGCGCAGTTCTCCAGCAAGACCACCCCGGACGATCCGCAGCTCCAGGCCGCCATCGAGAAGGCCATCGCCAGCCAGCCCTGAGGAGCAGGCATGAAAAAGCCGGGCAATGCCCGGCTTCTTCGTTGGCGCGTGCGATCAGAAGCGATAGGTGACCTGGGCGGTCAGGCCATGCGCGCTGTTGTCGTACTTGGCGCTGTAGGCCGGCTGCAGGGCGCTGCCTTCCTGGTTGACGCCGGCAGTGGTTTCCCACAGGTAGGCGTAGGCCACGTCGACGGTCAGGTCCTGGTTCGGCGACCAGCCGGCACCAACGGTGAAGACCTTGCGGTCGCCCACCGGGATGCGCACGTTGCGGTCCTCGTTGGTGGTCGGCGAGGGCTCGTAGGCAAAGCCGGTACGCAGCACCCACTCCGGGGTGGCCTGGTAGGAGGTACCTACCGAGAAGGACCAGGTGTCGCGCCAGTTCAGGTCTTCGCCGATGGTGTTGAAGCCCAGGGCCTGGCCGAGCGCCGGTACGCCGCTGTTGCGCACTTCGATCTTCTCCAGGCGGCTCCAGCGGGTCCAGACGGCGCCCAGGTAGCCCGTCCACTTGTCGTCGAACTTGTGGGTGATGGAGGTATCCACCGATTCCGGCAGGGTGATGTCCAGCTTGGCGTCGTACTTGCCGTTCAGGCCCAGGGCACCCGGAGCGTTCTTCACTTCGGTGTTGCCGCCCAGGTGGTACTTGACCTTGGAGTGGTAGGTCAGGCCCCAGGTGGTGTCGTCGGTCAGGTCGACCATCACGCCGACGTTGTAGCCGATGGCAGTGTCGTCGCCCTTGATGTTGATCTTGGTATCGCCGTTGCTGCCGAGCAGGCCATTGGTGGCCAGGGTGTTCTTCAACTGGCCGTCGATGCGGTTGAAGGTCGGACCGAAGCCGACGGAAACCTTGTCGTTGATCTTCCAGGCGATGGTCGGCTGCACGGTGATCACCTGCACCTTGCTATAGGAGCCGTGGGAGCTGCCCATGAAGCCGTTTTCGTAATCGTTGATGATGCCGTAGGGCACGTAGATGCCCAGGCCGAAAGTGAAATCTTCGTTGATCGGCGTGGAGAAGTAGCCGAACGGTACGGCGGCCAGCGGTACCGAGTCGCCCTTGTTGCTGCCCTGGGCGGTGCTGTGGGCCTGGCTGATGTCGTCCTTGGCCTTGACGATGGCCAGACCGCCGCTGACTTCGGTGCGTTTCAGCTTGGACAGGCCGGCCGGGTTGCCGTAGATGGTGCTGGCATCGAGCGCGGACGAGGCGCGGCCGGCGTAGGCGGTGCCGGCGCCGCTGGCGCTCTGTTCGTTGATGGCGATGCCGTTGGCGAGGGTGTAGGTCGAGACAGCGCTAATGGTCAGTGCGAGAGAGGTTTTAAACCATATTGTTTTCATTGTTGGAGCAACTCCTGTGTATAACGGCGCGCAAACTACCAAGATTCCCAGACCGGCGCCAGTGTTCCGAAGTTCCGCAGGGTGCGGAACAGAGCGGTTGGCTCCGGTGCCAGTGAAGCGAAGGTAGCGCAACCGTTCGTGTCTGTATGTAAAAAATTTTCTGACCGGTTGGTCTG
The DNA here is from genome assembly GCF_021213715.1 of Pseudomonas sp. CP-1. Taxonomy (NCBI): domain Bacteria; kingdom Pseudomonadati; phylum Pseudomonadota; class Gammaproteobacteria; order Pseudomonadales; family Pseudomonadaceae; genus Pseudomonas; species Pseudomonas sp. CP-1. Next base: position 683,521 of record NZ_JAJQKY010000001.1, read on the forward strand.
TTTCGGACGCGGGATTTTTCCATTCGCCGTCAGGCGACCTGGCTGAGGCTGCCGATGCAGCGTTGCCAGGCCTCGATGAACTCGTGCAGGCGACCGTGCGGCTGGAATACCTGGCGCCACACGCGAGCCTGGGCGAGGTGGTCGTGCTGGTCGGGCAGCGGCAGTCGCGCGGCTTCCACCAGCGACCAGGCGATGGCCGTGCTGTAGCGCAGGTTCACCGTCAGTTCCAGGTGCGGCGCGGCGAGGAAGGCATGCTGGCTGGCCAGGCCGCGGACCCGGCTGGCGCGCTCCGGGTCCAGCGCCAGGTACTGGTCCCAGAGCTGCTGGTGGCGTTCGCTGGCGATCCGGTACAGGCCGTGGCCACGGCGGTCGTCGAGGGCGCTCCCGAGCGCCGACTGGCAGGCCGCCGCGCCCAGCAGCAGCGCTTCGGCGGCGGGGCTGTGGCAGGACAGGTAGTCCAGGGTCGGGCGTATCACGTGCTGGCAAAGATCGTTGGCGGAAATACCCATGACGGCCTCGCGCAAGGTGGATCGGCGGGGCCGGGCAGTTTGGCAGCTTCTATTCCGATGGCCCCGCCGATAGCGGACTTAGCCGCTTGATTTGAAGTGTAGTGAAACAAGTCAGCTGTAAAGGACTGTTTTTAAATTGTTTCCAGCTTTAGAGAACGGCTGATATGCCCGCTGGAAATTAAACCGGCGCGTCCTTGCTTCGCTTGTGCTGGGCGGCATACTCAGCCCCTGCGCAGGCTGTAGAGGAAGTCGCGGAGGATGGCTTTCACTTCATTGGCCGCTTGCCGCTTGTTGCGTGCATCGCGAAGACTCATCGCGGCCTGGGTAAGGAAGCCGTAGAGCTGGCCGACCAGGGTTTCCCGGCGGTAGTCCTTGAGTTCGCCACTGGCCGCCAGTTCGTCCACCAGGCGCCCGACGTAGCGCAGCGTATGGCGCGAGTCGATGCGTTTCCATCGCTCCCAGCCGACGACCGTGATCACCTCCTGCAGCGACAGTTGCCGCTTGCCGCGCGCCATCACGCTGTCGATGAAGGCCTCGGCCAGTGCGGCGGCCTCCGCCCACTTGTCGACATGCGCCGGCACCCTGTCCAGGTCCTCGGCGATCGTCCGTACCTGGCGTTCGTAGCATTCGGCGAGCAGTTCCTGCTTGCTGCCGAAGTGGTGGTAGAACGCGCCCTTGGTCACGCGCGCCTCGCGGGCGATGGCGTCGATGGAGACGCCGCCGTAGCCATGTTCGATGAAGGCGGAGAGGGCGCTTTCCAGCAGTGCCTCGCGGGTCGCCTCGGCATTTTCCTGCTGCCTGCTCTTGACATTCATACTGTTGCCTTCTTACATACCGTCGGTATGTTCATGCTAGCACGCCTGGCGATCCGTCGAGCATTGCGTCCGTCCCGGCTGCTCGAACCCGCACGGCAAAGGAGAGCGCGAATGAGTACCGCAGTGGAGATCGCCTGCCGTGACGGCGTGCGCCTGGCCGGCGACCACTTCCCGGCCGTCGGCGATGCGCAGGGGAGCATCGTGGTGGCCTGCGCGCTCGGCGTCAGGCGCGCCTTCTACCAGCGCTTCGCCGTCCTGGCCGCGGCTTCCGGCTACGAGGTGCTGTTGTTCAGCTACCGCGGCAGCGAAGGCGACGACCCTGCCGTGGCTAGCTATCGCCTGGCCGACTGGGGACGCGAGGACATCGATGCGGCGCTGGCCTGGTGCCGAGCGCGCGCGCCGGAGCTACCGCGCTATTTCGTCGGCCACAGCATCGGCGCGCAGTTGCTCGGTCTGGCTGGTCAGGCCAGCGGATTGAGCGGCGCCGCGTTCGTCGCCGGTTCGTTTCCGTACTGGAGGCGCTGGCGAGGCAGGCAACGCTGGCAGATGTTCGGCCTGTTCTGCGTGGCGGTGCCGCTACTGACCGGACTGCTCCGACGCTTTCCCAGTCGTTTCTTCGGCCTCGGCAGCCTGGATATGCCGAGTCATTTCATGCGCGACTGGGCGCGCTGGGTGCGGCAGCCGGACTACCTCCTGGCACCGCGCTTCGGATTGCAGCGGCAGGGTTACGAGGCGCTGGACATCCCCGTCGCCAGCTTCCTGTTCGAGGACGACGACTACGTGCCCTGGGCTGCGGCGGAAAAGCTTCACCTGGTCTATGCCGCGGCGCACCTGGAGTTGCGTCGCAAGGGACGGGCCGAGGGGGCGGTCGGGCATTTCGGGCTGTTCCGCAACGAGGCGTTGCAGAAGGAGTTGCTCGACTACTTCAGGAAGCTGCCCGACGCGGCGTAAGCCGCGTCCGAGCGTATGGCGTCGTCAGTCGCCGGTGGCGACCGGGCGGCGCGGGTCGGTGATCCACTCGCTCCACGAGCCGGCGTAGAGGCGCGGAAGCGGGAAGCCGGCGAGGCTCAGGGCGAACAGGTTGTGGCAGGCGGTGACGCCGGAGCCGCAGTAAGCGACCAGCTCGTCCACCGGGCGACCGCGCAACAGGGCGGAGAACCGCTGGTGCAATTGTTCCGGCGGAAGGAAGCGGCCGTCGCTGCCAAGGTTGTCGCTGAAGGCGGCGCACTGGGCACCGGGAATGTGTCCGGCGACCGGATCTATGGGCTCGACTTCGCCACGGAAGCGCGGCTGCGCGCGAGCATCGAGCAGCGCCAGTCCGGGTTGGCCCAGTTGGGCCTGGAGGGTGGCGGCGTCGATCAACAGCGAGGCATCGGGCTGGCCCTGGAAATCGCCGGGTCGAAGACTGCTTTCGCCATTGGTCAGTGCCAGCCCCGCAGCCTTCCAGGCCGCCAGGCCGCCATCGAGGAGGTAGACCCCGTCGCGCTTGCCCAGCCAATGCAACAGCCACCAGGCGCGGGCGGCGAATGCGCCGGGGCCGTCGTCGTAGAGCACCACCTGGCTATCCTGGCGCAGGCCCCAGGCTTGTAGCTTGAGCGCTAGCTCGGCGGGATCCGGCAGCGGATGGCGACCGGTCACGCCCTTGCGCACGGGAGCGGAAAGATCCCGTTCGAGGTCGGCGAAATGCGCGCCGGGAATGTGGTTCTCCTGATAGACGCGGGCACCGTAGGACGGGTCTTCGAGGGCGAAACGGCAGTCGAGGACCAGCAGGTCGGGTTCGCTGAGGCGGGCGGCCAGTTGTTGCGCGGTCAGCAGTTGGGCGGACGACATCGCGGACTCCTTGGGTCGGGAAGCAAAGCCGGTGGCGAATGGGTGGATCATGCCCCTTGGACGGCGTCGCGTCATCCCGGCGTCGCGCGGCGCGGCGGAGAAATGGCGAAAGGAAAGGGCTGGCTCCAGGCGAGGAAGATTCCTACTCGGTCATCAGCCTCGCCCGGCAGCGGGGGATTTGTCCAGACATGCAGAATCGGCTCGTTCCGAGATACCCGCTCCTGTGTTCTATCCCTCGGGACGCTTGTCCGATTGGCTTGGCCCGACGCTTGCGCCGGGCTTTTTTTCGCCTCTGTCCCGTCCTGAATAAGGTTCACACCTCCCATGCCAATTTTCCGGTAGGATGTTCTTTCCCTTAGGTATTTAAGCAAGTGGCTGGTTTCACTTGTCTTCCAGCCATGGCCGTGCAGTGTTCGGTCGCGAGGGTGCTGTTGGAGACCGAGAAAGCAGGGGAACGCATCCAGCGTTTTCCGGGGCGCAGAGTTGGTCGATGGAATGGCGCCGCTTCGACCGGAACTCACCGCAGGTGACTTCCCGATCGGACGAGCCGAGAAAATAGTACCTCTGTGCTATTCGAGCTTCTTCGCCGCGACGCTATAGTCCCGCCCTTGATCCCCGCGTTTCGCGGAAACCGGTTGTGCAGGACGCACGCAACTTGGAAGGAACCATGACTCGGCAATCCGTACTCGCCACCGGCCCGGAGGCCAGCGATTGGTGGTGCTTCGGCAGCGGCGACGAGCCGGCGCGCGAGTCGTTCTCTGCCGGTGGGCGTTCGCTTGCGGCGTCGAGAAAACCTGCCGCCGCACCGCGCGGAATGGCCGTGGCCGAGCAGGCGAACCGCGCGCAAGCGTCCGGGCAGGACGCCGCGCCGGGCCTGCGAGCCTTCGACCTGCTGCCTGGCAACCCGCCGAAGAACCCCTAGACACGGAGTCAACCCATGCGCCGGATATTCATCGCGCCGTTACTGGCGTCGCTTTCCCTGGGCGGCTGTATCCAGATGGACACGCTGCCCGAGGTCTACGCCCGCAGCCAGTGGAAGGGCCGTTCCGCCGAGGAAGCGATAGCCTTCTTTGGTACGCCGCAGAACATGGAGCGCACCGCCGACGGCTCGCAGGTGGTGATGCAGTGGTACACCGACACCAGCTATTCCCGCTATGAAGTGGTGGGCTCCAGCTCGGAGATGCAGGGCAACGTGATGGTGAACACCAACTACTGGGATACCGTCAACCACCCCAATCGCTGCATCATTTCCGTCACCGTCGACAAGAGCAAGCGGATCACCCAGTTCGAGGCCGACGACGGCGAGTTGCTGCTGTCCCACGGCTGCGCCGGCATGAAGTACGGCCCGCCGTAGGCCTGCGCTCCTCGACCTGCCTTGCCTCAGGAAGCGTGGCTGGCGGTCTCCGGGCGCTCGCGCAGGGCGCGCAGGGTGGCGCGCAATTCCGTGGGGCGCACGGGCTTGGAGAGCAGGGCGATGTCGGTGTCTTCGACGCTGGCCTGGATACGCTCGATGTCGTGGCCGCTGATCACCAGCGCCGGTATTGCCTCTCCGCGTTGCCGCCGTACCCGCTCGATGCACTCGACGCCGGAGGCGTGGGGGCCGAGGTCGTAGTCGACGACCAGGATGTCGCAATCGGTTCGCCAGCCGTCCGCCTCGGTTTCCGCCTGGACCGTGCAGCCCCAGCGTTCGAGCAACGCCGAGGTGGCGCGCAGGACGTTGCGATCATCTTCCACCAGGCACACCCGCAAGCCGGTGAGCAGGCCGGCCTGCAGGGGATCGTCGCGGCGGGGCAGGGCTTGCGCGGCGACCGCCGGCAGGCCGTGCAAGGTCACCGCGGTGCCGCGTCCGACCCGCGAGCGCAGCGTCACCTCGATCCCGGTCAACTGCCCCAGGCGGCGGACGATGGACAGCCCCAGGCCGATTCCCTCGACGTCGCGGTCGCGCGTCTCGCGTACCCGGTAGAACTCCTCGAACACCCGCGGCAGGTGCTCCTCTGCGATCCCCCGGCCCTGGTCGTAGATGGCTACGGCCAGGCCGTCGCCTCGCCGCCGCACGCCGATCAGCAGCGGGCGCTCGGCGGCGTACTTGAGGCTATTGGAGAGCAGGTTCTGCAGCATGGTCGACAGCAGCCCCGGATCGGTTCGCGTCCACAGGCGGCAAGGGCGCAAGCGCAGTTCCACCCCGGCCCAGCGCGCCGCCTCGGCGTTGCGCCGGACCAGGTCGCGCAGCAACTCGCCCAGGTGGACGTTCTCCTGCTTGGGCTGGAGCCGGCCGTTGTCGAGGGTGTAGAGATCGAGGATGGAGCGGAACAGTTGCGAGACGTTGAGCAGCGAGCGGTCGATGTTGTCCACCAGGCGCCGTTCCTCGTCGCCCAGGCGGGCGTCGCGCAGGCAGGCGGTGAACAGGCCGATGGAGTGGATCGGCTGGCGCAGGTCGTGGCTGGCCTGGGCCAGCAGGCGCGATTTCTCCTGGTTCGCCTGCAACGCTTCCTCGGTGGCCTTGCGCGTGCGCTCCAGCAGGAGGTACGCGTAGAAGGGAATGACGGTGCTGGTGGTCATCAGCATCAGCACCATGAACGGCTGAGCCTGCCAGGCCGGGGTCAGTCGATAGATGACCAGTAGCGCGAGCAGCGCCAGGGCAGTGGCGATGGCCAGGTAGCGCGAGCCGTAGCGCATGCCGTTGCCCAGGTTGATCCAGACCATCACCGCGTACAGCGGCAGCGCTGCCTCGCCGCCCACGATCAGGCCGAACGAGGTGCCGGCGTAGTCGTGCAGCATGCAGAAGATCCGCCGCGCCGGGTAGTGCCCCGGCCAGCGCACGATGGCCTGGCGCAGCAGTATGGAGGCGATCAGGAACAGGCCGTAGTAGGCAACGATCGGCAGGTAGGTCTCGACCTTCAGGCCGGGCAGCAGGCCGATCAGCACCACGTAGAGGATCGCGCAGGTGGCCACGATCAGTCGCAGGTTGGCCTGGTCCAGCTCGGTATTCTTCTCGAACTTCATGTGCACCTCCGTGTGCATGGGAGCGCCGCGCGCCTTTTCCTCTGTTTCGCCCCCTTCGTCACGAAGACGGACGAAGGGTGGGCGCGGCGGTAGCGGGCTAAGGTAGCATGCGCGGCGGAAACTGCGACTCCTGGAGACTACAAGAATGACTGGCCGCATCATCGTCGCCGATGATCATCCGCTGTTTCGCGAGGGCATGCTGAGTATCCTCCAGCGCCTGCTGCCCGAGGCCAGGATCGAGGAGGCCGGCGATCTCGCCGGGGTCCTGCGCCTGGCTGGCGAAGGCGAGCAGCCCGATTCGCTGATCCTCGACCTGCGTTTCCCCGGCCTGACCCGCATCGAGATGCTCGCCGACCTGCGCCGCCGGTTCCCGCGCACCACCCTGATCGTCGTCTCGATGGTCGACGACCCGCAACTCATCGGCGAAGTGATGAACGCAGGGGCCGACGGCTTCCTCGGCAAGAGCATCGCGCCCGAGGAGCTCGGCCAGGCGATTCTGGCCATCCGCGCCGGGGAAGTGCTGGTGCGCTACGAACCCTCCGGCCTCCTGCCGCTGCAGCCCAGCCCGCGCCTGGAGGGGCTCACCGAGCGCCAGCTGGATGTCCTGCGCCTGCTGGCCCAGGGCAAGAGCAACAAGGAGATCGGCCGCGCCCTGGACATCTCCCACTACACGGTGCGCATCCATGTGTCGTCGCTGCTGCGGGCACTGGACGTGCCGTCGCGGACCGCGGCGGCGGTGAAGTACCGGGCGGCTCTGGGGCAGGGGGATGCGGAGTAGCACCATGGGCACGCCGCGGGTGCGCCGAGGCGCCGGGGCTGTTTTAATGGCGCACTCTCCATGGCCAAGGAAACGGACACATGCGTAGCCCGCTTGCCACGATCGCCTGCGCCTGCCTGCTGCTCGGCGGCTGCTCCAAGTCCGCCGAGGACAGCGCCAACCCATTGCTGGGCAAGGATGCCGAGTGCCTCGAACTGTTCGCCCGCAGCAATGCGCTGTACTGCGACATCCGCGAGGACGAACGCGAATCCCAGGCGAAGGGTACGCCGCGCCGGCACACCGACTACGAGGTAGCCGATGCCGCCTACCTGCTCAAGGCCACCGGGGAGCGCTGCGCGATCGATACGACCTATGTCACGGAGTGTTCGGCGAAGGCCGGGCAGTGGCTGCAGAAGGCCCGCGCCAAGGCGGCGAAGCCCTAGTCGCAGCGCCCGCGCTCAGCGCAGGCGCGTCGCCAGCTCCGCCAGTTCGCCGCGCAGCCAGAGGCTGCCGGCTTCGTCGTCGGCCTGGCGCGACCAGTAGAGATTCAGAGTCACCGCTGGCAGGGCCAGCGGCATCGGCAGCAGGCGGTTGCCCAGGCCGCGGTTGATCAGTTCGGCGTAGCCTCGGGTCAGGGTCAGCAGGTAGCCGCCCTGGGCCACCAGCAACGCCGCCGACAGATAGTGCTGGCAGCGCTGGCGCACCTGGCGGGTCAGGCCGAGGTGGCCGAGGGCCAGGTCTTCGATGCAGATGCCGCGTCGCCGCGAGGTCACCGCGACATGGTCCGCCGCCAGGTACTCCTCCGCACTCAGTTCGCCGGCGAAGCCCGGCCCGGCCATCACGCACAGGCTATCGTCGAGCAGGTGCTGGCGGCGCAGGGCGGCGTCGGTGGGCCGGGCGATCTCGATGGCGAGGTCGATGCGTCCGGCGCCCAGTTCCGCCTTCAGGTCCGCCCAGTGCAGGCTGTTGCAGCGTATCTCGATGCGCGGCGCGGCCTGGCGCAGGTGGTCGAGGATCGCCGGGAGCACCAGCGGCTCCAGTTGCTCCGGCATGTTCAACTGGAAGGTCCGCGCGTCGCGCCGAGGGTCGAATGTCTGGCAGCGATTCATGCTGCGGTGCAGGCCGGCGAGGGCGTCATGGATGCCCGGCGCCAGTCGATCGGCCAGCGGCGTCGGCGCAACCCCGCGCCCCTGGCGAACGAACAGCGGGTCGCCGAGCTGGTCGCGCAGGCGCGCCAGGGCGTGGCTGACGGCCGACTGGCTGAGATGCAGGAGGCCCGCCGCGCGGGTCAGGTTGCGTTCTCGATAGACCACTTCGAAGACCCGGAACAGGTTCAGATCGAAACGGCTGAGGGGCGACCATTCATGTGGCTGATTCATGTTTGCGCGCGCCTGTCTGGGGAAGGCGCCAGCCTAGCAGGCATGCTCGCCGATAGAACCATGCATAGGTTTCATGGATGTCGATGAATAAGCCTCAGTTCTGCCGCTTCCTTCGGCTGCCTAAGATGCCTGCGACGATGACCAACGCGCCGCCGGGCCAGCTCCTTTCGCCGGCCGCCTGACCCGCTCCCCGGAGAACCTGCCGTGACCGCTCCCTTCAACGCCTTGCTGATCGCCAACCGCGGCGAGATCGCCATTCGCATCGCTCGCGCCTGCGCCGACCTGGGTATCCGCTCGGTGGCGGTGTTCGCCGAGGACGATGCCGCTTCCCTGCACGTGCGCAAGGCCGATGTCGCGCTGCCGCTGGCCGGCCGTGGCGTGGCGGCCTATCTCGACATGGATCGGCTGGTCGCGCTGGCCCTGGAGCAGGGCTGCGAGGCGATCCATCCGGGCTACGGTTTCCTCGCCGAGAACGGCGAATTCGCCCGGCGCTGCCAGCGCGCGGGCATCCACTTCGTCGGGCCGCAAGCGGAAGTGCTCGACCTGTTCGGCGACAAGGCTGCCGCGCGTGCCCTGGCCGAGCGCCTGGAGGTGCCGCTGGTGGCCGGGATCAACCGCGCGGTCAGCGTCGAAGAGGCCGAGGCGTTCCTGGAAGGGCTGGGCGATGGCGCCGCGGTGATGCTCAAGGCTCTTGCCGGCGGCGGCGGACGTGGCATGCGCGCGGTGGAGGAGGTCGCGCAACTGGCCGATGCCTACCGCCGCTGCCGTGCCGAGGCGCAGGCGGCGTTCGGCCGGGACGAGTTATACGTCGAGCAACGGGTGGCGCGGGCCCGGCACATCGAGGTGCAGGTGCTCGGCGACGGCAGCGGTGCGGTCAGCCACCTCTGGGAGCGCGATTGCAGCCTGCAACGGCGCCAGCAGAAGCTGCTGGAGATCGCGCCCAGCCCGGACCTGCCGGAGGCCACCCGCGAGGCGCTGATCGATTGCGCCCTGCGCATGGCCGGCGCGGTGCGCTATCGGGGGATCGGTACCTTCGAGTTCCTGGTCGACGAGGAGCGCCCCGGGCACTTCTATTTCATGGAAGCCAATCCGCGTATCCAGGTGGAGCACACCGTCACCGAGGAAGTCACCGGGGTCGACCTGCTGCACGCCCAGTTGCGTCTCGCCGCCGGCATGGAGCTTGCCGCCCTCGGCCTGGAGCGACCGCCGGCGATCGGCGGCTGCGCGGTGCAACTGCGGATCAACCTGGAGACCCTGGCGGTCGACGGCAGCGCCCGTCCGGCGGTGGGCACTATCGGCGCCTACGAACCGCCCAGCGGTCCCGGCCTGCGGGTGGACGGCTACGGCTATGCCGGCTATCGGGTCAGCCCCAGCTACGATTCGCTGCTGGCCAAGCTGGTCGTGCGCGGCGCGGATTATCCCGCCGCGTTGCGCCGGGCCTACCGGGCGCTCTGCGAATTCCGCCTGGAGGGCGTGGCGAGCAACCTGGACCTGCTGCGCAACCTTCTGCTGCATCCGGCGGTACAGGCCAACCGGGTCGACACCCGCTTCGTCGAAAGCCACCTGGAGACACTGCTGGCGCCTATCCCGGCGAGCCATCCGCGGCTCCGCGCCGAGTGCCCGCTCGCCGAGGACGCCGCGCCTGCGCGGGTCGAGGCGCCACTCGGCAGCCTGCCGCTGTCGGCGCCGAGCAGCGGGGTGCTGGTGGCCCTGGAAGTGGCCGAGGGCGAACGGGTGCGTGCCGGCCAGCGGGTCGCGATCCTGGAAGCGATGAAGATGGAGTTCGAGGTCAAGGCACCCGGCGGGGGGATCGTCCGGCGGCTCGCGGCGAGCCTCGGGGAGCCTCTGGAGGAGGGCGCGACGCTGCTGTTCCTTGAACCGACGGAGGATGACGACGAGCAGGCACCGACCGAACAGGCGCTGGACCTGGCGCATATCCGCGCCGATCTCGCCGAGGTACTCGAGCGCCAGGCAGCGCTGGGCGACGAGCGTCGTCCGCAGGCGCTGGCCAGGCGGCGCAAGACCGGACAGCGTACCGCGCGGGAGAACGTGCTCGACCTGCTGGACGAGGGCAGCTTCAGCGAATATGGCGGTTTCGCCCTGGCCGCCCAGCGTCGCCGGCGCTCCGCCGAGGAGTTGCTGGAGCTGAGCCCCGCCGATGGCCTGGTCGCCGGCACCGGTACGGTGGGGGCCGCCAGCTTCGGCGTGCAGGCCGCGCGTTGCCTGGTACTGGCCTACGACTACACGGTGTTCGCCGGCACCCAGGGGGTGATGAACCACAAGAAGACCGACCGCCTGCTCGGCCTGGCCGAACAGTGGCGCTTGCCGCTGGTGCTGTTCGCCGAGGGCGGCGGCGGGCGCCCGGGCGATACCGATTTCGTCGGCGTCGCCGGCCTCGATTGCCATACCTTCGTCGGCATGGCCCGGCTCTCTGGGCTGGTGCCGCTGGTGGGAGTGGTCTCCGGTCGCTGCTTCGCCGGCAATGCCGCGTTGCTGGGCTGCTGCGATGTGATCATCGCCACCCGCGACGCCACCATCGGCATGGCCGGCCCGGCGATGATCGAGGGCGGTGGCCTGGGCCGTTTCGCCGCCGAGGAGGTCGGTCCGACGGGCGTGCAGGGGCCTAACGGAGTGATCGACGTACTGGTGGCGAACGAGGCCGAAGCAGTTGCGGTGGCCAGGCGCTACCTCGGCTATTTCCAGGGCCCGCTGGCCGACTGGAGTTGCGCCGACCAGCGCGAGTTGCGCCACCTGGTGCCGGAGAACCGCCTGCGTGCCTACGACATCCGCCAGGCGATCGAGGTCCTGGCCGACCGGGGCAGCGTGCTGGAACTGCGGCGCCAGTTCGCTCCCGGCCTGGTCACCGCGCTGCTGCGCATCGAGGGCCGGGCGTTCGGCCTGATCGCCAACAACCCTGGCCATCTCGGCGGCGCCATCGATGCCGCGGCCGGCGACAAGGCCGCGCGCTTCATGCAGTTGTGCGACGCCTTCGACATCCCGATCGTCTCGCTCTGCGACACCCCTGGCTTCATGGTTGGCCCGGAGGCGGAAAAACAGGCCACGGTGCGCCACGTCTCGCGGATGTTCGTCAGCGCCGCCAGCCTGACGGTGCCGTTCTTCACCGTGGTCCTGCGCAAGGGCTACGGACTGGGTGCCCAGGCCATGGCGGCGGGCAGCTTCCATTCGCCGCTGTTCACCGTCGCCTGGCCCAGCGGCGAGTTCGGCGCCATGGGCCTGGAAGGCGCGGTGCGGCTGGGCTTCGCCAAGGAGCTGGCGGCCGAGGAAGACCCCCAGCGGCGCGAGGCGCTGTTCCGCGGCATGGTCGACAAGGCCTACCGCAACGGCAAGGCGCTGAACATGGCCAGCTACCTGGAGATCGACGCGGTGATCGACCCGGCGGAGACCCGCGCCTGGCTCCTGCGCGGCCTGGCCGTCGCCGGAGAACCGGCGCCGAGGGCGGGGCGCAAGCGGCCGTTCGTGGATACCTGGTAGATGGTCGGCCCGCAGTGCCCTGGCGCCTCAGGACGACGGCGTCGCCTGAACCTGCGCGGCGACCGCCGCCTTGTCGATCACCGACCAGACGCCGGCGATGCGCTCGTCTTCGAATTCGTAGAAGACGTTCTCGGCGAAGCGTACCCGCTGGCCGTTGACCGGGATGCCGAACAGCCGGCCGCTGGGTGTGCAGTCGAAGTGCAGACGGCAGGCGACGCCCGGCGGATCGACGAGCAGGCGTTCGATCTCGAAGCGCAGGTCGGGGATTGCCAGGAAGTCGCCTTCGAGCATCCGCAGGTAGCCGTCGAGTCCGATCTGCACGTCGTTGTAGCGCACCCGGTCATGGACGAAGTCGCCCAGGCGCGCCCAGTCCTGGCGGTTCAGGCAGTCGATGTAGGCGCGATAGCGCTCGGCGAGTCGGTCACGGGTCATGCGGGTCTCCTTCGAGCTGTCCGGGCGGCATGAGCCAGACCCTAGCAAACCCGCGAGACGCCGTCAGTCGCTAGGCTTCAGCCCAGGCGCATGGACAGCTCGACATCCTCGGCGAAGGGCGTCGACAGGTAGCCGTTGGCCGGCGAGCGGACATGGGCCAGGTACTCGGGACTATGCTCGGCGTTGTCGGCGATCACCAGCGCGCCGGGGCGCAGGCGGCTTTCCAGCAGGGCGAGGACCTCCGGGTAGAGCGCCTTGGCGCCGTCCAGCAGGACCAGGTCGATGCTGTCCGGCAGGTCCTTGGCGAGGGTTTGCAGGGCGTCGCCCTCGCGCAGTTCCACCAGGTCGAGCAGCCCCCCGGCGGCCAGGTTGCGCCGTGCCCGCTCGGCCTTGGAGGGTTCGAACTCGCTGCCGATCAGGCGGCCACCGCCGTTGTCCCGCAGCGCCGCGGCGAGGTGCAGGGTGGACAGACCGAAGGACGTGCCGAACTCGACGATGCTGCGCGCCGAGCTGCTGCGCGCCAGCATGTAGAGCAGGCTGCCGGTTTCGCGGGAGACGGGCAGCGCCAGATCCTTCAGGCGGCCGTAGAACTCGCGGTATTCGGTCTTGCTGCCCATGAGGCGCTTCAGCTCGGCCTCCGAGAGGTCGGCGAGGGCGGGACTATTGCCCGGTGCGCTGGCTTCGGCTTCGGCTTCGGCGAACAGGCGTTGCAGGAGATCGGCGAGCGGGGCGTTGGTGAGGGTATTCATGGATGGCTCCGGGAATGTTTGAGCGCGTAAGTGCGTGGACCTAGAATGCGACGGATTCATCGCATTCCGCCATTCGCATTCCGGAGCCTTCCATGAGCGACAAGCGAAACCCGCGTATTTCCTCGCGCAAGCAGCCGCAGCAGGCCCGTTCCAGCGAGTTGGTGGCGAGCATCCTGGAGGCGGCTGTTCAGGTTCTGGCCAGCGAAGGCGCGCAACGTTTCACCACCGCGCGGGTGGCGGAGCGCGCCGGGGTGAGCATCGGTTCGCTGTACCAGTATTTCCCGAACAAGGCGGCGATCCTCTTCCGCCTGCAAAGCGACGAGTGGCGGCGCACCACGCGTCTGCTCGGCGAGATCCTCGAGGACACCGCCCGGCCGCCGCTGGAGCGCTTGCGCCGGCTGGTGCTGGCATTCGTGCGCTCGGAGTGCGAAGAGGCGGCGATACGCGTGGCGCTGAGCGACGCGGCGCCGCTGTATCGCGACGCCGACGAGGCGCGGGAGGTGAAGGCGGAGGGCGCGCGGGTGTTCCAGGCGTTTCTCCGGGAGGCCTTGCCGGAGGTCGCCGAGGCCGAGCGCAGCCTGGCCGGCGACTTGCTCACCACCACCCTCGGCGCGGTCGGCAAGCAGTTCTCCGAACAGCCGCGCAGCGAGGCGGAGATCGAGCGTTACGCCGAGGCCCTGGCCGATATGCTCTGCGCCTATCTCGCCGCCCTTGGCGAGCGCTGAGGTGCCGTGTGGCCGGAGCAAAACCGTCGCTTGGCCCAGCGGCCCCAGGTACGCGGCTGGCGCGTTCGTAGGCTTGGCGGAGCAGGCGTGTATCGGCGGAAGCGACCGGCGCCTGCCGGTCGCGGGAGGGATCAGGCTTCGGCGATCCCGGTGACGACGATGCCGAAGCGGCGCAGCAGCAGTTCCGCCGGCTCGTCGCTTTCCAGCTTGCCGGTGCTGTAGTGGCCCGGCTTGAGGTTGGCCTCGGCCCATTCCAGCAGGTGCTCGGCGACCTCTTCGGGGCTCGGCTTGTGGGGGAACGGCAGGACTTGGCGCTCGGTGGCTTCGTCCTTGCTGTAGGTGATTGCCCAATCGCTCATGGGTAGGCTCCTTGTTTTCGCTGAGTTGGCAGGCCGGCAGGGCCCGAAGGGTAGACCGGTGCGATCGCGCAAGGGTTGCCCTGGCGCGATGGGCGGTCCCCGTCCGACTGTCGGCCGAGGGCGGAAAACACTTATGATTCAGCCACATGCTTTGTCTGGACCGGTCCCCGATGCTGTCTGCCGTACGGCGCTACAAGTCGATGCTTTCCAGCGCCTTGGCGCGTTGTTTCCCGCGTACCACCGCCTACCTGCAGGCCGAGCGCGAGGCTCGCGAAGCCTTGTTGCAGCCGGCCAAGGCCCGCTCCAGGAAGAACGCCGCGAAGGCTCCGGCCAAGGCCGTCGGCAAGCCTGCGAAGGGCGCCGTTCGGGGGACCCCGCGCAAGCCCGCTGCCGCCTCGCGGGGCGCGCCGCAGGGAATCTATCCGGCTGCCGCACTGAAGGTCGACGAATCCCAGGAGCGCGCCATGCGCGAGCAGGTGGCGCAGGCCGTGACGCTCGGCGTGGTCAGCCCGCCGTCCGAGGAACAGTGGGCGATGATCCTCTGCCGCCAGCCGCTGGCGCGGATCTTTGCCGGTGCCGGCTCGGGCAAGTCGACCACCCTGGTCCTGCGGGTGGTGTACATGCTCTGCCACCTGGGCGTCGAGCCGCAGCGGCTGACGGTGATTTCCTTCACCAACGCCTCCTGCGCGCAGTTGCGCGAACAATTGCTGCGCGTGCTCGCCCATTGGCAGTACCCGTTCGACGCGGCCCTGGCGCGGCAGTGCGTGCGCACTTTCCATTCGGCGCTCGGCAGCCTGGCCCGCGAGGTGCTCGGCAATCCGCGCTGGTTCGAACAACTGGACGACCGCGACCCCGCCGCCGAGCCGGACAACCCCCTTGCCGCCGGACGCCTGCGTCCGGCCCAGCAGCGCCTGCTGAAGCAGGCCTACCAGCAGTGCTACGCGGCAAGCCCGGCGTTCCGCGCCAAGACCCACAAACTGCTGGAACTGCCGCCGCCGGCGGAGCCGGAAGAGGGCGCGCGGCGGCAGCCGAAGGCGCCGCTGGAGCCGTTCAAGCTGGCCGGCGAGTTCCAGGCGCTGCCGCTGTACGAAGCCTTCCATGCCCAGGCCGGGTTCGCCGAGAGCCTGGGCCTGCGCGTCGAACGCCTGGACAGCGGCAAGCTGGAATGCGGGTTGCGCGAGAAGATCTTCGTCGAAGCCATGGCACTGTTCTGGGCGAGGTTCCAGGCACTGTTGCGCGAGGAGGGCCTGATGACCTTCGACGCCGCGTTCCAGCAGCTCGGCGAGCGGATGGCCGGCGGGGCTCTGGCGGAAACGGCATTGGCGCCGTTCACCCATCTGCTGATCGACGAGTTCCAGGATGTCTCGCCGCAGATCGTCCTCTGGCTACAGGCGTTGCACCGTCGCCTGGCGACCCAGGGCACCGCGCCGAGCCTGATGGCCATCGGCGACGACTGGCAGTCAATCTACGGCTGGCGCGGCAGTTCGCCGGAGCTGTTCATCGACTTCGACCGGCATTTCCCTTCGCGTGGGCGGGGACGCAAGAGCGCGCTGCTGGTGCTGGAAACCAACTACCGCTCCGTCGAACCGATCATTCGCGACGGCGAGAAGGTGCTGGCCGGGGTGCGTTTCAAGCAGGACAAGACCTGCCGCGCGTTCCGCCCGATCCAGCCGGGCGACCATGGCGTGAAGCTGGTGCAGCGTTTCGACCTGCGTGCGCAACTGCCGAAGCTGCTGGCGGAAATCCGCGCCCAGTGCGAGCACGCCGCCGCTCGCGAAAGCAGCGAGCGCACCGCGGTGCTGTTGCTGAGCCGGCGCAACGAGCCGTTGCAGGCGATCCAGGCGGAGTTGGATCGCGCGCTGCCGGTGAAGGGCATGACCATCCATCGCGCCAAGGGCCTCCAGGCCGAAGTGGCGATCGTCGTCGACGACTGCCTGCCGGGCGAGAAGCATCCGTTGCGCAACGCGCTGTACGCGGCATCGGGCTTCTTCCGCAACAGTTACGACCAGGCCATGGAGGACGAAAGCCTGCGCCTGGCCTACGTGGCGATCACCCGTGGCGTCAGCCGGGTGCTCTGGTACACGCGCAAGGCCCAGGGCGCCACGGCCCTGTTGGCCCGACGCTGAGGACGACCGTTTCGGCGGGCTACGCCTGGCGCTGCATCCAGGCGCTGAACGCGCGCAAGCGTTCGATGAACGCCGCCGGGTCTTCGGCCTGGCCGTCCAGCACGGCCTTGAAATATTCCAGGGCCGGCGCCTGTCCGGGGTACCGCGCGCGAAACAGCGCCAGGTAATGCTCCAGGGTTTCCGGCCAGGCGCTTTCCGTCTCCCCGCGAAGGATGTCGCTGGAGCGGATCAGCTTCTTCGCCGCTTCCCGTTGCAGGCGGCGGCGCTCCTCCTCCGAGGACGCGCTTTCCAGGCGTCGCGCATAGTCTTCCAGCACCTGCGCATAGTCGCCGTTGAGGGCCAGGGCGATGGCTTTCGCCGGACGCAAGGGCGGCAGGGCGCTGGCCAGGTCTTCACCCCACAGGCAGCGGCAGCGGTGCTTGAGCCAATAGCCCCAGCTATCGCGGTTGGCCGGATCGCGGGCCTGGTCCAGGTGGCCGATATCGAAATCGATCTTGCTGACTTCCGGGTGGCGCGCCTGCAATGTCAGGCGCGCGGTTTCCAGTTGCGCGGCCAGTTCGGGGCTGGGCGGGTCGCGCAGGACCAGGGTCAGGTCGAGGTCGGAGCGCCCCGTGATGGCCTCGCTGCGGGCGACGCTGCCGTACAGGTAGACGCTGTGCACGGCCCGCTCGAACGGAGGCCGGGCCAGGGTTCGGCGCAGGTCGTCGAGCAGGGGGCGAAAGGCCGCCTGCGGTTCGACGCGTGGCGGCAGGGGAATGAAGCCATCGGGCATGTCCATGCCGACAGCCTAGCGACACGCCGCCTGCGCGTCGATCAGCCTGCGTTGCGGAACAGCAGCGCCTTGAGGCCCGCCGCGGGGTCGACATCGGGGAACTCCGGCGGATTCTCCAGGCGTTCGACGAAGTGCAGCGACGGCGCCTCGCGGGCGGTTTCCTCGAGGAGGAAGTCGGGGCCGATGGCCGGGTCGTTGATACAGGCCAGCAGGGTGCCGCCGGGCACCAGCAGTTCCGGCAGGCGGCGGAGAATCCTGCGGTAGTCCTGGGTCAGGACGAAGCTGCCTTTCTGGAAGCTCGGCGGATCGACGATCACCAGGTCGTACGGGCCGAGCTTGCGCAGCTTGCCCCAGGACTTGAACAGTTCGTGGCCGAGGAAGCTCACCCGGCCGAGGTCGTGGCCGTTCAGGCGGTGATTGTCGCGGCCGCGGTTGAGCGGGCCGCGGGCCATGTCCAGGTTGACCACCTGGCTGGCGCCGCCGGCAATGGCCGCCACCGAGAAGCCGCAGGTGTAGGCGAACAGGTTGAGCACGCGGCGGCCGGCGGCCTGCTCCTGCACCCAGCGGCGGCCCAGGCGCATGTCGAGGAATAGCCCGGTGTTCTGGTTGCGTCCCAGGTCGAGGCGGAAGCGCAGTCCGTTTTCCACGATGTCCCAGGTTTCCAGCGGCTCGCCCGACAGCCATTCGCAGGCGCTGTCTGGGCGGTAGCGGTGCTGCAGGACCAGGTGCCGGCCCTGGCTCGCAGCCCAGGCCGGCGCCGTGGTCAGTTGCTCCAGGGTCCGACGCAAGGCCTCCAGTTCCTCCGGCTGCGGCTCCTTGAACAGAGTCACCAGCAGGACGCCCTGCAGCCAGTCCGCGGTCAATTGTTCCAGGCCCGGCCAGCAGCGGCCGCGACCATGGAACAGACGGCGGGTCTCCGCCGGCGCCGGGGACAGCGCGGCGAGCAGGTGCTGGAGGAGGGTATCGAGGGCTTCGCGATTCATGGCGGTTCGGCGTTGAAAAAGGGGCGGATTCTACCCGTTGCGTGACGGACAGTCCGCCCCTTCGCTTCAATCGGGCGTCGCGGGCGCAGGCGCGGCGCTGGCCGGGCCGCCATCCTGGATCATCAGCAGGCTCTGCGGCGAGGACAGCGCGATGCCTTCGCTGCGCAAGCGGTCGAGGATGGTGAAGAGCAGGTCGCTGCGCGCGCCGGCCACCGAACGCGGGCTGTTGACGAAGCCGCTGGCGTTGAGCACCAGGCCGTTGCTGGCGAGATCCTTGAACGTCACCGAGGGCGCCGGCGCGTCGAGGATCGCCGGGTGTTCGGCGAAGGCCTGCAAGAGCAGTTCGCGGACCTTCATCGCGTCGGTGTCCAGCGGCAGGGTCAGGTTCACCCCAACCACCCCGAGGGCATTGCCCATGGTCACGTTGCGCACGGTCTGGGAGATGAACTGCGAGTTCGGCACGATCACCGTGGAGCGGTCGCCCATCTGGATCTCGGTGGCGCGCACGTTGATCCGCCGGATATCGCCCTCGACCCCGCCCAGGCTGACCCAGTCGCCGACCTTCACCGGCCGCTCGGTCAGCAGGATCAGGCCGGAAATGAAGTTCTGCACGATGGCCTGCAGGCCGAAGCCGATGCCTACCGAGAGGGCGCTGACCACCCAGGTCAGGCTGGTCAGGTTGATGCGCAGGGTGGACATCACCAGCATCGCCAGGAGCACGAAGCCGAGGTAGCCGACCAGGGTCACCAGCGAGGCGCGCATGCCGGCGTCCATGTTGGTTTCCGGCAGCAACCGCTCGCTCAGCCAGCGCTTGACGATGCGCAGGGCGAACAGGCCGCCGACGAACAGCAGCAGGGCGACCAGGATGTCCTGCGGGACGATGTTCAGGTTGCCCAGGGTCTTGCTGCTTTCGCCCAGTTGGGCGAAGCCCTGCAGCAGTTCGCTGGGGCTCGAGCCGACCGGAAGGAAGGCCAGCAGCAGCGCGGTGAGCAGCAGCAGGGTGCGGCCGACCCCGGCCAGCACCGTGCTGGCCTGGGCCTGGTGGCGGGGCGACAGGCCGAGCGCATTGGCCAGCGCCAGGCCGCTGGGGTGCTTGGGCGAGAGCAGGGTTTCGCAGATGTCGCCGAAGAAAGCGATCAGCAGGTAGGTTGTGGCCGCGATCACGCTGATCCACAGCAGCTTGCCGGTGAGGAAGTAGGCCAGCGACAGGTAGCCGGTGAACAGGGCGAGGAGGATCGCCGCGATCCATACCGAGGCGACGAAGGGGATCAGCCCGGCGATCCCGCCTGGCCGCTCCAGGTCGTGCTTGCGCCGCACATGGTGGTAGCGCAGCAGGGCGGCGGCGAAGATCAGCGCGGTGACCAGCGCGGTCAGGCCGTTGAGGGCGACGGTCAGGGCCAGGCTGGTGCCGGTGACGCTGTTGATCCGTTCCTCGGTGGCCACCAGCATCAGCGCCACTGCGAGGATCGCCGGGAACGGGCCGAGGGCGCTGGCGATCCTGTCCGGGATCGCCGGCAGCCGCCAGGATGGTCGCGGCAGCATCAGCAGAGCGCGGCCGAGGCCGGCGATGAAGGCGCAGAAGGTCGCCAGGCTCACCAGTTGATCGGTCAGGCTGGCCATGTCGGGGCTCAGGTTGGCGTTGCTTTCCAGGCCCCAGCGCATCAGCGACACCGCGCCGACGATGGTCAGGATGGTCGCCAGCCCGACCGCCAGGGCCAGGGCGCTGCGCCGCAGGCGGCCTTCCGGCAGCCAGCGGATCATCGCCCAGGTAAGCATGCGCTCCAGCAGGCGGCGGCCGAAGCTCCAGATCAGCACGGTGGCCAGCAGGGTTCCGGCGAAGGCCCAGCGGTGTCCGGGCGCGATGGCGCTGTCGAAGGCGACCAGGGCCTCCGCCTTCAGCTTGTCCAGCCGGCGCAGGTCGTCGTCGGTGGGACGGATCAGGGTCGACCAGAAGCTCGGGCTGAACGGTGTCGCCGCGCGGCTGCTGATCTGCGAATTGAACAGGCTGCGGCGCAGGTTGACGATCTGTGCTGCCAGGTCGCGGGACGACTGGCCGAGCTGGGTGGCCTGGCGTTCGTCGTCGAGCAGGGCGTTCTTCTGCCGGGTCAGGGCCTGGCGCTGGGCGGCGAGGCTTTCCGCCTCGTCGGGCTGCGGCGGGCCGATCACTTTCAACTGATCGTCGAGCCGCTCGATGTCGGCCACCCGCAGCGCGAGCAGGGCGTCGGCCTGGCGCTGGACTTGCAGCGCGCTCTGGCGCAACTCGGCGAGGAGGTCGTCGCTGGCGTCAGTGGTGACGCGCTGGCGGATCAGGTCGAGTTGCGCGTTGAGCTGGTCGAGGCTGGCGTCCTCGGCCAGGGCGGCCGGCGCTTCCAGGTCGACGGCCGCCTGCGGAGCCGGCCTGGCGGCCCAGGCCTCGCTGCCCAGGCTCAGGAGCAGGCCCAGGGCCATGGCGAACTGGCAGAGCAACATATGCAGGCTGGCGCGCCTCATCGAATCCCCCTTTCGATCCTGACTGGCTCAAGCAGTATGGACCGGTGCGGGCGCCGAGTAATTCCCCGCGTCGATAATCGCCAGGCGGCGCTAAAGGGACATGGATTCTGGCCATATCGATCCCTTTTTGGCCGCCGCCGCCGTTTTGCCGCGACCGCGCGCTGGGCAGAATCCCTCCACCAAGAACAAGAAACCTGCGAGGTCTCTCCATGCTGAGCGTCTACAGCGACGATCATCGTCTGCACTTCGGCCAGTCGGAACTGGTCGACGGCAAGCTGCAACCCTGTTTCGAAATGCCCAGCCGGGCCGACACCGTGCTGGCCCGGGTGAAGTCGCAGAACCTTGGCGAGGTGATCGCGCCAAAGGATTTCGGCCGCGAGCCGCTGCTGCGCATCCACGACGCCGCCTACCTGGACTTCCTCCAGGGCGCCTGGGCCCGCTGGACCGCCGAAGGCCACAGCGGCGACCTGGTGTCCACCACCTTCCCCGGCCGCCGCCTGCGCCGCGACGGGCCGATCCCCACGGCGCTGATGGGCGAGCTGGGCTACTACAGCTTCGACACCGAGGCGCCGATCACCGCCGGCACCTGGCAGGCCATCTACAGCTCCGCCCAGGTCGCGCTGACCGCCCAGGAGCATATGCGCCAGGGCGCCCGCAGCGCCTTCGCCCTCTGCCGTCCGCCGGGCCATCACGCCGGTGGCGACTTCATGGGCGGCTACTGCTTCCTCAACAATGCCGCCATCGCCACCCAGGCGTTCCTCGACCAGGGTGCCCGGCGCGTGGCGATCCTCGATGTCGACTATCACCATGGCAACGGCACCCAGGATATCTTCTACCGCCGCGACGATGTGCTGTTCGCCTCGATCCATGGCGATCCGCGGGTCGAATACCCGTACTTCCTCGGCTACGCAGACGAGCGCGGCGAAGGCGCCGGCGAGGGCTGCAACCACAACTATCCGCTGGCCCATGGCAGCGGCTGGGACCTCTGGTCGGCGGCGCTCGACGACGCCTGCGTGCGGATCGCCGGCTACGCCCCGGATGCCCTGGTGATTTCCCTTGGCGTGGACACCTACAAGGAAGACCCGATCTCCCAGTTCAAGCTGGATTCGCCGGACTACCTGCGGATGGGCGAGCGCATCGCCCGGCTGGGCCTGCCGACCCTGTTCATCATGGAAGGCGGCTATGCGGTGGAAGCCATCGGCATCAACGCGGTCAACGTGCTGCAGGGCTACGAAGGCGCGGCCCGCTGAGGAGCGAAGCATGCAAT
Source organism: Pseudomonas sp. CP-1 (assembly GCF_021213715.1). Taxonomy (NCBI): domain Bacteria; kingdom Pseudomonadati; phylum Pseudomonadota; class Gammaproteobacteria; order Pseudomonadales; family Pseudomonadaceae; genus Pseudomonas; species Pseudomonas sp. CP-1. The sequence continues at coordinate 705,209 of NZ_JAJQKY010000001.1, forward strand.
CGACTCGCAAGCTGCTGGCCGGCCTCGCGCTGGCCGTTTCCGCCGGGCTGGTTCAGGCCGCGCCGGAAGTACGGATCTACAACTGGTTCGACTACATCGCCCCGGACACCCTGAAGAACTTCCAGGCGCAGACCGGCATCGCGCCGAAGTACGACGTCTACGACAGCAACGAGGTGCTCGAGGCCAAGCTGCTGTCCGGGCATTCCGGCTACGACCTGGTGGTGCCCAGCGACAGCTTCCTGCCCAACTACCTGAAGGCCGAGGTGTTCCAGCCGCTGGACAAGAGCAAGCTGCCGAACTGGAAGAACCTCAACCCGGCCCTGCTCAAGGTGCTCGCCGGCAAGGACCCCGGCAACCGCTACGTGATGCCCTACATGTGGGGCACCAACGGCATCGCCTACAACCTCGACAAGGTCCGCGCGGTGCTCGGCGACGATGCGCCGCTGGACTCCTGGGACCTGGTGTTCAAGCCGGAGAACCTGGCGAAGCTGCAACAGTGCGGCGTGGCCTTCCTCGACTCGCCCACCGAGGTGATCCCCGAGGTGCTGCACTATCTCGGCCTGTCGCCCAACAGCCACCAGCCGGAAGACTACCGCCGAGCCGAGGAGCACCTGGCGAAGCTGCGCCCATACATCACCTACTTCAGTTCCTCGAAGTTCGTCAGCGACCTGGCCAACGGCAACGTCTGCGTGGCCATCGCCTGGTCCGGCGGAGCGATGCAGGCGGCCAACCGGGCCAGGGAAGCGAAGAACGGCATACGCATCGAGTACCGCATCCCGAAGGAGGGCGCCGCGGCCTGGTTCGACGTGCTGGCGATTCCGCGCGACGCGAAGAACGTCGAGCAGGCGCACGCCTTCCTCGACTACCTGCTGCGCCCGGAGGTGGTGGCGCCGATCTCCGACTACGTGGCCTACGCCAACCCGAACAAGGCGGCGGACGGTTTGATCTCGGCGGAGTTGCGCGACAATCCGAACGTCTACCCGCCGGAAGAAGTGCAGGCCAGACTGTATTCGGTGGAGATGCTGCCGCCGAAGCTGGAGCGGCTGCGCACGCGGACCTGGAGCAAGATCAAGACCGGCAAGTGAGCGGCCAGATGGCGGGTTCGCAGGACGCATAGCGCCACAGGCGCTATGCGTCACGCCCCGCAGGCCAGGCGAGCGGGCCGGAACTGCCGTGCACGACCCGCTGGAGGTCGCTTCCAGGCTTCGACCGGGCGCGCCGGCTTGTCCATAATGGCGCTGCCCGACGGTCGCCGCTGGCGGCCGCTTCCTTCCATGCCTGCCTGTGAGTCCGCCATGCGTAAGTCCGCCGATGCCTTCGCCTTCCAGACGATGCTGTTGCTCTGCGTGATCTGGGGCATCCAGCAGGTGACCATCAAGTGGGCGGCGACGGACATCGCGCCGGTGATGCAGGCGGCCATCCGTTCCGGCATCGCCGCCGCCCTGGTCGGCCTGCTGATGTGCTGGCGCGGCGGCTGGGAGGGCTTGCGCCAGGGCACCCTGGGCGCCGGCCTGCTGACCGGCACGCTGTTCGCCCTGGAGTTCCTGTTCATCGCCCTCGGCCTGCAATACACCACGGCTTCGCACATGTCGGTGTTCCTCTATACCGCGCCGATCTTCTCTGCCCTCGGGCTGCACTTCCTGCTTCCCAGCGAACGCCTGCGGCCCTTGCAGTGGCTGGGCGTGGCGGTGTGCTTCAGCGGCATCGCGGTGGCCTTCGGCGGAGGCCTGTCGTGGGCGGAAATGGATGGGCGGATGCTGCTCGGCGACGCTTTCGGCCTGCTCGCCGGGATGTCCTGGGGCGCGACCACGGTGGCAGTGCGCGGCACCCGGCTGTCCGAGGCACCGCCAAGCCTGACGCTGTTCTACCAATTGTTCGTGGCATGCGCCGGGCTATTGCTGATCGCTCTTTTCAGCGGCCAGTTCGGCGAGGTCCGCTGGACCCCGGTGAGCACCGCCAGCGTGCTGTTCCAGGGCGTGGTGGTGTCGTTCGCCAGCTACTTCTGCTGGTTCTGGCTGCTGCGTCGCTACCTGGCGAACAACCTGGCGATCTTCTCCTTCATGACCCCCCTGTTCGGCGTCACCTTCGGCGTATTGCTGCTGGGCGAGCCGCTCAGCCTGAACTTCGTCGCCGGCGCGGCGCTGGTCCTCGCCGGCATCACCCTGGTCAGCGGCGAGCAGTGGCTGCGACGCCTGCTGCGACGCTGAGCGAGTGCGACCGGCGCAACAGCAGGCCGGCGAAGACCAGGCCGAGCCCGGCGAGCGCCAGCGCCGGTTGCAGGCCGCCGGCGAAATGCGTGCTGAGCGCCGCCAGCAGCGGGCCGAGCAACTGGCCGAGGGCGAAACCGGTGGTCAGTTGGCCGGCGTTGCGCTGCGGCGTATGCGGCGCCAGTTCGCGGGCGTATTGCATCACCAGTTGCATGCCGGCGAGGAACGGCAGGCCGGTCAGCACTACCCCCAGGGCCAGTCCGCCGATCCCCGGCAGCAGGCAGGCGAGCACGCCGAGGGCCTGTAGCCAGAGCGCGCCGACCAGCCAGCGGCGGGTGCCGTCCGGGCGCTGCCGGCGCAGGCTGATCAGCACTACCCCGGTGGCCGAGGCCAGGCCGAAGCAGGGCCAGAACAGATCGGCCTGCCATTGCCCGTGGAAACGCGCCGCGGCCATCTGCGAGAGAAAGGTGGCCGGGATGATGTAGCCGAGGCCGACCAGTCCGTAGGCCCAGGTCAGGCGGCCGAGGCCGGCGTTCTCGCTTGCCGTTGCAGGCGCGTCGTGGCCGGCGCTGCGTGCGGCCGGGCGCGGCAGCAGCGGCAGGAGCATGAGGATCAGGACCAGCGCGAGGTCGGCGAAGAGCTTCCAGATGAACACCGAGTCCTGGCCCAGGGCGTTGCCCAATGCCGCCAGCAGGCCGGTGACCATCACCCCGATGCCGGGGCCGGCGAACACCAGCGCGCCCAGCCGGGCCCGGCCGCTTTCCGCGGCGAGGCGCTGGCTGAGGGCGGTGACCATGATCAGGACCCAGGCGCTGGCTACGCCAAGACCGAAGCGCAGCAGCGCGTGCGGCCAGAAGCCCTCGGCCCAGACCGAGGCCAGGGTCAGGCCGAAGCAGGCCCATAGCCCGACCAGCAGGCGCAAGCGCGCCTGCCGCGCTTCGCGGGCGAACAGCGCGTCCAGCGCGCCGACCAGGTAGCCGAGGTAGTTGGCGGCGGCCAGCAGGCCGGCGCCGGTCAGGTCGAGCTGGCCTTCGCGGATCAGGTGCGGCAGTTGCGGGGTCAGGGAGAAGCGCCCGACCCCCATGGCGACCACCAGCGCCAGTAGGCAGGCGAGCAGGCCGACCAGCGGCGAACGAAGAAAATCACGGGACATGTGCGGATTCCTGCCGGGGGATGAATGGCAGCAGGTTAGGCCTTGCGGCAATTCTGTAAAAATGAATAATCGTGAATTACTTGTTCTGTTTTGGAGAATTAACCGTGGAGTTCGGCCAGTTGAGGATCTTCCAGGCGGTCGCCGAGGAAGGCTCCATCGCCCGCGCCGCCGAGCGCCTGCACCGGGTGCCGTCGAACCTGTCGACGCGCCTGCGGCAACTGGAGGAACAGCTTGGCGTCGACCTGTTCCTCCGCGAACGCCAGCGCCTGCAACTGTCGCCGGCCGGCAAGGTCCTGCTGGACTACGCCGCGCGGCTGTTCGCCCTGCAGGAGGAGGCGCGCGCGGCGGTGCAGGGGGGCGAACCGGTGGGCGATTTCGCCCTCGGCTCGATGTACAGCACCGCGGCGATCCATCTGCCGCCGCGCCTGGCGGAATACCACCGGCGCTATCCGGCGGTGAACCTGCAATTGCAGACCGCGCCCAGCGGCGAGCTGGTCGAGTCGCTGCTGGGCGGGCGCCTGGATGCCGTGCTGGTGGACGGCCCGCTGGACTTCGACGGCCTGGAGGGCCTGCCGATGTTCGAGGAGCGCATGGTGCTGGTCACCGAGAATGGCCACCCGCCGGTGCGCGGTCCCGAGGACGTGGCCGGCAGCGCGGTGATCGCCTTCCGCCCGCGCTGCTCCTATCGCCTGCTGCTGGAGTCCTGGTTCGCCAGCGCGCGGGTGAGCATGGGCCGGGTGATGGAGATCGAGTCCTACCACAGCATGCTGGCCTGCGTGGTGGCCGGCGGCGGGGTGGCGCTGATGCCGGTGTCGATGCTGCAAAGCCTGCCGGGGCGGGAGTCGGTGGCGGTGCATGCGCTGGCCGAACCGTTCGCCCGGGCGAGTACCTGGCTGGTCTGGCGCAAGGGCATGGTCGGCGCCAACCTGAAGGCCTGGATCGGTCTCCTGCAAGGGCGGGAATCGGCGTTGGCTTGATTCAGGTCAGGGTCCGGGGCCGGTTTCCCGCAGTAAAGTTGTTTCCAAGGACGGAGTGGAACGTGCGGAGAGTGGGACGCCGGTCTACTCTTTCCTAGGGCGACCTGACTTGTCAGGTCGCCCGATTCTCCTTCCCTTGGACAAGGGGCCTGTCATGAAACTCTGGCTGCAAAACCTGGCGTGGCAACTCGGTGTCGCCCTTGGCCTGATCGAGCCCCCGCGCATGCAACCCATCCCGGTGGAAAACGACGAGCAACGCCGGCGCCTCGCCGCGCGGCAACGTCGCTGAGCCGGTTCCCCGACGCTCTGGCCTCCGCCTGCGGCGCTGGCCAGAGTCCCGGTTTTGGCCTATCGATCGTGGTTTCTGAACCAGGCGACGATCATTTCCCGCAAACGCTCCCCGGAAAAGCTCGCGAAATGCCCACCATGCACGGTGCGCACCGGTAGCTCGAGCAGGCGCGCGAGGCTGGCGGCATAGTCGTCGAGGTTGGAATGATAGGCGTCCTCGACCAGCGGACCGTCGTAGACGATGTCGCCAGAAAACAGCGTCTGTGTCGCCGCTTCCCACAGGCTGATGCCGCCCGGCGAGTGCCCGGGCGTGTGCAGCACCTGCAGCACGCGGTCGCCGAGATCGAGCACGTCGCCTTCGTCGATCAGGCGGGTCGCCGGCGCTGCTCGCACCCGGTATTCGGCGTAGCACAGCGGGCACTCCGGATGCGCCTCGAACATCTCGTCGCCGACATAGGCGCGCGCCAGGGTGTTGTCGCCGTCCGGCGCGGCGAGGATCTCCGCCTCGGCCGGATGCGCCAGGCGCTCGGCGAATTCGTGGTGGCCGGCGATATGGTCGAAGTGGGTGTGGCTGGCCACCGCCAGCAGCGGTCGTGCGGTGAGCCAGGGCAGTTGCTCGCGCAGGCTGACCAGACCGGAGCCGCTGTCCACTAGCACGTCGCGCTCGCGGCCCTGGACATGCCACATGTTGCAGCGATAGAAGGGGCGCACGTAGGGCTCGTGGATCAGGCTGATACCGTTGTAGAAGTGCCGGGTTTCGAACCAGCGGTCGCGGCTGACGATTCTCATCGCGGTCTCTGTCGGTGGAAAGGCTATCCCAGGAGGATAGGCGTTCAGGGTATGACCTTGCCCGGGTTGAACAGTCCGCTGGGGTCGAGCAGTTCCTTGATCTGCGCCATCAGCGCGAGCTTCAGCGGATCAGCGTAGCGACCCAGGGCTTCCTTCTTCTCCAGGCCGATGCCGTGCTCGGCGGAGATCACGCCAGCGCATTCGCCCAACTCGCCGTAGAGGATTTCCTCCACCGCCTGGTGCAGCGGCAGCAGCGGGACGTCGGCGGCGAGCATGACGTGCAGGTTGCCGTCGAGGAAATGGCCGAAGAGGAAGACCCGCATGCCCTCCACCAGGTCGTCCAGGCGCCGCCGGATGCGCTCGACGTAGCCGGCTAGGGCTGGCACCGGCAGCGATACGTCGAAGGACAGGCTGTCGACGCCGGCGTGGATGGCCGCGTCGGAGTCTTCGCGCAGGCGCCAGATGGCCTGGCGCTGGGTTTCGTTGGCGGCGAGCAGGGCGTCTTCCACCAGACCATCCTCGAAGCAGCCTTCCAGCAGGGTGGTGAGCGCCTCGCCGGCATCCAGGTGGCGGTCCTCGGCCAGTTCCACCAGCAGGTAGAGAGGGCAGGGCGCCAGGCTCGGCGCGCTGTCGCCCATGGGCGCGGCGGTGCATTGCAGGTAGTCGTGCCAGAGGATCTCGCAGGCGAACAGGCGTTCGGCGTGCTCGCGGCGCAGGCGCGCGGCGATGGCGATCGCCGCGTCGACGTCGGGCAGGCCGAGCAGGGCGGTGGCGCCGGGACGCTGCAACGGCTCCAGGCGCAGTACCGCACGGGTGACGATGCCGAGGGTGCCTTCGGCGCCGACGAACAACTGCTTGAGGTCGTAGCCGGTGGTGTTCTTCAGCAGCCCGCGCAGGTCGCTGTAGACGCTGCCGTCGGCGAGTACCGCTTCCAGGCCGAGCACGCGCTGGCGCATGGTGCCGAAGCGGAAGGCGCGGATGCCGCCGGCGTTGGTCGCTACCAGCCCGCCGACGCTGGCGCTGCCGCGCGCGGCGAGATCGATGCCGGGGTCGAGTCCGGCCTCGGCGGCCAGCGCCTGGGCCTGTTCGAGGGTGACGCCGGCGTCGAGGTCGAGGGTCTGGCTGGCCGCATCCAGCCGGTGTATGCGGTTCAGCCTGCGCAGCGAGAGCAGCACGTCGCCGGCTTGCGCGGCGCCGCCGCCGACCAGACCGGTGAGTCCGCCCTGGGGCACCAGGGCGCGTCCCGCCTGGCGGCACAGACGCACCACGGCAGCGACCTGGTCGGTGCTTTCCGGCAGGACCAGGAAGCTTCCGGCGAGGTTCTGCGGATGGTAGCCGGGGTCCTGCCCGGCGAGCGCGGCACTGTCGCGCACGCCACGGGCGCCGAGGATCTCGCAGAGGGAGCGGTAGAGTTCGGAATCGTCCATGGCGGGCTCCGGGTCAGGGATGGAAGGGCGCGGCTTGCAGCACCTCGACGATCAGCGGACGGTCCGCCGGGGCGCCGCGCAGCAGTTCGCGCAGGTGCTCGAGATCGCGCGCGCGTTCGGCGGCGCAGCCGAAGCCGCGGGCGATGGCGAGGAAGTCCGGGGTGTAGATATCGACCCCGAGCGGAGTGATCTCGCGCCGCTCCATGTAGCGCTTGATCTCGCCATAGCCGTGGTTGTTCCACAGCAGCACGACGATGCCGACCTTGGCTTCCACCGCGCTGGCCAGTTCCGGCAGGGTGAACTGCAGGCCGCCGTCGCCCATCAGGCTGACCACCGGGCGTCCCGGCTCGCCGAGCTTGGCGCCGATGGCCGCGGGCAGGCCATAGCCGAGGGTGCCGTAGCCGGTGGAGGCGTTGAACCAGCGGCGCGGCTCGTCGAGATCGACCAGGTGGTTGCCGCTGTAGACGGTCTGGGTCGAGTCGCCGACGAAGCGGGCGTCCGGCCACTCGGCGAGGATCGCGGCGAACAGCTGGCGATAGTGCGACCAGCCGGCGAAGTCTTCGGCCAGACGCTGGCGCACGGCGGCGGCGCGCCGGGCCCCGGGGCTGTCCGGCGAGGCCTCTCCGCCCGGCAGTTCGGCCAGCAGCACGCGCATGGCCAGCCGGGCGTCGCTGTGGATGGCCAGGCTAGGCGTGTAGTTGCGCATCAGTTGCTGTGGGTCGATATCGATGCGGATCAACTCGCCATCGAGGGCGAAGCCGCCGTCGAACACCACGTCGTAGTCGGTTTCGCCCAGCTCGGTGCCGATGGCCAGCACCACGTCGGCCTCGGCGGCCAGCTCGCGTACCGGCACGCAGGACTGGTTGCTGCCCAGCAGCAGCGGGTGGTCGGCCGGTAGCAGGCCCTTGGCGTTGATCGTCAGGGCAGTCGGCGCGTCCAGCGCGGCGGCCAGGGCACGCGCTTCGGCGGCGGCCTCGACGCAGCCGCCGCCGAGCAGCAGCAGTGGCTTCTTCGCGTTGCGCAGGCGCGCCGCGGCCTCGCGCAAGGGCGCGAGGGCCGGCGCCGGGCGGCTGGCGACGGTGCGCGGGCGCAGGGCCAGGTGTTCGGCGGGCGCGGTGATGACGTCGAGCGGCAGCTCGATGTGCACCGGCCGCGGCCGCTCGCTGTCGAACACGGCGAAGGCGCGGGCGAGCACCGCCGGCAGCTCCTCGGCGCTCATCAGGGTATGGCTGAAGGCGCAGACGTTGCCTACCAGGTTGCGCTGGTTCGGCAGCTCGTGCAGGTAGCCGTTGCCGTGGGCCAGGCGCGCGCGTTCGTTGACGCTGGAGATCACCAGCATCGGAATCGAGTCGGCGTAGGCCTGGGCCATGGCGGTGAGGATGTTGGTCATCCCCGGGCCGGTGATGATGAAGCACACGCCGGGCTTGCCGGTGACCCGTGCGTAGCCGTCCGCCATGAAGCCGGCGCCCTGCTCGTGGCGCGGGGTGACATGGCGGATACGGCTGCCGGGCAGGCCGCGGTAGAGTTCTACGGTATGTACGCCGGGGATGCCGAAGACGGTCTCGACGCCCCAGGCTTCGAGTTGCTTGACGAGAAATTCGCCGCAGGTGGTCATGGCCGTTCCTTTTTCATGTTCTCGGGAATGGAAAAGGCGAGGGAAAGTCCCTCGCCTGTCGGGGTTGTGCCTGGTTCAGGCGGCGCTGGCGACACCCGTCGGGCGCCGCGAGAACAGGCTGACCAGGACGAAGCTGAGCAGGCCGACCGCCAGGCTGTAGTAGATCGGCGTATTCGCGTCGAGGCCGTCCTTGATCATGAACACCAGCACGGTAAGGAAGCCCAGGGTCATGCTGGTGATGGCGCCGGCGGTGCTGGCGCGCTTCCAGTAGATCGCGCCGATCAGCGGGATCAGCATGCCACCTACCAGCAGGTTGTAGGCCACGGTCAGGGCGCTGATCACGTCGCTGACCACCAGGGCGATGCCGAGCACTACCAGGCCCAGCAGCAGGGTGGCGATGCGGTTCTCGTGCACGTCGCCGTTGTCGGACTGGCCGCGGCCGCGGCGCAGGCGCGGCAGCAGGTCCTGGGTGACGGTGGTGGACGCCGCCAGCAGGCCGGCGCTGGCGGTGGACATCAGCGCCGCCAGGGCGGCGGCGATGACCAGGCCGCGGATGCCGTTCGGCAGGCTGTGCTCGACCACGCTGGCGAAGGCGTTGTTGACGTTCTCCAGGTCCGGCAGCAGGACCTTGGCGGCCATCCCGATCAGCGCCCCGGCCATGCCGTAGAGCACGCAGTAGATACCGGCGGCGGAGCCGGCGACCTTGGCCACGGTCTCGCTGCGGGCGGTGAACACCCGCTGCCAGATGTCCTGGCCGATGAAGATGCCGAAGAAGTAGATCAGGAAGTAGGTGACGATGGTGTCCCAGCCGATCGCGGTGAAGTCGAAGTAGCTGGCCGGCAGCTTGGCCACCAGGGCGTCCCAGCCGCCGGCGTCGTTGATCGACAGCGGCATCAGCAGGAACACCAGGCCAACGGTCATGATCAGGAACTGCACGATGTCGGTCAGGGTCAGCGACCACATGCCGCCGATGGTGGAGTAGAGCACCACGACGCCGCCGCCGATCAGGATCGAGACCCAGAACGGCAGGCCGAACAGGACCTGCATGACGGTGCCGATGGCGATGGTCGAGGTGGCGCCGATCATCAGTGCGTAGACCAGCATGATCAGGGCGCTGGCGTGGCGCGCGGCGGGGTTGTAGCGACGCTCCAGGACCTGGGTGACGGTGTAGATCTTCAGCTTCAGCAGCGGCTTGGCCAGGAACAGGCTGAGGCCGACGATGCCGAGGCCGATCGCGCCGCACAGCCAGAAGCCGGAGATGCCATGGACGTAGCCCAGGCGCACGGTGCCGATGGTGGAGGCGCCGCCGAGGACGGTGGCGGCCATGGTTCCCAGGTAGAAGCCGGGGCCGAGGTTGCGGCCGGCCACCAGGTAGTCGTCGCGGGTCTTGGCGCGGCGCATGCCGTACCAGCCCAGCGCGATCATGCCCGCGGCGTAGATCAGAACGACGAATATGTCGAGGGCCATATCAGGTCTCCCAAGTTTCTCATTGTCATTGTTGTATCCGGCGAGGCGCCGGAAGCGCGGGACGCTGGCGTCCCGCCGTGTGTGTACCCCGCCTCAGGCGGTGGCTATCGCAGGGGCCCTCCGCGTGCCGTGCGCGCGCACCCAGCGCGGTCCTTGCGGGCCATAGACGCAAGGCGGTTCCGGGAACAGGCGCAGCAGTGCCAGGTAGAGCAGGGCGGCCAGGCCGAGGGCGACCGGCAGGCTGAGGTCGATGCCGCCGGCCAGTTCGCCGAGCGGACCGACGAATTGCCCCGGCAGGTTGACGAAGGCCAGGCCGGCTGCCGCGCTGGGAATCCAGGCGCCCATTCCGCGCCAGTTCCAGCCGTGCTCGAACCAGTAGGCGCCGCCGCGCTGGCCGCGGGTGAACACCTGCAGGTCGTCCGGGCGGTAGAAGCCGCGACGGGTCAGCAGGCCGATCAGCATGATCACCATCCACGGGGTGGTGCAGGTGACGATCAGCACGGCGAAGGTGGAGACGCTCTGCACCAGGTTGAAGGCGAAGCGGCCGACGAAGATGAAGCCGATCGAGGCGACCCCGATCAGCACCGTGGCCTGCACCCGCGAGAGCAGGCGCGGGAACACGCTGGACATGTCCAGCCCGGTGCCGTACAGCGAAGTGGTGCCGGTGGACATGCCGCCGATCACCGCGATCAGGCATACCGGCAGGAAGAACCAGCCGGGAGCGATGGCCAGCAGGCCGCCGACGTAGTTGTTGGCGGCGATGTAGTCCGGCGCGCGGACGGCGACGATGGTCGCGGTGGCGAGGCCGAACAGGAAGGGAACCAGGGTCGCCAGCTGCGCGCCGATCACCGCCAGCATGATCCGTGCCTGCGAGGTCTGGCGCGGGATGTAGCGGGCCCAGTCGCCCAGGAAGGCGCCGAAGGAGATCGGGTTGCTCATGGCCAGCAGGGTGGCGCCGATGAAGGCGGCCCAGAAGCCCGGCTGGCCGAGTTGCACGCTGCCGGCGTAGGCGGCGTCGAAGGGGCCGGCGAAGGCGAACAGGCCGAGCAGGAACAGCAGGCTGGCGGCCCATACGGCGATCCTGTTGACCAGCAGCATGAAGCGGAAGCCGTAGATGCATACGGTCAGCACCAGCACGGCGAACAGGCCGTAGGCCAGGCCCAGGTTCCGTTCGCTCTCTTCCAGGCCGACCAGGCGCCGGGCGCCGCCGACCAGGGCGTCGCCGGAACTCCACACCGAGAGCGAGAAGAAGGCGATGGCGGTCAGCAGCGAGAGGAAGGAGCCGACGATGCGCCCGTGCACGCCGAAGTGCGCGCCGGAGGAGACCGCGTTGTTGGTGCCGTTGAGCGGGCCGAACAGGCCCATCGGGGCGAGGATCAGCGCGCCCAGCGTGACGCCCAGCAGGATCGCCCACAGTCCGGCCTGGAAGGACAGCCCGAAGAGCACCGGAAAGCTGCCGAGCACGGCGGTGGCGAAGGTATTGGCGCCGCCGAAGATCATGCGGAACAGATCGACCGGCGTGGCGTTGCGTTCGTGGTCGGGAATCTGTTCGACCCCGAAGGTTTCGATGCGTGTGATTGCGTGTTGGTTATTGTTGTTATCCATGACGTTCTCCCGGGAGAGCTAGCTAGTCGATGGCAGGTACTCCGGCATCGCCGACAAGTGCTCATGGCAGGCCAGCCAACGGCCTTCTTGTTGTTCTAGGCGGAACAGGATGGTTTCCCGTTCCCGGTTCAGGCTTTCCGTTCCCTGGAGGCGCAGCCGGGTGGCGACATCGTGGCTGAAGATCGCCAGGTCGCCTTGCAGGCTGACGCAGGTATTGCTGGATTCGCACGCCAGCACTTCGAAGCCGTCCTCGCGTCGCCAGCGCTCCCACAACTCGCGGTAGGCCGCGCGCGAGCGCAGCGGCTGAGGCCAGTTGTGGAAGATGAAGCTGGCGTCCTCGCTGAAGGCGGCGAAATAGGCATCGGCATCGTTGCGGGCGAAGGCCGCCACCAGTCGGCGGGCGGCCTCCAGCACCTGTTCGACGCGGTCGTCGGTCATGGTCGCGCTACGGCTCAGCGACGCACCACGCCCGGGAGGACGCAGAGCATTTCATAGAGCAGGTTGGCGCCCAGCAACGAAGTGTTGCCGGTGGTGTCGTAGGGCGGTGAGACTTCGACCAGGTCGCAGCCGACCAGGTCCAGGCCCTGGCAGCCGCGGATGATTTCCATCGCCTGGATGGTGGTCAGGCCGCCGATTTCCGGGGTGCCGGTGCCGGGCGCCCAGGCCGGGTCGATGCCGTCGATGTCGAAGCTCAGGTAGACGGGGCCGCCGCCGACCTTCTCGCGGACCTCGGCCATCAGCGGCTCCAGCGACTTGTGCCAGCACTCCTCGGCCTGCACCACGCGGAAGCCCTGCTTGCGGCTCCAGTTGAAGTCCTCGGCGGTGTAGCCCTGGGCGCGCAGGCCGATCTGCACCACGCGGTCGCAATCCAGCAGGTCTTCTTCCACCGCGCGGCGGAAGGTGGTGCCGTGGGCGATCTTCTCGCCGAACATGTGGTCGTTGACGTCGGCGTGGGCGTCGATGTGGACCAGGCCGACCTTGCCGTGCTTCTTCTTGATCGCGCGGAGGATCGGCAGGGTGATGGTGTGGTCGCCGCCGAGGGTCAGCGGGAGGATGCCGTGACCGAGGATGCGGTCGTATTCCTGCTCGATGATGCGCACGGCTTCCAGCAGGTTGAAGGTGTTGATCGCAACGTCGCCGATGTCCGCCACGTTCAGCGAGTCGAAGGGGGCGGCGCCGGTGGCCATGTTGTAGGGACGGATCATCACCGATTCGGCGCGGATCTCGCGGGGGCCGAAGCGGGTACCGGAGCGCAGCGAGGTGCCGATGTCGAGGGGCACGCCGACGAAGGCGGCATCGAGGGCGTCGAGTTCGGCGGGGGACTGGACATGGGGCAGGCGCATCATGGTGGCGATGCCGCCGAAGCGGGGCATTTCATTGCCGCCCAGGGGCTGGTGGAGATTCTTGTCCACGGGGTGGCCTCACGGTCGTTGTGGTTGTTTTAGGGGTCGGACGGATTCTCTTCACAGCCGGTAGCGAGTCAAATCGCTGGCTACAAATAATCAGTTCAGAGATTTCTAAACTAACGGCGAAGCGTCTAGACTTCGCCGCCGAGCCCGGACGGCGGCCTTTGCCTCGGCCCGCAGTTCGAAATCCTCGCCCCGCAAACCGGAGTCGCCGTGTCCAACGCCTTGCCCGACCTGCGCCTGTTGCGCATCTTCGCCGCGGTGGTGCGCCACCAGGGCTTCGCCGCCGCCCAGCAGGAGTTGAACCTGTCGACCTCGGCGATCAGCACCTACATGAGCCAACTGGAGAACCAGCTCGGCATCGTGCTCTGCCACCGTGGCCGCGGCGGCTTCAGCCTGACCAGCAAGGGCGAGCTGTTCCACCAGGAGACCCTGCGCATCCTCGGCGAACTGGAAGGCTTCGGACGCTACGCGCTGGCGTTGAAGGGCGAGCTGCGCGGCACCCTGAACCTCGGTGTGCTCGATTCCACGGTGAGCGACCCGGCGCTGCCGCTGGCCGAGGTGATCGGCGCCTTCAGCCGCGAACACCCGGCGGTGCACCTGCACCTGCTGGTGCAGAGCCCCTACGAACTGCAACTGAGCGTGCTGGAGAACCGCCAGGACCTGGCCATCGGCGCCTTTTCCAGTCGCATGAACGGACTGGTCTACCAGCCGCTGTACCGCGAACAGCACTGGCTGTACTGCAGCGACCGGCATCCGCTGTTCGACGGGCGGAGGATTCCCGCCGACCTGATCACCCAGCAACGCATGGTCGGCCGCGGCTACTGGAGCCAGGCCGAGCTGGCCCGGCACGGCTTCAAGCACAGCGCGGGGACGGTGGAGAGCATGGAGGCGCAACTGATCCTGATCCTGTCCGGCGGCTACATCGGCTACCTGCCGGAGCACTACGCCCACCCGTGGGTCGAGCAGGGCCGTCTGCGCGCCCTGCTGCCGGCGACCTTCGGCTACCAGGCGCCATTCTCCCTGATCCTCCGCCGCGGCCGCTCGCGCGAGCCGCTGATCCAGGCCTTCCGCGACCAGTTGCGGACGCAGATGAGCCTGGCCTGAGCCCTAGAGATCGGCGTTGAGGGTGCGCGAGAACTGCTGCACCGCCTCCACCACCTTGTGCGTGCTCTCGCGGATGCCGAGGATCGCCGTGCCGGCCTCGTTGGCCAGCTCCACGCCGCGCCGCGCCTGTTCCTGGCTGTGCTGCATGTCGTCGATGACGCTGCGGGTGCCGGTCTGGATGCGACCGATCATGTCGGCGATCTCCTTGGTCGACTTGCTGGTGCGCTCCGCCAGTTGCCGCACCTCGTCGGCCACCACGGCGAAGCCGCGACCCTGGTCGCCGGCGCGGGCGGCCTCGATGGCGGCATTGAGGGCGAGCAGGTTGGTCTGCTCGGCGATCTCGCGGATGGTGTTGACGATCGAGGTGATCTGTTGCGAGTGCTGCGACAGTTCGCCGATGTTCAGCGAGGAAGCATCNCTCGGCGATCTCGCGGATGGTGTTGACGATCGAGGTGATCTGTTGCGAGTGCTGCGACAGTTCGCCGATGTTCAGCGAGGAAGCATCCAGGGTATTCGCGATCTTGAGCATTTCCTCCACCGCGCTCTGGATGATCAGCGCGCCGTGTTCGGCGACGGTGCGGGTCTCGGTGGACAGGGTATGGGCCTGGTGGGCGTTGTCCGCCTCGGCCTGGTAGCGGCGCATGCGGTCGCTGACGTCGCTGGCGAACTTGACCACCTTGAACAGCTTGCCGTCGGCGTCGTAGACCGGGTTGTAGCTGGCTTCCAGCCAGACCGGCTGGCCGTTGCGGTGGACCCGGCGGAACTGCCCGGTGACGTACTCGCCGCGATTCAGGCGGCGCCAGAGGTCGGCGTACTGCGGGCCGTCGCGGTAGCCCGGTTCGCAGAACTGGCGGTGGTTGGCGCTGGCCAGCTCGGCTCGGCCATAGCCCATGGTGGCGAGGAAGTTGTCGTTGGCCGCGAGGACATTGCCGTCGAGGTCGAACTCGATCATCGCCATCGAGCGGGACAGGGCATCCAGCTTGCTCTGCATCTCGTGTTCCTGGTGGACGATGGCATCGATGTCGCTGGCGTACTTGACCACCTTGAGCAGTCGACCCTGCCCGTCGCGTACGGGGTTGTAGGTGGCTTCCAGCCAGAGTGGCCGGCCCTCGCGGGTAATGCGCTTGCAGCGGCCGGAAAAGTGTTCGCCGCGCCGCAGGCGTTCCCAGAAGCGCCGGTAGTCTTCCGATTGCGCGTAGGCGCCGTCGCAAAGCTGGCGATGCGGTTTGCCGAGGATCTCGTCGCGGCGGTAGCCCAGCAGGGTCAGGAAATTCTCATTGGCATCGGTGATGTTGCCGTCGGGGTCGAACTCCACGCGCGCCATGGAGCGGTCCAGCGCTGCCATGTGCAGGCGCTCGGCGGCGAGTTGCTGTTGCAAGTCGGCGTTCATCTGTCGGTACTTGCGAGTGAACATGAGAAACATCCTTGGCTAGAGAGGGGCTCATCCCAGTCTTCGGCGCGGACGGACGGGAGTTGAGAGGGCGGGACGATTGTATTTTTTCATCGAACGACAAAAATTCGTCGTTATTCTTAATGGGTGAAGAAAGTTGCTGCCATTCGTCGGAAATATGACGTTTTTGCGAGCGAGAGAATGCCTCTCCGCCTGTGGCACACTGGGCCCCTTCCAGGAGTCGTCCCATGTCACGTATCCGCTGCGAGCGTTGCGCTCGCCCCGCCAGCCACTGCCTCTGCGCATTGATTCCCTCCTTGCCGTCGCGTACGCGGGTGCTGGTCCTGCAGCACCCCAGCGAGGTCGGGCACGCGCTGAATACCGCAGGGTTGGCCGTGCTCGGCTTGCGCAATGCGGAATTGCGGGTCGGCGAGCGTTTCGCCGAGGAGACCTGGCGAGTGCCGGGCTACCGGGCCTGCCTGCTGTTTCCCGGCGAGCAGGCGCGAGCGCTGGCGGGGATGGCCGCCGAGGCCGCCGGCGAGCCCCTCCTGCTGGTGGTGCCGGACGGCACCTGGCGCAAGGCGCGCAAGCTGCTGCACCTGAACCCGGCCCTGGCGGCCCTGCCGCGGGTGAGCCTGGCCGAAGGCATGGCGTCGCGTTATCGCCTGCGCAAGGCGCCGGGAGAGGGCGCGCTGTCGACCATCGAAGCAATCGCTGCGGCGCTCGACGAACTGGAGGCGCCGCGTACCCACGAAGCCTTGCTGAAACCGTTCGATGCCCTGATCGAGGGGCAGATCGCGGCGATGGGCGAGGATACCTACCGGCGCAACCATCTCAGCCAGGAGCGCCGCCGCCGATAGCGGTCGAGCAGTTCCGGGATCGCTGTTTCGCGCCAGAACTCTGGGCTGACCATGCCGCTGGACATGCCGCCGTGGGCGTGGCGCGCGAGGTAGATCAGGGCATCGTATTCCAGCGGATGGCCGCTGAGGCGCTCGAAGGTCTCGCCGAGCAGGCGTTCCAGGGCCGCGGCGGAGGCCGGCCAGGGCGCGTCCGCCAGTTGCCCGGCCATTTCCTGCCAGAGGTAGGGGTCGCCACGGCCGCCCCAGCGCGAGGGTTCCCGTTCGAAGAGTTCGGCGATGCGCAGTCTGGCCATGTCGGTCGGTCGTGTCTGTCGAAAGCGAAAAGTATGCCCGATTGGCGGGACCGCATGGGCGGAGTAGACTGCCGCGGTCTTTCCTTCCTTACGAGGTGTTCGTCCGATGCGCACTTGATGCTGCCGTGTCCGCACGGCCGGTTTTCCGTCCCTGGCCCGAGGGCCCGGGGGAATGCATGGCATCAAGGGGGTATCCATGACGAATACGTCGACCCTGACGCTCGATGGCGTCTCTTTCCAGCTGCCGGACGGCAGCCTTCTGTTTTCCGATCTCGACGAAACCTTCGACACCCGGCACACCGGGCTGGTGGGACGCAACGGCGTCGGCAAGTCGCTGCTCGCGCGCCTGCTCGCCGGACACTTGCAGCCGTCCAGCGGCAGCGTCCGGCGCCAGGGGCGCGTGCGCTACCTGGCGCAGCAGCTCGATCCGGCCGAGTATCCGACCGTCGCCGACCTGGCTGGCGTCCGCCCATGGCTGGAGGCGCTGGCGCGGATCGAGGCGGGTAGCCTCGACGACGCCGACTACGAATGCCTGGGCGAGCGCTGGGACATCCGCCAACGCCTGGCCGACGGCCTGGCCGCAGAGGGGCTCGGCCATCTCCGCGCGGATACCCCGAGCGAGCGCCTGAGCAGCGGCGAATGCATGCGCGTAGCGCTGCTCGGCGCATTCCTCGACGACGCCGACTTCCTCATCCTCGACGAACCGAGCAACCCTCTCGACGGGCCGGCGCGCGCCTTGTTGCGGGCGCGGCTGGCGGCCTGGGACGGCGGCCTGCTGCTGGTCAGCCATGACCGCGAACTGCTCGAGGGCATGCAGCGGATCGTCGAGCTGTCGACCCTCGGCCTGCGCAGCTATGGCGGCGGCTATTCCTTCTACGCGCAGAGCCGGGAGGAGGCGCGCGAGGCCGCCGAGCGCCGCCTGGACCAGCGTCGTCTGGAGCGCAAGCGGCAGACCCTGGCCATGCGCGAACAGCAGCAGCGCCAGGAGCGGCGCCAGGCCAGCGGCCGGCGCGAAGGCAAGACGGCGAACCAGGCGAAGATCCTGCTCGGTGGGTTCAGGGAACGTAGCGAGGTCAGCGCCGGCAAGCTGCGCAATGCCCACCAGGCGGAGCGCGAGCGCCTCGACCGCGAGGTGCGCGAGGCTGCCCGGGAGGTCGAGGAGGCGTCGCCGCTGCTGCTCGATTCGCCCGATGCCGAACTGGCGGCGCAGCGCCGGATCGTCGAGTTGAAGGGCGCGGTCCTGCCGCATCTGCGCGGGCCGTTGCGCGAAATCGACCTGCTCCTGAGCGGTCCGCGACGGCTGGCGCTGGTCGGCCCGAACGGCAGCGGCAAGTCGACCCTGCTGCGGCTGCTGGCCGGGCAACGGGCGCCGCTGGCGGGTACCTGCGCGGTGACGGTGGGCGCCGCCTATCTCGACCAGCGGCTGAGCGTGCTGGACCACGGGCGAGGCGTGCTGGAGCAGTTGCTGGAGGTCAATCGCAGTCGCGGCGAAAGCTGGCTGCGCACGCGCCTGGCGCAACTCGGCTTGCCGGCTGAACGGCTCGCCCAGCCGTGCGCGACGCTGAGCGGCGGCGAACGCCTGAAGGCGGCCCTGGCCCTGGTGCTCTACGCCGACCGGCCGGCGCAGTTGCTACTGCTCGACGAACCGGACAACCACCTCGACCTGGCTGCGCGGCAGGCCCTGGAAAGCATGCTCGGGCAGTACCGTGGGGCCTTGCTGGTGGTGTCCCACGACCCGGTGTTTCTCCGCCACCTGGCGCTGGACGGCGAACTGCGGGCTACTGCCACGGGTTGGCGCCTGGAGGACCGATGAGCTGGCCATCCGCCGCGACCTGCAGGAGGCTGACTCCGCCGTGGCTGAAACCGATGGCGAGGAGTTTGTCGCTGACTGCCAGGCACAGCGGTATGGCGTCTGCCGTGCGGTAGCGCCAGCGACATTCGCCGCTGGCGAGGTCGCGTACCTCGACCTGACCATCGACCAGCGCCAGTGCGATCCATTGTCCGCCGGGCAACGGCGCGAAGGCGCTGACCTGGGCGGACAGGGTCGCGCCCCAGAGCGTGCCGCGGCTCTCCAGGTCGTAGCAGGTCAGGCGCTGGGTACCGTAGGCGTGATGCGGCGAGTTGTAGACCTTGGCGTTGAGCAGCAGGCGATTGCCCAGCAGGCAGCCGTGCAGGTTGTTGAAGTGCTCCGGGTGGCGCTCCAGGCGTAGCACTTCGCGGGTCTTGAAGGTCTGCGGGTCGAGGCGGAACAGGCCCTTGTCCTGGTGCTGCTCCGGCGGATTGCCGGCCAGGTAGAAGAAGGCTTCGCCACGGTCGATGCGCAGATGGTGGTTGAACAGGTCGTAGTGTCCGAGACGGCGCCTGTGGACGATCCGGCCGGCCGGGTCGAGCACGAGGTCTTCCAGGTCTTTGCCCTCGAGGGCGATCTGGCGGGCGAGAAAACCGCCTTGGGCGGATTGCGCCAGCAGATGGCGGCAGTCGCTCAGGAGCAGCGGTTGTCCCGGCGTTAGCGGCACCTTGAACAGTCGCTGGGCGGCATACCCGAGTTGCAGATTGACCAGCAGGCTGTCGTCCGTGGCGTTATGGAAGACCTGCAGGCACTGGCCCCGTTCGGCCAGTTCGAAGCTGCGCAGGCTGTCGTCGGCCAGATTCCAGAGCTCGAGCCGGGGGCTGGCGCGGGCGATGGCCAGGCGTTGTCCGTCGAGAAAGCACAGGTCCCACACCGGTGGACGATGCAGGAACCGCCGATCTTTGCCCAGGGCTAGGTTTTCCAGGATCGGCAGCGCTGCTTCGCGTTGTGTCGAGGCAGGGTAGAGGGCCCAGTCGAAGGGCAGGCGGGTGCCGGGCAGGTCGTCCAGCACCAGTGGGGCGTCGACCGGAAAGGCTAGCGAATGGCGCTGGCGGAACAACGGTCGGTCCTCCAGGTCGTCGCTGGGGGCGACGGTGAAGGCCAGGCGCCGGCCGTCGTCCTCGAAGTCGCAGGCGAGCACTTCGCGGTTGTCGGCGAGCAGCGATTGGATCTTGCCGCTCGCGTAGTCCCAGGCCAGCAGACCGCCTTCGAAGAAGGCGCCGCCGTCGTAGCGTCCGCCGCCGATCACCAGTACGGGCCGGCTCGGGTGCCAGGCGATGGCGTTGAGCGGAAAGCCCAGGTCCGGCAGGACGGCGATGCATTCGAGGTCGCCGCCGCGGTACAGGCGCAGGCTCTGTTCGTAGACGTCGAGCTGTCGGCCCGGGTGTTGCCCATGAAAGGCGCTGGCCACCGCGAGGAGCGCGCCGCCGGGAGCCTGAAACACGGCGTAGGGCTCGCCGATGTCGGCGAAGGCGCAAGCGGGCAGCCTGCGGCCGGAAGGAAGCGGGGAGCTGGGCATGGGCGATACCGGGATAATAGAGTCGGGCGCAGTGTCGTTCATTCGTCGTTTCGGGAAAAGCATGAGAAGCGCGGCTGTTCCGACCGGTCGTTTTCTTCTAGGATGGCGCTCCCTTCCTCCCTCGTCGCCGCCGCTGTGCACCGTCCATGCGTTGATTCGCGCCACGGGCATCCAGGTGACGAACCTCAGCGTGGCGCCCGGCCTGGCGGTCGCGGCTGCCTTTCGTTCTACCTGGAATCTTTCGGATAAAGGAATCCAGCATGCACATTCGCAAGCGCGTCGACGCCGACAACACGGCATTGGTCGACCTGTGGGAACGTTCCGTCCGCGCGACCCACGATTTTCTCAGTGAAGCGGACATCGTCGAGCTTTACCCACAGGTCCGCGACCTGTACCTGCCGGCCGTCGAGGTCTGGGTGCTGGTCGACGACGACGGCGTGGCCCAGGGCTTCATTGGCCTGAACCAGGCGCATGTCGAGATGCTCTTCGTCGAACCCGGGCTGCGCGGCCGGGGTATCGGCCGACGCCTGCTCGATCATGCGCGGGCGACCTGGCCGCGCCTGAGCGTCGATGTCAACGAGCAGAACCCGCAGGCCTGCGGTTTCTATCGACATTATGGGTTCCGCCAGACCGGTCGCTCCGCGACCGACTCGGCGGGGCGGCCGTTCCCGCTGCTGCACATGAGCCTGTAGGAGGGCGCGGCACCTCGCCCTGTGGAGCGAGGTGCCGCGCAACATCCGGAAAAGTTTTCCCCGGCCAGATGCTTTCAACTGCAAGCATCCGTTTGAGACAGGTCAAACGTTGCGGCGCAGGCCTGCCCGATAGTTCTGTTCAACAGAACGAGGCGCAGGAATCCCATGAACGGCATCCCACCCCTGTCTTCCCGCGACGCCCATGCCAGCCCGCCGCAACGGGTGCTGGAACGATTGCACAGCTCCGCCGCCGGCCTGGATGCGGACGAAGCCGCCCGCCGCCTGGCGGCGCACGGCTACAACCGATTGCCCGCGCCGAAACGCCAGGGGCCGCTGCTGCGCTTGCTGCGGCAGTTCCACAACGTCCTGCTGTACATGATGCTGTTCGCCTCGCTGGTCACCGCGCTGCTCGGCTTCTGGGTGGACAGTGCGGTAATCCTCCTGGCGGTGGTGGTCAACGCGCTGATCGGTTTCGTCCAGGAGGGCAAGGCGGCCAACGCGCTGGACGCCATCCGCGACATGCTTTCGCTGCATGCCCTGGTCCTGCGCGACGGCCAGCGCCAGGCGCTGGACGCTGAACGCCTGGTACCGGGCGACGTGGTGCTGCTGGCCTCCGGCGACCGGGTGCCGGCCGACCTGCGGCTGTTCGAAACGAAGAACTTCCATGTCGACGAGTCGGCCCTGACCGGTGAGTCGGTGCCGGTGGAGAAGGGCTGCGTCGCGGTGGCCATCGACGCGCTGCTCGGCGACCGCCGTTGCATGGCCTATTCCGGCACCCTGGTGACCAGCGGCCAGGCGCGCGGAGTGGTGGTCGCCACCGCCGGGGATACCGAACTGGGCCGGATCGGTACGCTGTTGCGCGAAGTCCGCACCCTGGCCACTCCGCTGCTGCGACAGATCGCCAGCTTCAGTCGCTGGCTGGCCCTGGCGATCCTGCTGCTGGCCGGCGCCACCTTCGTCCTCGGCACCCTCTGGCAGGGCCAGCCGATGGTGGACATGTTCATGCTGGTGGTGGCGCTGACCGCCTCGGCGATTCCCGAGGGGCTGCCGGCGATCATGACGGTGATCCTCGCCCTCGGCGTACAGCGCATGGCCCGGCGCAACGCCATCGTCAGCCGCCTGCCGGCGGTGGAGACGCTGGGTTCGGTGACGGTGATCTGCTCGGACAAGACCGGCACCCTGACCCGCAACGAGATGACCGTGCAGCGTATCGTCACCGCCGACCAGGTGATCGAGGTCAGCGGCGCCGGCTACGCTCCGCTGGGTGGTTTCAGCCACAACGGCGAAGGCCTCGATCCCGCCGGACGCGACGATCTGCAGGAGATCGGTCGCGCGGCGCTGTTGTGCAACGAGGCGCGCCTGCACCAGCAGGGCGAGGCATGGCAACTGGAGGGCGACCCCACCGAAGGCGCGCTGCTCAGCCTCGGCCTCAAGCTGGGCCTCGATCCGCAGGCGCTGGCGGCGGAACGGCCACGCAGCGATGCGATTCCGTTCGAGTCCGAGCATCGCTTCATGGCCACCCTGCACCACGACCACGCGGGCCAGGCGATGGTCTACCTGAAGGGCGCGCCGGAGCGCATCCTCGACATGTGCGAGGCTGAACGGGTGGGCGACTCGGTGCGGTCGCTCGACCCGGATTACTGGCGGCGCCTGGCCACCGACACCGCCGCTCGCGGCCTGCGCCTGCTGGCCATCGCCCGACGGGCGATGCCGGCGGAGCAGCGCACGCTGGATTTCGCCGACGTGGAACATGGCTTCACCCTGCTGGCCCTGGTGGGCATCATCGATCCGCCGCGCGAGGAGGCCGTGGCCGCGGTCGCCGAATGCCAGGCGGCGGGTATCGCGGTGAAGATGATCACTGGTGACCACGTCGACACCGCGCGGGCGATCGGAGCCATGCTCGGGATCGGCATCGACCGGCCGGCGCTGACCGGCGCGGAGATCGAACTGCTCGACGACCAGCGCCTGCGCGAAGTGCTGCCGGGCGTCGATGTGTTCGCCCGCGCCAGCCCCGAGCACAAGCTGCGCCTGGTGCAGGCCCTGCAGGCCAGCGGCGAGGTGGTGGCGATGACCGGCGACGGGGTCAACGATGCGCCGGCGCTGAAGCGCGCCGACGTCGGCGTAGCGATGGGCAACAAGGGCACCGAGGCGGCCAAGGAGGCGGCCGAGGTGGTCCTCGCCGACGACAATTTCGCCACCATCGCCAATGCCGTGCGCGAGGGAAGGGCGGTCTACGACAACCTGAAGAAATTCATCCTCTTCATGCTGCCGACCAACGGTGGCGAGGCGCTGATCGTGATCGCCGCGATCCTGTTCCAGTTGACCCTGCCGATGACGCCGGCGCAGATCCTCTGGATCAACATGGTCACCTCCAGCACCCTGGGCCTGGCGCTGGCCTTCGATCCGGCCGAGCGCGGCCTGATGCAGCGTCCGCCGCGCCCGCCGGCGGAGCCCCTGTTGTCGCTGTTCTTCGTCTGGCGGGTGCTGCTGGTCTCGCTGCTGATGATGGCGGGCGCCCTGGGCCTGTTCCTCTGGGAGCTGGAGCATGGCACCGGGCTGGAGCGCGCGCGGACCATGGCGGTGAACAGCGTGGTGGTGTGCGAGATGTTCTACCTGCTCAACAGCCGGCATATCTACGATTCGGTGCTCAGCCGCGAGGGCCTGTTCGGCAATCGCCAGGTCTTGCTGGCGATCGCCGCCTGCGTGGTGCTGCAACTGCTCTATACCTACGCGCCGCCGTTGCAGGCGCTGTTCGGCTCGGTCGGCCTGGCCCCGGGCGAGTGGGCGCGGGTGCTGCTGGCCGGGCTTGGCCTGTTCTGCGTCGCCGAACTGGAAAAGTGGCTATGTCGCCGGGTTCGTGCCCGGCAGGCCTGATGCCGCGAGGTCGCCCCCTTGGCCACGGCGCTGTGCCTTTGCCCGTGCGCCGCGCACCGACGACTGCGCCTCGGATCGCCCGGCCGAGAGCGGTCGCACGCGTGGCGATGGGCCGACAGTGAACCCGGGGACCAGGCGTGACTGGGTATTCAGTTCGCATAAAATGTGATCTAGATCACATTTAAACGTTTGCTTACCCTCTAGGACGGGTATCGTACTAGGTGCATCAAACGCCGCGGTCTATTGTTAAGTGGGACTGAAATGTGCCTTTCCGGCACAACGCCAACTCTATAGAGTGGGCTGACTGGACATCTTCAGGGGTTGTCGGGCACGGGCGCATGCGCCTCGGCAGGAAGCCGGGATTCTCGGACTGCCGTACAACGTGCCGGATATCGGGTGCCGAATCCATATTTGGCTGATTGGTTAATAGTTTAAGAAGAACGTAGCGCTATGGCCTTGGTTGACGGTTTTCTTGAGCTGGAACGCTCAAGTGGAAAATTGGAGTGGAGCGCCATCCTGCAGAAGATGGCGAGCGACCTTGGATTCTCGAAGATCCTCTTCGGCCTGTTGCCTAAGGACAGCCAGGACTACGAGAACGCCTTCATCGTCGGCAACTACCCGGCCGCCTGGCGCGAGCATTACGACCGGGCTGGCTACGCGCGGGTCGACCCAACGGTCAGTCACTGTACCCAGAGCGTACTGCCGATTTTCTGGGAACCGTCCATCTACCAGACGCGAAAGCAGCACGAGTTCTTCGAGGAAGCCTCGGCGGCCGGCCTGGTGTATGGGCTGACCATGCCGCTGCATGGTGCGCGCGGCGAACTCGGCGCGCTGAGCCTCAGCGTGGAAGCGGAAAACCGGGCCGAGGCCAACCGTTTCATGGAGTCGGTCCTGCCGACCCTGTGGATGCTCAAGGACTACGCACTGCAGAGCGGTGCCGGACTGGCCTTCGAACATCCGGTCAGCAAACCGGTGGTTCTGACCAGCCGGGAGAAGGAAGTGTTGCAGTGGTGCGCCATCGGCAAGACCAGTTGGGAGATATCGGTTATCTGCAACTGCTCGGAAGCCAATGTGAACTTCCATATGGGAAATATTCGGCGGAAGTTCGGTGTGACCTCCCGCCGCGTAGCGGCCATTATGGCCGTTAATTTGGGTCTTATTACTCTCTGATCTTGCCTCTCAGGTCGGCGAGCTGGCGATCGGTAATTTGCCCTTCTATATAGAAATGCAAAAGCAGGTATATGGGGAAGGGCAGGTTCTCGCCATTCTCGAAACGACTGCCGCAGGATTGGCTTATCCCGAAGCGGCTCCAGAAAGTTTCCTGGCTTTCCCGTCGGGCGGTGCGGGTGGCCTTTGCCCGGAAGGCCATGTTTTGGGGCTGTGTTCTCTCGTGTGAAGCCATTGCTCTGATCTTTTCGGACGTTTCTTCGAGCCTAGCAAGGGTCCGGGTTCACCGAAATCTATCTCATTTGCTAGTTATAAAATTATGAAATTTGCATAAATTCTTCAGCTTCCTATTTGGAGGAAGTGAAGATGATCGTACAAATTGGTCGGCGCGAAGAGTTCGATAAAAAACTGCTGGGCGAGATGCACAAGTTGCGTGCTCAAGTGTTCAAGGAGCGCAAAGGCTGGGACGTTAGTGTCATCGACGAGATGGAAATCGATGGTTATGACGCACTCAGTCCTTATTACATGTTGATCCAGGAAGATACTCCTGAAGCCCAGGTTTTCGGTTGCTGGCGAATTCTCGATACCACTGGCCCCTACATGCTGAAGAACACCTTCCCGGAGCTTCTGCACGGCAAGGAAGCGCCTTGCTCGCCGCACATCTGGGAACTCAGCCGTTTCGCCATCAACTCTGGACAGAAAGGCTCGCTGGGCTTTTCCGACTGTACGCTGGAGGCGATGCGCGCGCTGGCCCGCTACAGCCTGCAGAACGACATCCAGACGCTGGTGACGGTAACCACCGTAGGGGTGGAGAAGATGATGATCCGTGCCGGCCTGGACGTATCGCGCTTCGGTCCGCACCTGAAGATCGGCATCGAGCGCGCGGTGGCCTTGCGCATCGAACTCAATGCCAAGACCCAGATCGCGCTTTACGGGGGAGTGCTGGTGGAACAGCGACTGGCGGTTTCATGACGGGGACCTGTCGGCTCGCGCCGGCGCGTTCTCTGTCGGAGAGGGAGCGCCTGGCGTCGATGCCGAATCCGCTGTAAAGCGAGTCCGACCCGCTCCGGACTCGCTATCAGGCATCCCCGGACCAGGGCGCCGGGCTGCCGAACAGGCGTCCCATGGCGCCACGCAAGCCCATTTCCCGCAGTACTTCGAGTTCACCGAGGGTTTCCACCTGTTCCGCGATCAACGGTAGATCGATGCTGTGGGTGGTGCGATAGACCGCTTCGATGAACAACCGCTTGTCGCCTTCCCGGTCGACGGCGTGCAGGTAGCAGCCGTCCAGCTTGAGGTAGGCCAGCCCCAGATGGGTAAGGTTGCCGATCAGGCTGAAGCGGCCGCCGAAATGCTGCAGGCCGAGACCGCAGCCCAGTTCGCGCAGGACCTGGCTGAGGCGCTCCAGTTCGGCCGCGGCTGGCAGGTGCCGCTCGTCCAGTTCCAGGGTCAGCTGGCGCGCCTCCTGCGGATGCGCCTTGAGCAGGGCCAGTAGCGGGGCGAACGCCTGCGCATTGCGGACGCTGGCGGCCGACAGGCTCAGCGCCAGCGGCCGTGGATGGCGCCGCAGGTGCTCCAGGCTCTGTTCGAGCATCGCCAGGTCGAGACGCGCGGCCCAGCCGAAACGTTCTATCCAGGGCAGGAAGCGCCCGGCGGCGATGGCCGTGGCCTGCGGGTCGAGCAGGCGCGCGAGGACCTTGTGGTGGAGGACGCGCTGGGTGTCCAGGCAGTCCACCACCGGCTGGAAATAGAGCAGCAGGCGGCGCTCCGTCAGGGCCTGGTCGATCCAGTCGTGCCAGTCCTGGCTGTCGTTGAGCGCCGCGAGCGCGGTGCCGTCCTGGCTCGCCCAGGGCTGGGCGGGCTGGCTTTCGGCCTGGGCCAGGGCCTGGTCGGCACGGGCCAGGAGATCCGCGGGCGAGTCGCCTTCGGCGAACGCGCTGATACCGAGATAGGCGACCGGCGTGAGATCGCTGGCACCGGTGCGGGCAAGGTTCTCCAGGCCTTCGCAGAGTTCCTCGGCCAGGCGTTCGGCCTGCTCGCGGGAGCAACCGGGAGCCAGCACGGCGAACTCGCCGCCGCGGCTGCGGGCCAGCAGCCAGTCGGCGCGCCCTTGCTGGCCGCAGGAGTCGACCAGCAAGCGGGCGACCGCCTGGATCAGTTCATCCGTGCGTTGCCCGCCGAGACGCTGGTTCAGCCCGTTCAGGTCGTTCAGGCGCAGCAGCAGGAGCTGCCCGGCATGCTCGTGCTCGCCGGCACCCAGCTGTTCGTTGAGGCGGGCGTCGAACAGGCGCCGGTTGGGCAGGCCGGTGAGACTGTCCTGGTAGGCCTGGGCGCGTAGCTTGTCGCTACGCGCAGCCTCCTCGGCGAACAGCGTGCGAAGTTTCTCCACCATCTGGTTCATCGCCTGCACCACGCGGCGCAGCTCCGGCGTGCGCGGCAGCCTGGGCAGGCTGAGGAATTCCCGCCGGCTGATGGCATGGGCCTGGCGCACCATCTGGTCGAGCGGGCGCAGTTGGCGGCGCAGCAGCCAGCCGCCAAGCAGCAGGCTCACCGCGCCGCAGGCCAGCAACCAGTAGAGGCTGCCCAGGGCGCTGTCCCACAGGCGCGCCAGGGCGAATTGCGGATGGCTGACCACCTCGACCCGCGCCGCCTGTTCCCAGCCGCGCATGATCAGCGCGTCGCCACCCTGGGGCTGGAGATCCACCAGGCGCGCGAACCAGCCTGGCACCGTGCGCTCGTCATGCGCCTGCACGCGCTCGACCAGCGGCTTGCCGCTCTTGATGTCGATCACCCGGATGCTGGCGAAGTAGCCGCTGTCGAAGATCGAGCTGACCATCAGTTGCACCATCGCCGGGTCGTCCACGTGCGGCGTCAGGGACAGGCCGAGGGCGGTGGCGGCGTCCTGGGCGTGGGAGCGCAACTGGCCGCGCAACTGCTCGCGGGAGTTCTCCACGCTGCTGACGAAGCTGCCGCTGAAGGCGACGACGAGGAACAGGCAGATGGCGAGGAACAATTGCTTGAGCAGTGACATTCAATCCTCCTTGGGGGCGTCGAGGTCGAGGCCTTCGGCGCGCATCTTGGTCAGCAGGTCCTGCCAGCGCGACAGCTTCTTGCTGTCGCCGGTCCGGCGTCCGCCGTCGGGTCCGGGCAGCCAGAGGCCCTCGGCATTGAAGGCGTACACCGGCAACAGGTCGTCGCGTTGCGAAGCGGGGCGGATCTCGCCGATCAGGTTGTCCAGCACCAGTGGGTCGGCGCCCGGGCTGGCGTACCAGGTCAGCACCATGTGCGCCTGGTTCAGGCGCAGGGCCTTGACGTAGGTGATGCGCAGCTTGTCGCTGGCGACGCCGAGGCGACGCAGGGTCACGTACTTGGCGATGGCGTAGTCCTCGCAGTCGGCGGCGCCCTTGACCAGCGCCTCGACCGGAGTCGCCCAGTAGTCTTCCTGTCGCCAGATCTCGATGTCGTCGGTGAAGCGTAGCGATTGGTTGAAGAAGTCGTTGACCGCGCGCAGCTTGGCCGCTTCGTCGAGCGTGCCGCCCTGTTCGAGCAGGCGGCCCCAGTCGCCCAGGCGCGATTTCGCCGCGCCCAGCTCGCCGTAGCGCTGCTCGGCACGGCTCAGTATCGACTCCAGGTCCCACTGCGCCAGCGCCGCGCCGACTGCCAGCAGCAATGTCGCCGCCAGCGACAGCAGCCAGGGGGCGTAGGCCCTGGGGCAGGGCCGGCGGGCGCCGGGGGGTGGGGACATCGAGCGGGCTCCGGAAGGACTCAGCGAAGTCTACGAGAGCGCCGGGCGGCCTGCCAGCGCGGGGTGTCCGGCGAAACTGACAGGATTGTCATTCAGGGGTCAGGGTGGGGTCCCGCTGCGCTGCTTATAAAGAAGAACGAAGTCGGCCGCGCGAGGCCGGCGACTGGGAAAGGTGGACAGATGCAGGCGTTGCGCAGTGGTGGGGGACGGGTCCTGGTGGGCGTGCTGGCGGCGGGCCTGGTCGCCTTCGGCGGTTGGGCATGGCTCGGCGGCGACGCCGGGGCGAAGGCGGCGCCCGCGCCGGCCAGGGTCCCGGTGAACGTGGCGCGGGTGGAGCGGCGCGACGTCGAGCAACAGGTCAGCGGCATCGGCACGGTGACTTCGTTGCACAACGTGGTGATCCGCACCCAGATCGACGGCCAGTTGACCCGCCTGCTGGTGAGCGAAGGGCAGATGGTCGAGGCGGGCGAGTTGCTGGCGACCATCGATGACCGCGCCGTCGTCGCCGCGCTGGAGCAGGCGCAGGCCTCCAGGGCGAGTAACCAGGCCCAGCTGAAATCCGCCGAGCAGGACCTGCAACGCTACCGCAGCCTGTATGCCGAGCGTGCGGTGTCACGCCAACTGCTGGACCAGCAGCAGGCGACGGTCGACCAGTTGCGCGCGACCCTGAAGGCCAACGATGCCACCATCAACGCCGAGCGGGTGCGCCTGTCCTACACCCGGATCACCTCGCCGGTATCCGGCAAGGTCGGTATCCGCAACGTCGATGTCGGCAACCTGGTGCGGGTCGGCGACAGTCTCGGCCTGTTCAGCGTGACCCAGATCGCACCGATCTCCGTAGTCTTCTCCCTGCAACAGGAACAGTTGCCCCAGTTGCAGGCGCTGCTCGGCGGCGAGGCGGCGGTGCGCGCCTACAGCCGCGACGGCGGGAGCGCGCTGGGCGAGGGCCGGTTGCTGACCATCGACAACCAGATCGACAGTTCCACCGGCACCATCCGCGTGCGCGCCTCCTTCGATAACCGCCAGGCCCGGCTCTGGCCCGGGCAGTTCGTCGCGGTGAGCCTGCACACCGGGGTCCGGCGCGACCAGTTGGTGCTGTCGAGCAAGGCGGTGCGCCGCGGCCTGGAGGGCAATTTCGTCTACCGGGTCGCCGCCGACCGGGTCGAGGCGGTGCCGGTGCGGGTGCTCCAGGACATCGACGGCCTCAGTGTGGTGGAAGGCCTGGCCAGCGGTGACCAGGTGGTGGTGGACGGCCACTCGCGGCTGATGCCCGGCGCCCTGGTCGATATCCAGGAGCCGCGCCCGAGCCTGGCCCAGGCCACGGAGCGGCGGCCGTGACGCCGCGCGCCGGGATTTCCGGCTGGTGCGTACGGCACCCGATCGCCACCGCGCTGCTGACCCTGGCCTCGCTGCTGCTGGGGCTGCTGGCGTTCCTCCGGCTCGGCGTGGCGCCGTTGCCGGAGGCGGACTTCCCGACCATCCAGATCAACGCCTTGCTGCCCGGCGGTAGCCCGGAAACCATGGCCTCGTCGGTGGCCACCCCCTTGGAAGTGCAGTTCAGCGCGATTCCCGGGATCACCGAGATGACCTCCAGCAGCGCCCTGGGCACTACCACCCTGACCCTGCAGTTCAGCCTCGACAAGAGCATCGACGTCGCCGCCCAGGAAGTCCAGGCGGCGATCAACGCCGCGGCCGGGCGGCTGCCGGTGGACATGCCGAACCTGCCGACCTGGCGCAAGGTCAACCCGGCGGACAGCCCGATCATGATCCTGCGGGTCAACTCGGAGATGATGCCGCTGATCGAACTCAGCGATTACGCCGAGACCATCCTCGCCCGCCAGCTCAGCCAGGTGAACGGCGTGGGGCAGATCTTCGTGGTCGGCCAGCAGCGCCCGGCGATCCGCATCCAGGCCCAGCCGGAAAAGCTCGCCGCCTACCAGCTGACCCTGGCCGACCTGCGCCAGTCGTTGCAGTCGGCCAGCGTCAACCTGGCCAAGGGCGCGCTCTACGGCGAGGGGCGGGTGTCGACCCTCGCGGCCAACGACCAGTTGTTCAACGCCAGCGACTATGACGACCTGGTGGTCGCCTACCGCCAGGGCGCGCCGGTGTTCCTCAAGGACGTGGCGCGGATCGTCTCGGCGCCCGAGGACGACTACGTGCAGGCCTGGCCGAACGGCGTGCCCGGGGTGGCGCTGGTGATCCTGCGCCAGCCTGGGGCGAACATCGTCGATACCGCCGACGCGATCCAGGCCGCGCTGCCACGCCTGCGCGAGATGCTCCCGGCGACCATCGAGGTAGACGTGCTCAACGACCGCACCCGGACCATCCGCTCGTCGTTGCACGAGGTCGAACTGACCCTGCTGCTGACCATTGGCCTGGTGGTGCTGGTGATGGGCCTGTTCCTCCGCCAGCTGTCGGCGACCCTGATCGTCGCCACGGTGCTGGCGGTGTCCCTGAGCGCCAGCTTCGCGGCGATGTACGTGCTCGGCTTCACCCTCAACAACCTGACCCTGGTGGCGCTGATCATCGCCGTCGGCTTCATCGTCGACGACGCCATCGTGGTCGTGGAGAACATCCACCGACACCTGGAAGCGGGCGCCTCGAAGGTCGAGGCGGCGCTCAAGGGCGCGGCGGAGATCGGCTTTACCGTGATTTCCATCAGCTTCTCGCTGATCGCCGCGTTCATTCCCCTGCTGTTCATGGGCGGGATCGTCGGCCGGCTGTTTCGCGAATTCGCGGTCAGCGTGACGGTGGCGATCCTGATCTCGGTGGTCGCTTCGCTGACCCTGGCGCCGATGCTGGCTTCGCGCTTCATGCCGGCATTGCGGCATGCCGAAGCGCCGAGAAAGGGCTTCGCCGAATGGCTGACCGGCGGCTACGAACGCGGCCTGCGCTGGGCGCTCGGGCACCAGCGGCTGATGCTGGTCGGCTTCGCCTTTACCGTGCTGGTGGCGGTGGCCGGCTACGTCGGGATTCCCAAGGGTTTCTTCCCCTTGCAGGACACCGCCTTCGTCTTCGGCACGAGCCAGGCTGCCGAGGATATCTCCTACGACGACATGGTCGCCAAGCACCGGCAACTGGCCGAGATCATCGCCAGCGACCCGGCGGTGCAGAGCTACAACCATGCGGTGGGCGTCACCGGCGGTAGCCAGAGCCTGGCCAACGGGCGTTTCTGGATCGTCCT
The DNA here is from genome assembly GCF_021213715.1 of Pseudomonas sp. CP-1. Classification (NCBI taxonomy): domain Bacteria; kingdom Pseudomonadati; phylum Pseudomonadota; class Gammaproteobacteria; order Pseudomonadales; family Pseudomonadaceae; genus Pseudomonas; species Pseudomonas sp. CP-1. Next base: position 736,823 of record NZ_JAJQKY010000001.1, read on the forward strand.
CAAGGACCGTGGCGAGCGCGATGTCTCGGTCGGCGAGTTCATCGACCGGCTGCGCCCGCAACTGGCCAAGGTGCCGGGAATCATGCTCTACCTGCGCGCGGCGCAGGACATCAACCTCAGTTCCGGACCCTCGCGGACCCAGTACCAGTACGCCCTGCGCAGCAGCGACAGCACCCAGCTGGCGCTCTGGGCGCAACGCCTCACCGAGCGCCTGAAGCAGGTGCCGGGGCTGATGGATGTGTCCAACGACCTGCAGGTCGGCGCCAGCGTCACCGCGCTGGACATCGACCGGGTGGCCGCGGCGCGTTTCGGCCTCAGCGCCGAGGATGTCAGCCAGACCCTCTACGACGCCTTCGGCCAGCGCCAGGTCGGCGAGTACCAGACCGAGGTCAACCAGTACAAGGTGGTCCTCGAACTCGATGCGCGCCAGCGCGGCCGCGCGGAAAGCCTGGACTGGTTCTACCTGCGCTCGCCGCTGAGCGGCGAGATGGTCCCGCTGTCGGCCATCGCCAAGGTCGCGGCGCCGCGCTCCGGGCCGCTGCAGATCAACCACAACGGCATGTTCCCGGCGGTCAACCTGTCCTTCAACCTGGCTGCCGGGGTGTCCCTCGGCGAGGCGGTGCAGGCGGTGCAGCGCGCCCAGGAGGAGATCGGCATGCCCTCGACCATTATCGGCGTGTTCCAGGGCGCGGCGCAGGCCTTCCAGAGTTCGCTGGCCTCGCAACCGCTGCTGATCCTCGCCGCGCTGATTGCGGTGTACATCATCCTCGGCGTGCTCTACGAGAGTTTCGTGCATCCGCTGACGATCCTTTCGACCCTGCCCTCGGCGGGGATCGGCGCGGTGTTCCTGCTCTGGGCCTGGGGCCAGGACTTCTCGATCATGGCGCTGATCGGCATCGTGCTGCTAATCGGCATCGTCAAGAAGAACGGCATCCTCATGGTCGACTTCGCCATCGTCGCCCAGCGCGAGCAGGGCATGAGCGCGGAGCAGGCGATCTACCAGGCCTGCCTGACCCGTTTCCGGCCGATCATGATGACCACCCTGGCCGCGCTGCTGGGCGCGATACCCCTGATGATCGGCTTCGGCACCGGTTCCGAGCTGCGCCAGCCTCTGGGCATCGCGGTGGTCGGCGGGCTGCTGGTGAGCCAGGTGCTGACCCTGTTCAGCACGCCGGTGGTATACCTGGCCCTGGAGCGGCTGTTCCACCGGCGCGGGGCGACGACCTCGGACGGCGGAACCGCTGGGGCGACGGCGACATGAGGCGTAACGGACACGGCTTTCCTGGACGGCGGCGCGTGGCTAGGATGCAGGCAGGCATGCGTCCCGCCCGGGATGCGAAGGCGAACAGAGGATCGGGCGATAGATGCGGGTACTGATTGTCGAGGACGAGGCGAAGACGGCGGACTACCTGAACCGTGGCCTCAGTGAACAGGGGTTCACCGTGGACCTGGCGGACAACGGCATCGACGGTCGCCACCTGGCGCTCCATGGCGAGTACGACGTGATCGTGCTCGACGTGATGCTGCCGGGCGTCGACGGCTACGGCGTTCTGCGGGCGTTGCGCGAGCGGCGGCAGACCCCGGTGATCATGCTCACCGCGCGCGAGCGCGTGGAAGACCGGGTGCGCGGGCTGCGCGAGGGCGCCGACGACTACCTGATCAAGCCGTTCTCCTTCCTCGAACTGGTCGCCCGCCTGCAGGCCCTGACCCGGCGCGGCGGCAACCACGAAAGCCATTCGCAGATGCGCATCGCTGACCTGTCCATCGACCTGCTCAGCCGCAAGGTCTTCCGCGGCAACACTCGCCTGGAGCTGACTGCCAAGGAGTACGCGCTGCTCTGCGTGCTGGCCCAGCGCAGCGGCGAGATCCTGTCGAAGACGGCGATCGCCGAACTGGTCTGGGACATCAACTTCGATACCGACACCAATGTCGTGGAGGTGGCGATCAAGCGCCTGCGCGCCAAGCTCGACGGTCCGTTCGAGAACAAGCTGCTGCATACCATCCGGGGCATGGGCTACGTCCTGGAGAACCGTGCGCTGGCGGAGTCGGGCTGAGGTGGGCATGTCCTTGTCGACCCGCCTGGCGGGAATGTTCGCCGGCGCCGCGGTGGTGATCTTCGCCCTCATCGGCACCATGCTCTATTGCATCCTCGACCGCCAGACCGAGCGCCTGCAGCAGGGCGAGGTGGACGTGCGCTTCAACATGGTCTCGCGGATGCTCGACCATCCCGACCTGGCCGAGCGCTGGCCGCACCTGCAGGGCAAGCTGGACAACCTGAGCCAGGAGTACGAGCTGATTCGTTTCTGGATCGACAGCGACGACCCGCGCTATCACTACGGGCGCTTCAGCGAACCGGTGCAGCGGCTGATCGCCGATGGCGCCGGCCGCTACGAACTGGAGTTGCCGGAGCACCGGTACGCGCTGACCGCGCGGGTCGGCGTGTTGCCGGCGCGCGAGGGGCGGCCGCGGCTGACCTACGTCACCGCCATCGACAGCGCGGCGTTCCATGAGGCGCGGACCTCCACCCTGAAATGGCTGCTCGGCCTGTCCGCCCTCGGTGTGCTGCTGGCCTCGTTGCTGGGCCACTGGATCGCCCGCCTGGGCCTGTGGCCGGTGCATCGGCTCTCCGAGGAGGCCCGGCGGATCAGCCCGCGGCAGTTGTCGCAGCGCTTGCAGCTCTCGCCGCTGCCGGCCGAGCTGCGCGAACTGGTGGGAGCGTTCAACGGCGCCCTGGACCGCCTGGAGCAGGCCTACGTGCGCCTGGAGTCGTTCAATGCCGACGTCGCCCACGAGCTGCGCACGCCATTGACCAACCTGATCGGCCAGACCCAAGTGGCGTTGTCCCGCGAACGCAGCGGCGAACATTACGAAGAGGTCCTGCAATCCAACCTGGAGGAGCTGGAGCGGCTGCGGGCGATCGTCAACGACATGTTGTTCCTCGCCCGCGCCGACCAGGGACGCTTGGCCTGCGAGCGCGAGGAAACCTCGCTGGCCGGCGAGATCGCCACCACGGTAGATTTCCTCGAGGTGATCTTCGACGAGGCCGGGGTCGGTATCGAGGTGCGCGGCGAGGCCCGCGCGCTGGTCGAGCGCGCCCTGTTCCAGCGGGCGGTGACCAACCTGCTGTACAACGCTGCCCAGCACACCGCCGCCGGCGGCACGCTGCGGGTCGGCGTCGAGCGGCGTGGCGACGAAGTGCGGGTGGCGGTGAGCAACCCCGGCGTGCCGATCGCCGACGAGCACCGCAGGCACCTGTTCGAGCGCTTCTATCGGGTCGACGCGGCGCGCAGCAACAGCGAGGCCAACCACGGCCTCGGCCTGTCCATCGTCAAGGCGGTGGCGAGCATGCACGGCGGTTCGGTGTTCGTCGACAGCGCGGACGGCTGGAACACCTTCGGCTTCACCGTGCTGAGCCCCGAGCGGCGCGGGCCCGGCGACCGCTTGCCGCTGGGCGAGGGCGATCCGGCGCTGTCCTGAGCGGGCCCTCAGGCGTCGTGCGGCGGGCGGGTCTTCTGGCGGAGGATATAGATGCTGACCAGTACCGCGCTGGTCAGCATGAAGCCCTGGGCCCAGGGGCGTCGGACCAGGTAGCAGGAAAGGGCGATGCTGGCCCACATCAGGCCGATGGCGTAGACCTTGCCCTTGAGCGGGATGCCTTCGCCGTCGAGATAGTCGCGGATCCACGGGCCGAGCCGTGGATGGCCGACCAGCCAGTGGTAGAAGCGCGGCGAGCTGCGCATGAAACAGGCCGCCGCGAGGAGCAGGAAAGGCGTGGTCGGCAGCACCGGCAGGAAGATGCCGATCACGCCCAGGGCTACGCTTAGGAAACCCACGGCCTGGAGGCTATAGCGCACCCAGGCACGAGCGCTCGGGCGAATTTCCCGCTGCGCCACCGCGGCGCTCCTTAGTGCGTGCGCGGCTTGAGCAGGGCGGGCTTTTCTTCCGGCGCCTGGCAGAGCAGGAACAGGTTGGTCAGCAGGTCGGGAATCTGCGCGACCATGTCGTCCACCAGGTGGCGGTCGCGGGCGATCTCGTCGAACTCGGGCTGCTCGTCGAACAGGCCGGAGCCGACCATGATCGGCAGCAGCAACTCGCTGACTTCCTCCTCGGCCTGCTCGAACCAGACTTCCTCGCGAAGGAACACGCCTTCCATGAAGCCGATGCACCAGCCGCGCAGGTCGGAGTCGTCCGGCTCGTCGCCGAGGTCGAGGTCGCAGGGCAGCTCGAGGTCTTCGTCGCTGGCCAGCACGCGGGTGATGTGCGCCTTGAGCTGCTCGAGGGAAGTCTCGATCTCCTGGCGCTCCTCATCGCTGCGGTAGTGCGGCGGTTCGGCGAACAGGGCGTCGATCCACTCCCGCTCCGGCACCTGCTCCGGGCAGATGGAGAGGGCGGTCAGGTAGCCGTGGGTCGCCACGTAGTCCAGCGCTTCTTCGTGCAGGTCATCGGCATCGAGGAAGGCTTGCAGACGGGACAGTTTTTCGGCGAAGGACATCAGGGTACTACCTCGGGAGGGATGCGGCTCTGGATTGTAGTCCAGACGGGACCTGCGGGCAAAGCGAGCGTGCCTGCTGCGGCGCCCTGGCGAGCGTTTCACGGAGGCTCTCGGCGAAGTTGGCCCGGACCTTGCTCCATCCCTTGCGCAAGCCACGACGCAATCCCTTCGCAAATGGAGAATTCCCATGGCCGTCGCCCCTGGTGTGTTGTTGCCGCCGACGCCTGATGTAAAGCCCAAGGCCGCTGCGCCGAAGAGCCAGCAGAAAACGCCTGAGCCCAGTAACGACAAGACTTCCAGCTTCTCCGACATGTATGCCAAGGAGACCGCGAAGAAGCCCGCCGAGCGCGCCGACGGTCCCTCCAAGGGTTCGCGGGACAAGCCGCGGGACGCCGGCAAGGAGGCTGCCGAGGCGCAGCCGACGGATGCCGCCGGGCAACCGGCCGTTGCCGAAGACGGCAAGCCTTTGCCGGCCGACGGCCAGGCCAAGGCCGACGGCGAAGATAAAGTCGAAACGCCGGTCGATCCGCTGCAACTGCTCGGCCTCGGCGGCGCCGTGCCGATGCTCGACGAGAATACCCAGGCGACTTTGCTGCCGCCGGCCGTGCCGACGGCTAGCAGTGCTCCGGCCAGCCTGACCGAAGCCAGCAGCGACCCGACCCTGGTCAAGCTCAACGGCGTTCCGGCAGTGAACATGGCCTTGGAGCAGGGTGCCCAGGACGCCGCGCAGGCGGCGAAAGGCGGGCCGGCGAAGAGCGCCGATCCGCGCCAGGCGAACCTCGGCGATGCCCTTGCCAGCCTGACTTCCGACTCCTTGCCCAAGGCCGTCGACGGCAAGGCGCTCGAGGCCCAGTTGCAGCAGACCGCCGAGCCGGCCATCGCCAGCGCCGCCTCCGAGAGCCTGCTGGAGAGCAAGGCGGAGCCGCGCGGCGAGCCTTTCGCGGCCAAGCTCAACGGGCTGACCCAGGCCATGGCGCAGCAGGCCCTGACCAACCGTCCGGTGAACGGTACGGTGCCCGGCCAGCCGGTGGCGATACAGCAGAACGGCTGGAGCGAGGCGGTGGTGGACCGGGTGATGTGGATGTCCAGCCAGAACCTGAAGTCGGCGGAGATCCAGCTCGACCCGGCCGAGCTGGGACGCCTGGACGTGCGCATCCACATGACCGCCGACCAGACCCAGGTGACCTTCGCCAGCCCCAACGCCGGCGTTCGCGACGCCCTGGAAAGCCAGATGCACCGGCTGCGCGACATGTTCAGCCAGCAGGGCATGAACCAGCTCGACGTGAACGTCTCCGACCAGTCGCTGGCGCGGGGCTGGCAGGGCCAGCAGCAGGGCGAGGGCGGATCGGCGCGCGGACGCGGCTTTGCCGGCGAGGCCTCGGGCGATGAGGAAACCCTTGCCGGAGTCAGCGAGATCCGCAGCCGGCCGGGTTCCTCGGCGGCGCGCGGTCTGGTCGACTACTACGCCTGAGGCGAACGACTGCATTTCCCCTTTGGGCCTCCTGCGGGAGGCCTTTCTTTTTCCGGAGCGGGCGATTTCGCAAAAGACGGGGATGATTTCCTGTGGCCAGGCTGTAATATCCGCGCCGTCTATCATCTCGGACAGCATTCCGGGGCTGGCCCCAGGGGGCGGGGCGGCGTTGCAGAAATGGCACAACCCTTGCTCTGCCCCTGTGAAACCCTTCATTTGACGCTATAGCGACGGATTTTTGGCATGGCTAAGAAAGAGGCGACACCCGCCGACGCGGGGGCTCCGAGCGGCGGCAAGAGCAAGCTGAAGCTGATCCTGCTGATCGTGGTCGGCCTGCTGCTGGCGATCGGCCTGTCGGTGGGCGGCACCTGGTTCTTCCTCAGCAAGTCGCTGAAGGCCGAGAAGACCGAGGAAGTCGCCAGCGAGGCGGCGAAGCCGGGCAAGCAGCCGGCGCTCTACGAGATCCTGGCGCCGGCCTTCGTCGTCAACTTCAACCAGAACGGCCGGCAGCGCTACATGCAGGTCGGCGTCGCGTTGATGGGGCGCGACAAGGCGCAGATGGACGCATTGCGCGAGCACATGCCGCTGGTTCGCAATAAACTGGTGATGCTGTTCTCGAGTCAGAGTTTCGACTCGCTGGTGACGCCGGTGGGCAAGGAAATGCTCCGCCAGCAGGCGACCGCCGGATTGCAGGAACTGGCCAAGAAGGAAACCGGCCAACTGGCTATCGAACAAGTGTTGTTCACCAATTTCGTGCTGCAGTAGGTATCCCATGGCCGTGCAAGATCTGCTTTCCCAGGATGAAATCGACGCGCTGTTGCACGGCGTCGACGATGGCCTGGTGGAAACCGAAGTCGAGGCGACGCCGGGATCGGTCAAGTCCTATGACCTGACCAGCCAGGACCGCATCGTCCGGGGCCGCATGCCGACCCTGGAGATGATCAACGAGCGTTTCGCCCGCTACACCCGCATCAGCATGTTCAACCTGCTGCGCCGTTCGGCCGACGTCGCGGTCGGCGGCGTGCAGGTGATGAAGTTCGGCGAGTACGTGCACTCGCTGTACGTTCCCACCAGCCTCAACCTGGTGAAGATGAAGCCGCTGCGCGGCACCGCGCTGTTCATCCTCGACGCCAAGCTGGTGTTCAAGCTGGTGGACAACTTCTTCGGCGGCGACGGCCGCCACGCCAAGATCGAGGGCCGCGAGTTCACCCCGACCGAACTGCGGGTGGTGCGGATGGTGCTGGAGCAGGCCTTCGTCGATCTGAAGGAAGCCTGGCAGGCGGTGCTGGAGATGAACTTCGAGTACGTCAACTCGGAGGTCAACCCAGCCATGGCCAACATCGTCAGTCCCAGCGAGGTGGTGGTGGTCTCCACCTTCCACATCGAACTGGACGGCGGTGGCGGCGACCTGCACATCACCATGCCCTATTCGATGATCGAGCCGATCCGCGAGATGCTCGACGCCGGTTTCCAGTCCGACCACGACGACCAGGACGAGCGCTGGATCAAGGCCCTGCGCGAGGACGTGCTGGACGTCCAGGTACCGCTCGGCGCCACCGTGGTCCGCCGCCAGCTCAAGCTGCGCGACATCCTGCACATGCAGCCGGGCGACGTGATCCCGGTGGAGATGCCGGAACACATGGTGATGCGCGCCAACGGCGTGCCCGCCTTCAAGGTCAAGCTGGGCGCCCACAAGGGCAACCTGGCGCTACAGATTCTCGAAGCGGTCGAGCGCTCGCGCTGACCGCTTCCCCCGGAGGAAAGACGAACCATGGCAGACGAAGAAAAAGTGACCACCGAGGAACAGGCACTGGCCGACGAGTGGGCGGCGGCGCTGGCCGAGGCGGGCGACGCCAGCCAGGACGACATCGATGCGCTGATGGCCCAGGGCGGCGCGACTCCCGTGGCGGAGCCGAGTACCCCGCGGGCGCCGATGGAAGAGTTCGGCGCTTCGCCGAAGGCACCGACCATTTCCGGCCTGGAGGGGCCCAACCTGGATGTGATTCTGGACATCCCGGTGACCATTTCCATGGAGGTCGGGCATACCGACATCAGCATCCGCAACCTGCTGCAGCTCAACCAGGGGTCGGTGATCGAACTCGATCGCCTGGCCGGCGAGCCGCTGGACGTACTGGTCAACGGCACCCTGATCGCCCACGGCGAGGTGGTGGTGGTGAACGAGAAGTTCGGCATCCGCCTGACCGACGTGATCAGTCCCAGCGAACGCATCAAGAAGCTGCGCTGACATGCGTCGCTACCTGTTCGCCGGCTTCCTGCCGGCACTCGCCTCGCTGAGCGCGCCGCTGTGCGCCGCGGAGGGGACGACGGGTGCCGCCGCGCCGACGGTGGGCGCCGCTTCCGGCGCCGCCGCGCAACTGGCCCAACTGGTGCTCGGCCTGGGCCTGGTGATCGGCCTGATCTTCCTGCTCGCCTGGCTGGTGCGCCGGGTGCAACAGGCCGGTCCGCGCGGCAACCGCTTGATCCGCACCCTTGCCAGTCAGCCGCTGGGTCCGCGCGACCGGCTGGTGCTGGTGCAGGTCGGCGAGGAGCAGATCCTGCTCGGCCTGACGCCCGGCCGGATCACGCCGCTGCACGTGCTCAAGGAGCCGGTACACCTGCCGGACGGCGAGCCGGCCACGCCGGAATTCGCCCAGCGCCTGCTGGAGCTGCTGAACAAGGACCCCAAGGGTAAGCCATGACTCCGCGCATCTCCCTGGCCGGCGCGCTCGCCGCGCTCTGCCTCCTGCTGCTGGCGCCGTGGCCGGCGCTGGCCGCCGACCCGACATCGATCTCGGCGATCACCGTGACCACCAACGGCCAGGGCCAGCAGGAGTATTCGGTCAGCCTGCAGATCCTGCTGATCATGACCGCGCTGAGCTTCATCCCGGCGTTCGTCATGCTGATGACCAGCTTCACCCGGATCATCATCGTCTTCTCCATCCTGCGCCAGGCGCTGGGCCTGCAATCGACGCCGTCGAACCAGGTGCTGGTGGGGCTGGCGCTGTTCCTGACCATGTTCGTCATGGCCCCGGTGTTCGACAAGATCAACAGCCAGGCCCTGCAGCCCTACCTGAACGAGCAGATTCCCGCCCAGGAAGCCCTGCAAAAGGCCGAGGTACCGCTGAAGGCGTTCATGCTGGCGCAGACTCGCACCTCCGACCTGGAGCTGTTCGTGCGCCTGTCCAAGCGCACCGACATCGGCAGCCCGGAGGCGACGCCGCTGACCATCCTGGTCCCGGCCTTCGTCACGTCCGAGCTGAAGACCGCGTTCCAGATCGGCTTCATGATCTTCATCCCGTTCCTGATCATCGACCTGGTGGTGTCCAGCGTGCTGATGGCGATGGGCATGATGATGCTGTCGCCGCTGATCATTTCCCTGCCGTTCAAGATCATGCTGTTCGTCCTGGTGGATGGCTGGGCGCTGATCATCGGGACGCTGGCGGGCAGTTTCGGCACCGTCTAGCGGTGCCGCCGGCTTGACGCGCCGCTGGCGCGCTGGAGAGAGACATGACCCCTGAGGTGGCACTCGACCTGTTCCGCGAGGCGTTGTGGCTGACGGCGATGATCGTCGGCGTGCTGGTGGTTCCGAGCCTGCTGGTCGGTCTCGTGGTGGCGATGTTCCAGGCCGCCACCCAGATCAACGAACAGACCCTGAGCTTCCTGCCGCGCCTGATGGTGATCCTGCTCACCCTGATCGTGCTGGGCCCCTGGCTGCTGCGGCAGCTGATGGAATACACCCAGACGCTGATCGGCAACATCCCGCTGCTGATCGGCTGATGCTGGAGCTGACCAACGCACAGATCGGCGGCTGGATCGCCAGCTTCGTGCTGCCGCTGTTCCGGGTCGCGGCGCTGCTGATGACCATGCCGGTGATCGGCACCCAGCTGGTGCCGGTGCGGGTGCGCCTCTACCTGGCGCTGGGCGTCTGCGTGGTGCTGGTGCCGAACCTGCCGCCGATGCCGCAGGTGGACGCGCTGAGCATGAAGGCCATGCTGCTGATCGGCGAGCAGATCCTGGTCGGCGCCTTGCTCGGCTTTTCCCTGCAGTTGCTGTTCCACGCCTTCGTGATCGCCGGGCAGATCATCTCGATGCAGATGGGCCTGGGCTTCGCTTCCATGGTCGACCCGGCCAACGGCGTCTCGGTGCCGGTGCTCGGCCAGTTCTTCACCATGCTGGTGACGCTGCTGTTCCTGGCGATGAACGGCCACCTGGTAGTGTTCGAGGTGATCGCCGAGAGCTTCGTCACCCTGCCGGTGGGCGAGGGCCTGAGCGGCAACCATTTCTGGATCATCGCCGGCAAGCTCGGCTGGGTGATGGGCGCGGCACTGCTGCTGGCGCTGCCGGCGATCACCGCGCTGCTGGTGGTGAACCTCGCCTTCGGCGCCATGACCCGCGCGGCGCCGCAGCTGAACATCTTCTCCATCGGCTTTCCGTTGACCCTGGTGCTGGGCCTGGTGATCCTCTGGATCGGCACCGCCGACCTGCTCAGCCAGTACCAGGTGCTGGCCGGCGAGGCCCTGCAATTCCTCCGTGAACTGGTGCGGGCGAGGTAGCCATGGCCGAGAGCGAGAGCGGGCAGGACAAGACAGAGGAACCCACGGAGAAACGCCGCCGCGAGGCGCGCGAGAAAGGGCAGTTGCCGCGTTCGCGGGAGCTGAACACCCTGGCCATCCTCATGGCCGGCGCCGGCGGCCTGCTGATCTACGGCGCCGACCTGGCGGGCGCCCTGTTGCGCCTGATGCGCAGCAATTTCGAGCTGTCCCGGGAAACCGCGATGAATACCGAGAGCATGCTGCAATTGCTCGGCGCTTCGGCCTACCTGGCGGCCCAGGGGCTCTGGCCGATCCTGCTGATGCTGCTGGTGGCGGCGATCGTCGGGCCGATCGCCCTCGGCGGCTGGCTGTTCTCGATGGACGCCCTGCAACCCAAGTTCAGCCGGCTCAACCCGCTGTCGGGACTGAAACGGATGTTTTCCGCCAAGTCGCTGCTCGAACTGAGCAAGGCGCTGATCAAGTTCCTGGTGGTGCTGGCGGTGGCCCTGCTGGTGCTCTCCGCCGACCGCGACGCCCTCCTGGCGCTGGCGCACCAGCCGCTCGAGCAGGCGATCCTGCACAGCGTGCGGGTGGTCGGCTGGAGCGCCTTCTGGATGGCCTGCAGCCTGCTGCTGATCGCCGCGGTGGACGTGCCCTACCAGATCTGGGACAACCGCCAGAAGCTGCTGATGACCAAGCAGGAAGTCCGCGACGAATACAAGGACTCCGAGGGCAAGCCCGAGGTCAAGTCGAAGATCCGCCAGATGCAGCGCGAGATGGCGCAGAGACGGATGATGGCGGCGGTGCCGGAGGCCGACGTGGTGATCACCAACCCGACCCACTTCGCCGTAGCCCTGAAGTACGACCCGGCGGGCGGCGGGGCGCCGCTGCTGCTGGCCAAGGGCAACGATTTCCTGGCCCTGAAGATCCGCGAGGTGGCCCAGGAGCACAAGGTGATGGTCATGGAGTCGCCGGCGCTGGCGCGAGCGGTGTACTACTCCACCGAGCTGGACCAGGAGATTCCCGCCGGGCTCTATCTCGCCGTGGCCCAGGTACTGGCCTATGTCTACCAGCTCAAGCAGTACCAGGCCGGCAAGGGCAAGCGGCCGAGCCCGTTGAAGGACCTGCCGATCCCGCCGGACCTGCGTCGCGACGAGTGACCGGGCTGGAGCTGCGCGCCGCGCTGTGGCAGCCTTGGCCGGTACCCGCTCGGGATGAGAGCTTTGCCGTTCATGGATCGAACCCTGTCTGATCGTATTTTCCCGCCTGTCCTCCTGTTGCTCGCCCTGGCCTGGCTGCTGCCCTGGATGCCTGTGCACGCCGAAGCGCCGGCGGAATGGGTCGCCTTGCCCCTGTCGGAGCGGGTGGTGGATGCCACCCACACGCTGGACGAGGCGACGCGCCAACGCTTGGTGGAGAAGCTCGAGGCGCTGGAGCGGCGACGCGGTGCGCAGATCGCGGTGGTGATGCTGCCGACTACCGGTACCCTCGATATCGAAGCCTTCTCCGACAAGTTGTTCCAGGCCTGGAAGCTCGGCCGCAAGGCGGTCGACGACGGTCTGCTGCTGGTGGTGGCCAAGGATGACCGGCGCATGCGCATCGAGGTCGGCTACGGCCTGGAGGGTGCGGTGCCCGATGTGGTCGCCGGACGGATCATTCGCGAGCGGATGGCTCCGGCGTTCCGCGAGGGCGACTATGCCGGCGGGATCGAGGCCGCGGTGGACGAGCTGATCCGCCTGGTCGACGGCGAAACGCTGCCGGCGGCTGCGTCGTCGTCGGGTACGCCGGAGGTCTCGCTGGGGCCATTGCCGGCGGAAGCCTGGGCGCTGCTGGTCGCTTTCATCTACGGAGCGCTGGCCGGAGTGCTGTTGAGTGCCCGGGCGCTGCGCTGGCCCTGGCTGCTCGGCGGAGCGCTGCTCTGCTGGCTGCTGGGCACGCTGGCCGGCGCTTCCGGCGAGTGGATGAGCGTTCTGTTGGTGGCTCCGCTGTGCATGCTGGTCGGCGGCGCGACCTTCGGCGCGCTGTGGACGGTGCGCCCGGCCTTCTACCTGGTGATCGGCGTACTGGTCTATGTAGCCCTGCTCGGGCTGGCGGCGCATTGGTTCAGCGCGGTGTCCTTCATCTACGGCCTGCTGTGGCCGGCCGGGGTGCTGATGCTGGCGCTTCTCTGCTGGTCGAACTACCGCCTGATGCGCTCGCTATGGCGCGAGCGGCGGAAAAGTTTCCACCGCCGACTGTGGGCGTTGCTGGCGGCCTACCTGCTGCTCGGATTGCTGTCCGGTGGTCTGGACGCACCGCTGGTCTGGCTGGCCCTGCTACCGTTCCAGCTCATGCTCGGGCTGCTGGTGTTCGGCCAGGTACGCCTGAGTGGGGGTGGTGGAGGCTCGTCGGGAAGCTCCGGCGGCGGTTCCTCCTCCTCTTCCTCCTCGTCGTCCGGCGGCTTTTCCGGGGGCGGTGGTTCCAGCGGCGGAGGCGGTGCCTCGGGCAGTTGGTAATGGGTTCCCGTTCATTTCATTCGGAGACAAGGATGTCTGCAATCACGCGTTATCTCGCCATGCTTCGGCTGTTCGGCATGCTGCTCTGCGCCGCCGCGATTCCCTCCGTTGCCACCGCGACGGTGCCGGTCACCGTCGCGGTGGCAGCGTCCGATGTCGAGGAGGAGGCCGTGGAGGCATCGGCGGTCGGCGCCGAGGCCGAGGCAGCGCGCGATGCGGGCTACGAGTCCGCGGAGGTTCCAGCGCTGGCGCGGCGGGTGACCGACCTTACCGCGACCCTCGACGCCGCCGAGCGTGCCCGCCTGGAAGCTTCGCTGGCCGCGCTGGAGGCCCGGAAGGGTGCCCAGGTAGCGATCCTGATGGTGCCCAGCACCTATCCGGACAGCATCGAGGCCTATGCGACGCGGGTCTTCGAGGCGTGGAAGCTGGGGCGCAAGGGGATCGATGACGGCGTCCTGGTGCTGGTGGCGAAGGACGATCGGCGCATGCGCATCGAAGTCGGTTATGGCCTGGAAGGAACGATCACCGACATCGATGCCGGGCGGATCATCCGCGAATACATGACCCCTGCGTTCCGTCAGCAAGACTACGCCGGCGGCCTGGAAGCGGCGGCGCAGCGCCTGGTACGACTGATCGACGGCGAGGCGTTGCCGCCGCCGCGCGACCCGCTGGAGCCCGGCGCGGTACGGCAGACCCTGGCTATCGCATTCCTGCTCGGCGCTCTCGGCGGGGTGGCGCTGCTGGTACGCCCGCGCGCCTGGTACTGGACCCTGGGGGCGGTAGTGGCGCTCGCTGCGGCGTTGGCACTGGGGCGGCACTGGCCGGTAGGGGCGATGGTGGCGCTGGCGGAGATGGTGGCGGTCCTGGGCGTCGGCTTCGGCGCGTTGCTCAAGTATTCGCGCGGCGCCCGCTGGTTCTTCGCCATTCTTGTGCTCTATGCGCTGGGGCTGTTCTGGGCCTACGGCCGTTATGGCCTGCCGGTGCTTCATTACGGATTGGCCGTGCCGCTTTCGCTGGGGCTGACCCTGCTGATGCTGGCCGGTGCCTGGCAGGGGCTGCGCAGAGGACGGCGCTGGGCCTACCTGCCGGGCCTGCTCGGCCTGCTGCTGACCCTGGCCCTGGAGTGCCTGCTGTTGCTGGTGGACGACCCGCTGAACAGCATCGAGGCGTTGATCATCCTGCCCGCCGCTTGCCTGCCGCTGCTCATCGGTTGCAATTTCAGCGCCGGCGGCTCGGGGGGAGGGCGTCGGCGCGGCGGCGATTACGCTAGCTCATCGGGTTCCTCGTCTTCCTCGTCGTCGAGTTCGTCCAGTTCGTCTTCGGACTCGTTCTCCGGCGGCGGAGGCTCGAGTGGCGGTGGTGGCGCCTCCGGCAGTTGGTGATTGGCGAAAACCCTTTTTCAATCAATGAATTGAAAAGTTGGAACAGTTCCTGCAGTGACCCGCCCGACGCGCATTCCGGCGTCAAAAGTTTGTTCGGCGCCCACCTACGGGCGCCATACGCAGGGCAGGGGAGTCGAGAGTGGATCGCACGCAACTGATCAGCAATGTGCGCAGCAACCTGGCGGGACTGGGGCGCGGCAGCCTCGGCGTGCCGGTCCTGCTGCTGGCCATGCTGGCGATGATGACCCTGCCGATCCCGCCATTCCTGCTGGACGTGCTGTTCACCTTCAACATCGCCCTGTCCATCGTCGTCCTGCTGGTCTGCGTGTACGCCCTGCGGCCGCTGGACTTCGCCGTGTTCCCGACCATCCTGCTGGTGGCGACCCTGTTGCGCTTGGCGCTGAACGTTGCCTCGACCCGCGTGGTGCTGCTCCACGGCCACGACGGCCATGGCGCCGCGGGCAAGGTGATCCAGGCCTTCGGCGAAGTGGTGATCGGCGGCAACTACGTGGTCGGGGTGGTGGTGTTCGCGATCCTCATGATCATCAACTTCGTGGTGGTGACCAAGGGCGCCGGGCGGATTTCCGAAGTCAGCGCGCGCTTCACCCTGGATGCCATGCCCGGCAAGCAGATGGCCATCGACGCTGACCTCAACGCCGGCCTGATCGAGCAGGAGGAAGCCAAGAAGCGCCGCAACGAGGTGGCCCAGGAGGCCGACTTCTACGGTTCGATGGACGGTGCCAGCAAGTTCGTCCGCGGTGACGCCATCGCCGGCCTGCTGATTCTCTTCATCAACCTGATCGGCGGCGTCGCCATCGGCATGATCCAGCATTCGATGTCCTTCGGCGACGCCGGCAAGGTCTACGCCCTGCTGACCATCGGTGACGGCCTGGTGGCACAACTGCCGTCGCTGCTGCTGTCGACCGCGGCGGCGATCATGGTGACGCGGGTCTCCAGTTCCGAGGACATGGGCCAGCAGGTCAACCGGCAGATGTTCGCCTCGCCCAAGGCGCTGGCGATTTCCGCGGCGATCCTGATCGCCATGGGCGCCGTGCCGGGCATGCCGCACGTTTCCTTCATCGGCCTCGGCGCCCTGGCCGGTGCTGCCGCCTACTGGATCTGGCACCGGCAGAACAAGGCCAAGCAGGTCGCCGAGCAGGAGGTGCAGCGCCAGCAGGAGCTGCTGCCGGCGCAGCGCGCCCAGGAGGTCAAGGAACTGGGCTGGGATGATGTCACCCCGGTGGACATGGTCGGCCTGGAAGTCGGCTACCGGCTGATCCCGCTGGTCGACCGCAACCAGGGCGGGCAACTGCTGGCGCGAATCAAGGGCGTACGCAAGAAGCTGTCCCAGGAGCTGGGCTTCCTGATGCCCTCGGTGCACATCCGCGACAACCTCGACCTGCTGCCCAACGCCTACCGCCTGACCCTGATGGGGGTCAGCGTGGCCGAAGCGGAGATCTATCCCGATCGCGAGCTGGCGATCAACCCCGGCCAGGTATTCGGCAGCCTCAACGGCATCGCCGGCAAGGACCCGGCCTTCGGCCTGGAGGCGGTATGGATCGAGCCCGGCCAGCGCGACCAGGCGCAGTCGCTGGGCTACACCGTGGTGGATGCGAGCACCGTGGTCGCCACTCACCTGAACCAGGTGCTGCACAAGCACGCCCACGAGCTGCTGGGCCATGAAGAAGTGCAGCAGCTCCTGCAATTGCTCGCGCGCAGCTCGCCGAAGCTGGCGGAAGAGCTAGTGCCGGGGCTGATTTCCCTGTCCACCCTGCTCAAGGTCCTGCAGGCGCTGCTCCAGGAGCAGGTGCCGGTGCGCGACATCCGTACCATCGCCGAGGCCATCGCCAACGTCGCTCCACGGAGTCAAGATCCCGGCGCGATGGTCGCCGCGGTTCGCGTCGCGTTGTCCCGCGCAATCGTGCAAAGCATTGTCGGGCTTGAGCCGGAGCTGCCTGTGATCACGCTCGAGCCGAGGTTGGAACAGATTTTGCTGAACAGCATGCAGAAGGCCGGACAAGGCTCCGAGGACGGCATGTTGCTGGAGCCGGGGATGGCCGAGAAGCTGCAACGCTCGCTGATCGAGAGCGCGCAACGCCAGGAGATGCTCGGTAAGCCGGCGATCCTGCTGGTTGCCGGACCGATCCGCTCGATGATGTCGCGCTTCGCGCGGATGGCGGTGCCCAGCATGCATGTGCTGGCCTACCAGGAAATCCCGGACAACAAGCAAGTCACCATCGTCGCGACGGTGGGGCAGAACTGAACGAGGGCTGCGCCGGCTCCAGGGCCGGCACACCGGGCAACCTGAGGTTGCCGGCAAGACTACTGAACTGAGGGGTTCGGGCAATGCAAGTCAAACGCTTCTTCGCCGCCGATATGCGCCAGGCCATGAAACTGGTCCGCGACGAACTGGGTCCGGACGCCGCGATTCTCGGCAACCGCCGGGTCGCCGGCGGCATCGAGCTGACCGCGGCGCTGGATTACCAGGCCCCGCCGGCGCCGAGCAAGCCCAACCCGGCGCTGGAAGTGGAGCTGCGCAAGACCCAGGCGCGGATCGCCGAGGCGCGCGCCGAGTTGACGGCGCGTCCGGCGGAAAACCAGCGCAAGGACCGTCAATTGTTCGCCGAGGAGAAGCCGGCGCGTCCGTCCCTGGCCGAGTCCATGACGGCGGCGCAGGCCAAGCCCCAGGCGGGCGGCCAGACCCTCGAGGCAATGCGTTTCGAACTGAACGGCCTGCGCGAGCTGATCGAGGTACAACTGGGTTCCATCGCCTGGGGCCAGTTGCAGCACCAGCGTCCGCAGCAGGCCAATCTCTGGCGGCGCCTGCAGCGCATGGGCTTGCCGGCGGAGCTGAGCAAGCCGTTGCTGGAGCGGGTCGCCGCGGTGGGCGATACGCGCCAGGCCTGGCGCATGCTGTTGGCGCACCTGTCGCGTGCCGTGCAGACCCCCGAGCAGGACCCGCTCGACGCGGGCGGCGTACTGGCCCTGGTCGGCCCGGCAGGCGCCGGCAAGACCACCACCCTGGCGAAGATGGCCGCGCGCTACGTCCTCAAGTACGGCGCCCAGAGCCTGGCGCTGGTGAGCATGGACAGCTACCGGATCGGCGCCCAGGAGCAGATCAAGACCCTCGGTCGGATCCTCAACGTACCGGTGACCCTGGTCGATCCCGGCCAGTCGCTGATCCAGGCCCTGGCGCCGCTGGCGCGCAAACGCATGGTGCTGATCGATACCGCCGGCCTGCCGGCCAGCGACCCGGCATTGCGCATGCAGCTCGAGGCACTGGCGTCGCCGAGCCTGAACGTGAAGAATTACCTGGTGATGGCCACCACCAGCCAGAGCCAGGTGCTCAAGTCGGCCTACCAGACCTATCGGCACTGCGGGCTGGCGGGTTGCATCCTGACTAAGCTGGACGAGGCGGGCAGCCTCGGTGAATCGATGGCGCTGGCTATCGCCCAGCGTCTCCCGGTAGCCTATCTGGCGGATGGGCCGCGGATTCCGGACGACCTGCAGGTGGCGCGCAGTCACCAACTGGTCAGCCGGGCGGTGAGCCTGCAGGCACCGGAAGAGCCCAGCGAGGACGCCATGGCCGAGATGTTCGCCGGGCTCTACCAGCAACCGGCGCGGCGTGCCGGCTGAGGACGTGGGAAGAACCGCGCGTGGCGCGGGTGACGGAAGCGAAGGTGGCTTCCGCCGGGCCGGGAGCGATGGCGCATCGTTCCCGCCAATACCGGAGAGCGCTGGAAGGGGCGTTCCGGGAAGACGACAACACAAGGTATGAAGCAGATGGGTAGCATGCATCCCGTACAGGTGATCGCAGTAACTGGCGGCAAGGGCGGCGTCGGCAAGACCAATGTGTCGGTGAACCTGGCACTGGCTCTGGCCGATCTCGGCCGTCGCGTCATGCTGCTGGATGCCGACCTCGGCCTGGCCAACGTCGACGTCCTGCTGGGACTCACGCCCAAGCGCACCCTGGCCGACGTGATCGAGGGACGCTGCGAACTGCGCGATGTCCTCCTCCTCGGTCCCGGTGGCGTGCGCATCGTTCCCGCGGCCTCCGGCACGCAGAGCATGGTGCACCTCTCGCCGATGCAGCATGCGGGGCTGATCCAGGCGTTCAGCGATATCAGCGACAACCTCGATGTCCTGGTCGTCGACACTGCCGCCGGAATCGGCGATTCGGTGGTCAGTTTCGTCCGCGCCGCGCAGGAGGTGCTGCTGGTCGTCTGCGACGAGCCGACCTCGATCACCGATGCCTACGCCCTGATCAAGCTGCTCAACCGCGACCACGGCATGACCCGCTTCCGGGTCCTGGCCAACATGGCCCACAGCCCGCAGGAAGGACGCAACCTGTTCGCCAAACTGACCAAGGTCACTGACCGTTTCCTCGACGTCGCACTACAGTATGTAGGTGTCATCCCTTACGACGAGTCGGTACGCAAGGCCGTGCAGAAACAGCGAGCCGTATACGAGGCATTCCCCCGCTCGAAGGCGTCCCTGGCCTTCAAGGCGGTCGCGCAGAAGGTCGACAGCTGGCCGCTGCCGGCCAACCCGCGCGGGCACCTGGAGTTCTTCGTCGAACGACTGGTCCAACACCCCGCGACAGGTTCGGCCGTATGACAGCGGCCTCTGGAGTGCGTATGTATAGCAAGGCGCAAGCGCAGAACTCCCAGGAGCAACTGATCCAGCGTTACGCACCACTGGTCAAGCGCATCGCCTATCACCTGCTCGGCCGCCTGCCGGCCAGCGTGCAGGTGGAGGACCTGATGCAGGCCGGCATGATCGGCCTGCTCGAGGCCGCGAAGAAATACGACGCCGGCAAGGGCGCCAGCTTCGAGACCTATGCCGGCATCCGCATCCGCGGGGCCATGCTCGACGAGGTCCGCAAGGGCGACTGGGCGCCGCGTTCGGTGCACCGCAACACGCGCATGGTGACCGACGCGATCCGCGCGATCGAGGCGAGAACCGGACGCGACGCTAAAGATCACGAAGTTGCTGCCGAACTCCAATTGAGCCTCGAAGATTACTACGGCATCCTCAGCGACACGCAGGGCAGCCGCCTGTACAGCTTCGACGACCTGTTGCAGGACGGCGAACATGGATTGCCGGAAGACACCAGCCTCAGTCACAACGAACCGATCCACGGCCTGCTCGACGAACGTTTTCAGGCGGCCCTGGCGGATGCCATCGCCAAGTTGCCGGAGCGCGAGCGCCTGGTGCTGGCGTTGTATTACGACGAGGAACTCAACCTCAAGGAGATCGGCGAGGTACTGGGCGTCAGCGAATCGCGGGTCAGCCAGTTGCACAGCCAGTGCGCCGCGCGTTTGCGTGCGCGCCTGGCCGATTGGCGGTCGGCCTGAACCGGCCTCGACCGCAGCTTGTAACCGTTAACGCAAAAGAATGTGTGGCGCGTCCCCTGGGGCGCGCTCTGGTCTGTACGGAGGTTTACTTGGACAAGAACATGAAAATTCTCATCGTGGACGACTTTTCCACGATGAGACGCATCATCAAGAACCTCTTGCGGGACTTGGGCTTCACCAATACCGCCGAGGCCGACGACGGCACCACGGCGCTGCCGATGCTGCACAGCGGCAATTTCGACTTTCTCGTCACCGACTGGAACATGCCGGGCATGACCGGCATCGATCTGCTGCGCGCGGTTCGCGCCGACGAGCGCCTCAAGCACCTGCCGGTGCTGATGGTCACCGCCGAGGCCAAGCGCGACCAGATCATCGAAGCGGCCCAGGCCGGGGTCAACGGCTATGTGGTCAAACCCTTCACCGCTCAGGTCCTGAAGGAAAAGATCGAGAAGATTTTCGAGCGGGTCAACGGCTGAAGCCGGCCAAGAGGGTGTCATGGTGCTTGGTAACGATTCCACGGGCGACGAATTCGAATCGACCCTGAAAAAACACGCGCGCGAACTGGTGGACTGTCTCGAACGGGGGCACTTCCAGCAGGCGGTGCAATTGATCCAGGAGCTCAGCCAGGCCAGGGACCGTGGCCTCTACCAGGAAGTGGGCAAGCTGACCCGCGAACTGCACAACGCCATCGTCGATTTCCAGATCGACCCGCATTCCCCCCACGCGCAGGAAATGTCGCAGATCGCCGATGCCACCGATCGTCTTTCCTACGTGGTGGAAATGACCGAGAAGGCCGCCAACCGGACCATGGACCTGGTGGAGCAGAGCGCCCCGCTGGTCAACCAACTGGGCGACGATTCGCGGGAGCTGCACCAGGAGTGGCAACGCTTCATGCGCCGGGAAATCGACGCCGACGGCTTCCGCGAGCTGGCCAAGCGCATCGAACAGTTCCTCGTGCGCAGCGGCGAGAACGCCGGCCAGTTGTCCTCGCAGCTCAATGACATCCTGCTGGCGCAGGATTACCAGGACCTGACCGGCCAGGTGATCAAGCGTGTCACCAAGCTGGTCACCGAGGTCGAGAGCAACCTCGTGAAGCTGGTCTGGATGGCCGGCCAGGTGGACCGTTACGCCGGAATCGAGCACGACCACGTGAGCATGCGCCACCAGGCCGCGCTGGAGCGTTCGGCCAAGGGCGAGGGGCCGCAGGTCGCCGCGGAAAAACGAGAGGATGTGGTGTCCGGGCAGGATGACGTGGACGATCTGCTGTCCAGCCTGGGTTTCTGACCCGCCCGGCTCAAGACTGCGGCATCGCTGCCGTTAAGTAAGCATTGAACGCTGGCATCCGCGGGCTGCCGGCACAGCCTTCGTCATGCCGGTGATCCCGGCGGGCGGGCTGAAGTCGGTCCGGAAAGCCGGGCCGGTATTTCCGGCAGGACAGCGGTCCTGCCGATCCTTTCGAGTAACACGTCTCTGGGAGCAGCCGAATGAGCTTCGACGCCGATGAAGAAATCCTCCAGGACTTCCTGGTTGAGGCCGGCGAGATTCTCGAGCAATTGTCCGAGCAACTGGTCGAGCTGGAGAGCCGGCCGGACGACATGGACCTGCTCAATGCCATTTTCCGTGGGTTCCATACGGTCAAGGGCGGTGCCGGCTTCCTCCAGCTGAACGCGCTGGTGGAATGCTGCCACATTGCGGAAAACGTCTTCGATATCCTGCGCAAGGGCGAGCGGCGCGTCAGCTCCGAACTGATGGATGTGGTGCTGCAGGCGCTGGATACGGTCAACGCGATGTTCGACCAGGTGCGCGAGCAGTCCGAACCGACCCCGGCGACGCCCGAACTGCTGGCGGCCCTTGCCCGCCTGGCCGAACCCGAGGGCGCCGCGCCCGCGGAACCTGTGCAAGCGCCGCCGGCGGCCGTTCCGCCAGCCGAGCCTGCGGCGCCGCCGGAAGCGCCCGCGCAGAGTGCCTCCAGCGATATCACCGACGACGAGTTCGAGCAGTTGCTGGATGCTCTCCAGGGCGACGAAGCGCCGGCCTCCGCCGTTGCAGAAGCGCCCGCGGCTCCTGCTGGCGACGAGATCAGCGACGCCGAGTTCGAGGCGTTGCTCGACCAGTTGCACGGCAAGGGCAAGTTCGTCCCGCCGGCGGTCTCGGCCGAGCCTGCGCAAGTCCCCGCCGAGGCGGTCGAGCCGGCCGCGGCTGCCGCTGGTGACGATATCAGCGACGACGAGTTCGAGGCGCTGCTCGACGAACTGCACGGCAAGGGCAAGTTCGGCGATGTCCCGGAAGCCGCCGGCACACCCGCCACACCGGCTGCCGCGGCTCCAGCGGCTGCGCCGGCGGAGCCGGGCAAGGCGCCGGCCGCCGCGGGCGGCGATGAGATCAGCGACGACGAGTTCGAGTCGCTGCTCGACGAACTGCACGGCAAGGGCAAGTTCAACGGCGCCTCCGAAGCCGTGGCGGCCGCCGCGGCGGTAGCCAAGAACATCGCGGCGAAGAGTCCCGCGGCGAAACCGGTCGCTCCGGCCAAGGCCGCCGCCGCGCGTCCGGCGGCGCCCGACAGGCCGGCGGCGAGCGAGGCGGAGACCACCGTGCGGGTGGATACGGCGCGTCTCGACGAGATCATGAACATGGTCGGCGAGCTGGTGCTGGTGCGTAACCGCCTGGTGCGCCTGGGCCTGAACAGTGGCGACGAGGCCATGGCCAAGGCCGTGGCCAACCTCGACGTGGTCACCGGCGACCTGCAGATGTCGGTGATGAAGACCCGCATGCAGCCGATCAAGAAGGTCTTCGGCCGCTTCCCGCGCCTGGTTCGCGACCTGGCGCGGAACATGAAGAAAGAGATCAACCTGGAGCTGGTGGGCGAAGAGACCGACCTCGACAAGAACCTGGTCGAGGCCCTCGCCGATCCGCTGGTGCACCTGGTGCGCAACGCCGTCGACCACGGCATCGAGAGTCCGGAGGAGCGCGAGGCCGCCGGCAAGCCGCGGGTCGGCCAGGTGGTGCTGTCAGCGGAGCAGGAGGGTGACCACATCCTCCTGATGATCACCGACGACGGCAAGGGCATGGACGCCGAGGTGCTGCGCAACAAGGCGGTGGAGAAGGGCCTGCTGGAGCGCGATGCGGCGGACCGCCTGACCGACCTGGAGTGCTACAACCTGATCTTCGCCCCGGGTTTCTCGACCAAGACCGAGATTTCCGACGTGTCCGGCCGCGGCGTCGGCATGGACGTGGTGAAGACCAAGATTTCCCAGCTCAACGGCACGGTCAACGTGTTCTCGCAGAAGGGGTCCGGCTCGAAGATCGTCATCAAGGTGCCGCTGACCCTGGCGATCATGCCTACCCTTATGGTGATGCTGGGCAGCCAGGCGTTCGCCTTCCCGCTGGTCAACGTCAACGAAATCTTCCATCTTGACCTGTCGCGCACCAATGTCGTGGATGGCCAGGAAGTGGTGATCGTCCGCGACAAGGCCTTGCCGCTGTTCTACCTCAAGCGCTGGCTGGTGCCGAGCGCGGCCCACGAGGAGCAGGGCGAGGGGCACGTGGTGATCCTGTCGGTCGGCACCCAGCGCATCGGTTTCGTCGTCGACCAGTTGGTGGGACAAGAAGAAGTGGTGATCAAGCCACTCGGCAAGATGTTGCAGGGCACCCCCGGCATGGCGGGCGCCACCATCACCGGGGACGGGCGCATCGCCCTGATCCTCGATGTGCCGAGCATGCTCAAGCGTTACGCACGGCGCATCTGACGCCGCGTATGGGTTTCCGGCGGCGCAGGAGCGTCGCCCTCTGAGGAGTAGCTATGGCAGTCAAAGTCCTGGTGGTGGACGATTCGGGGTTCTTCCGCCGCCGTGTCTCGGAGATTCTCTCCGCCGATGGACAGATCCAGGTGGTCGGCACCGCCACCAATGGCCGCGAGGCCATCGAGCAGGCGCTGGCCCTGAGACCCGATGTGATCACCATGGATTACGAGATGCCGCTGATGGACGGCATCACCGCGGTACGCAACATCATGCAGCGTTGCCCGACCCCGGTCCTGATGTTCTCCTCGCTGACCCACGAGGGCGCGCGGGTGACCCTGGATGCGCTGGACGCCGGAGCGGTCGACTACCTGCCGAAGAATTTCGAGGACATCTCGCGCAACCCGGACAAGGTCCGCCAGTTGCTTTGCGAGAAGGTCCTGACCATCGCCCGTAGCAATCGTCGCTCGATCAGCCTGCCGCCGCTGCCTTCGGCCACCTCGTCCAGCCATGCGCCGGCGTCGTCCTCCAGCCTCGGCGCGAGCGCGCGTGCCAGTGCCGGCGCGTCGCCGGCCCCGGCGTCGACCTCGGCGGCGCCGAAGCGCAAGGCCTACCGGCTGGTCGCGATCGGTACCTCCACCGGTGGACCGGTTGCCTTGCAGCGGGTGCTGACCCAGTTGCCGGCCAACTTCCCGGCGCCGCTGGTACTGATCCAGCACATGCCGGCGGCCTTCACCAAGGCTTTCGCCGAGCGCCTCGACAAGCTGTGCCGGATCAGCGTCAAGGAAGCAGAGGACGGCGACATCCTGCGTCCCGGCCTGGCGCTGCTGGCGCCGGGCGGCAAGCAGATGATGGTCGACGGCCGCGGCACGGTGCGCATCCTCCCCGGCGACGAACGCCTGAACTACAAGCCCTGCGTCGACGTGACCTTCGGCTCGGCGGCCAAGGCCTACAACGACAAGGTCCTGGCGGTGGTCCTCACCGGCATGGGCGCCGACGGACGCGAGGGTGCGCGCCTGCTCAAGCAGGGCGGCAGCCAGGTGTGGGCGCAGGACGAGGCCAGTTGCGTGATCTACGGGATGCCGATGGCCGTGGTCAAGGCCAACCTGGCGGACGCGGTGTACGGGCTCGACGACATCGGCCGGCACCTGGTCGAGGCGTGCCAGTAAGCGTGCGTGCAGGAATGAGGAGACTGCCTTCGATGGCCACCCACGTGACGACCTGCGCGCGCCTTCGCCGAGCCGAGGGGACGCGCTGATGGATGTGCTCAGCCTGGTCGGGATCATCCTGGCGTTCGTCGCCATCGTCGGCGGCAACTTTCTCGAGGGCGGCCACGCGGGGGCCCTGCTCAACGGTCCGGCGGCGCTGATCGTGATCGGCGGCACCCTGGCCGCGGCGCTGTTGCAGACCCCGGTGAACGTGCTCAAGCGCGGCCTGGGCATGCTCGGCTGGGTGTTCTTCCCGCCGCGCGAGGATCTTTCCGGGGGAATCGACCGGATCGTCTCCTGGAGCATGACCGCGCGCAAGGAAGGCCTGCTCGGCCTGGAGAGCATCGCCGACGCGGAGCCCGATCCCTATGCGCGCAAGGGCCTGCAACTGCTGGTGGACGGCGCCGAGCCGGAAGTCATCCGCAGCATCCTCGAGGTCGACCTGTTCACCCAGGAAAGCCGCGACTTGCAGGCCGCCAAGGTGTTCGAGAGCATGGGCGGCTATGCGCCGACCATCGGCATCATCGGCGCGGTAATGGGCCTGATCCATGTGATGGGCAACCTGGCCAACCCGGCGCAGCTCGGTAGCGGCATCGCCGTGGCCTTCGTCGCCACCATCTATGGGGTCGGCTTCGCCAACCTGCTCCTGCTGCCGATCGGCAACAAGCTGAAAACCCTGGTACTGCGCCAGTCGCGCTACCGCGAGATGCTCCTGGAGGGCCTGCTGTCCATCGCCGAGGGCGAGAACCCGCGTTCCATCGAGTTGAAGCTGCAAGGCTTCATGGACTGACCGGAGCCGAGCATGCAGCGTCGCCGTCGCCACCAGGAGGAACACGAGAACCACGAACGCTGGCTGGTTTCCTATGCCGACTTCATCACCCTGTTGTTCGCCTTCTTCGTGGTGATGTATTCGATTTCCTCGATCAACGAGGGCAAGTACAAGATCCTCTCGGAGACCCTCACCGGCGTGTTCAACCAGCCCGACCGCTCGTTGAAGCCGATTCCCATCGGCGACGAGCGGCCGCGCACCACCGAGCCGGAGCGCACCAGCGTCGAGGAGCAGCCCAGCGACAACGCGGCCAGCGCCGACTCGCTGGAGCGGATCGCCGACAGTGTGCGCGATGCCTTCGGCGACTTGATCGCCTCCGACCAGTTGAGCGTGCGCGGCAACGAGCTGTGGATCGAGATCACTCTCAATTCCAGCCTGCTGTTTCCCAGCGGCGATGCGCTGCCCAACGATGCCGCCTTCGATATCGTCGAGAAGGTCGCCAAGATCCTGGCGCCCTACAAGAACCCGATCCATGTCGAGGGCTTCACCGACGACGTGCCGATCCATAGCCCGCGCTATCCCACCAACTGGGAACTGTCGGCGGCGCGGGCGGCGAGCATCGTCCGCCTGCTCGGCAACGATGGGGTCGAGCCGTCGCGGATGGCTGCGGTGGGCTATGGTGAATTTCAACCGGTGGCAGACAATGCCAGCGCCGAAGGGCGGGCGAAGAACCGCCGGGTGGTGCTGGTGATCTCGCGCAACCTGGAGGTACGGCGCAGCGTCAGCGGGGTCGGCAGCGGCAAGGCGCAGCCGGATTCGGCACTCCGCCACGCAGGCTCGGCAGCTGGCACGCAAGCTGCAGATACTGGCGGTACGCCGGCGCCCGCGCCGGCAACCGTCAATTCCCCGTCGCCTTCGCCATGAGCGCGCGAACCATGGTTTGCGTACGGGCGCCGGGGCCGAACTGGCCATTAGCGCGGCCCCAACCGGGTAGACCCATGCCAGGAAGAGTAGAGCAATGAAAGTCTGGGCAGTCGCCAATCAGAAAGGAGGGGTCGGCAAGACCACCTCGTCCATCGCCCTGGCCGGCCTGCTGGCGGATGCCGGCAAGCGCGTGGTCGTGGTCGACCTGGACCCCCACGGCTCGATGACCAGCTATTTCGGCTATGACCCGGACACCCTCGAGCACAGCGCCTTCGACCTGTTCCTGCACCAGGGCAACGTCCCCGAGGGGCTGCCGGCCTCGCTGCTGCGCAGCACCAGCAACGAACGCATCTCCCTGCTGCCGTCGAGTACCGCGCTGGCCACCCTGGAGCGCCAGTCGCCGGGCAAGAGCGGTCTCGGCCTGGTGGTCTCGAAAAGCCTGGCGCAGCTCTGGCAGGATTTCGACCATGCGATCATCGACAGCCCGCCGCTGCTCGGCGTGCTGATGGTCAATGCCCTGGCCGCCAGCCAGCACCTGGTGATTCCGGTGCAGACCGAGTTCCTCGCGGTGAAAGGGCTGGAGCGGATGGTCAACACCCTGGCGATGATCAACCGGTCGCGCAAACAGGCGTTGCCCTATACCATCGTACCTACGCTGTTCGATCGGCGGACCCAGGCTTCGCTGAGCACGCTGCGGATTCTCAACGAGAACTACCCGGACAACCTGTGGCAGGCGTTCATTCCCATCGATACCCGCCTGCGCGATGCCAGCCGGGCCGGGGTCACGCCGTCGCAACACGACGGCAAGAGTCGCGGGGTGATCGCCTACCGCGCCTTGCTCAAGCATCTGCTGGCGCAGCAGCCGGCCACCCGGGTGGCCTGATGGCGCGCCGGTCGCCGCGCCGACAGGCGCATTCAAGCCGCACCGGAGTGCGGCCGATAACCGTTGTAGACCCCTGTCGCGGAATACCCACATGAGCGCCGCCACCGCCACCCGTTCGCAACTGGCCTTGCAGTCCTACCTGGATGCGTTGCTCCAGGAGGCCACTTTCGAGGACCTGGAACCTCCCGTCGAGACGCCGCCAGCGCCTGCGCCCTCGCCGTTGAAGCCTGTCGCGCTGGCGGTCGCCGAAGTGGCGACACCGGCCCCGGCGCTGGAAACGCTGCCGGTCGACCACGGGTTCGACGAGTTCGAGGCCGCGGTGCTCGAGGAGCAGGTCCGCGATGCGCGCCTGGTTCCGCCGGCGCCGGCGGCCCTGCTCGACGAACCGACGACGTTGCGCGAGCTGCCGGTCGAGCCACGGCCCCACGAGGTCATCGAACTGCGCGTGCCGAGCGCCCCGGCGAGCGCCAGCGAGCCGGCGCTGCTCGACCTGCCGCTGCTCGACGACGGTCGTCCGGCCTGGGCGGCGGAGCCCTTCGAGTGCCTGCTGTTCGACGTCGCCGGGCTGACCCTGGCGGTGCCGCTGGTGTGCCTCGGCTCGATCTATCCGCTGGAGAACCAGGAACTGACCCCGTTGTTCGGCCAGCCCGACTGGTTCCTCGGCATCCTGCCGTCGCAGGCGGGCAACCTGAAGGTGCTGGACACCGCACGCTGGGTGATGCCCGAACGCTACCGCGACGACTATCGCGACGGCCTCAAGTACGTGATCTCGGTCCAGGGCTACGAGTGGGGGCTGGCGGTGCACCAGGTGAGCCGCTCGATCCGCCTCGACCCGGCCGAGGTGAAATGGCGCAGCCAGCGTAGCCAGCGGCCCTGGTTGGCCGGCACGGTCATCGAACACATGTGTGCGCTGCTGGATGTGGCGGCGCTCGCCGAACTGATCGCCAGCGGCGCCGTCAAGCGCCTGCACGGCGACCATTGATAGACAGCTTCCGCCGCTTGCGGCGGTTTTCGAGAGGTTAGGGGAATGAGCAAAGCCACCGCGCAAAGCGCCGAAGATCCGATCCTGCAGTGGGTCACCTTCCGCCTGGACAACGAGAGCTACGGCATCAACGTGATGCAGGTCCAGGAGGTGCTGCGCTACACCGAGATCGCCCCGGTGCCGGGCGCGCCGAGCTACGTGCTGGGCATCATCAACCTGCGCGGCAACGTGGTCACGGTGATCGACACCCGGCAGCGCTTCGGCCTGGACCCTGCGCCGGTCAGCGACAACACGCGGATCGTCATCATCGAGGCGGACAAGCAGGTGGTCGGCATCCTGGTCGACAGCGTCGCCGAGGTGGTCTACCTGAAGCAGTCGGAAATCGAGACCGCGCCGAACGTCGGTAACGAAGAATCGGCCAAGTTCATCCAGGGCGTCTGCAACAAGAACGGCGAGCTGCTGATCCTGGTCGAGCTGGACAAGATGATGACCGAGGAAGAATGGTCGGAGCTGGGCAGCATCTGATGCGTTCGACCGACACGAGGGCCTGCTGAGATGGAGGTCGTCGCGCTGGCACTGGCGCTCGCCGCCTGCCTCGGCCTGGCGGCGGCGTGCCTGTGGCTGCGCCGTGAATTGCGCCACCTGCAAGCTGCGCTGGCGCAGCAGGCGGAGGAGGGCGCCGCGCGCGAGCGCCGGCTCAAGGAGCTGAGCAAGCGCATCGAGTCCTACCAGCAGGTCAACGTGCGCATGGGCGAGGCCTTGCAGGACCTCGGCAAGCAACTCGCGCCGCTTCCCGACCGGGTCGCGCGCCTGGAGCAGCGCGATCCGACCACGCTGTCGTTCAGCCAGGCCGCACGCCTGGTCGGGCTCGGCGCCAGCGCCGAAGACCTGACCCAGGCCTGCGGTCTGTCGCAGGCCGAAGCCGAGCTGGTGGCGCGCCTGCACGAAGCCAAGGGCAAGTGACGGTCGCCGGCCCGGCGCTGGCGCTTTTCAGGCGAGCAGGCGGCTCGCCACTTCTGCCAGTGTCACCTCTCCCCTGAACTCCCCGCAGCTCTGCGCCGGCAGGCGATCCTCGATGGCATGGGCGAAGCGCACCGCCGGGTCCTGCTCCAGCTTCTCCAGGTGTCGATGCAGGCGCGGAAAGTCGTGTTGCAGGTCGAAGTAGCCCAGCTCCCGTCCCCAACGAGCGGTACCCGCGAGGTAGGCGTCGGCCACGCTCGGCCCTTCGCCGGCCAGCCACTTGCGGTCGCCGAGCAGCTTGTCGATCCGGCCATAGGCTCGCGCCGCGCGCGCCAGCGCCCTTGCCGTCGTGGTTGCGTCGGCGTCCTCCAGATAGAACAGGGCCCCCCAGGCCGAATGGCATTCGGTATGCAGGAGAGCGAGGGCGAAGTTCAGTTCGTCGAACTCGGCGCTGCCCTGCGGATAGCCGAGCTTCCTGCACAGGTCGCGCGCCGCCAGGTGCTGGAGAATAGCCAGGCTTTCGCTGAGCGCGCGGCCGTCCTCCAGGAGCAGGGTGGGCGTCTGGCGAGCCGGGTTCAGGCGCACGTAGGTGCGCTCGCCGGTCTCCAGCGGCATCTCGATCCGACACAGGCGATAGGGGCGGCCAAGCCACTCGAGGGCCACGATCGAGCCGAAGGAACAGCCGTGGGGTACGCCATAAAACAGTACAGGTTCCATTTTCCATCTCCGTTCAGGTAACGCACGTTGCGCATCGCAACTGGGCTGAACGCAGGGTAGGGGTGATATAGGCTATATTCGGTCCTGATTTTTCCGGTGGATCGAAAAATGTCCAAGCCCACGGTGCGCGTGCTCGCCCTGCTCGAACTGCTGCAGAGCCACGGCCAGCTCAGCGGTAGCGAGCTGGCCAGGCGCCTGGAGGTGGATGGACGGACGCTGCGTCGCTATATCGTCGCCCTCGAGGAGCTGGGCATTCCCATCTCGGCGGAGCGCGGACGCCATGGCGGTTACCGCCTGGTGGCCGGTTTCAAGCTCCCGCCGCTGATGTTCAGCGCGGAGGAAACCCTGGCCGTGTCCCTCGGCCTGCTGGCGGTGCGCAGTCTCGGCCTGGGCGAAAGCGAGCTGGCCCTGGAAAGTGCGCAGGCCAAGCTGAGCAGGGTGATGCCCGTTGCGCTGCGGCGGCGCCTCGTGGCGCTCCGCGAGACCGCCAGCCTGGACCTGGCCCGCGCCCGGGCGGGAACCAGTGTGGCGGCGCTGGCGACCCTCGCCGAAGCCGCCCAGGTCCGTGCGCGGGTCGAGTTCCGCTATCGCGACCCGCAGGGCGCCGAAACCCTCCGCCAACTCGATCCCTACGGCCTGGTCTATCGCAACGGCTGCTGGTACGTCAGCGGTTTCTGCCACCTGCGCCAGGCGTTGCGCTCGTTCCGTCTCGATCGCCTGGACGCGCCGCGCATGCTGGCAGAGCGCTTCGAGCGACCGGCGGATTTCGATACCCTCCGCCACCTGCGGGAGAGCTTCGCCCGGATGCCGCGCGCCTACCCGGTGGAAATCCTGATGCGGGCTGCGAGGGAGCAGGTGGTCGCGGTGCTCGGCGAGCCCCTCGGTCTGCTCGCCGAGGTCGATGGCGGTACGCTGTTGCGCGCCAGCACCGACGACCTGGACTGGTTCGCCCGGCGCCTGTGCGGCCTGCCGTTCGACTTCGAGGTCAGGCAGCCGCTGGAGTTGCGCGAGCCGTTGAGGCGCCAGGCCGAGCGTGTCCTGCGTAACCTGGGCCAGGAGGAAGCTTCGGATCACAGGTAGGCATTTAGAGGAAAAGTCCTATTAATTGCGCGGCTGCCGCTTTCTAGAATCAGTCCTGGTCAACCCGCACGTTTCCAGGAGGCCACAAGGATGCCTGCAATACCCCTGCGCGCCATGGTGCTGTGCGCCAACCCCGGCCGTCTGCTCAGGTACGGAGCGCTGTTCAACCGCTGCGGCTACTTCCACCTGAGCCTGTGCCTGGACCGACGGGAGCTGCGGCGCTCCCTGGACCAGGGTTACCCGTACGACTATTGCCTCTACGACGGATTCCGCCTGGACCAGGGCTGCAAGGGCACGCTGGCGATGCTGGGACGCAGCGGCAGCATCCGGCGCTTCCTGCTGGTGGGCGAACTCGATTGCCGCGAGAAGCGCCTGTTGTTCGAGTGGAGCAGAGGCCATGGCCTGAGCATCGGCGCGGTGTCCGACCGGCCTTTGGGCCAGGTCGCCCTGGCCGCGTTGATCAAGCGTGATCGCGGCTGCCCCGACCTCCTGCGCGGCATCGCCTGAGGCGGTTCCCGGGAAGATGAGGTAAGGTCGTTTTCCAACCTTCCATGGCGAGACAGCGCATGACCGTCCAGGCCGACATCCTCAAGGCGATCGAAGGCATCGAGCATGGCTTCCAGCAAGCCGGCCAGGCACTCTCCGAGCGGATATTCCATTGCCGGCAGGTGCATGGCGCCGAGATCGTCGACGCGCGCTCGCTGTCGGAATCGGGACGGCATGCCGCCGACGGCGTCTTCAGCGAAGGGCCGTTGGCGGTCGCGGTGGTCACCGCGGACTGCCTGCCGATTCTCATGAGCAGTCGCGACGGTCGGGTGGTGGCCGCCCTGCATGGCGGCTGGCAGGGGCTCGTCGCCGGTATCGTCGGCGCGGCGGTGGCGCGCTTCAATGCGCGCGGCGTCGCCAGCGCGGACATCCGGGTCGCCATCGGTCCCGGGATCAAAGCCTGCTGCTACGAGGTGAGTGCCGGGTTCATCGAGGCGTTGCAGGTCGGCCACGGCCGCCTCTGGGAAGGCGCGGCGCCTCCCTGGAGCCAGCGTCGTCCGCTCCCCGAGCGGCCGCCCCGGTTCGCTCCGCCCGAGCCAAGGCAGGCGGAGCAGGGCGCCTGGCTGGACCTGGTGGCCTTCTGTCGCCAGTTGTTCCAGGCCGCCGGCGTCGGGCCGGCGCAGATCGAAGCCAGCGCCGTCTGCACCTACTGTTCCGGCGATGCGTTCGCCAGTCATCGCCGACGCCAGCGCCTGGGCGAGGAGAAGCGTCAGCAGTACGCCTGGATCGCGCGCAAGCCGTGACCGCGTATCGGTATTGTCCGGAAATCCTGGATAGTCATGACGGTTGTCGGCTGTTTATCCGCCAATAGCCGGCTTCTAGACTTTTCTTGTCGATGCGTGGCTGTCGCCACGCTCATTCCAGGAGAGTCCCAGCATGCCTGACATCACCCAAGCCGCCATCGTCACCGGCGCCTCCCGCGGCATCGGTCGCGCCATTGCCCGGCGGCTGGCCGCCGACGGTTTCGCGGTCGCGGTCAACTATGCCAGCAACCAGGCCATGGCCGACGAGGTCGTGGCCGAAATCGTCGCCGCCGGCGGCGCGGCCATCGCCGTGCAGGGCGACGTGGCCAGCGCGGAGGACATGGACAAGCTGTTCGAAGCCACCAGGGGCGCCTTCGGCCGCATCGACGTGGTGGTCAACAGCGCCGGCACGATGCCCTACCTGAAGATCGCCGATGGCGACCTGGAGGGCTTCGACCGGGTGATCCGCACCAACCTGCGCGGCGCCTTCATCGTGCTCGGCCTGGCTGCCCGGCATGTCGAGCGCGGCGGACGGATCATCGCCCTGTCCACCAGCGTGATCGCCCGGGCGCTGCCCAGCTACGGTCCGTACATCGCGTCCAAGTCCGGGGTCGAGGGGCTGGTGCACGTGCTGGCCAACGAGTTGCGCGGCCAGGACATCAGGGTCAACGCGGTGGCGCCCGGCCCGGTGGCCACCGAGCTGTTCTTCAACGGCAAGAGCGCCGAGCAGATCGACCAGATCGCCAGGCTGGCGCCGCTGGAGCGTCTCGGCGAGCCGGACGAGATCGCCGCGGCGGTGTCCTTCCTCGCCGGGCCGGACGGGGCCTGGGTCAACTCCCAGGTGTTGCGGGTCAACGGCGGTTTTGCCTAAGCCGCTGTACCGGGACGACGCGTCGAAGGTTTCGGCTGCGCTATCTATCGGTTCCTTTCCCGCTGTCGGCCCGTTGCGAGTCGGCGTCGCGTCTACGCCAATAGTCGTCCTCATCGGTCTGGCGTTCGCTCAGCCGTTTCCCGCTGCGTGCGTCGAACTCCAGGATCCAGAAGGTGGCAGGCTCCTTCTGGTCGTCGCGAAGGTAGCTTCGGTAGGTGAAGCGGTCCCTATCCTGAAGCAGGACCACGCGGTCGATGGTTCCTTCGTGATGGCGTACCTTGGCTTGCCGATTGATGCGGAACTCCGGAGTCAGCCGGTGCCGATCGATGATTGCATCCTTTTCCTCGTCGCCGAGGATGGCCGGGGCGGCCTGGACATGGCTGGCGATAAGCAGCAGGGCGGCGAGGAGGAGGGGGCTTGGCGAGGGCATGGGCGGCCTGGGAAGTGGCAGGTGGACTGTGCTGGGACCGCTCTCGCGGATTCCGGTTCCGGCGCTTCGGTTTCGACGTGTGGCGGGTTCGCTCAGTCTCCGGGACCGCCGAGCAGCAGCATCTCGTCGCCATCCGCGGCGTCCGGCGCGAATCCCTCGGGACACTTGCCTTTCAGGTGCCAGGCGAAGGCGATGATCTCGGCGATGGTGCGATACAGCGCTTCCGGAATGGCGTCGCCGAGTTCCAGGCGGGCGAGCAGGCGGACCAGCTCGGCGTTCTCGTAGATCGGTACCTCGTAGTCGCGGGCGATGGCCAGGATCGCCTCGGCCAGTTCGGCGTCGCCCTTGGCGGAAAGGGTCGGCGCGGCCTGGCCGTCGTAGCTCAGGGCGATGGCCTGGCGCGGGGCGGGTGACTGCTTTCTGTTCATGCGGTTTCGTCTACCCAGCGTTGTTCGATGGTCGCTCGCGGGCCCTGGGGCGGGCGGCCGCGCTGGCAGGTGATCTCGCCAACGGTCAGGCCGGCGTCGCGCAGGCGTTGGCGCAGGTGGCCGAGTTCATGCTCGACCAGCCGCGCGGTCGCGTCGCGCTCGGCCCAAAGCTGGCTGGACAGGCTGCCGCGCAGCAGGGTCGCCTGGGCGTGCAGCGGTCCCAGCGGCTCCAGGTCGAAGGCCAGTTCGACGCGCCAGAGGCTTTCGCGGGCCTCTTCGCCGGTCTTGCGCTGTTCTTCCTGGAACTTCACCTGCAACGGTACCACCGAGTGCTGATGGCGCATGGGCACCTCCATCTGCCAGGTCGCCAGTTGGGTGCCATCCGGCAGGGTACTGGTCTGCGCCAGGCTCGACAGCTGATGGGTCTGCAGGCGGGAGATCGCCGCGGCGGCAAGGCGCAGCAGCGACTCCAGTTCCATGTCCTCGTCGAACAGTTGGAGAACCTTGCTCGGCAGGGGAAAGTTCAGTGCCTGGGTCTTGTTGGCGCTCTGTCCCAGGTTGCCCAGGGCGTTGCGGACAAAGGCCGGCAGCGCCTGGGCCAGGTTCGCCATGTTGCCGGCGAACATGCCCGGCGCCTGGGCGCCGGTCGGCGGCAGCGGCGACAGCTGGGCGAACAGGCGCAACAGGTTGGCCTTCAGGTCCTGGCCGAGATGATCGGTGGCGCCCTGCATCAGGCGCGCCTCGAGGAACAGGCCGCTCTGCTGCAGGGCCTGGCCGAGCAGCTTGGAATCGCCCATCTTCTGCGCCTCTGGCAGGCCGGCGAAGAGGCGCTCCACGGCCTGGCGCAGGCTGTCCGGCAGGTCGTTGCGGCCGTTCAGCCCCTGCAGGGCGGCGAACAGGCCTTCCAGGGAAGCCTGGCGGGCGCTCTGCCCGGCCAGTTGCTGGCCCAGCGCAAGCTGGTCGAGGCGTCCGCTGAGCGGCAGGAAGTCGATCTGCTGGCTGTTTTTCACCAGCGCCGTGAGCAGGCTGCCGACCGGCAGCGCCTGGGGCGAGTCGAGGCTCAGCTTGCTGCCGGCGAGCGGCGTGTTGAGCAGGTTCAGCAGGACCCGGTAGACCACCTGCTGGGCCTTGTCCGCCGGCAGCGCGGTGCTGGACAGGACCTTGCCCTGGAGCAGGGTGCCGGGCGGCAGTTGCTCCAGGTCGAGGCTGCTCAGCGGGCCAGCGCCGGCCATGCTGTCGAGCAGGGTGGCAACCACGCTGGCGCTGCTGGTGGCGCTGACGTTGAGCAGGTTGCCCGGCACCAGCGGCCGGTTGCTCTGCACTTCCACCAGGCTCTGCCCGCTGTTCGCCAGGGTCAGCTTGAGCAGGACCTGGAAATTGTTCGCCAGGCCCTCCTTGACCGCCAGCACCTCGGCCTTGCCCGACTCGCCTTCGCCCAGCAGGCCGGCCAGAGTCTGCACCAGCTTCAGGGTCATCTCGGCGTCGGCCTGGGCGTTGCCCTGCGATTGCGCCGGCGGCAGCGGGCGCGGGGCGGAAACCGGGGGTAGTGATGGGGAAGCGCCTATCTCGGCTGGCATGGGTAACAACCTGTCTTAAACGACCCTGCGGAGGCTGGGGAAGGGCGTGTATAATGCCGCGCCTGTCAAACAGGCTGGCCGCGTCGTCACCAGTATAGCGGCCGTGTTTATCCCGACTTTAGGGTCTGTTCCGTGAAGGCCTCCGGCGCCGCGACGAGGAGAGACGCTTGGCGATGTTGTTCGATGTCCGATCCTGCTGAAGTCCCCACAGCCAGCCCCTTGCTGGAAACCGTCGGGCTCGCCTGCGAGCGCGACTGGCGCATGCTGTTCGAGCGCCTCGACCTGCGCCTGGCCGCCGGCGAGATGTTGCAGGTGGTGGGTCCCAACGGCAGCGGCAAGACCAGCCTGCTGCGCCTGCTGTCCGGACTGATGCAGCCGACCGCCGGGGAAGTCCGCCTGAACGGCCGGCCGCTCGCCGAACAGCGCGGCGAACTGGCCCGCAGCCTGCTGTGGATCGGCCACGCCGCGGGAATCAAGGGCCTGCTCAGCGCCGAGGAGAACCTCACCTGGCTCTGCGCGCTGCACCAGCCGGCCAGCCGCGAGGCGATCTGGCAGGCCCTGGCCGACGTCGGCCTGCGTGGCTTCGAGGACGTTCCCTGCCACACCCTTTCCGCCGGCCAGCAACGCCGCGTGGCGCTGGCCCGCCTGTACCTGGACGCACCGCCCTTGTGGATCCTCGATGAACCCTTCACCGCCCTCGACAAACAGGGGGTGGCGCAACTGGAAGCGCACCTGGCCGGGCATTGCCAGCGCGGCGGGATGGTAGTGCTGACCACCCACCACAGCCTGCAGCAGGTGCCCGCCGGCTACCGCGAGCTGGACCTCGGTGCGCTCAAGGCGGCCAGCGGCGCGACGGTCGAGCCGGCGCTGGGCGATCCGGCATGAGCAACGTCTTCAGCCTGCTTCTGGCGCGCGAGGCGCGCCTGCTGTTCCGCCGACCGGCGGAGCTGGCCAACCCGCTGGTGTTCTTCGCCATCGTCATCGCCCTGTTCCCCCTGGCGGTCGGGCCGGAAAGCCAATTGCTACAAACCTTGTCGCCCGGCCTGGTCTGGGTGGCGGCGCTATTGGCCGTGCTGCTCTCGCTGGAAGGGCTGTTCCGCAGCGATTTCGAGGACGGTTCTCTGGAGCAGTGGGTCCTTTCGCCGCACCCCCTGGCTCTTCTGGTGCTGGCCAAGGTGCTGGCACACTGGCTGTTTTCCGGGCTGGCCCTGGTCCTGATGTCGCCGCTGTTCGCGCTGATGCTGGGCCTGCCGGCCCGTTGCATACCGGTGCTGCTGCTTTCCCTGTTGCTCGGTACGCCGGTGCTGAGCCTGCTCGGCGCCGTCGGCGCGGCCTTGACCGTGGGCCTCAAGCGCGGCGGCCTGTTGCTGGCGCTGCTGATCCTGCCGCTGTACATCCCGGTGCTGATTCTCGGTAGCGGGGCGCTGCAGGCTTCGTTGCAGGGACTGCCCAGCAGCGGACATTTATTGTGGCTGGCGAGCCTGACGGCGCTAGCATTGACACTCACGCCATTCGCCATCGCTGCCGGCCTGAAGATCAGCGTAGGCGAGTGAGTCCGCCCGCCGAAGGCATCGGCGGGCGTGCGGTACCGGGCGGCTGCGCCGCCCACGCTTGACCCGGGCTGGCAGCGGAAGGCCTGCCCGGTATTTCCAAAGAGCCCTGTAAACAGAGCCTGATGATGAATTGGACATGGTTTCACAAGCTTGGGTCGCCCAAGTGGTTCTACGAGATCAGCGGCCGCTGGCTGCCCTGGTTCGCCGTGGCGGCGGCGCTGCTGATCGTCACCGGCTGCGTCTGGGGGCTGGCCTTCGCGCCGCCGGACTACCAGCAGGGCAATAGCTTCCGCATCATCTATATCCATGTGCCGGCGGCCTTCCTCGCCCAGTCCTGCTACGTCATGCTGGCCGTGGCCGGTGCCGTCGGGCTGATCTGGAAGATGAAGATCGCCGACGTGGCGGTGCAGTGCGCCGCCCCCATCGGCGCCTGGATGACCTTCGTCGCGCTGCTTACCGGGGCCGTCTGGGGCAAGCCGACCTGGGGCGCCTGGTGGGTCTGGGACGCGCGCCTGACGGCGATGCTGATCCTGCTTTTCCTCTATTTCGGCATCATCGCCCTCGGCCAGGCGATCAGTAACCGCGACAGCGCGGCCAAGGCCTGTGCCGTACTGGCCATCGTCGGCGTGGTGAACATCCCGATCATCAAGTACTCGGTGGAGTGGTGGAACACCCTGCACCAGCCGGCCACCTTCACCATCACCGAGAAACCGGCGATGCCGGTGGAGATGTGGTTGCCGTTGCTGATCATGGTCCTCGGCTTCTATTGCTTCTTCGCGGCCATGCTGCTGGTGCGCATGCGCCTGGAAGTGCTCAAGCGCGAGTCCCGCACCGCCTGGGCGAAAGCCGAGGTGAAGGCCCTGGTGGAGAAGGCACGATGAGCTTCGAATCGTTCGGCGACTTCCTCGCCATGGGCCATCACGGCCCCTACGTCTGGTCGGCCTACGGCATCAGCCTGCTGGTGCTGGCGATCAATGTCGCCGAGCCGCTGCTGGCCCGGCGCCGCTACCTGCAAGAAGAGGCGCGTCGTCTGCGCCGGGAGGCCCAGCAGTGAATCCGGTCCGCAAGAAACGTCTGATCATCGTCCTCGCCATCGTGGTGGGCGTCGGCGCCGCGGTGGGCCTGGCGCTATCGGCCCTGCAACAGAACATCAACCTGTTCTACACCCCGACCCAGATCGCCAACGGCGAAGCGCCGACCGACACCCGCATACGCGCCGGCGGCCTGGTGGAAAAGGGTTCTCTGCAACGCAGCGAGGATTCGCTGAATGTGCGTTTCGTGGTCACCGACGGCGCCAAGGAAGTGACCATCGCCTACCATGGCATCCTTCCCGACCTGTTCCGCGAGGGGCAGGGCATCGTCGCCCTCGGCAAGCTGGGCGGCGACGGCGTGCTGGTGGCCGATGAAGTGCTGGCCAAGCACGACGAGAACTACATGCCGCCGGAAGTCACCAAGGCGCTCAAGGACAGCGGCCAACTGAAGCACTACGAGAACGGCAAGGCCGCCGGCGAGACCTCGTACAACCAGGAGGGCAAGTAGATGATCCCCGAACTCGGCCACCTGGCCCTGATCCTCGCCCTTTGCCTGGCCCTGGTGCAGTCGAGCCTGCCGCTGGTCGGCGCCTGGCGCGGCGACCGCCAGTGGATGAGCCTGGCGCGCCCGGCGGCCTGGGGGCAGTTCGCCTTCCTCGCCTTCGCCTTCGGCTGCCTGACCTGGGCCTTCCTGCGCGACGACTTCTCGGTGGCCTACGTGGCCGGCAACTCCAACAGCGCGCTGCCCTGGTACTACAAGTTCAGCGCCGTCTGGGGCGCCCACGAAGGTTCGCTGCTGCTCTGGGCGCTGATCCTCGGTGGCTGGACCTTCGCCGTGTCGATCTTCTCCCGGCAACTGCCGGAGGTCATGCTGGCCCGCGTGCTGGCGGTGATGGGCATGATCAGCACCGGCTTCCTGCTGTTCCTGATCATCACCTCCAACCCGTTCAGCCGCCTGCTGCCGCAGACCCCGATGGACGGCAACGACCTCAACCCGCTGTTGCAGGACGTCGGCCTGATCGTCCACCCGCCGATGCTCTACATGGGTTACGTCGGATTCTCGGTGGCCTTCGCCTTCGCCATCGCCGCACTGCTCGGCGGCCGCCTGGACGCCGCCTGGGCGCGCTGGTCGCGGCCCTGGACCCTGGTGGCCTGGGCCTTCCTCGGTATCGGCATCGTGCTCGGCTCCTGGTGGGCCTACTACGAGTTGGGCTGGGGGGGCTGGTGGTTCTGGGATCCGGTGGAAAACGCCTCCTTCATGCCCTGGCTGGTCGGCACTGCACTGATCCACTCGCTGGCGGTGACCGAGAAGCGCGGCGTGTTCAAGAGCTGGACCGTGCTGCTGGCGATCGCCGCTTTCTCCCTGAGCCTGCTGGGCACCTTCCTGGTCCGCTCCGGCGTGCTCACCTCGGTGCACGCCTTCGCCTCCGACCCGGAGCGCGGGGTGTTCATCCTCGCCTTCCTGTTGCTGGTGGTCGGCGGCTCGCTGACCCTGTTCGCCCTGCGCGCGCCGGTGGTCAAGAGCCAGGTCGGCTTCGCCCTGTGGTCGCGCGAGACCCTGCTGCTGCTGAACAACCTGGTGCTGGTGGTGGCGGCCTCGATGATCCTCCTCGGGACTCTCTACCCGCTGCTGCTCGATGCCCTCAGCGGCGCCAAGCTGTCGGTCGGCCCGCCGTACTTCAACGCCATGTTCCTGCCGCTGATGGCGGCGCTGATGGCGGCCCTGGCGGTCGGCGTGCTGGTGCGCTGGAAGGACACCCCGAGCCGCTGGCTGCTCGGCATGCTGACCCCGGTGCTGGTGGCCAGCGCGGTCCTGGCGGCGGCCGGTTCGATGTACTTCGGCGATTTCAACTGGGCGGTGCTGGCGGTGTTCCTGCTGTCCGCCTGGGTGGTCCTGGCCGGTTTCCGCGACTTCCTCGACAAGACCCGGCACAAAGGCGTGCTGGCCGGCGCCCGCAGCCTGACCCGCAGCTACTGGGGCATGCAACTGGCGCACCTGGGCATCGCCGTGTGCGCCATCGGCATCGTCCTCAGCAGCCAGTACAGCGCCCAGCGTGACCTGCGCATGTCGCCCGGCGACACCGTCGAACTGGGCGGCTACCACTTCCTCTTCGACGGCGCGAAGCACCACGAAGGGCCGAACTACACCTCGGACAAGGGCAGCATCCACGTCAGCCGCGACGGCAAGGAGATCGCCACCCTGCATCCGGAGAAGCGCCTGTACACCGTGCAGAGTTCGATGATGACCGAGGCCGGGATCGATGCCGGCTTTACTCGCGACCTCTACGTGGCGCTCGGCGAGCCGCTGGAGAACGGTGCCTGGGCGGTGCGCGTGCACGTCAAGCCGTTCGTCCGCTGGATCTGGTTCGGTGGCCTGCTGATGGGCCTCGGCGGCGCCCTGGCGGCGCTCGACCGGCGCTACCGGGTGAAGGTGAAAACACGTGTGCGCGAGGCCCTGGGCCTCGCCGGTCAGGGAGCCTGAGTCTTGAAACGAGCGATTCTGCTGCTGCCGCTGGGGATCTTCCTGATCGTCGCGGTGTTCCTCTTCCGCGGCCTCTGGTTGGACCCCAGCGAGCTGCCCTCGGCGCTGATCGGCAAGCCGTTCCCGGCCTTCGACCTGCCCAGCGTGCAGGACCCGGCCCGGCGCCTGACCGAGGCCGACCTCAAGGGCAAGCCGGCGCTGGTCAACGTCTGGGGCACCTGGTGCCCGTCGTGCCGGGTCGAGCACCCGGAACTGACCCGACTGGCCGAGCAGGGCGTGGTGATCTACGGGATCAACTACAAGGACGACAACGCCGCCGCCATCAAGTGGCTGAACGAGCTGCACAATCCCTACCTGCTGAGCATCAGCGACGCCGACGGCACCCTGGGCCTGGACCTGGGCGTGTACGGTGCGCCGGAAACCTACCTGATCGACAAGCAGGGCATCATCCGCCACAAGATCGTCGGGGTGGTCGACCAGAAAGTCTGGCGCGAGCAACTGGCGCCGCTGTACCAGCAACTGCTGGACGAGCCGGAGGCCCGATGAAGCGTTTCCTCGCCACCGCGCTGCTCGGTCTCGCCCTCTGCGGCGTGGCCCGGGCCGCCATCGACACCTACGAGTTCG
Organism: Pseudomonas sp. CP-1; assembly: GCF_021213715.1. Lineage (NCBI taxonomy): Bacteria > Pseudomonadati > Pseudomonadota > Gammaproteobacteria > Pseudomonadales > Pseudomonadaceae > Pseudomonas > Pseudomonas sp. CP-1. The sequence goes on from NZ_JAJQKY010000001.1 coordinate 778,097, forward strand.
CCAGCGACGCCGAGCGCGAGCGCTTCCGCAACCTGACCCAGGAACTGCGCTGCCCGAAGTGCCAGAACCAGGACATCGCCGACTCCAACGCACCGATCGCCGCCGATCTGCGCAAGCAGATCTACGGCCAGTTGCAGCAGGGCAAGAGCGACGGCGAGATCGTCGACTACATGGTTGCCCGCTACGGTGACTTCGTTCGCTACAAGCCGCCGGTCAACGAGCGTACCTGGCTGCTCTGGTTCGGTCCGGGCGCCTTGCTGCTGTTCGGCGTGCTGGTGATCGGCGTGATCGTCCTGCGCCGCCGGCGCACCGCCGCCAAGGCGCAAACCACCCTGTCCGCCGAGGAGCAAGCGCGCCTCGCCAACCTGTTGAAGAACGACAAATGATCGATTTCTGGCTCGCTGCCGGCCTGCTGCTGCTGGCGGCCCTGGCATTCCTGCTGATTCCGCTGCTGCGTGGCCGTCGCGCCCAGGCCGAGGAAGACCGTACCGCCCTGAACGTCGCGCTTTATCAGGAGCGGATCGCCGAGCTGGCCGGCCAGCAGGCCGCCGGCACGCTGACCGCCGAGCAACTGGAGAATGGCCGCGCCGAGGCTGCCCGCGAACTGCTCGCCGACACCGAGGGCAGCGGCGAAGAGCGTAGCTCGCGCCTGGGCCGGGCGGTCCCGCTGGTCGCGGCGCTGCTGGTGCCGTTGGTCGCGCTCGGCCTGTACCTGCATTGGGGCGCCAGCGACAAGGTCGAGCTGGCCCGCGAATTCGCCCAGGCACCGCACTCCATGGAAGAGATGACCGCGCGCCTGGAGCGCGCGGTACAGGCCCAGCCGGATTCCGCCCAGGGCTGGTACTTCCTCGGTCGCACCTACATGACCCAGGAACGCGGCGCCGATGCGGCGCGGGCCTTCGAACGCGCCGCCGAACTCAGCGGGCGGCAGCCGGAAGTGCTCGGCCAGTGGGCGCAGGCACTGTATTTCTCCGGTGGCAAGAAAATGACCGCGCAGATCAAGGCCCTGGCCGACGAGGCGCTGAAGGGCGACCCGGCCGAAGTGACTACCCTTGGCCTGCTCGGCATCGCCGCCTTCGAAGAGCAGCGCTACGCCGACGCCATCGGCTTCTGGGAGCGCCTGGTGTCGGTGTTGCCGAACGAGGACCCGGCACGCTCGGCGATCCAGGGCGGCATCCAGCGCGCCCGCGAGCGCATGACCGAGGCCGGGCAGACCCCGCCGGCGCCGGCCGCGCCCGCTGCCGCCGGGGTGACCCTGACGGTGAAGGTGGATATCAGCGACGCGGTGAAGGGCCAGGTCAAGGCCGACGACAGCGTGTTCGTCTTCGCCCGCGCCGTCGGCGGCCCGCCGATGCCGTTGGCAGTGAAGCGCCTGACCGTCGCCGACCTGCCGGCCGAGGTCAGCCTGAGCGATGCCGACGCCATGATGCCGCAGCTCAAGCTCAGCGGATTCCCGCAGGTCGAGCTGGTCGCGCGGGTATCCCGCGCCGGCAACGCCATCTCCGGCGAATGGATCGGACGCGGCAAACCGTTGTCTACCGCCCAGTCGTCGGCGCAAGCGCTGACCATCGACGGCCCGGACCAGCCCCAGGCGGCCCGGCCATAACGACAACGGGTTGGCGGGAGGTGCGGCGGTGAAGGCGAAGTATCTGGGTCTGGCGATTCTCCTGGGCGGTCTCGGCGGGTGCGTGGTGCATCCGCCGCAGACCAGCGAACCGCCGGCCTCGCTGCCGCCGCAAAGCCAGCCGCAGCCCGGTCCGTCCAGCGCGCCCGGCGCCACCCCGCCGCGCATCACCCCGCAACCGCAGACTCCGGCGCAGCCCAGCCGCTCGCGTCCGCAGTTCGCCCCGCCGCCAGGCGGCAAGGGCGTCTGGGACGGCAGCCTGGGGGTCTATGTGATCCGCGGCGAGCGCGATCTCTACTACCGCCAGCGTACCTACTACCGCTGGGACGGCGGCTGGTTCTGGTCCACCAGCCCGCAGGGGCCCTGGACCGAGACCGACGCCCGCGGCATCCCGCCCGGTCTCAGCCGGCGCTACGCCAATCCATGACCCCTAGGGGTTCTCCGGGTCGTGCCCGAGCGACTGGATGAACAGCGAGAACAGTTCCGGTTGCGAGGAAATGTCCAGCTTGGCGTACAGGTGGCGCCGATGGACCTTGATCGTCTCCGGCGAGATCGCCAGGCGCTCGGCCATGGCCTTCGACGAGTAGCCGCGAAGGATCAGGCGGGCGATCTCCAGTTCCCGTTCCGATAGCACGCTGGCGCCGAAGTGGCTGAGGGCGTCGCGTATCTGCGTGGCCATCTCTTCCTGCGGTGCGGCCGGCAACAGGCGCTGGCTGCGCTGCTGCCAGTGCTGCTGCATCAGCGCCAGGACCCAGCTCGAGAGCAAGCAGAGCATCCCGCATTCCTCGTCGGCGAACATCCTCTGCATGCCCAACGACAGCGACAGCGCGCCCTGGCCGGGCACCTGTAGGATGAACTGCACCTCGTCCTCCAGAACGTTGTCGTGGAAGTAGCTGAGGTAGTACTCGCTCTGCCGGAAATGGTCCGGGGCGATCTCCTCGAGGCGGTACAGGCCGCTGGCCAGGCCTTCCCGGCAAGCCTGGTAGAAGGGGTCGAGCAGGTACAGCCCGTTCAGGTAGGCGAGCATCGAGGCCGGCCCGGCGTGCGGTTCGGCGTCGTATTCCTCCAGGGCCACCGGCACGCCGTTGGCGGGGTAGAAGATCGCCAGGGCGTTGTCGAACGGCAGGTGCTGGCGCAGCAGCAGGATCAATTGCTTCCAGAAGCGGTTGCCGCCGATCTGTTCGATGGCGCGGCCCAGGCTGGCGTGCATGCCGATGTCCCGGAACAGGGTGTGCATCCGTATTCGCTCCACGGTGGGTTTTCGCAGGCTCCGGTTTGCGGCTTTTCCACCCGCCGCGTCAAGGGGCGTAACCCCAAAGGGTGATTGGCCCGCCGGTTCCGCGCTCCTAGAGTCGGCGCATAACCAGCGCCCCGGCAAGGGGCCGCCGCGAGTCTCCGTTACTGCCTCAACTTCAATAACAATCAGAGGACAACGACATGAGCTCTTCCCCCGCGCCCGAAAGTGCGCTGAAACCCACCCTGGGCGTGTTCGACGTGGTCGCCATCACCGTTTCCGCGGTCACTCCCGCCAGTTCCGTCTTCGTCATCGCCCCTTTCGCCATCCAGCAGGCCGGCACCGGCGCTTTCTGGGCCTTCGCCCTGGCCGGGGTGCTGGCGCTGATGTTCGCCTGGTGCTATGCCGAGCTGGGCAGGGCGCACAGCACCGCCGGCGGCGAGTATGTCTACGCCAAGCGGGTGTTCGGCGGCTTGGCCGGCTACGCCACCTTCCTCACGGTGCTGGCGATGCTGCTGTTCATCCCGCCGGTGCTCGCCACCGGCGCGGCGACTTACCTGAACGCTGCCCTCGGCGCCCACTTCGATGCGCAGACCGTGGCCCTGGCGATCGTTGCCTTCAGCTACCTGCTGGGCATCCTCAACATCCGCGTCAACGCCTGGGTCACGGGTACCTGCCTGCTGCTGGAAGTGGCGGCGCTGCTGGTGATCGTCGGCCTCGGTTTCGGCCATGCACAGCAACCGGCGAGCGTCCTGCTGCAGCCGCAGGTAGTCGGCGACGGCGGGCTGCTGGCGATCGCACCCTGGGCATTGGTGATCGGAGCGGTCGGTACCGCGCTGTTCTCCTACAACGGTTTCGGCGGCGCGGTGCTGCTCGCCGAGGACATGAAGGACGGCGGCCACAGCGTGCATCGCGCGGTGCTCTGGTCGCTGGCGCTGGTGGTGCTGATCGAGATCGTCCCGCTCGCCGCGCTGCTGATCGGCGCGCCGTCGCTTCCGGCGATGCTCGCCAGCCCCGATCCGATCGGCTATCTGTTGAACAGCCATGGCAACGAGACGCTGTCGCGCCTGGTCAGCGCGGGAATCTTCCTCTCGGTGTTCAACGCCATCGTCGCCATCGTCATCCAGAGCGCCCGGGTGATCTTCAGCAGCGGTCGCGACGCGCTCTGGATGCCGGCGTTGAACCGTGCCTTCACCCGTATCCATCCGCGCTGGGAATCGCCCTGGCTGGCCACGCTGTTCCTCGCCATTCCCTCGGCGGCGCTGAGCTTCAGCTCCAACCTGGCCGAACTGACCTCGTTCACCGTGTTGCTGATCGTCATGGTCTACCTGATCGTCGCCCTCTGCGCGCTGTTCAGCCGGGTGCTGCGGCGCGACCGCGAGCATCCCTACCGGATGCCGCTGTGGCCGCTGCCAGCGCTGCTGGCGGTGAGCGGGGCGGGATACCTGCTGCTCAACCTGTTCCTGGCGGCCTCGGCCAGGGACGTGATGATCATTGTCGGACTGCTGGCGGTGTCGGTGATTCTCTACTGCACCTACGGCAAGCTCAGTCCGGCGTTCCAGAAGCTTTGAAACAGGAGTCCGCATGCGCGCTCGACAACTTGGCATCACCCTCGGCCTGGGCACTCCCGGCCCGTTCAACGCGATCACCGACGTTCCCGGCGTGCGCGTCGGACACAGCACCCTGAACCAGCGGATCGACGGCAGGCAGGTTCGCACCGGCGTCACCCTGGTCCAGCCGCGCGCCGGTGCGGCGCGCCTGCAACCCTGCTTCGCCGGCTGCCATGTGCTCAACGGCAACGGCGACGCCACGGGCCTGGAGTGGATCCGCGAAGCCGGCCTGCTGACCACCCCGATCGCCATCACCAATACCCACAGCGTCGGCGCGGTGCGCGACGCGCTGATCGCCGAGGAGCGCGCCGAACTCGGCGACAGCGGGCTGTACTGGTGCATGCCGGTGGTGATGGAGACCTTCGACGGCCTGCTCAACGATATCTGGGGCCAGCACGTCGGCGCCCGCCAGGTCGGCGAGGCGCTGGCCTGCGCCGAGTCCGGACCGGTCCGCGAAGGTTCGGTGGGCGGCGGCACCGGGATGATCTGCCACGAGTTCAAGGGTGGCATCGGTAGCGCATCGCGGCGGCTGCCGGCGGAGCAGGGCGGCTGGACGGTGGGCGCGCTGGTCCAGGCCAACCACGGCCAGCGTCGCGAGCTGCGGGTCGATGGCTATCCGGTCGGCCGCCGGCTGGGCGACATCCCCTCGCCGTTCAGCGAGGAAGGCACCCCGGGCATGGGCTCCATCGTGGTGATCCTGGCCACCGACGCGCCGCTGCTGCCGCACCAGTGCCAGCGCCTGGCGCAGCGCGCCTCGATCGGCATCGCTCGCACCGGCGGTGGCACCGAGGACTCCAGCGGCGACGTGTTCCTCGCCTTCGCCACCGGCAACCAGGACCTGCCGCCAGCCGACTATGCGCGCAAGGACCTGCCGCAGAGCACGCCGCTGCGGATGCTCAACAACGACCACATCTCGCCGTTGTTCGCCGCGGCGGCGGAGGCGGTGGAAGAAGCCATCGTCAACGTGCTGCTGGCCGGCGAGGACATGCGCACCGAGGACGGCCGGCTGGTGCCCGCGCTGAAGGGGGAGACGCTCCTGGCGGCGCTGCGCGAGACCGGCTGGCCGGGACGCTGAAAGCGGCTCAGCGCCAGCCGCGGGCGCGCGCCACCGCTTCGCTGAAACGCACCTGCCAGCGCCGGGCGGTGCCGGCGTCGACCCGCGGCTGGAACTCCGTGCGGGTGTTGCGCGGCTCCGCCAGCTCGTAGCCGAGGCCCCGCGCGGCAAGGGCGGCGCAACCGAAGGCGGTGAGTTCGTCGAAGCGCTGGGTGACGATGCGCCGTTGCAGGCTGTCGGCGAGGAACTGGGCGAAGTAGGGGCTGCGCGCCAGGCCGCCGTCGATGGACAGGCGGTCGGTGACCTTCAGGTAGCCGTCCATCGCCTGGATCACCTCGGCGCTGCGCAGCACCACGCCTTCGAGCAGGGCCTGGCAGAGGTCCTCGCGGCGGGTGCCGGCGTCCATTCCCAGCCACATCGCGCCGGCGCTGCGGTCCCAGTGCGGGCATGCGAGTCCCGACAAGGCCGGGACGAAGGCCAGGCCGCGGTCGATGGCCGGCGGCCGGTCGAAGCCGGCCAGTTCCGAGAAGTCGCTGAACAGGCCAAGACGCCCGGCCCACTCGACTGCGGCGCTGGCATCGTAGACCCCGCCGTCCATGGCGTACACCGGCTTGCCATCGATCTGCCAGGCGATGGTGGCGAGCAGGCCTGTCTCCGGCGAGCGGATGATCCGCTCGCCGCTAAGGGTCAGGGCGAAGGCGCCGGTGCCGAAGGTGATCTTCGCATCACCGGGCTGGCGGCAGCCGTGACCGTAGAGCGAGGCCTGCTGGTCAACCACCGAGGCCGTCAGCGGGGTGTTGCCGATCACCCCGAAATGGCCGACGGTATCGCGGATTTCCGGCAGGCACTCGATCGGCACGCCGAACAGGGCGCACAGTTCGGGGTCCCAGCGGCCCTCGGCGAGGTTCATCAATGCGGTGCGCGAGGCGGTGGTGACGTCGGTGGCGAAGGTTCCGCACAAGCGGTCGAGAAACCAGGCGTCGCTGGTTCCCAGGCGCAGGCGGCCAGCCTCGAGAGCCCGGCGAGCGGCAGGGAGATGCTCGACGATCCAGCCCAGCTTGCTGGCCGAGAAATAGGCGTCGAGCGGCAGGCCGCTGCGTTCCACGACCAGCGCCTCGGCGCCGCTGGCGCGTAGACGCTCGATGTGCGGGGTGGTGCGGTTGTCCTGCCAGACGATCAGCGGCGACAACGGCTCGCCGCTGCGGGCGTCCCAGGCCATGCAGCTTTCGCCCTGGTTGGCGAGGCCGATGGCGTCGACCCGGCCACTGGCCTCCAGGCAGCGTTGCAGGTTGGCCAGCAGTTCCAGCGGATCGTGCTCGACCCAGCCGGACTGCGGATGATGTTGCTGGTGACGCAGCGCCAACTGAATATCGGCGCTGCCGTCCTGGCTGGCGACCAGCACGCGGGTACTGGTGGTTCCCTGGTCGAGGGCGGCGATTCGCATGGTCGGTTCTCTTCGCGGGTTCAGTGGCCGGAGGTGAGGAAGGCGACTTCCAGGCGCCGGGTGTCCGGCGGTAGGCGCAGGGCGGCCAGCGGCACCAGCAGGCGGCGCTCCGGCAGGCAGGACAGGGCGCGCTCCCACACCGGGCGACCATCGGCCAGTATCCGCAGGCGGCCGCTGGCGGCCTCGCTTACGCGTAGCTGCAGATGCGCCAGGCCGGGTGTCGGGTCGGCCAGCAGCCGCTGCGGCACGCACAGCTTGAGCGGACCGCTGCAATCGATGGCGATACCGGGCGCGGCGACCGGCAGTTCGGCCCGCAGGTCGGCGGCCAGCAGGCCGGCTATCCTTCGTCCCTCGCGGAACGACCAGCCGGCGGTCTCGATCGGCCGGAGCAGGTTGCCGGCGGCGAAATAGGCGGGGTCGGAGCAGCGGCCGAACTGATCGATGCGCGGGCCGCCGCTGGCCGGGTCCAGTTCCAGGTGGCTGAGGCGGACCAGGCTCGATTCGGGAACGAAGCGTCCGCTGAGGAGGATGCCGTCGCAGGCGATCCGTTCGACCCGCCCGTCGCCCAGGCGTACCCGCGCCGCCTCGACCCGGCCGCGGCCTTCGATCTCCAGCAGCTCGCTGGAGAAGTGCATCGGCACTCCGCACAGCCTGGGAAACAACGATAGCGGCCAACGCGCGGTGGCCCGTGCGTTGCGTTCGAGCATGGCCACCGGGCGGATGCCGGCACGCCGGCAACTCATCACGGCGGACAGGCTGACCAGCTCGGTGCCGACGATCAGCGGCCGTTCGAACGGCTTCAGGCCTTGCAGATAGAGATAGGCTTGCAGCGCGCCGGTATTGATCACGCCCAGTGGCCGGTCGCCGCCCAGCAGGCGCGCCGAGCGCGGCGTCTCGCGTGCGCCGGTGGCCAGCAGCACGCGTGTCGCGCGCAGACTGCGCGGGCCTTCGGGGGTGGCCAGTTGCAGCAGACCGGCGGCGGCGAGAGCGACCACGCTATGGCGCAGGCGGATATCCACCCCGGCCCGTTCAGCCTGTTCGACGTTACGCAGCGCGTAGGCCGGGCCAGTCAACAGGCGGCCGTGCTCGCGCAGGCCGAACGGCGGATGCGCGCAATGCCGGGGTATACCGCCGGCCTCGCCGTCGCGCTCCAGCACGCAGACCCGGGCGACGCCCTGGCGGCGTAGTTCGATGGCGGCCGCCAATCCGGCGGGACCGCTGCCGACGATGGCGACGTCGACCTGTTCAGTGATGCTCATGGCAACTCCCGGTGGCGAGGGGCTGGGCGAGGCGGCCGGCGCTCAGCTCGGCGACCCGCGCGTTGCAGTAGAAACCCTGGCAGCGTCCCATGCAGGCGCGGGTGCGACGCTTCAGGCCGCCGAAGTCGCCGGCTGGCAGCGGGCCTTCCAGGGCGGCGAGGATTTCCCGGCGGGTGACCATCTCGCAGTGGCAGACGATCTCATCGTAGCCGGGACGCTGCCAGTCGCGCGGCAGGTGTTCGGCGAGGTTCGGTACCTGCGGCCAGAGCGGCTCGCGAACCGCTTCGTGGAAGCGCCCACCCTGGTAGAGACGATAGACGTGGCGTGCGATGCCCAGCGCCGCGGTGAGACCGGTGGAACGGATGCCGCCGACACTGATCCAGTTGCGTCCGTCGACCTGGCGGATGCGGTATTCCTTCTTTTCGCTGGCCGGTCGCAATCCTGCGTAGGTGGCGGTGACCGGCATGCCGCGCAGGCCGGGGATCCGCTCGACGGCGGCGTCGATCAGTCGCTGCAGGGTGTCGCTGTCGACCCGTGCCTGTTCGCGGTCGTCCTGTTCCTCGGCGGTGGGGCCGGCGAGCAGGTTGCCGAAGACAGTACGGGTGAATACCACGCCCTTGGTCCGCTCGTTGGGCACCGGTAGCAGGATGTGCCGCAGCAGCGCCGCGGCGGCCTTGTCGAAGACCACGAACTGGCCCTTGCGCGGATGGATGGCGAAGCTCGCCGCGCCGAGCAGGCGCTGTTCCAGTTGGTCGCCGAAGAGTCCGGCGCAGTTGATTACCTGGCGCGCGCGCAGATCGCCGCGGCGGGTATGCAACAGCCATTCGCCGCCGTCGAAGGCGCCGTCCAGCACTTCGACGTCGAAACAGGCCTCGGCGCCATGGGCCAGCGCCTGTTGCAGATAGGCGAGCGGCGCGGACCAGGGGTCGACCAGATGCTCACCGGGGACCCGCACCGCGCCGAGCACGTTGCCGGCCAACTGCGGCTCCAGCGCCAGGACCTCGTCGCGACCGATCTGGCGGACGTCATCGACACCGTTGCCGTGGGCCTGCTCGACGATGGCCGGCAGGCGCGCCAGATCCTCGTCGCTCCATGCCGCCACCAGGGCACCGGTTTCCAGCAGCGGCAGGTTGAGGCGCGCATGGATGTCGCGGTATTCGCGATAGCCCTCCTGCATGCAGGCCAGTTCGATGCTGCCGGGCGGCGCGTCGAAACCGGTATGGAGGATCGCGCTGTTGCCCTTGCTGGCACCGGAGAGGATGTCGGTGCTTTTTTCCAGCAGGACCACCCGCGCACCTTCCAGGGCGAAGCGGCGGGCCATGGCGCAACCCACCACGCCAGCGCCGATCACTGCAACGTCGAAGATCGCGGTCTTTGTCGCAAGCGGCTCAGTCATCGTTTCTGCCTGTTTCTTTTGGTATCAGTTTGCTTTTTGACCGTAACACTTATTTTACACACAGAATTTTGTGTGAAATTTGTTGTTTTAATGTGGCAACTGAAAGAGAAACAGTCAATCGATTAATCGACGGGCAGCCACCGGCACAGCCCCGGCCTGTCTCCGGGGCTGCGCGCGAGGGGAGTCAGGCCTGCGGGGTGCGCAGGGGGGCTTCGTGGACTTCCACCCGCGCCTGTTGCAGGGCTTCCCAGAGTTCCCCGGTAGGCTTGCGGTCGACCACCAGGCGGTTGATCCGGCTCAGCGGGAAGACCTGGAACAGGGCGCGCCGGCCGAGCTTCGAGGAGTCGGCGATAACCGTCAGTTGGCGAGCCTGGGCGATCATGGCGCGGGCGATCTCGGCTTCCTCGATGGAAAAATCCATGGCGCCATCGCCGTTCAGCGCGCCGACGGTAATTACCGCATGCTCGGCGTTGAACCGGGCGATCTGCTCGATGGCCAGGGCGCCGACGTTCTGTTCGGATTCCGGGCGGTACTCGCCGCCGATCATGAATGCGCGGTTGCCGGAGGCGCCGACGCTGCCGGCGATCAACAGCGAGTTGGTGATCACCGTCAGATGGCTCTGGCGCGCCAGTTCGCGGGCGAACAGCAGGGTGGTGGTGCCGGTGTCGATGAAGATGCTGTCACCGGGGCCGAACAGGCCGGCGGCGTAGCGGGCGACTGCGCGTTTTTCCTGGGCGTGCTCGTTCATTCGCGTCTGGAAGGCGTTCTCGTGCTCGCCGCTGGGCGGCAGGGCGGCCCCTCCGTGGAATTTGCTGACCAGGCCTTGTTCGGCCAGCGCGGCGAGGTCGCGGCGAATGGTTTCCTGGGAGGTGGAAAGGGTCCGCGCCAGTTCGTCCACCGAGATCCGCTCGCGCTGGCGCAGCAATTCGAGAATGTGGCGGCGGCGTTCCTCGGGGCGCATCGTGTTCTCCCATGGGCCGCATCCTGGTGCGGCGATTGTTACCGTGAATCGCCCGGTAGCGCCTGGCGGCGCTGGGCGGAAGGGGGCGGGGCGAGGCTTTGCGCAGGCCCGGCGGAAAAAACCACAGGTCCGTAAGGCAGGTCCGCTCTTGGATTGGGCGCCTACTTGACCGTATGGGTGACCAATTTAGGTAAAACGAACCTTCAAATCAACACGAAAACCAAATTGTGGCACGCGAAATGCGAGTGTTCGCTTGGGCGGAGCGACCGGCATGGCCGGCCTCCCGACCAGACAACCAGAAGAACGCATCCCGCTACGGGAGCCTGCCGAGGGGAGAACGACGCAGATGGCCGAGTTCGGAAACTATGTGATTTACCTGATCATGCTGGGTGCGGTACTTGGCGCGCTGGCTTCCATCCTGCGCCCGGAAAGCGGTCTGGGCCGCGAGTTCGTCAACGGCATCCACGCCATCGGTCCGGTGTTCCTCGCCCAGGCCGGCATCATGGTAGCCATTCCCTATCTGTCGAAGGCGATTTCCCATGCCCTCGGCCCGTTCTTCCAGACCCTCGGTTCCGACGTATCCATCGCCGCGCTGTCGATCATCGCGGTGGACATGGGCGGCTACCAACTGGCCGATGCCCTGACCGCCAACCGCGACATGTGGATTACCGCCATGCTGGTGGGCTACACCTCCGGTGCGACCATCGTCTACCTGATCCCGGTCGGCCTGACCATGCTCGAGCGCAAGGACCACAAGTACCTCGCGCTGGGTGCGATGGCCGGGCTGATCAGCATTCCGTTCGCGGTGCTGGCGGCGTTGCTGCTGATTACCCTCAACCACATCCCGGTGCGCGAACTGGTATCGACCGGTTCGCCGGCCCTGCACTACCTGTCGTTGGACTTCCTCGGCATGCTTCGGCTGCTGGCGCCACTGTTCGTCTTCTGCTTCCTGCTGGCCGCCGGCCTGAAGTACCGGGCGACGGCGATGGTCACCGGGTTCCTGGTATTCGGCAAGGTGATGGACGCGTTCATCAAGATGGCCCTGGCGCTTTCCATCGTCCAGCACTTCACCGGAGTCTTCACCAAGGTCTTCGGCGGCTGGGGCTTCGACCCGATGTTCGCCGACGAGAAAGAGTTGTTCCGCGCCATCGAGATCGCTGGCTACATCGGCATCATGCTGGCCGGGACTTTCCCCATCTGCTACCTGTTCCAGCGCTACTGCAAGCGCCCGATGGCGGTCCTCGGCCGTTACCTGGGGCTGTCCCAGCCGGGCGCCACCGCCTTTGTCATGGTACTGGCGAACATCATCGCCACCTACCACCTGTTCAAATACATGAATGCTCGCGACAAGGTGCTTTGCGTGGCCCTGGGCGTCTGCGCCCAGGCCACCATCGGCGATCACCTGGCATTCACCGCCAACTTCCAGCCGACGCTGATCCTGCCGATCCTGCTCGGCAAATTGTTCGGCGGCCTGCTGGCGGTATTCATCGCCATCCGCATCTCGGTGCCTGCCGCCGAGCGCTATGCCCGGCAGGAGCAGGAGCATGACGAGGCGGAAAAAAGCGCCCTGCACGCAGCCTGAAACATCCCCCGACGAGCGCCGCGAGCCATCGCGGCGTCGCTTTCCGCAACGAGGTAACCATGCGCAAGATATTCCTAGCCTGTCCCTACAGCCATGCCGACGCCGAGGTGGTCGAGCAGCGCTTCCGTGCCTGCAACGAGGTCGCGGCGACCATCGTCCGCGCCGGCCACGTGGTATTCAGCCAAGTCTCCATGTCCCACCCGATCAACCTGTGCCTGGCCGATCTCGACCGCGCGGCGATCGGCAGGTTGTGGGCGCCGGTGGACGCCTTCTACATGGATCACCTGGAAGAGCTGATCGTCCTCGACCTGCCGGGCTGGCGAGACAGCGCCGGCATCCGCCGCGAGATGGAGTTCTTCGAGGCCGGCGGACAGCGGGTGAGCCTCTGGTCCGAGGTGGAGCACGAGTTTCGCTGAGGCGGCAGTGGCTGAACTGCAAGCCGAATGAAAAAGCCGGAAGCGCGAGCGCTTCCGGCTTTTTCGTCGAGCGGCGAGGGATCAGTTGGGGCTGTAGATCTGGTCGAATACGCCGCCGTCGATGAAGTGGGTCTTCTGCACGCTGCGCCAGTCGCCGAAGGTCTTCTCCACCGAGAAGAAGTCGACTTTCGGGAAGCGGTCGGCGAACTTGGCGAGGATCTCCGGGTTGCGCGGGCGCAGGTAGTTGTTGGCGGCGATGGTCTGGCCCTCGTCCGACCACAGGTACTTCAGGTAGGCCTCGGCCTGGGCGCGGCTGCCTTTCTTCTCGACCACCTTGTCGACCACCGCCACCGGAGGCTCGGCCTCGGCGGACACGCTCGGGTAGACCACCTCGAAGCCGCCTCGGCCGAATTCGCGGGCGATCATCTCGGCTTCGTTCTCGAAGGTCACCAGTACGTCGCCGATCTGGTTCTGCATGAAGGTAGTGGTGGCGGCGCGGCCGCCGGTGTCGAGCACCGGTACCTGCTTGAACAGTTTGCCGACGAACTCCTTGGCCTTGTTCTCGTCACCGCCGTTCTTCAGCACGTAGCCCCAGGCGGAGAGATAGGTATAGCGGCCGTTGCCGGAGGTCTTGGGGTTCGGCACCACTACCTGGACGCCGTCCTTGAGCAGGTCCGGCCAGTCCTTCAGGGCCTTGGGGTTGCCCTTGCGAACGATGAACACGGTGGCCGAGGTGAACGGCGCGCTGTTGTTCGGCAGGCGGGTCGCCCAGTCCTTCGGCACCAGGCCGCCGTTGTCGGCGAGGGCGTCGATGTCGGTGGCCTGGTTCATGGTGATGACGTCGGCGGGCAGACCGTCGATCACCGAGCGCGCCTGCTTGCTGGAACCGCCATGGGACATCTGGATGGTGATGTTCTCGCCTTTCTCCGCTTTCCAGTATTTCTGGAAGGCCGGGTTGTATTCCTTGTAGAAGTCGCGCATCACGTCGTAGGAGACGTTGAGCAGGGGCTGGGCGGCGTGAGCGGCGCCGCCGAGCGCCAGGCCGGCGGCCAGCAGGGAGGCGCTGAACAGTCGTTTCACAGGGCAGTTCCTTTGGGCATGTTGTAGTGGCTCGACTATAACGTCGGGTTATATGCAGGGTAAATATCAAAAACTGCTTTGCTTATTACCCGCTCGAGCCTATGCCGCGGCCGGCGCTTTGGCCAGCGCTAGTCGAGGCCGCTGACCGCCAGGTCCTTGGGATACTCCACGCTGAACTTCAGGGCGGCGCTGCGTTTCTCGCCGGGTTGCAGGGTCCAGTCCCACTTCAGCTTGCCGTCGTCCTCGCGCTTGATTTCCTGCGCCTTGGGTTCCAGCAAGGTGACCTGGATCTGCTCGTTGCGCGAGACCGGCAACTGGTCCTCGAACTGCACGCGTTCGGCGTTCTTGTGGTTGTTGCGCACGTCGATGCGGAATTCGTAGTTGACCCGCGTGCGGTTGCCGATCAGGCCGCTGCTGTCGGTGTAGCGCTTGACCAGCTTGCGTTCGATGCCGATGCCCTCGTCGGCGCCCAGTGCCAGTTCGAAGCTTTCCCCGGGCATCACCCCGCGCAGATGGCCGCTGGCGACGAAGCTGTTGCCGAGAAAGGTATTCAGGGTGCCGGGGAGCAGCGGGTAGTCGCTGTCGTTGCGGGTTTCCGCCTCCAGGTAGGCGGTTTCGCGCAGGGCCGGGGCCGCCAGGTAGCGCAGCTTGGCCGGCATTTCCAGGCGGGCGATGGTGACCTTCTGCGCGCTGCCGTCGCTGTTCAGGGTCGCCGGCACGGGGATGTGGAAAGAGGCGCTGGCGGCTCCGCTGCTGACCTCCGCGGTGGCGAGCCGCGCCTCGGCCAGCTTCGGCGCCGAGGCCGGCATGGCCATCTTCGCCGAGGTCCTGGCGATGGGCGCGGCTTGCGGCATGGGCGCCGGAGCGTCCTGCATGGCCATCTCGGCACCGTAGTAGGCGTTGGGCGCGTCGATGTCGACGATCCAGGGATTCAGCCGCGGTACGTTGCCGCCCAGGGCCGGACGGGCGGTGGAGAGGGTTAGGTCGATGTCGGTCCAGTCTTCGCCGCTGCTCTGCCGGACCAGGCCCTGGTAGGTCAGTTCGATGGTCTTCGCGCCGTCGCGCAGGCGCGCGTCGTAGGTCGGCTGCCAGGAGGCGTCGCGCAGGGTGTAGTCGAGCTTCACCTCGACCTGTGCCGGTTGCTCCAGGGCGACCCGCAGGACCGCGCGCTTGAAGCGCTTGCCGTCGCCGTTGAGGGTGCCGCGCTGCTCCTGCAACTGCTGCTTGCGCTGTTCCAGTTCGGCGGCGCGGTCGTCCAGCTGGCGCTGCTCGGCGAGCAGGCGTTCGAGGTTGCCTTCGGTCAGTTGCAGCAGGCTCTTCAGCTCGTCGATGCCGGGCATGGGGCGATCCTTGCCGGGCTGGGTGCTGCCGCTCTGGATGTCGGCGAGGAACTTCTTCTGCGCTTCGAGCACGCTGCCGCGGTCATGGATTTCCCGCAGTTGCCGGTCTATCTCGCGCAGTTGCTGGTCGAGCTGCTGCACACGATTGTCGTCCGGACGCTCGACCCGTTGCGCGGCGCTGCTGACGTCGAGCAGGGTGGCGGCGGCGCTGGCGCCGAGGGACGCGCGCAGGCTGGCGTCGTCGAGCTGGAAGGGCAGTTGCTCCAGGGCGATCTCATGCTGGCCCTTGGGCAATTGCAGGCGGGCGGTGCGGGTGACCACGGCACGGTCGGCGTAGACGGTGACCGCGCTGATGCGGCTGTCGACCGCTTGTGGCGCGGCCAGCAACGGAGCGCTGGCGAACAGGCCGGCGAACAGGAGCGGAGAGGCGGCGAGTCGATTCACGATATCTCTTCCTTGGGCGGATGGAGGGGCGAGGAACCCGTGCGTGCGGTCCCTTCCTGCTGCCTGAGACGCAAGCGCGGTGAAAGACGGGTTAAGCGGCGCGAAGAAATTTTCCCGTGCGGCTCAGGCCGGCTGTTCCAGGCGCTCCAGGGCACCGCGCAGGTTGGCGCGGGCGGCGGCCTCCCAGCGCTGCCGCAGCGGTTCGCAGTGGTACAGCGCCGGTTGCTCCAGCAACTGGCGCAGCAACTTGCCGCGCCCGGCGCGGAACAGCGGTTCCGGCACCCAGGCGTATTCGGCGCGGACGTCCGCCTCGTAGCGTGCGTAGACCGGCGCCGGCGCGGCGAGGATGGCGAGGTCGAGATCCACCACCAGGGCTGCGTCGGCGTCTCCCGGCGGCGCCTGGTGACAGGTGGCCATGATCAGTTCGCGCAGGGCCGGCCGCAGCGCCGCCAGCCCGGCCTGGTCGAGCCAGCGCTCGGTGCTGGCGGCGCTGGCGGCCTCGTTGTCCTGGCGCTGGGTGTCGTAGACCAGGTCGTGGGTCCACAACGCCAGCTCCACCAGGTCCGGCCGCCGCGCCAGTTGGCGCCAGCGGTCGAAGTGCTCCAGGCAGGCGAGGATGTGGCGATCGCTGTGGTAGTGCCGGTCGGCCCCGCCATAGGCCGCCAGCAGCGCGTCGAAGGCATCCGCCGGCGGGTTGCCGCCGAGTCGCTGCCAGAGGGCGTCCCAGCGCTGCCGGTCAAGACTTCCCATGGCTGCCTTCCTCGCGAGGGAACAACGGGTTGCCGCAGCGGCAGCAGAATGCCGCCTGCACTTCGTGGGTCGCCTTGCGGCACACCGGGCAATCCCGCTGCAACAGGTTGGCCGGGTCCTGGCGCATCGCGGTGGCGAGTTCGGCGGTGAAGATCCCGGTGGGCACCGCGATGATCGAGTAGCCGGTGAGCATCACCAGGCTGGCGATGGCCTGGCCGAGCGGGGTCTTCGGGGTGATGTCGCCGAAGCCGACCGTGGTCAGGGTGACGATCGCCCAGTAGATGCCGCGGGGGATGCTGGTGAAACCGTGCTCCGGGCCTTCGACCACGTACATCAGCGCGCCGAACACGGTGACCAGGGTCATCACGGTGAGGAAGAACACGATGATCTTCTGCTTGCTGCCGCGCAGGGCGGTGAGCAGGAAATTGGCCTGGCTCAGGTACTGGCGCAGCTTGAGCACGCGGAAGATCCGCAGCATGCGTATCACCCGGACGATCAGCAGGTACTGGGCGTCGGGGTAGAGCAGGGCGAGGAAGCCGGGGAGGATCGCCAGCAGGTCGACCAGGCCGTAGAAGCTGAAGGCATAGCGCAGCGGCTTGGGCGAGCAGTACAGGCGCAGCAGGTATTCCACCAGGAAGATGCCGGTGAAGCCCCATTCGATGTAGGCCAGCAGGTCGCCGTAGTCCTGGTGGATCTCGTCGATGCTGTCGATCATCACTACCAGCAGGCTGGCCAGGATCACCAGCAGCAGCGCGCTGTCGAAGCGCCGGCCGTCGCGGGTGTCGGTCTGGAAGATGACGATGTAGAGGCGTTCGCGCCAGCTGTCGGGTGCGCTCATCGTGGCTCCTGATGATGGATGCGGCACCTTACCAGACTAGCCCGCCGGCGCCAGCGTTCCCCGCTCAGGAGCGCCGCCGGCCGAGTCGCGCGCCGAGGCTGCCGGCCAGGCGCAGGTAAAGGCGCTCGCCGCCAATGCAGAGCAGGCAGGCGAGGATGAACGGTGCGGTCAGCGCCGGCAGGCCGAGCAGGCCGAACAGCGGTTGCAGCGCCACCGCCAGGCCCATGCCGAGCAGTGGCGGCCAGACGCTGCGGTAGCGCAAGGCCAGGGCCAGCCCGGCAAGAGCGGCGTTCAGGCCGTAGAGCCCGGCGAGCGCGCTCGCCCAGTCGTAGCCCAGCAGCCAGGCCAGCGGCAGGCTGGCCGCGGCGCCGGCGAGGGCCCAGGCGGCCGAGGGACGCGAGACCAGCAGCAGGCCGAGCCAGACCAGCAGCCCTGCCAGCGGTTCACCGAGGAAGATGATCTCGCCGATCCCCAGCGTTAGCGCCGCCAGCTCCGCCGTGCCGCTCCAGGCGCAGCTGAAGCAGCCGCCATGGGCCGCCGGGGCCAGGCCTAGCCAGGCGCCGAGGGGCACCAGCCACCAGCCGTTGAGGACGAAGCCCAGGGTATAGGGCGGTAGCCAGCGGCGTCGGCGCAGCCCATGCAGGAACAGGCGCTGCAACGCCACGCTGGCCAGGCAGCCGAGCGCTACCAGCGACACCAGTCCCGGCGACCAGGCGAAGCGGAATGCCAGCAGCATGCCGATCAGCACGGCGTTGTAACCGTACAGCCCGGCCTCGATGTCGCTGTCGGCGCAACGCAACAGGCGCGCCAGCAACGGGCCGAGGGCGCCGCCAAGGAGGGCGCCGGCGAGCAGCGGCGGTGCGCCGACGGCGATCGCCAGCAGACAGGCCAGGCCCAGGCGTGGGTCGCCCTGGAGGAACACCTGGCTGATGCCGCGCAGGAGGATTCGGGATGCATTGAGGAGAGGTTGCAGGGGCATGGCGGTCAGTGCGGCAAGGGCCGCTCGGCAGGCACGGAGATGCCAGGCCTGCGCGAGGGGCGGGGGCGGTCATTGTAGGGTCTGGCGCGGAGGCGACGCACCCCGGACGAGAAGGCCAGGCGAGGGTCATGCATGCAGGGCGTTCCAAGAAGAAAAAAAGACCTCCGGCAGGAGTTGAACCGGAGGCCTTGAATGTCCATGGCCTGCATGGGAGTGCGCGAGGGAGGCCATGGTCCGACAAGAAGGTCTTTCCCGGATGGATGGAGACGCGGCCCCGTATTTCCGGCCCCATCCATCCGAGAGAGACAAGGGTGGCCCGACCCGCATGCCCGGGGGGACGGCGCGAGCCGGACCGAACTCGTTGCTTCAGAGATCTCCCAGCGGCGGCGCCACGGTCTCGATGCGCAGCATGTTGGTCGAGCCGGGGCGACCGAACGGTACGCCGGCGGTGACCACCACGGTGTCGCCGCGGCGCGCCATGCGCTGGGCCAGGGCGATGTCGAGGGCGGTCGAGCAGATCTCGTCGACGTGCGCCAGTTGCTCGTTGACCACCGAATACACGCCCCAGGCCACGGTCAGTCGCCGCGCGGTGCGCAGGTTCGGGGTCAGGCTGAGGATTGGCGCCTTGGGCCGCTCGCGGGCGGCGCGCAGGGTCGAGTTGCCCGACTCGGTGTAGTTCACCAGCACCGCCACCGGGAGGATCCGGCTGACCCGGCGGATCGCGCAGCTGATCGCATCGGAGACGGTAGCGTCGGGCTGCGGACGGTTGACCTCGAGCTGGACGTGGTAGTCCGGCTCGGCCTCCACCTGGCGGACGATCTTCGCCATCATCTCTACCGCCTCGCGAGGGTATTGTCCGGAAGCGGTTTCCGCCGAGAGCATCACCGCGTCGGCGCCGGCGCCCACCGCGGTGGCTACGTCGGTCACCTCGGCGCGGGTCGGGGCGGGGGAGAAGCGCATCGACTCGAGCATCTGGGTAGCCACCACCACCGGCTTGCCGAGCTGGCGGCAGACCTGGACGATGCGTTTCTGGATGCCCGGCACGCTCTCCGCCGGCACCTCTACGCCGAGGTCGCCGCGCGCCACCATGATCGCGTCGGCGCGCTCGGCGATCGCCTCGATGGCGCTCACCGCGCTGGGCTTCTCGATCTTGGCCATGAGGAAGGCCTTGTCGCCGATCAGCCCACGGGCCTCGTCGATGTCCTCCGGGCGTTGCACGAAGGACAGCGCCACCCAGTCGACCCCCAGTTCCAGGCCGAAGGCCAGGTCGCGGCGGTCCTTGTCGGTCAGCGGGCTGAGTTGCAGCACCGCTTCCGGCACGTTGACGCCCTTGCGATCGGACAGCTCGCCACCCACCGCCACGCGGGTCTCGATGGCGTCGCTGTGGCAGTTGACCACTTCCAGGCGGATCTTGCCGTCGTCCAGCAGCAGGCTCATGCCCGGCTCCAGGGCATGGATGATCTCCGGATGCGGCAGGTTGACCCGCCGCTCGTCGCCGGGGACGTCGCTGAGGTCGAGGGTGAAGGTCTGCCCACGCTGCAATTGCACGGCACCGGCGGCGAAGCGGCCGACCCGCAGCTTCGGACCCTGCAGGTCCATGAGCACGCCGATCGGGTAGTTCAGTTCCGCTTCCACCTCGCGCACCCAGGCGAAGCGCTGCGCGTGATCGGCGTAGTCGCCGTGGCTGAAGTTCAGGCGGAACAGGTTGGCGCCGGCCTCCACCAGGGCACGGATATCGTCGCGGCTGCGGGTGGCCGGGCCGAGGGTGGCGAGGATCTTGGCTTTCTTGTCGGCTGTCATGTCAGGACTCGAGGATGAGAATGGCGCGGAAGTCGTTCACGTTGGTGCGGGTCGGTCCGGTCACCAGCAGGTCGCCGAGGGTCTGGAAATAGCCGTAGCCGTTGTTGTCGTCGAGCTCGTCGCGGATCTTCAGACCGGCCTTTTCGCCGCGCGCATGGGAGCAGGGCGTCATCAGCGCGCCGGCGTTGTCTTCCGAGCCGTCGATGCCGTCGGTGTCGCCGGCCAGGGCCCAGATGTTCGGTTCGCCCTTTAGCTCGGCGGTGAGGCTGAGGAGGAACTCGGCGTTGCGTCCGCCGCGACCGTTGCCGCGCACGGTGACGGTGGTCTCGCCGCCGGAGAGGATCACGCAGGGCGCCGCCAGCGGCTGGCCGTGCTTGCGGATCTGCCGGGCGATGCCGGCGTGGACCTTGGCGACTTCCCGCGCTTCGCCCTCCAGGTCGCCGAGGATCAGCGTCGAGAAGCCGGCCGCGCGGCACTTCACCGCTGCTGCGTCGAGGGCGTTCTGTGGCGTGGCGATCAACTGGAAGTGGCTGCGCGCCAGGTACAGGTCGTCGGGCTTGACGGTTTCCGAACGTGGGTCGGCGAGCCAGTCGAGGACGTTCTGCGGCACGTCGATGGCGTAGCGCCTGAGGACCGCCAGGGCGTCAGCGGAGGTGGTCGGGTCGCCGACGCTGGGGCCGGAGGCGATCACCGTGGCCTCGTCGCCGGGAACGTCGGAAATCGCGTAGGTATAGACGCTGGCCGGCCAGCAGGCCTTGGCCAGGCGACCGCCCTTGATCGCCGAGAGGTGCTTGCGCACGCAGTTCATCTCGCCGATGGCGGCGCCGGACTTGAGCAGCGCCTTGTTCACCGCCTGCTTGTCCGCCAGGCCAATGCCTTCGGCAGGCAGCGAAAGCAGTGCGGAGCCGCCGCCGGAGAGAAGGAAGATCACCCGGTCGCTCTCGTTCAGGCCGCTGATCAGTTCCAGCACGCGACGGGCGACGCGCTCGCCGGCGTCGTCGGGCACCGGATGGGAGGCTTCCACCACCTCGATGCGACTGCATTGCGCGCCGTAGCGGTAAGGCGCCACTACCAGGCCCTGGATCTCGCCCTGCCAGTGCTTCTCCACCACTTCGGCCATGGCTCCGGCGGCCTTGCCGGCACCGATGACGATGGCGCGCCCGCTGCGATCTTCCGGCAGGTGGTCGGCCAGCACCTGGTAGGGATGGCCGGCTGCCACCGCGGTATTGAACAGCTCGGTGAGAAAGGCGCGTGGATCGGTACTCATGACAGGCTCCGAATTTCTTGTTGTCGTGCCGCCGGTCGGACCGGCGGTCGCAGCGTCGTCGACGCTTCCATTCCGCAGCACCCGCGCCGGCGGGAACTGGGGAATGGAAGCGAGGCGCCCGGACGCAGAGGCCGTGAATCTCCCGGCCGGGCGTTCGCTTCCTTTACCCCGCCTTGTGGGCGGGGAAGGAAGAGGGCGGCGGCGAACACCGGAGTTCGCCGACCGTTCCTCTCCCCGAGCCCTTCGAAAAGGGGTTCGTCGCTCCGCGCGGGGTGACGGCCCGCGCGGACTGCGGATCACTCGTCGCGGATCGAGAAGTTGGCCATGTGCTCCAGGCCCTTGATCAGCGCCGAGTGGTCCCAGTTACTGCCGCCGATGGCCGCGCAGGTGCTGAACACCTGCTGGGCGTTGGCGGTGTTGGGCAGGTTCAGGTTCAGCTCGCGGGCGCCGGCCAGGGCCAGGTTGAGGTCCTTTTGGTGCAGGCTGATGCGGAAGCCCGGGTCGAAGGTGCCCTTGACCATGCGTTCGCCGTGCACCTCGAGGATCCGCGAGGAGGCGAAGCCACCCATCAGCGCCTCGCGCACCTTGGCCGGATCGGCGCCGTTGCGGGCGGCGAACAGCAGGGCCTCGGCGACCGCCTGGATGTTCAGCGCGACGATGATCTGGTTGGCCACCTTGGCGGTCTGGCCGTCGCCGTTGCCGCCGACGCGGGTGATGTTCTTGCCCATCGCCTGGAACAGCGGCAGGGCGCGTTCGAAGGTGTTCGGGCAGCCGCCGACCATGATGCTCAGGGTCGCCGCCTTGGCGCCGACCTCGCCGCCGGAGACCGGGGCGTCCAGGTACTGCGCGCCGGTAGCCTTGATCTTCTCGGCGAAGCCCTTGGTGGCGGTGGGGGAGATCGAACTCATGTCGATCACCACCTTGTTCGGGCCGACGCCCTCGGCGATACCGTCCTTGCGGAACAGCACATCCTCGACCTGCGGGGTGTCCGGCACCATGACGATGATGAACTCGGCTTCCTGGGCCACTTCCTTCGGGTTGGCCAGGGCAATGGCGCCGGCCTCCAGCAGGTCGGCCGGAGCGGCGTCGTGGTGGGTGGAAAGGAACAGGCTGTGGCCGGCCTTCTGCAGGTTCTGCGCCATGGGCTTGCCCATGATTCCGGTGCCGATGAATCCGATCTTGGCCATGAGAGTGTCTCCTGGTTCTGTCTGTCGAGTGGCTCCGCGCAGGGAGGCGGGAGCGTCTTGTTCGTGGGTGCGGATCAGACGACGTTGTGCGTCTTCATCCAGCCGAGGCCGGCTTCGGTGGTGGTGGCCGGCTTGTACTCGCAGCCGATCCAGCCCTGGTAGCCGATGCGGTCCAGGTGCTCGAAGAGGAAGCGGTAGTTGATCTCGCCGGTGCCCGGTTCGTGGCGGCCGGGGTTGTCGGCGAGTTGCACGTGGTTGATCGCCGCCAACTGGTTTTCCAGGGTGCGGGCCAGGTCGCCTTCCATGATCTGCATGTGATAGATGTCGTATTGCAGGAACAGGTTGGCGCTGCCGACCTTGTCGCGGATCTCCAGGGCCTGGCGGGTGTTCTGCAGGTAGAAGCCGGGGATGTCGAGGGTGTTGATCATCTCCATGACCAGGCGGATGCCTGCGGCTTCCAGCTTGTCGGCGGCGTAGCGCAGGTTGTCGACGAAGGTCTTCTCGACGCTGGCGCAGTCGTGCCCCTGCGGCCGGATCCCGGCGAGGCAGTTCACCTGGCGGTTGCCCAGCACCCTGGCGTAGGCGATGGCCTTGTCGACCCCCTCGCGGAACTCCTGGACCCGATCCGGGTGGCAGGCGATGCCGCGCTCGCCCTTGGCCCAGTCGCCGGCCGGCAGGTTGAACAGCACCTGCTCCAGGCCGTTGGCTTCCAGGCGGGCCTTGATCGCCTCGGCCTCGACGTCATAGGGGAAGAGGTACTCGACGCCGGCGAAGCCGGCCTTGGCGGCGGCGTCGAAGCGTTCGAGGAAATCCACCTCGGTGAACAGCATGGACAGGTTGGCGCAGAAACGGGGCATGTCTTGCTCCTATCGTTCGGTCAAACGTTCGGGAGGCCTTTCGCCGGGGGCGGGGTGCCGCACGCACCGTCCGCGCCTCCGGGAAAGGCCGGCGATCAGTCGAGCAGCGAGATGGCGGTCGGCGCGTCGGCGCCTTTCTCGGCCAGTTCCTCGAACTCGTTGATGGCGTTGATCTCGGTACCCATGGAGATGTTGGTGACGCGCTCCAGGATCACCTCGACCACCACCGGCACCTGGTGCTGCTGCATCAGTTCGCGGGCCTTGGCCAGGGCGGCGCCGATCTCGTTCGGGTCGAACACCCGGATCGCCTTGCAGCCCAGGCCCTCGACCACCGCGACGTGGTCGACGCCGTAGCCTTCCAGCTCGGGGGCGTTGATGTTGTCGAAGGCCAGCTGCACGCAATAGTCCATGTCGAAGCCGCGCTGCGCCTGGCGGATCAGGCCCAGGTAGGAGTTGTTCACCAGTACGTGGATATAGGGCAGCTTGAACTGCGCGCCGACCGCCAGTTCCTCGATCATGAACTGGAAGTCGTAGTCGCCGGAGAGCGCCACCACCTGGCGGCTCGGGTCGGCCTTGACCACCCCCAGCGCGGCGGGAATGGTCCAGCCCAGCGGGCCGGCCTGGCCGCAGTTGATCCAGTGGCGCGGTTGGTAGACGTGGAGGAACTGTGCGCCGGCGATCTGCGACAGGCCGATGGTGCTGACGTAGCAGGCATCCTTGCCGAAGAACTCGTTCATCTCTTCGTAGACGCGCTGCGGTTTCACCGGCACGTTGTCGAAGTGGGTCTTGCGCTGCAGCGTGCGTTTGCGCTGCTGGCAGCTTTCCAGCCAGGCGGCGCGCGACTTCAGCTTGCCGGCGGCCTTCCATTCGCGGGCCACTTCGAGGAATGCGTCGAGGGCGGCGCCGGCGTCGGAGACGATGCCCAGGTCGGGCATGAACACCCGGCCGATCTGGGTCGGTTCGATGTCGACATGGATGAAGCGGCGACCTTCGGTATAGACCTCGACGCTGCCGGTGTGGCGGTTGGCCCAGCGGTTGCCGATGCCGAGCACCAGGTCGGATTCCAGCAGGGTGGCGTTGCCGTAGCGGTGCGAGGTCTGCAGGCCGACCATGCCGGCCATCTGCGGGTGGTCGTCGGGGATTACGCCCCAGCCCATCAGGGTCGGGATCACCGGGATGCCGGTCAGCTCGGCGAATTCGCGGAAGCGCTCGGCGGCGTCGGCGTTGAAGATGCCGCCGCCGGCCACCAGCAGCGGGCGCTCGGCTTCGTCGAGCATGGCCAGGACCTTCTCGGCCTGGACCCGGGTGGCCTTCGGCTTGCTCACCGGGAGGGGCTCGTAGACGTCGATGTCGAACTCGATCTCGGCCATCTGTACGTCGAACGGCAGGTCGATCAGTACCGGGCCGGGCCGGTCGCTGCGCATCAGCTGGAAGGCCTTCTGGAATACGTAGGGGACCTGGGCCGGTTCCAGCACGGTGGTCGCCCACTTGGCCACCGGCGCGGCGATGCTGGAGATGTCGACCGCCTGGAAGTCTTCCTTGTGCAGGCGCGCGCGCGGGGCCTGGCCGGTAATGCAGAGAATCGGGATGGAGTCGGCGGAGGCGGAGTAGAGGCCGGTGATCATGTCGGTGCCGGCAGGGCCGGAGGTGCCGATGCAGACGCCGATGTTGCCGGCCTTGGTACGGGTGTAGCCCTCGGCCATGTGCGAGGCGCCTTCGACGTGACGGGCCAGGACATGGTCGATGCCGCCGATCTTCTTCAGCGCGGCGTACATGGGGTTGATCGCGGCACCAGGGACGCCGAACGCGGTATCCACGCCTTCGCGGCGCATCACCAGTACGGCAGCTTCGATTGCTCTCATTCTGGCCATCGTTTTGTTCCTCGTTCTTATACTAATTGTGTACAAAAGTTTGAACGATTCTAGGCAGAGGGGGAGCGCAAGGTCAAGATGGGTTGTATACGCTGGAAAAAGCTGCTGAAATCAATTTTTCCTTAATAAAAACAATGAATTACCATTTTTGTTAGCAGGCTTATAAAACCAGCGTTTGAAAAAATGTATACAAAATTATGTTCATATTGTTCTGGAATGTTGCTTTCGTAGAGCCGGTCGGCTACTAGATTGGGTACAAATTTTCGAACGCGCCCGCATAGCGGGTGGTTTCCCGATTTCTAGCCTTAACAACTCGAGAGGAACGACCATGACCACCATCAGTCTGGAAACCGCGCTGGGCATTACCCGCCAGGCGCTGGCGGTGGGACGCGAGCTGTCCACCGCGCCCCTGACCATCGCAGTGCTCGATGCTGGCGGCCACCTGGTGGCGCTGCAGCGCGAGGACGGCGCCAGCATGCTGCGACCGCAGATCGCCATCGGCAAGGCCTGGGGCGCCGTGGCCCTGGGCAAGTCGTCGCGGCTGCTGGCGGCGGATGCGCAGCAGCGGCCTTCGTTCATTTCCGCGGTGAACACCCTGGCCCATGGCAATCTGGTTCCGGCGCCGGGTGGGGTGCTGATTCGCAACGACAAGGCAGAGGTGGTCGGCGCGGTCGGTATCAGCGGCGATACCTCGGATATCGACGAGCAATGCGCGATCCAGGGCGTGCTGGCGGTCGGGCTGGTGCCCGACGCCGGTTGAGCTTGTGGCCCGCTCACCAGGACCGGGCCTTCGCTCCCTTCTTCAGGTGGCGTACGCCGCTATCCACCAGGTTCTCCGTGCCATACCTGCAGCGGGGCTCGTTCGAGGCCAGGAATAGCGCGGCACTGGCGATCTCCAGCGGCTCCCCCAGGCGTCCCGGCCAATCTTCTCCCTCAGCGCCTGGGCGGCCTCGAGATCGGTAGCGGCCTTGTCCAGCGCTGGCGTCCGGGGCGGCCCCGGGCTCAGGGCGTTGACCCGGATACCGTGCTCGAGCAACTCCGCCGATAGCGTCCAGGCGAGGTGTATGCGGAGCTGCCGCCGCGGGTCGAATACCGCGTCACGCCGCTCGGTGCGAAGCCGGCGCTGGGGCGGGGGCGGCACGCGATTGAGCGTGCCGCGGCGGGTCAGAGCGGCAGCGGCCGAAGCCGGCCGGCGCTCTTGCCGGATTGCCCGTCGGGCGTGCAGCCTTTCAGGACTAGGCGGGTGATGGTTTCCACCGCAGCGTCGTAGTCGGCGTCGCTGAGCTGTTCCTTGCCGGTGACGATGGAAATCTGCCAATCGAAGTCGGCATAGGTCTGGGTCGCCGCCCAGATGGCGAAGAGCAGGTGATGCGGGTCCACCGGGGCGAGCTGGCCACGGTCGATCCAGGTCTGCAGGCAGGTGACGTTGCGCTGGGCCTGGGCGTTCAGTTCGTCGAGGTATTCCTTCGGCAGGTGCGGCGCGCCGTGCATGATCTCGCTGGCGAAGACCTTGGAGGCATGCGGCAGCTCGCGGGAGATGCGGATCTTCGAGCGGATGTAGGCGGGCAGGGCGAGCAGCGGGTCGTCTTCCACGCGGAACGGCGCCGACGCTTGCAGCAGCGGCTCGACGATGCTTTCCAGCACGCAGCGATAGAGGTTTTCCTTGGACTGGAAGTAGTAGTAGACGTTGGGCTTGGGCAGGCCGGCGCGGGCGGCGATGTCGCTGGTCTTGGTCGCCGCGAAGCCCTTGTCGGCGAATTCCTCGCTGGCGGCGCGGAGGATCAGGCGCTTGTTGCGCTCGCGGATGCTGGTCATCAGTCCTTGTTCTTCATTGCTGCAACGGCGGCAGGAAGCCGAGGATGGTAGCACCCGCCCGGAGCGCCCCTCAAGCAAGGTGCGAGCGAGGCGGAGGCCCGGGAAATCCTGACCCGCCGGTTCATTTGCCCTATACATTTCCCGGTATTTGGAGTATTCGTTAGGGGTATCGAGTCGCCCGCTCGCACTCACCCACCGAGCGCCGGGCGAGCCCCCCGGAACAGAACGAGTCACTATGTCCGATTCCCGCCTGGTCGATCCCTTCGGCCGTCGCATCACCTACCTGCGCCTGTCGGTGACGGATCGCTGCGACTTCCGCTGCACCTACTGCATGAGCGAAGACATGCAGTTCCTTCCCCGCGACCAGGTCCTCAGCCTGGAAGAACTGTACGCGGTGGCCGACGCCTTCATCGGCCTCGGCGTGCGGCGCATTCGTATCACCGGCGGCGAGCCGCTGGTGCGCAAGGGCATCACCGGCCTGCTGGCACGCCTGGGGCAGCGTGCGGAACTGGAAGACCTGGCGATCACCACCAACGGTTCGCAACTGCGCGAGCGCGCCGCCGAGCTGAAGGCCGCCGGCGTCCGCCGCCTCAACGTCAGCCTCGACTCGCTGCAGCGCGAACGCTTCGCCGCCTTCACCCGTAGCGATCGCCTGGAGCAGGTGCTGGACGGCATCCAGGCGGCGCGCGAAGCCGGTTTCGAGCGGATCAAGCTGAACTGCGTGGTACAGAAGGGCCGCAACGACGACGAGATCCTCGACCTGGTCGAGTACGCCCTGGCCAACCAGTTGGACATCAGTTTCATCGAGGAAATGCCGCTGGGCAGCATCACCAGCCACCGTCGCGAACTGACTCTCTGCACCAGCGACGAAGTCCGCGCGATCATCGAGCGCCGCTGGCCGCTGACCCCGAGCCTGGCGCGCAGCGGCGGGCCGTCGCGGTATTACCAGATCGGCGACGAGCCCAGCCGGATCGGCTTCATCTCACCTCACAGCAATAATTTCTGCGGCGACTGCAACCGCGTGCGCGTCACCGCCGAGGGCAAGCTGGTGCTCTGCCTCGGCCACGAGGGGGCGCTCGACCTGCGCGAACTGCTGCGCAGCCATCCCGGCGACCGCGAGCGCCTGAGCGCGGCACTGGTGGCGGCGCTGAACCTGAAGCCGGAGCGGCATCACTTCGACGCCCAGGAGCAGGTCCAGGTGCTGCGTTTCATGAGCATGACCGGCGGCTGACGGTATCCTCCTGGGGCGATGGCACCAACGGCGCCATCCGCCGCTTCCTCCCCCATGCCACCCGGGCGACCGTGTTCCGGCACGCACCGCTCGCTGCCCCGTCCCGGGAAAAGCGACGCGGCGCAACACCGAAACGCGGCGAAGAAGTCATGCTGCCTGCCGCGCCAGCAAAGGAAAGCCTCCCATGCACCGGGTCCTGTTCATCTGCAGCCGCAACCGCCTGCGTAGTCCCAGCGCCGAACGGCTGTTCGCCGACTGGCCGGGCGTCGAGACCGATTCCGCCGGGCTGGCGGCGGACGCCGAGACGCCCCTGGAGCGCGAGCAACTGGAGTGGGCGACGCTGGTCGTCGTCATGGAGCGCCGCCACCGGCAGGCGCTGCTGCGCCGGCACGCCGCGGCGATGAAAGGCAAGCGCCTGGTCTGCCTGGATATCCCGGACGACTACGCCTACATGCAGGCGGAATTGCTGCATCTGCTGGAGCGCAAGGCGGGGCCTTTCCTTCGGCGGGACTGAGTGGTGCGGACCGCGAGCGGAAAAAAAAGAAGCCGGACGAAGTCCGGCCCGAGGGAAGGGCGGACCGGAAGTGTCGCCGGTCCGCCAGGGAGTCAGGAGTGCTTGGGCGCCGGCGCGTGGCTGCCGCACAAGTGGCTGCGGTCGTTGCGGCTGAGGATGTTGAACAGCAGGTTCAGCACCACCGCCCAGATCGCGGTCATGGCGATGCCGCTATGGGTGATCGGCTCCATCCAGACCGGCAGGCGGGCGAAGAAGTCCGGGCGCACCACCGGCACCATGCCCATGCCGATGCTTACCGCCACCAGCAACTGGTTGCGGCGGTCGGTGATGTTGGCCTCGTGGAGGATCTGGATGCCGCTGGCGGCGACCATGCCGAACATGGCGATGCCGGCGCCGCCGAGTACCGCCGGCGGGATCGAGGCGACCAGGAAGGCGGCCTTGGGCAGCATGCTGAGGAGGATCAGGAAACCGGCGGCGGCCACCGTGACGTAGCGGCTGCGCACCCCGGTCATCTGCACCAGGCCGATGTTCTGGGCGAACGAGGAATGGGTGAAGGTGTTCAGGAAACCGGCGAAGAACGAGGCGCCGGCGTCGCAGAGCAGGCCGCGGCGCAGTTCGGTCGGGGTGATCTCGCGGCCGGTGATCTTGCCCAGGGCGAGGAACATGCCGGTGGACTCGACGAAGATGATCACTACCACCAGGCACATCGACAGGATCGGCGCCAGGTCGAAGGTCGGCGCGCCGAAGTGCAGCGGGGTGACGATGTCGAACCAGGGGCGCTCGGCCAGACCGCCGAGGTCGACCATGCCCATGCCGCCGGCGATCGCGTAGCCCAGGCCCATGCCCATCAGCACCGAGATGTTGACCCAGAAACCGCGCATGAAGCGGTTGATCAGGAGGATGGTGCAGAGCACCAGGCTGGAGAGGAACAGGAAGTGCAGGGAGCCGAAGTCTTCCGCGCCCTTGCCGCCGCCGGCCCAGTTGATCGCCACCGGGAACAGGCACATGCCGATCGAGGTGATCACCGTGCCGGTCACCAGCGGCGGGAAGAAACGCACGATGCGCGACATGAAGGGGGCGATGAGCATGCCGAAGAAGCCGGCGGCGATGGTCGCGCCGAAGATCCCGGTGATGCCCACGCCGGGCATCCCGGCCATCGCCACCATGCTGCCGACGGCGGCGAAGCTGGCGCCCATCATCACCGGCATGCGGATGCCCATCGGGCCGATGCCCAGCGACTGGACCAGGGTGGCGATGCCGGCGACCAGCAGGTCGGCGTTGATCAGGAAGGCGATTTCCTCGCGCGAGAGGCCGGCCGCCTGGCCGACGATCAGAGGCACGGCGACGGCGCCACCGTACATCAGCAGCACATGCTGGAAGCCCACCAGCAGCAGCTGCGTCAGAGGCAGGCGCTGGTCTACGGGCGAGTCGGGGATGCGGCGATCAGTTACCACGGACATGCAACACCTCAGGCGTTTTTATTGTTGTCAGTCGCAGGCGGACACCGGAAAAGGCAGGTTCCGGCGGCCGGGTATTTCTGGCCGAACATCCACCCCAGGCTTCAGGGCGATGCGGTGGGGTGTTTTATATCCCCGTTGTGTGCTCGATTCAATCGATTTTTTGTATACAAAGTAATTTTTTGTAGTTGACCAATCGGTCTACTACAGGCTTTCCAGAGCTGCTTCCACTGTATCCATAGAACTGGCGCCGGCTACCCCCGGGACGCCCGGCGGTGTACGACATTGGTCGGATAGCCGACGTGCTCTAGCCGCTGGGAGTTTTCAGCGACCCCTACCTCAGTGAGCGCAAGCCCGGTGCAGCAAGGCCTTGAACCCTGTCGCCCGGGATCAGCCATGGGTCTTTGCGGAACGCCTGCTTGCATTGGCGACTACAAGCAGCGACGTGCGCGAGAGCAACCGGCTATCTGAGCGCCAGTAGATCCTGGCGGCAATGGAGACGCTCAACGAGCAAAGAGAATGCCGCCAGCGCTTGCTGGAGTGCACAACGGCAGACTGGCCAAGGTGCCAAGGCTCGGGGCAGGTCATGCTGGGCAAGAAGCCGGCGGAGTTTTCCTGAGCGTTCTACAGGAGAGGCACGAAGGAGGTCGCCGAAGTCGTTCGGCATATCGAACGTCCCCCTTTTTCAGCTTTCGGCAGCGCCCAACGGGCCACTGGCAATCAGGCTGGCACCACAAGCTGTTTTCATCCCATGTAGCGCGACCGGGACCCCATTCACATCCAGCAGGGCGCTACCTTCGGTAATGGGGAAGGTTCCCTTGCACAAGGGGCAAACCACTTGGTGGCCTACACCGGCCATCGGCTTGCCGTTGAGGTCGGTCTGGCCGAACGCCTCAATCACCGTGCCTCCATGGCTGGTGGTGTCGCCAAGGCGAATGATGTCCATCGCGGGTTGCTCCTATAGGTCGTCCAGCCAGCTGTCTTTTGGCTTCAGGCTGGAGAGGAATTCCTCGTAGACATAGTCATCACCCAGCGTTTGGCCGCCAGGCGTAGCGGGTTTCGGAGCAGGGGAAGGACCGGCATTTCCGCCACGCGGCGATGAAGACGTCGGGCGCACGCGGATCGAATCGACAATGGCGTCCCACAGTTCCAAAGCCTCTTTGTCCGATTTGAAGGCAGGGGGCGGTGGTTTACCGTTTTCATTGCTGCGTTCCAGTACCGCCAGTCCCGCAGTAAGATTGGGCTCGGTTAGCGATTCCTCCTTGCCTTGAACCTCCCACATGAATGTGTAGGCGCGCTGTCCCTTGTTGCTTCCCGCAACCAAGTACTCCTCTCCCGGAAGGCTCCCCACAGGGTGCTTCCCCTTTCTCAATCTCTCGACTCCAGCAACCGTAGCGAGCATGTTCTGCACGAAGCCGTCGACTCGCTCAAGAAGGCTGTTTAGCTCAGATCCCGTGGAGGAGCGGAATTCAAAGCGCGCACCAGGGTGATTGGGAAAGGTAACACCTACGCCAAACTCTTCATCTTGAAAACTATCCCCTGCAATATAGGCATGATCAATGCAAAAGCCCGGCTCAGTTGGAGCTTCTTTGGGCTCGCGAGAGCGAAGGCTTCGGGATATATCATTGATAGCTTCCTCCCCTTCCTTCTCTTTGTCGTGAGTAACTTCTCCTGAGTATAGAAAAACCTCTCCCTTGGGATGAGCCACAAAATATGAGTCAACCCTATAAGAAAGCAAACTAGCATTCGAATCCCAAGACCACAGGCTAATGGCTCCAGCCTTGTCTTCCGCCCTCCG
The DNA here is from genome assembly GCF_021213715.1 of Pseudomonas sp. CP-1. Classification (NCBI taxonomy): domain Bacteria; kingdom Pseudomonadati; phylum Pseudomonadota; class Gammaproteobacteria; order Pseudomonadales; family Pseudomonadaceae; genus Pseudomonas; species Pseudomonas sp. CP-1. Next base: position 809,905 of record NZ_JAJQKY010000001.1, read on the forward strand.
AACAAACATGCTCTCCTTTGTTTTTTTATGAATGCCATTCCGTAACTCTTGCTCGCGATGGGCAATCCTGGCTGCTAGCTCAGCAGGTGTGCCATCTAGCCGTTGGATGTTGTCGCCCCATAGATAGTATCCGGCGTTAATTACCGCGTCAGGCGGCAGATCAATCAGAAAGCGACCAAAGCAATGAGTGATCCATCCGGTCTTGTCCATGGAAGGGCTCCGAGAAGAAGAAAACGAAGTACAACTGGTCATGCTGGTCAAGACCACCAACCCAAGTACAGCAAACAACCGACGGGGATGCATCATGTCCCTCCTTTGTCATTAGGATGCCAATCCGCCAACTGGGTGATTTTGATCACACCATATAGCGCTGCCCATTGGGCACGAGCATCGTTGTAACTCTCCTGGTGCTCATAGCCCCGTTTGGTATTGGCCTGTCCCTTGCCCTTGCTGCCATGCCGAAAGCTGGCCTTGACACCTGCCAGGGCAGGCGCCTGGCCGGAGTCGGTCGGTACCGTTTCGTCACCTCCGCTGCCGGAAGCGTCCAGTGGATTTCCCGCCTCCAGCGGACCCTGCACTATGGTGGGCAAGCCCCGGCGGAACCAACTGTTGTAAGTGCCGTTCTCATCGTCGTTGAGTGTGGCGCCAGGGGTTTCCAGAGGGGTCGGGTCACCTTTCCAGATCAAATCACGCCAACTATGGCGGCTATCGTCAGCACCGTAATGAACATAGGTTTCGACGTGGTAGCCCGCCGTAGCCAATTCATTATGAAAGTCAGCAATAGCATCAATTTTCTTCTCAAAAATTACCCTGGGATTTTTCTTTTTATTTTCAGTGTTTGATAAGTCTAGATATTGTGCATTTTGTTCAGGCACCAATCCATACCACGTAGAGCTCTTGTATATCTCTTCATAAGGATCCTGGTTCTGCGGATAAGCCCGAGGCTTTCCATCAATATCCTTGAGTACCTGGCCTTGCGCGTCGCACAGAAACAGCCAGGGACGTCCTTCCCGGTATTCGGCGCTAGGGGCCAACTCCAGCGCGCCGGCCGAGTTGGCGACAACGGCTGTCACTTCACCGGCATTTCGTCCCAGCACGACCTGTGCGATACCTTCATAGCCACAACGCATATGATGGTAGATGGTCGAGGAACCCGTCGCAGGTTGCACGCCATGCACCACCCCCAATACGCGCTCATAGCCGTGCAACTGCGTCAAGGCACGCGCCACCAGCCCTCCCATAGAGTGGGTGACCAGAATGACTTTCATACGACTTATTTGCTCGGGATCGAGACCATACTCCTTCTGGTAGAAGGGCCACACCGTGTTCTCGATGTAGTCGCGTACATCCAGCGCCGACTGCCGATTGGACTGTAGCCAGTTATAACCGGCGCACCAGACGTCGAACTGGTATCGGCTGGCCTTGAGCAATTCCTCTTCATCGATCGGCCCCACCTTTCCCTGCTCCTCACCCTGATCTCCAGGAGGAGAGAGGGCTTCGTCATTCCACCATGCCTGGAGTTCCCTACGGCTGACGATGTTATCCAGTCGCCTCTCCATTAATCCCATGACGGGGTTGTACGCACTGCGCATGACCTTGCCCCAGCCGCGCAGGCGGGCAGCCTCTTCATCCAGGCCAGACTGGCCGACATCGATCGTGCCTTGGTCATCGACTTCCACTCTCTCGGCTCTCAGAAGTTTTTGACGGACCTTTGGGCCCCTCCAGGCCCAAGTCCACAACGCACCAAACGAGGCAGCGAAATCTCCCAGAGGCCACAGACCATTCGGCGGCCTCCAGACCTCACTTTTATCTGCCTTGTTGCGCAGGTTGGTTCCCATGATCCCCGGAATGAAGATCACCGGCAGGGGAGCGGTCTGCCGAACCAGCGCCACCTTTTCGCTCTGGTTGTCGGTACGGGTCAACTGCGCCTTGTAGACAGGCCGTCCCAGCCTGTCGCGAGAGCGAGGGATGATCACATCCTGATTCGGCTCGAGCGGTTCGCTGCTCATGTGTTGGACTCCGTGTCGCTGTTGTGACTGCCCTTGCCCAGGATGCGTATCTGCACCGGGTCCATGGCCAGGTGTTGTTGCTTGGGTAAACGGCCCTGGCTGTCGGTCATCAGTTTCACCACACCACCATCGCCTCGTATCACTTCAACGGCGATATTGGGTAACGGCTCCAGCGTGGCTTCGTCGCGCAGGACATACCGGTCATCGAACGGTGTCGAATCCCAGGCGTTGAAGCTGGTCGATGCATGAGCGGGACCGACATGACTGTGCTTCGCCGCCTTGACCACGAAGTTGCCGGGCATGCCCAGCTCGATGTTGCCGCCCTTGAGGGTCAGGTAGGCGCCGCCGCACATCAGGGTGATGTGCTCCTTCGCGGTGACCAGCACGTGCTGCTGGCTGGCGCTGACCTCCACGCTCTGCTCGGCTTCCAGGCGGATGTCGTTCTTCTGCGCCTGCAGCAGCATCGGCCCCTGGTGGGTGATCTGGCGCAGCTCGCCGCCCTGGGCGAACAGGCCGATGTCGCTGCCGGCGTTGATCACCACCTTCTGCCCGGCGGTCACCTGCTGGTTCTGCCGGGCCACGCTGTCGACGTGCTCGCCGGCGGCCAGGGTCAGGCTCGCCGGCGTCGCCGCGGCGATCCCTGCCGGACCGCTCAAGGCGATCGCCGGCTTGCCTCCGTTGCTCTTGCCGGACTCGTCGTTGGCACCGTGGCCGAGGTCGCGCACGGCTTCCTGGAGGGTTTGCTGCGGCGCCGCGTCGTGCCCCACGCCCTGGTGCTCCCCGGCGTAGTCGCCCAGCTCGCGGGCCAGCTCCAGCGCCGCCTCCAGCACCTGCACCACGACGCCTCGGTCGAGATGGCCGGCGCCGGCCCTGAGCTGCTCCTCGGTGCTCAGCAGCAGCCCCTTGGCCGCACGCACCGCGCCATGTTCGTCGGTGCGCAGTTCGAAGCCCTCGCCGCGTGGCTTGCCGCCTTCGGGCCGAGGATGGGTCAGGTAGCCCAGGTGCAGCGCGCTGGCACCGTGGTCGCTCATCAGCGCCGCACTGATCTGCGCCGTGGTGTCGTCGATGCGCAGCTCGTTGGCCCGACTGCCCTTGTACTCCTTGCTCTTGATGGTGCTGAGGATCTTGTGGTCGGGCAGCGCGTAGGGCGGTCGGTTGGTCGCCCGGTAGGTGCGCCCGGTGACGATCGGCTGGTCGCAGTCGCCGTCCAGGTAATCGACGATCACCTCCTGGCCAATCCGCGGGATCGCCATGTGTCCCCAGTCGGCACCCGCCCAGTTCTGCGCGACCCGTATCCAGCAGGTACTGAATTCATCGTGACGTCCCTCGCGATCCCAGGGGAACTGGACCTTCACCCGTCCCCACTCGTCGCAATGGATCTCTTCCCCTGCCGGGCCGACTACCGTCGCGATCTGCGGACCATCGATACGCGGCCGAGGCAGCGGTGCGGGACGCCATTCGACGTCCTCGGGTACCAGTTCGGCGCGCAGGTCGTAGCTCACCCCCAGAGGGGCGTCGGCGGACTCTTCCTCCTGGCCGGCATACTGGGTGCCGCGATGGATCACCCGCACCGGCCGCCACCAGGCGTTGAAGTCGGCACGCGGATGACCTTCCAGGGCAAAGGCGTGGCCCGGGATCAGCCGCGGGTCGTCGCCGCTGACCGATGCCACCCGTGCATCGCGCCGATGTCCTCTGAGGCGGCTTTCGCTGAAAGGCCGGCCCGCGCCGCTCTTCTTGTAGCGACCGGGGTAGTCGTAGCGCTCGTAGGACGAGTCCTGATGCTCGAGCGCCTCGCCAGCGAGATGATGCTCCTGGTCGTAGGTCGGGCGCTTGAAGCTGTAGTCCCGCTGGGTCTGTCGAGCCGTACGAACATTTTCGCTGTAGCGGAAAGAATGAAGCACCGGCTGTGGGTTGTCACCCTCCGGCTGGGCGCTGAACAGTACCGGGCCGCCGGCGATACGCTCCTGGACGTAGAGCCGGTCGCTGCAGACCAGGGTGTGGCGGTGTTCGTCGAAGCGGAAGTAGTAGACCAGGCCTTCCTCGAAGGCCAGCCGGTCGTGCAGGTAGTGATCGCTGTCGCCGGCCTGCACGCAGTATTCGCGTGGCAGGTGCTCGTGGTAGATACGCTGTTCGTAGTCGAGCACCCGGTGCTCCTTGAGCAGCGCCTGGAGAATCTCCGGAACACTCTTCTCCTGGAATATCCGCCAGTTGCAGCACAGCTCCAGGCGCGCCAACTGCGGTTCCAGCAGCAGTTCGTAGCGGGTCCGGCGAAAACCCGAGCTGCCCTGGGTGAAGTGGCTGACGATGCCATGGACATAGCGGGCCGGACGGCCGTCCTGCCAGAGGGTGAAGGTGCCCGGCTGGTCGAGTACCTGCTTGAAATCGATGGCGTTCTTGTCGCTGGCCAGCTTCAGGTTCAGGCGGAAAGGCTCGCAGAGCGCTTCTTCCAGTTCGAACTCGACGACATCGAACGCGAGTTTCCCTTCGCCGACGACGAAGGTGAATTTCAGGTCCCTTTGACGCATGGATCGTTCCTTGTTCCTGGCGGGCGGTTCCTCCCCCATCCGTTGGAGAAGCGAGCCCCACGTTACTCTTGCTCAGCCGCTGCCGAAAGTCTTGGCTCTGTGTCGATTTCGCGAAGTAGCGGACATTTTCGGCTCGACGGAGAACCGGCCGTACAGGTGTACGACCGGTGTGCCTGTCAACTCACCCTGCGACCGGGGAGCGCCAGTCGTCGGAGCCGGAGGTGCCGGAGACT